>CAJQLB010000007.1 GCA_905479065.1 uncultured Flavobacteriaceae bacterium | reverse complement strand
GTACATATAAAATCCGTATAATGCTTATAAACAGTATTTTACGGTTTTTTTATATCTAATTTAGTCAGTATTTAGTCAGCAATTTTGATTTTAGTTGAATTCAAAAGATTGATTTTAAGTACTGATATTTAGTGAATTCATTGAAAAGTCACTTAAATCATTGATTTTTATACTTATTGTACAGCTGTTATTATTCAATAAAATGGCATAAAAAAAGGCTTACCAATTGAGATAAACCTTATTTTTAAATAACTGACTGATTCAGGTATTAACTAACTAAATACAAAATTACCATTAAACAGGTATTCTAATGTTAAATAAATATAAAATAAACGTTATACAATTAAAAAGCCCTACATATCTGTAAGGCTTGTAAGTATTGTTTTATTGAGTGTAATTATTCTTTAATTTTACAAATTTTATTTTATGAAAAAAGTATTTGCCATATTGTGCATTGTAGGAATAGCTTTCCCTTACTATTACATCTTTAAATTTATTGAAGCAAATAATTGGGAATGGTCTACTTCACTATTTTTTGAACAAATTCATCAGAATTATGCAATGACTATTTTAATAGCTGATTTAACTATTGCAGCCACATCTTTTCTTATTTTTCTTATTTACAGATTAAGAGTAAAAGCAATCAGTAAAAATCAGTTCATAAAGTATTTGATTTCTTTATTTATGGTTGGCTTTTCATTAGCCCTACCATTATATCTATATGACAATTATGAAAAGAATAACTAAACCATAGGCATATCCTCTTCTTTCAGTTCAGCTATTTCTAAACCTCGTAAGTAGGTTAAACTTACTTTAATTATATTTGAAGTATGAAAAAACTAATACTGATTTTTGTAATTATAATAGCTTCATTAAACTTATTATACACTTTTGGCTATCAAGGCGAGCCAATGAGTCAATTAGAGTTTTTGTCAAGAACACTTGGGAGTATGGTTATCCTCATAATCTCAATTATACAACTAAGTAAAGTAACAACTAAACCGTAGTATCCTCTTCTTTAATTATCAATTCACTAAAATATTGTAGCTTCGTTTATAAATCACAATGAACTCATGCGCGCATTACTTTTTTTAGTAGTAGTAGTATTTTTATCTTGCGAAAAAGACAATAAATCCATCAACTGTGTTTTTGAACCATCCCTACAAACCTTTTCTGCCACAGACATAACAGTATCATCTGCTAATATATCAGGTACCATAAGCGCAGTATCTGAAGGTTGCGATATTGCACTCGGCGAGAGACGGGGATTTGTCTACGCAAGTTCACCCTCCCCTTCAACCAATGATCAATTAATAAATCTCTATGACTCAGAAATTAGTACAACACTTCAAAATTTAGAGTCCAACACGCAGTATTATGCAAGGACCTTTATTTCAAATAGTCTTGGTGATTTTTATGGTAATGAAATTAGTTTCAACACATCAAATTCCATTAACTATGGCGTGAATGAATATAGTGTATTATTTCAAGGTCTCAACCGTAATTACCTTGTTTATATTCCAGAATCGTATGATGCAGATATCCCAACATCCTTATTGTTTGCTTTTCATGGCTATGGAAGTAGCAATTTGTTTTTAATGAGCTATTCAGGATTTAATGACATTGCCACCCAAGAAAATTTTATTGTGGTTTATCCACAAGGTAGTCCTCTTTTCGGAATCTCACATTGGAATGTGGGTGGGTGGACATCTGATAGCACAACAGATGACATTGCTTTTACTGATTTTTTAATCACTACCATGAAAGACAGCTATAATATTAACGAAGATAGAATTTATGCTACAGGTATGTCAAACGGAGGGTTTATGAGTTTTTTATTAGCTTGTCAAATGAGTGATACGTTTGCCGCAATCGCTTCGGTAACTGGATCTATGACTCCTGAGACTTTAGATAATTGCGACCCTGTAAGAGAAGTTCCTGTGCTACAAATACATGGAACAAATGATTTGGTTGTCTCATATAATGGTTTTGAGTCTTGGACCACCCCCATTGAGACGGTTTTAAATTACTGGGTAAGCAACAACGCATGCAACGAAACTCCGCAGATTGTAAGTTTAAACGATGTAGATCTCAACAATAATATCACTGTCGATGAAATTACTTTTGACAATGGGACAAACGAATCCATCGTAAAACATTTTAAGGTGTATGGAGGTGGGCATACCTGGTTTGATAACGCTGATATTGATACAAGTTCACTAATTTGGGAGTTTTTATCCTCTTTTAACATTAACGGACCAAACAATTAATGATAAGAAAGGCCACCTTTGATGATATTGATGTAATTCTTGGGATTACTAAGGCCTGTGCAACTTACATGATTGATCAAGGAATCTATCAGTGGAACGACCAATATCCTAATCGAAAAACGTTTGAAAATGACGTGAAACGTTCTGAATTATATCTTGTCGAGCACAATAAAAAAGTAGTCGGTTGCATTGTGTTAACACCTGTAAAAGATGATGAATATGTTCCAATACAATGGTTTACCAAAGATCACAACATATACATTCATCGTTTAGCTGTGCATCCTACCTTTCAAGGGCAAGGTGTTGCCCAGCAACTTATGACCTTTGCCGAAAAATTTGCTCAAGAAAAAGGGTATTTATCTGTTAGATTAGATACCTTCTCGAGGAATAATCGTAATCAAAAATTTTACGAAACTAGAGGATACAAACGCTTAGGAACTATTTATTTTCCTCTGCAAAGTGATCATCCTTTTTTTTGCTATGAACTTGTTTTTTAAATTACAAAGTTGTCCAATTATTTAGCGGCAGTCCATTTGTATTACGACATTGTCTTTCCAATGAATACATTCACTTTTGAATCAATTGGATTCCCACTGGCTCTTCTCTTGTTGCCACTTGACCACAATGCCATTTAGCATCCGAAATTGGACCATTAATATGATTTCAAAACTGAAATATCATATGATTGCCGTACATTTCAATTTTATTATCATCTTATTTAATTTGGGACCTTCCGTTAATTTATCATGTGCAAATAGGAAATTATGCAGCGTTTTTTCTCTCTATTCAAGATAATTAAAACCATCCTGAGTAAAATCAAATTCTTTGTTGTTGAAGGTAGATATTAAACCTAACGACAGGCCATAAATATGTTCAATAATTTGCAATGTGGTCCAGCTATCATCACTTGGCTTGTAATCTAGATGAGATTGATTGATAGAAGCAGTAGCTCAGTAATATCGATATCCAAGTCCTTCAATAAGACAACACAGAATACTAGTTGGTGAATAAGTTGACGGATAATCACCTATTTCCTGAAAGGGCAACTCTTTATTGTTTGAGTGCATCTTGATGTTATAAAGACCAAATCAAAAAAAAGACCCTCATCTCTGAAGGCCTTTTTTCGCTATTAATCAATATTTGTACTATTCAAATAAGGTCTTGTTATTTTAACTAAATTTTATGTCCTTAAAATACTTCATGCACAACTCAACATAGAAATGGATAGTCATTGGAAAAACTAGTAGCCATCGCATCAGTTGCGGCATTTGTTTTTGAGACATAATTAACGTCTCGTTTTGAACAGATTCAGTTAAACGCTTAAAAATTTTATCACTACTCAATACATAGCGTTCGTGGCTCGAGTCATTTGAGACTATATTTACCCACATGTTTGGGTGTTTAAGCAGATCGTTTTGTCTTTGGTCTTGTTTCATATAACAACAATCAAATTAAGAACTTTAAAATCTTAAATTATATGACATAAGTCATATAAGCCAACAACTATCAGGTAGTCCGTTAATTTTATAATCAACAATAAATCACAGTAGACCCTGATAAACAATTCACCTATAGTTATTAGTACTTCAGCTATATTAACAGACTATTGACCTAAAATAAAGATATCCATCTGTACCTAATCTATACATTTGAATTCTAATGGTTAATTTCCTTAAGAATTAATTATTATTAATATTAGATTTCAAAAGAGTGAAGCATATTTGTTAGGGATGACTTCTGCGCCTTCACTCTTTTCTTTTTTTACTAAATTCGATTTTCTCTTTTCTAAAAATATTTATAAATACCAGAGATAAGGTAGACTTAGCTTGTCGTTGACATGATTTTTGAAGACTAAACAACCAATCTTTTTAAGGCCGAGATGCCATATAATTGTAAGCTATTGTAAAAAAAGCTTCAACATTGGAAATAAAAAAAGGCTACACCGAAATGTAACCTCTTTTATGCTATTAATAATTGTTAGAAAGAATCTGAGCAAAAATAACAATCCAAAGATATGGACACAGTAATTTTCGCCACAATACACATATTCATCTTTAAATTACAAGTTTTTGACGTTGAAGAAAGGTTTAAAGCAAATTTAAGCGCTTCATCAAATCCGATCTATTTGATCGGCTAACAGGAATGACATCCTTATTAATTAAGACACTGTTATCCTCAATATCAATAATCTTTTCAATGTTAATAATGAATGATCGATGAACTTTAACAAAAAGTTGCTCTGGAAGTTTTTCCTTTATTTTTTTTAATGACGAGTGCACTCTAAAACTATCTGTTTCTGTTTTTATATTAATGTAATCTCCTTTTGCTTCAACAAGACATATTTTTTGGATATCTATTTTTATAAGTCTTCTATCAATATTTACATACAAATCATGTGCTGAATTCGAATCAAAGTTTTGTACACCATCTTTATTATTTAAAATATTTATTTCACCCGCTACCTTATGAATTGCTTTTTTAAAACGCTCTGGCGTTACTGGCTTTAACAAATAATCAACAATACATTCATATTCAAATGCTTGAATCGCAAAGTGATCATCTGATGTTGTCAAAATTATTTTTGGTGGTTTTTTTAGTGTTTCTATAAAATCAAACCCTGTAAAATCTGGCATGTGAATATCTAAAAATATTAAGTCAATTTCATGCTGATTTAAATATTTAATAGCCTGAAGTGCATTAGAAAATTCCTCTACCACGTTTAAGTCATTTGTTTCAGAACAAAGTTGACTAATTATTGCTCTTGCAGTCTGCTCATCATCAATAATAATACAATTCATTATTTAAAATTTTTAAGAAAATCAGTTATAATCATTAATGTAGTCTCAAAGTTTGATTGAAGTGCCACATCGCCCTTTCTTAAACCATGTTCGAAGGCCTTCGCGTCTCTATAATTTTCTTCGAGGCCTAAAATACTAATTTTATGCTTAATTTTATGTACTATTTCGGAAGCATCATTAAAATTCTTAATCCTCATACTATTATAATAAGCTTGAATTTCAGTTGGAAACTCTAATTTTATGATGTCAAGTAATTTTTTTTCAAAATTTTTATCACCTCCCGACATGCTCTGAATGTATGATATATTAGGTTGTTCCATATTATTTCTTAAGAGTAAAGTAAAACGTCGCACCCTCATTCAATTCTGATTCTAACCAAATTTCGCCATTAAACAAATTAACAATTTTTTTCACGATCGCTAATCCTATCCCAGATGAAGAATTACTCGCATTTAAAGAATGAAAAATTTTAAAAATTTTATCATGGTATTTTTTTTCAATACCTGGACCATTATCCTTTATTGAAAACTGATAAAAAGACTTTTTTTCTAAAACATCAATTTCAATGAAACCTTTGTTTTTATCATTAAACTTAATTGCGTTACTAATTAAATTTTGAAATAATTGCTGAAGTTTAGCCCTTTCTCCTACGATTACCGGTAGTTTATTTAGAATATCAACTTTTATATGTCTCGGGATAAAAAGAATTTTTTTCAAATCCTTTACCACCTGATTCACGTCTGTATGTTGTTTTTCTGTGTCATCAGAACCAATACTTGAGTATAACAGGATATCAGAAATAAGCTGTTCCATTTTCTCTAAGGTCATTTCGATTAAGCCAAAATTCTCAAGACTAGATGTGTCAAAAACATCTTTATTATCCTCTTGAATCCAACTTATTAATGCATTTATACTTCGTAAGGGAGATTTCAAATCATGTGATACCACATGGGCATATTCTTGAAGTGCCTCATTACTTTTCTCCAATTCCTCAAGAAGCTTTATATTTTTTAATTCGACCTTTTGACGTTCTCGAAAATTAATAGCGCTCTTGATTTTCATAGCAATTAGGCTTCCAATATTTTCCAACATCAATAATTGTTCATTGGTAAAATAATCTTTAGAAAGATGCTCAGAATCAATAACACCAATAACTTTACCATCACTAATAATAGGAACTGTAATTTCTGAATAACGAATATCATCATCAATAATGTAGCGATCATCTTTACTCGTATCTTTTATAAGTTCTGATTTTCCAGTTTTTGCCACTGTCCCCACAATACCTTGGCCCAAAGGTATTTCAATTTTATTCTTAATTTCATTAAACTCGTTCAGTTTGTTTCCGTATGCCTCTATTTGTTCTAACGTTTGCCGCTTTTCATTTACAACATAAATTACACAATCTTCAGTATTAAGATATTGAGTTATATGACTGGTAATTACAGAAGCAATTTCGTGTATATCTACCTTTCCCAAAATTGCTTTTGCAACATTATTGAGTGTTTCAATAACAAATACTTTCTCAATATCAGATGTAATATCTCTAACAATTCCTTGTGCACCAACAGCAATTTTATCTTCATAAATAATACTTGCATTTATGTGCACGCTTTTACTTCTTCCTTTTGCCGTTAAAATTTTAATGATAAAATTTGTGATTGAACCATTTTTAATAAGTTCTTTGAATGAGGGGATGATTTTAGACGCGTCGTCTGGATCAACCAGTGTTATTAAATTTCTTTCGTCATAGGCGGTGTCAAATTCTAATAAGTTGACAGCTGCATCATTCATTTTTAAAATATTCCCAGACAAATCCATAATGACATAAGCATCAACAATATTCTCAAAAACTCCTTGAAGTTGAGAATGCGTTTTATCATAGAGTGAAAGTAATTCTGCATGGGAGGCCTCAAGCTTGCGATTAACTTCTTTTAATTCTGCAGATTTTTTTTCTAAAATCTTTTCTGCAGATCTTCTTGATGCTTTCTCTTGAGCGAGTGCCTTTTCCCATTTATGGATTTCCTTTAAATTCATTTTTTTATCAACTCAAAAAAATATAAAATTTATACAATACCTCATCATACTTCATTGCGCCATAGACATGGCTGTTGCTATTTAAAATTTCTCAGTTCATTCATACCCCAATAGTTAAATAAGCTATCAATTTTTTTAACATAATCTTCATATTTTAATGGCTTTAGAATATAGCCAGAAACTCCTATGCGGTAAACCTCTTGTAAATCTCTTGGATTACTGGAAGTTGTGAAAATAATAATTGGAATGTAATTTAAATCAATGTTGTTTTTGATATTTTTTAAGAATTCTATACCATTCATTTTTGGCATATTTAAATCCAATAAAATTAAATCAGGGTTTAATTTGTCCTGTTCTAATAATTCTAAGGCTGCTTCACCATGACCGGCTTCAATGATTTTATGTGGTAATTGTAACGTTGAAATCGCCCTAGTTAATTTCATAACCTCAATCATGTCATCCTCAACCAAAAGAACCTTTAAATTATGCATTTACTACTAATTATATTTTTTCAAGCTTCGTTAATAACCTTAAAATAAGATGGATAAACGATTGCTGTACCATTTATGTAAAAAATGAAAAATAGTAAATATTACAATGAACAAAAAAGTTCTACATCATTAATTTTCATTTATTTAATCGTAACATGTCTATTTTAATTTACAACTGCCTAAATAAAACACAACGTTTTAAAAAAGTTAACTTCTTCAAGCTTATGCATTTTTTAACAACAAAACCGTAATGTTTTTTATATTTTACACCTATCTAAAAACTATAATTTTTTAATACATGTCTAAAACATATTATGAGCCATCTGATCTGCGGAAATTTGGTAAAATCACAGAATGGAGTGAAGAGTTAGGAACAAAATTTTTTGATTATTACAACTCAGTTTTTGAAGAAGGTGCATTAACATCTAGAGAAAAGTCACTGATTGCCCTCGCTGTATCACATACCGAAAAATGCCCTTATTGTATTGATGCTTACTCGAAAGACGGCTTACAAAGAGGCATCACAAAAGAAGAAATGATGGAAGCTGTTCATGTTGGGTCTGCCATTAAAAGTGGTGCTGTCTTGGTACATGGTGTTCAGATGATGAATAAAGTAAACAAACTTGACGGTTAAGACATCTAATGAAACAGTTAAAATCATTACACAAACGTGAAAGTCTTCTAGCAGAGAGTAATAAGCAATTAGAAATTTTATCTGACGGCCTATTTAAATCTGGTGAATTACCAACTTTCAAAGAGAAGATTTCAGAAATTAACCGCTTTCCACTAAAACCAAAACAATTAGAAATTCTACAAATTAATTTGGGCTACATGTGCAATCAAGTATGTGAACATTGTCATGTAGATGCTGGTCCTGACAGAAAAGAAATTATGACGAAAGAGACCATGCTTCAGTGCCTTAAAATTATTAAAACCACAGGAGCACATACATTGGATTTAACAGGTGGTGCTCCAGAAATGAATCCTAATTTTAGATGGTTTGTTGAGAAAGCTTCCAAAGTTGGTATAAAAGATTTTATTGTCCGATCAAACTTAACAATCATTCGCGCTAATAAGAAATATCATGATTTACCTGATTTTTTTAAAAAATACAATGTGCATGTCATAAGTTCGATGCCACACTGGACAAGAGGGAAAACTGATAAACAACGAGGAAGCGGAGTTTTCGACCAATCTATAAGTGCCTTAAAAAGTTTAAATGCTATTGGATATGGCATGCCCAACAGCAATCTCAAGCTAGATTTAGTATACAACCCATCAGGAGCCTTTTTACCAAGTAACCAAGCATCTATGGAAAAGGATTTTAAGAGGGCGCTAAAAGAAGATTTTAATATTCATTTTCATAATTTATTCGCTATAACAAATTTGCCAATTTCGAGATTTTTAGATTATCTCATTGCTTCTGACAATTATGAAGATTACATGTACGCCTTGGTTGAAGCTTATAACCCTGAGGCTGTCGCCAACGTCATGTGCACAAACACAATATCAGTAAGTTGGGATGGCTGGCTATATGACTGCGATTTTAACCAAATGCTTGATTTAAAAGTAGCGAGTAAAGTGCAGCACATCAATGACTACAATGAAACATTGTTACAAAATAGGCATATTATCGTATCACAACATTGCTACGGCTGTACTGCTGGTGCGGGAAGTAGTTGTCAAGGGACTTTAGCGTAATTCTATGTCAAAAAAACTTCTTATTGTCTTTGTTAAAAACACGAAACTTGGAACAGTCAAAACACGGCTTGCAAAAAGTATTGGAGACGCAGCAGCGCTCAAAATTTACAGTGCTTTGGTGCGACATACCAAACATGTAACCAATTCAATGACGATGGATACACATGTTTATTTTTCAACCAATAATGGTGCAGAAAAATGGAATAACGCATCCATTAATATTCAAGTTGGTTCAGATTTGGGCGAACGCATGAGCGATGCTTTTAAAAAAGGATTTGACCAGGGCTATTCCCAAATTATATTAATTGGATCTGATTTACCTGATATCTCAAATGTTATCATCGAAAAAGGCTTCGATGCTCTACTTGATAACACAGTTGTTTTCGGCCCTGCCAAAGATGGAGGATACTATCTTGTTGGCATGAATGAATTTCAAAGCTGTATTTTTGAAAATAAATCTTGGAGCACCTCAAAGCTTTTAGAAGAGACGTTAATTGAATTACATGACAACCACACCAAAACAGCCTTAATTGACATTTTGAACGACATTGACACTTTTGAAGATTTAAAAACTTTTCCAAAATTTTTAAAACTCATTTCTAAATGATAAAACAAATACAAAAAACAACTGAATACCTTAAAGACAAAGGTTTTGATAAACCAGAAATTGGAATCATCCTTGGAACTGGCTTAGGCCAATTGATTCAAGAAATTGATGTTATTAAAGAAGTTAGTTATAATCACATTCCATATTTCCCTACAGCCACCGTCGAATTTCACAAAGGAAAATTAATCTATGGAACATTTGCTGATAAAAAAGTAATTGTCATGCAAGGCCGTTTTCATTTATACGAAGGGTATACACTTCAAGATGTAACATACCCTGTGAGGATTATGGAACAATTAGGGATACACACATTACTCGTATCAAATGCCTCAGGAGCGATAAACCTCAACTTTAAAAAAGGAGAGCTAATGCTTATTGATGACCATATTAACTTACAAGGAAGCTCACCTCTTGCCTTTAATAATGTTTCTCAATTCGGTGAGCGTTTTACTGACATGAGTTCCCCGTATGATAAATCCATGAATAGCACTTTTGAAGTCATTGCAAAAACTCATAACATAACACTCCATAAAGGAGTTTATGCAAGTGTCGTTGGGCCTCAGTTAGAAACAAGAGCAGAGTATCGAATGCTAAAAATTATCGGGGCAGATGCTGTTGGCATGAGTACTGTTCCTGAAATTATTGTTGCAAATCACTTGAATTTGAAAGTCGCAGCAGTATCGGTACTAACAGATGAATGCAACCCTGACAACTTACAACCTGTCAATATTAAAGAAATCATTGCGATGGCCACCAAAGCTGAACCACAAATGATAACCCTATTTACACAATTAATAAAGTCATTATAAATATGAGCAATTATTTAGAAACAACGCATGAAGTATACAAAGAAGCTGCATTATCACCTGATATTGGTTTGTGCTGCACTACTAATCCTATATGGGAATTACCCGGATTAAAAATACCTAAAATTATGCAAGAAATGAATTACGGCTGTGGAAGTACAGTACATGCTCGTGATTTAACAAATAACCCAAAAATGTTATATGTTGGTGTTGGGGGTGGAATGGAACTTTTACAATTTTCTTACTTCAATAGACAAAAAGGGGGCGTTATTGGTGTTGACGTTGTTGATGAAATGCTTGAGGCGTCACGAAAAAATTTCAAAGAGGCAGAATTACAAAATGAATGGTTCAAAAGTGACTTTGTTATACTGAAAAAAGGAGACGCTCTTAACCTACCCGTTGAGAACAACAGTATTGATGTTGCAGCTCAAAATTGTTTATTTAATATTTTTAAATCAGAGGAATTAAAAAAAGCAATCGCAGAAATGTATCGCGTTTTAAAACCACACGGACGTCTTGTTATGAGTGATCCAACATGTGAACAAACCATGAATGATGACTTACGTAACGATGAGCGCCTAAGAGCCTTATGTTTAAGCGGGAGTTTACCAATAGATGCTTATGTTAAAGCACTAACCGATGAAGGATTTGGTACGATCGAAATTAGGGCAAGAAAACCTTATCGTGTTTTAGATCCAAAAAACTATGCAACTAAAGAATTAATTTATATCGAATCAATTGAAGTTGCTGCCATAAAAGATCCGATGCCCGATGACGGCCCATGCATCTTTACAGGTAAAGCTGCTATTTATTTTGGGGGAAACGATTATTTTGACGACCATGCTGGCCATATCTTATTAAAAAATCAGCCACTCGCCATTTGTGATAAAACTGCTGCATCTTTGTCGTCATTAAAAAGAGATGACATCTTTATTAGCGAGTCCACGTTTCATTATGACGGTGGAGGATGTTGCTGAGAATTCATACAAGATGATATGTTTAAGATAAAGTCATTTTATTTATTGTTAACCATGTGCTGTTATGTCGACATAGGTACTGTTCAAAGTCAAGAATTAATTCCAAATTCTGAAAGCAACTCTCAGTCCATTGAAGAAACAGATCTTCATAAACTTTGGACAGAAATACTTAAAACACATGTTACAAAAGACGGAACAGTCAATTATAAGACGCTTCAGAAAGATCCTGAAAAACTTGAAAATTATATTTCAAAATTAGATGAGTTTTGCAGTAATAAAATGATTCAATCATTAGAAAAAGGAGCACAATTGGCGTTTTGGATTAATGCCTACAACGCTTTTACAGTCGATTTAATTATTAAACACTATCCTGTAACCAGCATAAAAGAAATAAAAAACCCGTGGAAACAACGTTTATGGAAACTTGGAAACACCATGTATAGCTTAGGAGAAATTGAGCATGATATCCTGAGAAAAATGAAAGAACCTCGTATTCATTTTGCTATTGTCTGTGCCTCCTACTCTTGCCCCAAACTTTTAAACGAAGCGTATAATACTGACAATATTGAACAGCAATTAAGCAATGCAAGCAAAGACTTTTTATCAGACCAAAAACGAAATTATATCACCAAAGACACTTTAAAAATTTCTAAAATTTTTGATTGGTTTTCTCGAGATTTTAAACAAAACGGAAGTCTTATAGACTTCTTGAACTTGTACGCCTCCGTTGAGATATCGCAAAAAGCAAAAATATCCTATCAAGACTATAACTGGGCTTTAAATGAATAGTATTTCGATTATTATTCCTGTTCTTAACGAGGCAGCATCCATCAATAAACTGCTAAACCATCTACTTGTCAATTCTTCTCCTAGCATTATTCACGAGCTAATCATTGTTGATGGTGGAAGCAGGGATCTAACTAGGGATATTGTATGTGCTTTTTTTCAAAAAACAATTATTGGAAAACAAAAAATTAAGTGTCATCTCATCCGTAGTCCAAGGGGACGATCAAAACAAATGAATGCAGGCGCGAACGCAGCTACTGGAGGAATATTATATTTTTTACATGCCGATTCTTTTCCTCCAAGTAATTTTGACAAACTCATTGCTAACGAGGTGAAAAAAGGAAATTTAGCTGGATGTTTCAGACTACAATTTAAGCATTCACATTGGTGGTTAAAACTATCAAGTTGGTTAACACAATTTAATTTTCGAGTATGCAGAGGTGGTGATCAAAGTCAATTTATCACAAAACAGCTTTTTGAAAATATAGGAGGGTTTGACGAAAATTATGTCATATACGAGGACAACATATTAATTTCTGAACTATATAAGCGCAAACAATTTACGGTTATTAATAAAAAACTATTTACCTCCGCAAGGCGTTTTGAGTCTAAAGGAATTTGGAGACTTCAATATCATTTTTGGATGATTTATTATAAAAAATGGCGCGGAAACTCAGCAAACGAATTATTCGATTATTACAAAAAATACATTTCTTAATATGTTAAATAATAATCCTTTATAATTTCCTCCACTGGTTTATTTTGTGGTGTAAATTGATTATTTAATTCACCACCGCTAGTTTCATAATTATGAAACCATTTCCAAATAAATCCACCCGAAAACCAGTCTTCTTTCCAAAATGTTTCAAAGAGTGCAGTAGTTGTATTATTTTGTGCGATTAAATTAGCTGATGTGTTGTAACGATCACTTTTCCATGGCTCACGTCCTGAAAAATCAACACTTCGATAGCCAAATTCAGTAAATAATATAGGCTTATTAAACTTATCTGAAACAGCTTTAATTTCCTTTTTATGCGATTCCCAACCATTTAAACATTCGTTCACCGATGGTGTCTGAGCATTACTTACTGGAAAATATGCATCTACCCCTATATAATCTAATTCACTCCAAAACGGCGTTTTATCATATTCATCCCAATTTGCAGCATAGGTTAATTTCCCTGAGTAAACAGATTTGATTTGTTTGATCAAATTGAACCAATATTTTGAATCATATTTTATAAATGCTTCCAATTCAGTACCAATACAAAATATTTCCGTTTTTGTTGACTCTGCCAATGCTGCATATTCTAGAATGAACGAAGTATATGAAAGTTTAAGTTGCTCCCAATTATGATCAGATGTCATCGTCATATGGCCCGTAAATTCTCCACGAATCCACAAATGAGGTTTCATCATGGTCTTGACATTATGTCGGGATAACTCACGTATATACTGCTCGGCTCCAAGCTTTGATTCACCAAACCACTGTCTCTTTGAGTTATAAATAATGTCAGGTTCATCAACACTACGAATAAATCCATAAGGCATAATAGCAGCATAATTTGCGTTAATTCTCAGAACTGGAATTACATGCGTTTCGAAAATCGAATCCCTAGAAGCAACAAAACTCACCCCATTAATCTTGGGTTCCTTAAATGTTGACATACTGCAAGCTCCTAAACTTATTAATAAATAAAATGTAAAAACTATTCTCATGATGTAAATAAATTATAAATTTAAACAAACTGAAATTATCTTATATAAGATTTAACAATTCCACAGTTTATTTTTTTAATAATTGTCCTATGGAACACATCGTTATTATTGGAAATGGAATTTCTGGCGTAACAGCCGCAAGGCATATTCGCAAACTTTCAGATAAAAAAATCACTCTAGTGTCAGCAGAAACAGATTATTTCTTCTCACGCACTGCGCTCATGTATGTTTTTATGGGGCATATGAAATTTGAACACACGCAACCCTACGAAAATTGGTTTTGGGAAAAAAATAAGATAGAGCTCAAAAAAGGATTTGTTCATACTATTGAAACCAAGCATAACATACTCTATTTTGATAACGGAGAAACGCTTAAATATGATAAACTTATCATTGCAACTGGCAGTAAGCCAAATAAATTTGGATGGCCGGGCCAAGATCTCAAGGGCGTTTTAGGAATGTATCACAAGCAAGATTTAGAGAGTCTTGAGACCTATGCTCCAAATAATAAAGTATGTCAACGTGCAGTCATTGTTGGAGGAGGACTCATAGGGATAGAGTTAGCAGAAATGTTGCATTCACGACACATTCCTGTCACTTTTTTAGTAAGAGAAGCTAGTTTCTGGAATGGTGTCTTACCTCAAGAAGAATCAGCAATAATAAATAGAGAGATATTATCAAATGGCATCGATCTAAGACTCTCTACCAATCTCAAAGAAATCATTTCAGATGAAATAGGGCAAGTAAAATCAGTCATTATTGAGGAAACAGGAGAAGAAATTCATTGTAATATGTTAGGACTGACAGCCGGTGTATCACCCAACATTAATTTTATTAGAGATTCAGAAATAGAAACAGGTAAAGGCGTAAAAGTAAATCGTTTCCTGGAAACTAATATTTCAAATATTTATGCGATTGGAGATTGTGCAGAACAACACGTGGCCATCGGAAGTCGCAGACCAATTGAAGCTGTTTGGTATACAGGACGTATGATGGGAGAAACGGTGGCACAAACAATCTGTGGCAACAGATTAGAATACAAACCAGGACATTGGTTCAATTCTGCAAAATTCATGGATATTGAATATCAGACCTATGGATGGGTATGGGCACAACCAAAAGAGCATGAAAAACGCTTTTATTGGGAGCACAAAAGCGGCAAGAAATGTATTCACATAAGTTATGATAAGAATACCCATGAATTTATTGGTATCAATACTTTTGGGATTAGAATGCGTCACGATTTTTTTGACAGAATGCTTTCTAAAAAACAAACTATTGAATACGTTTTAGCTCATTTGTGTGACGCAAATTTTGATCCTGAATTTTACAAACTTCACGAGCAAGAAATTGTAGGTAAATTTAACTATGAAAATAGCACAAGTATCCACCTAAAAAAAAGAAGTTGGAAACGAATATTTAAAACCAATTAGCATGAAGTATCTACAAAATATAGGGCTTGCTTTATTCTTGTTGGGTCTTACAATATTTACCTCATTGATAATTCTTGGCAACTATAAATTAACGCCTGTAGTGCTGGATAAAGTTGTCAAAAATAAAGCAATTAAAAGTGAGCTCTTCATTGAAATCGTGAACAACAAAATAGTGAATGAGACGTTTAACGAGCCGTTCTCATTTTCAGCAGAAATAATCTCTGCCATGGAAGTTGCAAACAATGCCCATAAGCAAAATAGCGAGTGGAATAAAATTATTTGGGACAAGCCTAATAGCTTTACTTATGTCTTTGTAAAACAAGCAGGGCAAGGTATCGTTAAGGAAAATAAACGACTGTTTTGGTGGCTTACTTTTGGGTTAGGTATTCTTGGCGCATTATTGTACATTATCCCTAATGTTATTGTGAAAGGACCCCCAGGCGTCAAAAACAATGGTATTTGGTTCAATGCTGCAACCAACAGAGGCTGGATTGGGTGGTTTGTATTTGTGTTTTTAGTTGGCTTTTATCTTCTCCTATATTTTTGTCCAAATTATATTGTTAACTGGACGTATCTTGTAGATCCAATAAGTGAACTACTAAGTGGTAATTTAGCAAGCCAATGGTTTTTGTACGGTTTTTTATACTGTGTCGTTATGAGTGTCATGGCGCTGCGCATGTACATTAAATATCGTCATAACAAATATCAAATATTACGAACCAGCTCCGTATTATTTTTTCAAATTGTATTTGCGTTTTTAATTCCTGAAATATTAGTTCGTTTTGAAAAACCTTGGTATGATTTTAAAAATGCTTTCCCATTGGATTATGACTTCTTTTTTAGCTGGAATTTAGATCAGTTAATCGCAAGTGGTGGTTTAGGATTATTCATTCTTGTTTGGGGCATTTTGTTGACACTAATCATCGTTCCAGTCATGGTATACTTTTTTGGCAAACGATGGTACTGCTCTTGGGTTTGTGGGTGTGGAGGATTAGCTGAAACATTGGGAGACCCCTATAGACATCTTTCAGATAAGTCTTTAAAAGTTTGGAAAATTGAACGATGGATGGTCCACGGCGTTTTAATTGCGGCATTGATAATGACCGGTTTTACATTGTATTCTTATTTCTCTGGAGTGGCGACAGTGCTTGGCATTAAAGTTCAAACAATTCAGGATATTTATGGATTTTTAATAGGCGCCATATTTGCTGGTGTTATTGGAACTGGGTTTTATCCTATTTTTGGTAATCGCGTATGGTGTCGCTTTGGTTGCCCACTAGCTGCTTATCTAGGAATCGTACAGCGCTTTAAGTCAAGATTTAGAATTACCACGAATGGAGGACAATGTATTTCATGCGGAAATTGTTCGACATATTGCGAACAAGGAATTGATGTTAGAGCTTATGCACAAAAGGGCGAAAACATCGTGAGAGCTAGCTGTGTTGGATGTGGCATTTGCTCAGCTGTTTGTCCTAGAGGTGTATTAAAGTTAGAGAATGGCCCTGAAAAAGGCCGTATTAATTCAACTGAAATACTGCTTGGTAATGATATTAATCTAATGGATTTAGTGAATCAAAAATAACTAGCAAAGTATCGTACTTTTGTCATTGTAAAGTAATTATCAAATGCCAATTATTAAAGTTATCATTCCCGCCTACAATGAAGCCGATTCAATCTCTCATGTCATTCATGACATCCCTGAAATTGTTGATGAAATAATTGTTGTCAGTAATAATTCCATAGATGCTACCGAAAAAAATGCCAGACAATCTGGTGCTACCGTACTTCAGGAGTCACAAAAAGGATATGGTTATGCCTGCTTGAAAGGGATGACATACATTGCTGAGCAACATCAAACACCTGACATTATTGTTTTTTTGGATGGAGATTACAGCGATTATCCTGAAGAACTAACGAAAATAATACAACCCATACTTGATAAGGATATTGATTTTGTAATTGGCACAAGAACTAAGCATTTGAGAGAGCCAGGCTCCATGACAATGCCGCAAATATTTGGGAATTGGTTAGCCACAAATTTAATGCGAGTTATGTTTAAATCAACATTTACAGATTTAGGCCCCTTTCGTGCTATTAAATATGATAAACTATTAGCTCTTAATATGGAAGACAAGACCTATGGCTGGACGGTAGAAATGCAGCTGAAGGTATTAAAACAGGCGTTTAGTTATGTCGAAATTCCTGTTAATTACAGAAACCGTATCGGTGTATCAAAAGTTTCAGGAACCATAAAAGGAGCTATCTTTGCTGGAGTAAAAATATTAGGATGGATTTTTAAATATAGCTTCAAAAAATGATTATAATTACATGTATCATAGTTCTGTATTCTCTGGCTCTTTTACTTATTTTTATGTATGCCTTAGCGCAATTAAATTTACTTTTTAACTATTTATCAGCACAAAACAAAATAGATATCAGCAAACTTTTTGATTTTTCAAATCCAAGTGAAATTCCCTTTGTTACTATTCAACTGCCTGTCTATAATGAAATGTATGTCATGGAACGTTTATTGGACAATATCGCAAAGATAGATTATCCAAAAAATAAGTTGCAAATTCAAGTGCTTGACGATTCAACAGATGAATCCCTTAAAAAAACAGCTGAACACATTAAAAAACTACAAGTGTCAGGATTAAATATCATTCACATGTTAAGAGATACTCGTGAAGGATTTAAAGCAGGAGCATTAAAAGAAGGTTTAAAATCTGCCACAGGCGAATTTATTGCGATTTTTGATGCTGATTTTTTACCTGACTCCAATTGGTTAAGACAAACAGTTCCTCATTTTAAAAACACAGACATCGGTGTTGTACAAACCCGCTGGGGTCATATCAATCGAAATTATTCATTACTTACCAGAATTCAAGCCTTTGCACTTGATGCACATTTCACACTAGAACAGGTTGGTCGAAGCAGTAAAGGACATTTCATTAATTTTAATGGCACTGCAGGAATTTGGAGAAAATCATGCATTATAGATGCTGGGAATTGGGAAGGCGACACCCTTACAGAGGATTTAGATTTAAGCTACAGAGCACAATTAAAACAATGGAAATTTAAATATTTAGAAAATGTAGAAACACCAGCTGAATTACCAATTGTAATTAGCGCAGCACGATCGCAACAGTTTAGGTGGAACAAGGGAGGTGCTGAAAATTTCAGAAAAATGATGTGGAGAGTCTTAAAAAATAAAGACATTTCAATAAAAACTAAACTTCATGGCTTGCTCCATCTTTTAAATAGCACCATGTTTTTAAATGTACTCATCGTAGCTGTTTTGAGTATTCCTATGCTGTATATAAAAAACGAGTACACCCACCTTAAAATGTATTTCTATGCAATGAGTTTTTTTGTTGTCAGTTCAGTTATATTTTATGTTTGTTACTGGTTTATGTACAAGAAAACATATGGAGCAAATTTTAAATCGTTTATTAAATATACAGCTGTTTTTTTTACATTTTTCTCCATAGCTATGGGTTTTTCATTACATAATTCTATCGCAGTGATAGAGGGACATTTCAGAAAGCGAAGTGATTTTATTCGCACACCTAAATTTAATGTAAACACCTTAAAAGATGGTTGGAAAGGCAATAAATATGTAAAAAAATCACTGTCAATTTATGTTATTTTTGAAGGTCTGCTTGTGCTTTATTTTGCCTTTGGAATGTACAGCGCTTTTGTCGTGGGAAACCAAGGTGGAGATTTCGGGTTATTCCCATTTCATTTAATGCTTTTCTTTGGTTTTGGCTATGTTTTTTACAACTCATTGTCATCTAAAATTTAATGCAAACATATTTTTTTGAAACATATGAATAAACTGGTTGTTATTTATGAAAGAATTTTAAGAGATGTCTAGCGTAATACCGTTTTTTAAGAATTTTAAAACACCCATAATATTTGCTATTTGTAGCATTCTGATTTATTATTCATTTGCTTATAATCTAGAGCGTACAGAATATGTCAAACTTATCAGTCTGTATCTCATCTTATTTTTTTTCTTCTTTAAAATAATTCGTCTCAAATTAGAGAGTACGAAAATCTTGACATGGTTTTCCTTTGGATTTAGAGTGATTTTCCTTTTTGCAATTCCCAATTTATCACAAGATTTCTATCGTTTCATTTGGGACGGACGAATGATTCTTGAAGGATTTAATCCCTATTTAAATACGCCAGAATTTTTTATTTCTAGAATGGATTTTCCAGTGAACCAAGCCCAGATATTATATGACGGTATGGGTATTCTAAACGGAAGTCATTTTACAAATTATCCCCCGCTGAAGCAGTTATGCTTTGTCATTGTAAATGTCTTCTCCAAACAGAGTGTTTTAGGAAGTATTCTTGGACTGAGGTTTCTCATTATAGCAGCTGATTTTGGAACGTTGTTTTTTGGAAAAAAACTTCTTAAAAGATTAAAACTACCAGAAAAAAATATCTTTTTATATCTTTTAAATCCTTTCATAATTATTGAGCTTACTGGAAATTTACATTTTGAAGGAGTCATGATTTTCTTCTTAGTTTGGAGTCTGTATTTATTAGACATTGGTCGGTGGAGATTTGCGGCTCTAGTTCTTGCACTATCTATTTCAGTTAAACTAATCCCACTCATATTTTTACCTCTCTTCTTTCAAAAACTAGGATGGAGAAAAAGTATGGTCTTTTATGGTATTATTGGTGTTGTAACGATCTTGTTATTCACTCCTTTTTACTCAACACAGTTTCTTCTCAATTACACAGAAACTGTTGGCTTGTGGTTTCAAAATTTTGAATTTAACGGAAGTCTCTATCTTGTTATGAGAGAAATTGGATATCTCTTTAGAGGCTACAACGAAATAGCTCTTATTGGGACGTACACTGCCGCTTTCGTTTTTATTATTATTGTAAGTATGAGTTTATTTAGAAAAAACAACCAAATGGTATCGCTTATTACAGGAATGTTACTAGCATTGTCTATTTACTATTTCACGGCAACAACAGTACATCCATGGTATGTAGCAACATTATTGTTTTTATGTATTTTTACATCCTACAAATTTCCATTAGTTTGGAGTCTTACAATTATCTTGAGTTACCTGTCTTATATAAATATTGGAAACGCCGAAAAAACAGAAAATATTTGGGTAATTGCCTTGGAATACCTCCTTGTTTATGGTGTTTTTATGTGGGAATTATTCGTTAACCGAACTACTAAAAAAGTCTTTTAAACAGAGACTCAATAAATGGATCTTAAAAATCAATAAAGATTACAACATTTTAAGCTTACTAATCTCTAATTCTGTAAGATGTTTCCAATGACCACGAGGAATGTCCTTTTTGGTAAGATCGGCAATCATAACACAATCTAATTTTATAATATCGTATTTCAGGTGTTCAAAGATTGTTCTAATAATTGTATTCCCAGTATTTTTAATTTTTAAGCCAATTTCCTTTTTGGGAGCACCGTCAATGTAACTAATATCTTCTACTGTAACAGCTTTTCCCGCAACTTTAAAACCTTCCTTTATCTGTTTTAAATCTTCGTATTTTAAATTTTTGTCAAGTTCAACTTGAAATAACCTTGTGACTCCGTGCTTAGAATTGGTAAACTTGGCATGTACTAAATCATCATTTGTAAACAACAAAAGTCCCATTGAATTCCTACCCAATCTTCCAATTGGTCTAATGCGAGAACTCGTTGCATTCGATACCAGGTCCATAACAGTTCTACCTTTCCCTTCACTGGTTGTAGTTGCAAAGCCTTTTGGCTTGTTTAGCAAAACATAGGCCTTTTTTTCTGGGGAAACTCTAGATCCATCAAAACGCACGTCATCATCTAACATCACTTTAAAACCCATTTCTGTGATAACTTTTCCGTTTACGGTAACGCTGCCGATACTAATATGCATGTCAGCTTCGCGCCGAGAGCATATCCCTGAATTAGCGATGTACTTATTCAATCTAATTGCGTTCGAATTTTTAGATGCGTTTGTCTTTTTGGTCTTCAAAGAAGAATTACCCTTTGCGCTATTAGCAACTCGTTTGCTTTGTTTAGCGGTAAAATTATTTCCTTTGTTATTACGCTCCCTCTGCTTTGCCATACTTCAAAATTTTTGCAAAGGTAAGACAATACTTTGCATTAACTAATATAATTGACAGTAGATTGGCGTTCTCTATTGACAATCAACTTCGTGACATCTGGACGAGAATAATGACCAACTGGATCAAAATTTTGACGCTCTTCATAGATACGATTAAAATTAATAGTTTCAATTATCAAACCTTCCTTGTCAATTACTGGCTTAACAACCCACTCTCCGTCAGGACCAGCTATACAACTACCTCCATTGGTTAAATAGCTTGGTGCTTTGCTCATGATTTCTTGATAATGTGGAGTACTTTTAGGAAAATTAGCATTACACATTAAACCCGACACAGAAACAACATAGGATCTTGATTCTCTCGCTATAAAACGTGTAATATCTTTTGTATTGTGGTCACTTCCAGGCCAAACAGCAACGTGTAAATTCTCACCCAAACCATATAAAGCAGCTCTTGGTAAAGGCATCCAATTTTCCCAACAATTTAAGCCTCCGATAGTAAATTTTTTCAATGGATGAACCTGTAAACCATGCCCATCTCCGGGTGACCATGTTAAACGTTCATCATGAGTAGGTTGAAGTTTCCTATGAACTGACTTTATTATACCAAGTTGATCAATATACACTAATGACGCATAAATACTATGACCACCACGGTCTCGGGGTTTCTCAATGACACCCAGATAAATAGCTATTTTATGAGTTTTCGCTAATTGACAGACCGTTTCTAAATCACCATCTTCAATGGTAATAGCATTTGATAAATAATGGGCATGCAACTCTTTATTTACTTTTGTATTCCATTCCGCCCCACCAGTCAAGGCTAACCAAAAGGGATATCCCGGAATTATCCCCTCTCCAAATACAATCAACTCAACATTTTGTTGTGATGCCTCAAGAATTGCATTTTTTACTTTTTTTAAGGTCGCTTGTTTGTCTAACCAAACTGGAGCAATTTGAGCCATGGCAATTTTCAACTCATTTTCTATCATAAAATTCGATTTAAAAGTAAATTAATATCAATCAGTAAAATACTAAAAACACCAGCCACAAGAATCACTTTTAATATGTTGTGGAGTACTAAATATTGAAGCTTGGAAACCGCTTTTTGTAAAAGTAAAATGAATATGATGAGCAAAAAAATACTTAAATAAAAAAAATAATTCATTTTACCTATATCAAATTTAGTAATTAAAATATAGGTTGGGAGTAATGTAAAAAAAGATAAAGCCGTTAGCATGATCCTTGCCACTTTTTCCCCATAAACAATTGGAACTGTTTTATAACCAAGTGTAAGGTCTCCCTTGATATTTTCAAGATCTTTAGTCAGTTCTCGCATACTTATTACTAAAAACAAAAATATAGCGTGAAAGACAATAACCGTCTGGAAATTTTTGTAATAAAGAAATACTGCAAATATTGGGGTTATTGTTAAAATAGCAGAGGTAATGTTTCCTACAATTGACAACTTTTTCAACTTATGAGAATAAAGCCAAATACCAAAAACATAAATTGAGAAGAAAATAAACGCTCTCATTGAAACTTGACTCGCAGAGATAATGACAATTAAAACAAGAAAAACATAAAAATATAGTTTAGTTTTTTGACTTATCAGTCTATCAAGCATTGATTTTTGCGGACGATTAATTAAGTCTTTTTCTGAATCGTAAAAATTATTAATGATATATCCTCCTGCAATGGCAGCAGCAGATGCCACGACAATAAAAAACAACTTTACATCAAAAATAATTTCACTAAGAGGGGTGTCAGGAGCTAGTATATAAATTGATGTGAAATACTGTGCCAAAACAACAATCGATATATTAAAGCCTCTAATGACGGAAAACATACTGAAAAATTTCAGTACCACATATTTTTGTTTTCGAAAAAGCATCGTTCTTTTTTTAGAAGTTATAGACAACTTCTAAATTATACGTTGAGAGTGAATTTTGTGCACGCTCTATATCTTGCGTAAATCCAAGAATATAACCTCCCCCACCTGAACCACAAAGCTTTAGATAGTAATCATTTGTCTCAATACCTTTTTTCCATAACTCATGGAATTGTTTCGGTATCATTGGCTTGAAATGGCTGAGAACCACCTTAGATAATTGCTTAGTATTTTTAAATAGTGATTTTATATCTCCTTGTAAAAAATCATCAACACAGGCATCCGTATGCTTAATAAACTGATTCTTAATCATTTTTCTGAAGCCCTCTTGTTTCATTTTTTCCATGAAAATATTTACCATGGGAGCTGTTTCACCAATAATCCCACTATCCAAAAGAAAAACGGCTCCTTTCCCACTACTTTGTTGTGAAGGAATCCCTGTAGCTTCAATATGATTATTAGAGTTTATTAATATGGGTAGGCTCAAATAACTATTCAAAGGATCAAGACCTGAAGATTTTCCATGAAAAAACGACTCCATTTTAGAAAAAATCATTTTAAGTTTCAAAAGTTTCTCACGAGTCAGATTTTCTAAAATTGTTATTTTTTCATGAGCATATTTGTCGTAGATAGCTGCTACTAATGCACCGCTGCTTCCAACACCGTATCCTTGAGGAATGGACGAATCAAAATACATCCCTTCATTAAGATGAGTGATCAATGATTGATAATCAAATGACACAAGTCGTTCCTCTAAAGTCTGTAAATGTTTTGCAAATAATCTAAGATTTTGGTTCGACTGTATTGCGTCTTCAGAAACATTATCATCCATTTTTAATGCCCCGTTATAAAAACTGTATGGAATGGAAAGGCCCTTAGAGTCCTTAATAATACCATACTCACCAAAAAGCAATATTTTAGAATAAAAAAGAGGTCCTTTCATATAATCTTAAACTTGGTTAGCTTTTGCTCCAAAACCAACTCTATCACAAATATAGTGACCATTTTGGCAATAAACAACTAACTCATTCCTAATGAAATCATAAATCTGGGGTGCTTCATGGTCAGGAAATAGGACATGCACATTTGCTCCAGCATCCAATGTAAAGCATACATGTAAACCTGTAGCTTTTCTGAAATCCCATATTTTATTTATTATTTTCAAGGTATTAGATTTCATTAAAATGAAATAAGGTGTGCTTGTCATCATCATCGCGTGCAAAGTCAAAGCTTCACTTTCAACTAGCGTTATAAAATCGTCAAGAAGTCCTTGTTTTAATATTATAATAAGTTTAGACAGGTTTGTGTTTGCTTGTTGAAAGCGTGTTTCAGCAAATGGATGATCATGCATTAATTCGTGCCCAACAGAACTACTAACCTGTTTTTCACCTTTGTCAACTAATAAAATTGTATCGTGATAATTTTTAAAATTATCATGCACCTCGAATGGATATTTTACACCAAATAAATTTGAACTTTCTGGATAATCTTCATGTTTACCCCATACAACTAAATCTCCTTCAATACTTCTACAAGCACTTCCAGATCCTAGTCTTGATAAAAAAGATGCTTTTTGCTTAAAAAGTATGTTTGACATATTTGGATTAAGCTCTTTTTCAATTCCCATCAAACAAAGCGCTAACGCACTCATTCCAGATGCAGAGGAGGCAATTCCCGAACTGTGTGGAAATGTGTTTTCAGTCCTAATCACAAAATGATAATGCCTAAGAAAAGGTAAAAAGGTTTCCACCCGGTAAAAAAATGTCTCAATTTTTGATCTAAAATCATTTTGAATTTTATTATCTAAAAATATCTCAAATGAAAAGTCTTCGTCGGTGGTTTTATTACAGACTTCTAATTCTGTAGTTGTTTTACAGACATCCAAAGTAAAACTAATAGAGGGATTAGCTGGGATTTGATTTTTTTTCTTACCCCAATACTTGATCAACGCGATATTACTTGGGGACGACCATGAGAAACGTTTTGAGACTATATCTTTCAAATAGTTACTTGGAATAAAATCTTTTTCTGTCATATCAAACAATCAAGCAGCAAAGATACTAACTTTCCCGATGTGTCACCAAAAACAAAAACTCAATACGCATGATTCATGGAAATTGATTTCGCAGCTATATATCCTCCTGTCCATGCATTTTGGAAATTAAAACCTCCAGTCACTGCATCAATATTTAAAATTTCTCCGGCAAAGTATAAAGTGGGATATAACTTGCTTTCAAAACTTTTAAAATTAATCTCCTTTAAATCAACCCCCCCAGCTGTGACAAATTCTTCCTTAAAAGTGCTTTTTCCTTCAACACTGAAGATTGCTGTTGTCAACTGTAAGCTTAAGCTTTCTAACTGTTGTCTTTTTACATCTGCCCACGTCGTAGCCTCAAAAATATCAGAGGCTTTTACCAATTCTTGCCACAAACGTTTTGGTAATTGAAATTGTGAAAACTTAGAAATTGTTTTCTTATTTAATCGATGTTTACATGCTTTTAGAGCATCAAGACATTCTTCCTTAGTAAGACTTACGAAATTAATTTCTACTTTAAATTTGTAGTCTCTTTTAGCAAATTCAATGGCACCAAAGGAGGATAATTTCAAAATTGCGGGTGCACTCATACCCACGTGAGTAATCAACAAAGGGCCCGTACTCATTAAATCTGAATTCTTAACTTTTATGGTTACATGGTTAACCACTACGCCTGGAATATTTGATATCCGCTCATCCTCTATTTTAAAAGTAAAAAGTGACGGAACAGCATCAATTATGGTATGTCCAAATCGCTTTAACAATGCCCATATTTTTGAATTACTACCTGTTGTTAATACCAATGTTTGGGACTGAAAAACACTTTTAATTGTTTCAATTTTCCATCCTGATAGTTCTCGAATAAATGATTTAACAGACTGATTGTAAAAAATATCAATATGATGCTTCTTAGCCTCATTTAAAAAGCAATCTACAATCGTTTTTGATGAATCTGATGTTGGAAACATACGACCGTCTTCCTCAATTTTTAATTGAATATCTCGCTTCAGAAACCAATCGATGGTATCACCTGTCATGAATTGATGAAATGGACCTAATAATTCTTTTTCTCCTCTTGGATAATTCAAAACAAGTTCTGAAGGTGTGAATTCTGCATGGGTCACATTACACCGACCACCCCCAGAAATTTTCACTTTTTGCAATCCTTCATGACCTCTTTCTAGAATGGCAATTGTTAACGATGGTGACATTTCGGCAATATTTATTGCCGTAAAAAAACCTGCAGCACCTCCTCCAATAATAATGACATCGTAATCCTTCATTTATAAATACTTCTATGTAAATTTAGCACTAATAGCGATGACTACCATGAAAAAACTCATTCCCTTTCTTTCTTTTTTATACTTTTCATGCAACACAGGAAATTTGACAATTATAGCCGAATTGCCAGAGACGTTAAATGAAGTTTCAGGAATTGAGCAAACCCCTAACTCAGACGTTTATTGGATGATTAATGATCATGGGAATACTCCTATTATCTTTGGGGTTAATTTATCTGGTGAAATACAACAACGATTAATAATCAATACTAATAATCATGACTGGGAGGATTTAGCATCTGACGAGGAGGGTAATATTTATATCGGTGATTTTGGAAACAATCATAATAAAAGAAAAAATCTATCGATATTGAAGATCTCTAACAAGTCTCTTAATAGCTCTAAAAAAATTGATGCTAAAACGATTTCATTTTATTATCCTGAACAAACAAAATTTCCGCCAAAACACTCGGAAAGACATTTTGATTGTGAATCCTTTTTATTTTTTAAGGACAGTTTATTTTTATTTACAAAAAGTAGAGATCACAAAAATATCGGTAAAACAAATCTATATAAGATTCCAGCTAATGAAGGACATCACAAAGCACAATATATTTCAACATTTTACACAAAAGGTGACATTGGATCTTGGGTTACTTCTGCTGACATCAATAGTTCAGGAAATAAAGTTGTGTTACTTACGGAAAAATCCATTTTGATGTTTTCTAACTTTAAATCAAGCAATTTTTTCACTGGTACATTGACTGAAATCCCTTTTAATTTTATGTCACAAAATGAAAGTGTCATTTTTAAAAATGATTCAACTTTATTCATTACTGATGAAAAGTCTCGTAAATCAGAAGGAAATTTTTATCATTTAATCTTAGAATGATGAAATTATTAGTCTTTTTTATTTTGCATGATATATTTTTCTACAATAACAGCAGTGATTATTACCAAATAAAACTGACCTATTAAGCCAACAAGAACTGCCGCTTTTTGTGCAACAGGCAAAACTGGATTGATATCTCCATATCCAATCGTTAAAAGTGTTATAAAAGCATAATATAACAAACTGTCCGAATGAGTTCTAAAGTTAGCACTGTCCATTATTCCAGTTCCTGAAAAAGCTCCAGGAGAAATCAATTCTATTGACATAAATAAGAAAAACGCGATAAATCCTAACGAAATATAACCACTCATTAGTCCAATCATAACGTTTTTAGAGACCTGTTTTGACTTCCATACTTGATGAATTATGTTCCAAGTAACGATGACATAGAATAAAAAATAAACAGAAAATCTAATAAGTATATTCTCAGAACTCCTGGTCCCGTAAATCATATCCGAACCAAAAATAAACGCCGAAATACTAAACAGAATGATACAAATCCAAAGAATTTTTTTCTTTTTAGAAATAATTAAAATCCCTGAAATGATACTAATCAAATAAATGATAGGAAGCATTGAAAATTCAAAAAAATCCGCAGGAAAACATAAAGAACCAAATAAAACTGCAAGCTGTGTGGTTAAAAAAATCTCAAAACGATATGTATAAAGCCCATTATAAATCACACGTCCATTATCTTTTCATTAAACTCGTAGCCAGTATAATTCACCTTAAATAATATACTGTAAAATGCTGGTATGAATAATAAAGTAATTACTGTTCCAAACAACAAACCAATCATGATGCTAACAGCCATGCCTTCCCACATTTCACCTCCACTTAAATACAACGGAATTAAACCTAATACTGTTGTAAAAGTAGCTAATAAAATAGGTCTAAAACGCTGTAAACATGCTGCAATAATGGCATCTTGGATAGGCCTATTTATAATATTTTCTTCAATCTGAATTCGATCAATGAGAACAATCGCATTATTGATTACAATTCCCGCTAACGAAATCACCCCTAAAAAAGGCATAAAACCAAATGGTTCTTGAAACACTAATAGACCAATAACAACGCCAATAATTCCTAGAGGAATTGTTGATGCGACCATGATAGTTTTTCGAACTGAATTAAATTGTATGATTAAAAGTAAAAGTATAATAAATCCAGATAAGGGAAGATAGCTAATAACTGCTCCCATGTTTTCAGCCGTATTCTCTGCATCTCCTCCAAATTTATACGTATAACCATCAGGCCAATTTTCAGAAACGTTCATCATGTACGGTGTCATTTCTTTCATAATAGCCGAAGCATTACCATTCGAATTTAATTCACTACTAACATTAATAGTTCTATCAATATCCAATCTTTTTATTTTAGCGTATTGCCATTCCGGTATGATTTTAGCAACTTGAAGTAGTGGAATACTTTTTCCGGAACCCTGAGCATAAATATTCAGTGTTTCAATAAATGACAAGGTTTGTTGCTGTGAGGAATTTCCGCGCATTATTATTGGTATAGACTTGTCGTTTTCTCTATACTCCCCTGTGGTAAATCCATCCAAAACCGTCTGTAAAGATGTAGCGATGTCAGCACTAGTAACCCCTGCTAATTGCGCTTTATTTTGATCTATATTAACAACAAACTTCTTTGTTTTTGGACCCCAATCATCCTTTATGTTTTTTGTTCCTTGTACCGTTTTTAGCTTCTGCTTTGTTTGTTCGGATAATTGTGCCAAGACATCAGGGTTATCTCCTGATATTTTAATTTCAATTGGTATTCCTCCACCCCCTGAACCCAGTAATCCAACTTTGATATCAGCATTTGGGAAATTATTAAAACAAAAAGAGTCTAACTTTTTTACAATAGCATTATTATAGTTAAAATCTGAAGTGTTAATTAATATGTGTGCATAACTTGGGTCAGGCTCGTCTGTAGTATACCCCAAATCATAAGAAGAAGGCCCCGAACCAACATATGAAGACCAATCAGTGACACCATTTAATTTATAATCAGACACCACTAATTCTGAATTGATGTATGACTCAATATCTTTGATCAGGTTACCTGTGGCCTCTATTTTTGTGCCTTGAGGTAAGTTTACGTCAACGGTTACCATATTTCTGTCACTGTCTGGAAAAAAAATAAATGGTATTTTCCCAAAACCAAAAAGGGACAGAAAAAAAACTGATACGATTACAAAAAGCACCAAACGTTTATAGGCTAAGGCTCCTAAGATTAAGTTCTTATAGTAATATTTTAGAGTATTTATTGTCTTGTCAATAAATGTTGGTTTTTTTTCAGATTTTGGAGTTACTTTCAAAAACATAAAACAAAACAATGTGATAACTGTTAGCGCCAAAACCCATGAAGATAATAACGCAAGTGATATCACAACAAATATAGGACCAACAATATCTCCCATAGTTGACTCTGCCATATAAAAGGCTAGAAATGCTGCTGATGTTGTAAGCGTCGAAATTAGCAATGGTGTAAATAATTCTCCACAAGCATCGATAGCAGCTTCTTTTGCAGAAACACCATTTTCCATTTTAACCATAATGGTTTCAGCGACAACAATTGCGTTATCTACCATCATTCCAAGAGCCATTATTAAAGCTGCCAGTGTTACTTGATTCAATCCCATGTTAATCAGACCCATTAACATGAGTGTCATGATGGTTACCATCGGTATTAGACTAGCAATAATACTGCCTGTTCTTAGACCTAGAAAAATCAACATCACGAGAAGCACAATGGCAATTGACTGAATTAAATTAACAACAAAAGCATTAATTTTGTTATCAATGTAGGTGTCAAGAGATGACAAACGTTTAAGTTCTAAACCTACAGGTAAGCGCTTTTTCCAATCCTGAATAACTACATCTAAATCTTGACCTAATTGAATTACGTTGGCCCCCGTTTTTAAGCTGACATGCAAAGAAATAGCATCTTGACCATTCACGGTTACTAATTGTTTTGGAGGATCTATATAATCTTTTTTTACAGTCGTAATATCACCCAAATAAAGTAATTTTGAACCATTACCTACAGGTATGAGGGTTTCTTCAATGTCTTTTAATGAGTTAAAGTTACCTGACGGCTCCAAGATAATACGCTCATCTTCAAGATTTACTTGCCCCCCAGAGCTGAGTATATTTCTTGAACTTATAATTGCTTGAAGTTTTGAAGCGGACAAACCATATTCCTTTAAACGAGCATTATCAAATTCAATAAAAATTCGTTCATCCTGAACGCCCCCTAATTCAACCTTAGCTGCCAAATCTAATTTTATAAAATCATCTTTGATGTCATCAATATATTCCTTTGCAGTTGCGTATGAAAATCCATCGATCACCAAGCCCACGGCAATGCCAAAAACTTCACCAATCCCATCATCGTTCAATACAGGAGAAACGCCTGCTGGAAGCCCTTGAATTTGAGATAATTTTCTCCTAAGTCGATCCCAAACAGGCTGTAAATCTTCTGGCTTTACTTGATCTTTTAATTCAACTGTCACTACTGACAATCCTGATCTAGACGTACTACTAACTTCTTTTAATTCTGGTAATTCCTGGACAACTTTTTCAACTTTGTCTGTAACTAACTGCTCCACACGCTCTGGTCCTGATCCCGGAAATGACGTGACAACAGTGGCAACTCTTACCGTATATGGTGGCATACTATCACGTGATAGAGATTGGTAAAAAACAATCCCCAAAATCATAATTGTAGTTAATACAGTAAATGTTATTCGGTTTCTATTGATTGAAAATGCTGCTAAATTCATTTCACCTTAATTTAATTTTACTTGTTGCCCGTCTAACAATGTTTGAAGACCAGCTGTAGCAACTTTTTCTCCTAACTTTAATCCTGACTTAATTATAATTCCTTCTTGAGTAAAATCACCAATTATGATGGTCTTCTTTTTGACAAAAATTTTATCTTTAGAATCATCAACAACAAATACAAATCTACCGTTAGAATCTTCACCAACGGCTTTTGTAGGTACAACAAGTTGCTTCTCCAAAATTACACCTGTATCAAACTCAAATAAGACTGTTGCAACCATGCCACTTTTAATGCGTTCATCTTTATCTTTAATCGTCACGGTTACTGGGTACGTTGATGTATTTGAGTCAATTGACGGTGCAACCTCAGTGACCACAGCATTAAACATGTCATTTTCAATAGCTGTAAATTGAACTTTAACATTCATACCTTGATTGATATCATTGATAACTGATTCTGGTAAACCTAGTGATATTTCAATAGCTGTTCCAGCATTCAGTACTCCAACAACTTGTCCTGGAGACACATTTTCATCGACCTCCGCTGAAACTGTCGCTATTATTCCATCCTCCAAGGCATACAAATAGCCATATTGAATTTTGTCTTGTTGAATTGCAACACTGCGTTTTGCAGATTCGAAACTTGCAACTGCTGTACGATAAGAATTCTTAGCGGATTCATAGTCGCTCAATGAGGAACTTCCTTTCTCATAGAGAATTCTTATTCTGTTTAAAGTTAGTTTGGCAGTGTTCATTTGAGATTCAGAACTGTTTTTAGATTCAATTGATGACTCATAGCTCAATCTCGCTGACACATTATCTAAAGATCCTAATAATTGATTTTTTTTAACTTTTTGCCCTAATTTCATATCGAGCTTGGTAATTATACCGCTACCTCTAAAACTGAGATTTACTATTTTCTCTGTTTTCGCAGATCCACTGAACTGTCTCATTTTTTCACTGCCTAAATAAGCAACTTCTCCAAATGCTACCGGACGTAAAACCACCTCTTCTTTCACCTGTTTTTCTCCGCAACTTATCACTAAAACTAATGCTAAAAATCTGCTGATTTTGAATATTTCTTTAAATGGAAATGTCATAATTTATATTAAATATTAATCGTTATTTCTGGTAAATTCTAAAAAGCGTTGAATAAAGGCTTTACGCTCAATTTCATCTTGTAATAAAAAAAACAATCCTAATGAACGCTCTAACTGCATAGCGCCTTGTAAATAATTGTAATTGGCACTTGCACTTGCCAATTGCGCTTGTAAATAATTATTTTGAGCATCTAAAAGCTGAACAATATTGACAGCTCCATTTTCATAAGATGTCTGAGTTAAATCAAGAGCCTCTTGTGCTGTTTCCTCAAATACTTTTGATAATTGAATATTTGAGATTTGATTAATCAATTCGAGTACTGCGTCATTAATATTTTTTTCAATATTCAAATTCACGGCCTCTTTAGAAACCTCGAGTTGTGATTTTTGTATTGCTGCAATTTGCTTGTTAATGTTTTGCTTATTCTGATTAAATAGTGGCAAGGATACATTTAATCCCACGGTATAAAACTTATCTGGCAGATCAGAAAAGCCCAAAGGAAAACTAGAGCCAACCCCCGATCTTGACAACTCATAATTATACTGTCCCTGCAAAGCAACTGTAGGTATAAAACGGCCCACTCCAAACAATTGTTCACTTCGTTCTGTTGCTTCTATATTAAAATTGAGTGCCTTTAATTCTGGAGCATTGGCCATGCCTTCCTGAACTAAAAATCGTACAAAAGGCAATCTCAAGCTAGGGTCATCTAAAAATTGACCAAGCTGTTCATAATTGTAATTACTAAATACACCTCTCTTTAATTCCGCTTCTTCAACATCAATTTTTGTGTTAATAGGATTATTTAATAATTGATTTAAGTTGAAAAAGGCTTGTTCTAATTGATTGATAGCTTCAATCATTTCTTGTGTGTTTTGTGCCATCTGAGACTTGAATCGCAACACATCAGACTTTCCTGATTGCCCTGCCTCATAATTTTCAGTAGCAATCCTCAAATTGTATTTTGTTAATTCTAAATTTTGATTTTGTATGGTGACATTTGCCTTTAATATTAAGGCTGTAAAATAGGCTGTAGCTGCTTTAAAAACCATATTTAAAGATTCGCTATTATAATCTTCTTGCTGTGCTTGTAAAAGAGATTTTTGTATACTAATATTTGCATTTGCCGGTTCCGATAAAATGGTCTGTTGTAATATTAGATTTGCTTCTGCCGAGACTTCTGGATTTTGACCATTACTAACTGCTGCTAATTTTGGATCAATATAAGCTCCTGAAGCGCCAACCTTAAGACTTGGTAAATAATCACTTCTTGCAAGCGCCACCTCCTTTTGTCCTAGGCTTATATCTTTTTGAGTGACTTGCAATTGAAGATTTTCAGCAATAACCTCCTGCATAACATCTACAAGCGAATAGGTTTTGTCAGACACTATTTCTTTTGGATTTCCAACAAAATTAGTGGATGCTATTAAACTATATTTTAATGGCAATCCAATTTTTTCAGCAGTATTGTAATTGACAGTCAAATTCTGTTTTGAGTCAAAATTAGTACTTATTAATGCCCTGTTTTCACCACTAATAATTGATTCTACTGTCAATGCTATCTTTCTAAAAAACTCATTAAAATCAGATTGATTATGGTTTGTTGCAAGAATTCCATGAGTCACATCTTCGATTGGATTAGCAGTAAATGAGGGTAATTTTTTTTCGATAAAAAGATTTGCTAGCTTCTTTATTTCAGTATCGTTTAGGTAAAATCCCCCCGCAAAATAAACAGCATCAATATCTTCTAAATTTGAAGTAATATCCAATACGTCATTAAAGGCTATTACCTTAATATCAACATCTAATTCAGACTCAATAACTTTAAAAATATTTAAAATCGGTAAATTATCTGTAAAAGTCTTCTCGATAATCACTCCTATTTTAGATGGATTTGATAGTTTTTTAAGAAGTTTTATGTCATTAGTATAAGACAATGAACTCCAAATAGGCGTTAAATTTTTTTTCTTCGTAAAAAACACCTCTTTATCTATCAATTCTTTACTCAAGGCGCCGAAAAGAATGGTAGGCTTTACGTAATTTGTAATTTTTGTAATCACCTTATTATTGACTATTCCAAAAGCAATTATAATATCAATAGCAGGATCATTAGCGAGTTTATCATAATGATTTAAGGCAACATTTGTGTCAAAATAGTTTACTAATCTGCCTGTCTCGGGAAATTTCACTAAAGCATCTTCACCCACTACAGCTGTGATTTCATGCTCTAGTTCATTTAGAATAGAAATAACTTCAGAGGTCGTGTTATCCAACAAAAGACCTATGTTATAAGTTGATTTAATTTGTGCCTGAACAGCAACATTAATTATAACAGTGAGCAATAAGAAATATCTCTTTTTCATATAAAATATTTATACCAAGTAATAAATGTAACATTTTAATCCCAATTATCTAAACTATGTTTATACGTGTAACCTTGTGCCCATTGGAACCTCTATGTTGTATCAATTTTTTAAAATCCAAACCCTATCTTAAATGCTAGCCTTGCACCTTCTTCAGAGAAAAAAGCAGAAAGATTTCCAACTATCATATCAGCACCATTAAAAAATACTCCTCCTCCAAAAGACTGATGCCATTTTCTTGAATTTTCTTCATCCAACCATACTCGTCCATAATCAAAACCTCCATACAAGCCAATATCTAATGGAAGTAATGATGTTTTTAGTTTGCGTATATTTATTCGGAAATCAGTACTTTGAACAAAGCTATTATTTCCTGTAAAACGTTCATTTCTATATCCTCGTAAACCGGAATTTGCCCCTACAGTTGCAGCTTGATAAAATTCAAAATTATCACCAAAATTTAAATGCCCTAAGAATTTAGATGCAAGAACTAGTTGTCCATTTGAAGATATTTTATGATCCAAGGCTACGGATGGCTTAAGGTAACTGAAGGATTTTGAGGTCTTAATATTTGACTTATATCCTAATTCAATCGTTGTTTCTAAACCTAATGTTGGAAAAGCATTGTCATCCCTATTCTTGTAACTGTAAGCTATTAATGCTCCTAAAAAATCATTTGTTAAATTCTTAGTATCATCAACAACTGAGTCAATAAATCTGTTTAGAGATTTCTCTATTTTTATAGATTCATAGGACACACCAAACCTCACACTTGAACCCAAATGGCCACGCCATTGAATTGATGGGTTGATCAAAATAGTTCTTAACTTTACCCGATTGTAATCTAATGAAATCTCATTATTATCAATTTCAAGATTGGGTGTTTCATTTCCAAATCCAAAAAAGTTCACTGCATAATTTGGACTTGTAAATTTAGAGTTTATATGTAAGTTTGTTTGGCCAATGATATTTGCAAACTCTCCCGTGTAACTCATATCGAATCCATTTGTAGCGAAATAATAGAATGCTGAGAACTTGTGTTGTGCTGAAAACGGATTCCTCTCAAAATGATTTTTTGTATTGATATTTATCAATCCTATTTTAAATCCATCGTCTGGATTAGAACCAAAAGATGGAATTAGTAGATTTGAATTATATTTTAATTTTTTATAATCATACACGTTCGTTTCATAATTATCTGTCAATTTTCTCAACCCCCTTTTAGTCACAAATTCATTTTCTTTGGTTTTAAAGTCATATACCACAACTTTCTTTCCATTTTGAACATTGTAAGTGTCTTTATTTTGCCCACCAACTAATCTTACTTTAATGAAATCTGTTCCTTGACCTGTCACTTCAAAGCAATCATCATCATCAAGACCGTAGATCCATATTTCTTTAGTTGTCAATTTACTGTAGGTTTTTTTAAAAAACACATCTGATTTAACCCCTTTTTTAATACGGTATGCGGTTACAGTTGTCTTATTTTGATGACGCTTAATTTCAAAAAAATCATCTTTATTTGTTCCTTTTACAACACCGTATTTATTGATCTCTAAAAAATACTGATCTGATATTGTTTGCAAATTTTGAAGCCTGCCAATAAGTTTTCTCTTGATTTCTTTAATAGATTCATCTGAAACCTCTTTTGGAAAAAAGGTGAAAGCTTCGTCAATGACCTCTTCACTAATATTAGTTGTAATAAGTTGTACTTGTTTATCCCAAACAGTTTTTACGGACTCATTAATTAACGCCATATCAAGTGGGTATGGTTCTAAATTAAACCATTTTGGGCTTTTCAACTCTTCACCATACGACTGCATAAGTCTTAAAGACGGTAAAATTTTAGTAACAACTCCTAGTAGAGCTCCGTCTGCCATAATTGAAAATGCTTGATCTCTATCTCGAGGGACAGGACGGTAAACAGTTTTGCTTTGTTCCTTAAATTTTGCCCATCGCCACTGATCTTCATGTCTATCCCAATCACCAATTAACATGTCAAACAATCTTGCTCGAATATAAGCAGCCTCATCTAAAACAACATCTTCATCTTTGTGCAACTCCTTTAATAAATCTGTAGTACTAATAAGCTTATCTGAATAACCGAAACTTTTTTGATTACCGTGACCGTCAGACGCTCGTTCTTCTATCATATATAATTCATCTCCAAAATCATCGTTGTAATATCCTAGTGCGTTTTGTTTTGGAACATAATACAATACCGGGTTTGTATGAAAAACTCCAATTTTATCGGCTAAAGTACCGATAGTAAAAGGAGCATAAGGATGAGACCCTGTAAAAACATCTAACAATAAGCCTTCCGTATAAGTGTCTCTAAATTCATCTTTAACATATTGATTTTTAAAGGCCACTGCTTGCAGGTATTGAACCGCATTTTTTCTCAACGCACGCATGACATACTCGCTACCGCGACTATCTTTTAATCGTAACGATTTGGATTGATGACCTCCTCCTTTTCTTACAGGCAACAAACCTCCAAATAAGGTGTCCAGATTTACGATTGGCGCTTCTACTTTCACACCATAATATGTTCGATAACGTTCTCCCCAAATTGAGGTGTAAAAATTAGACTTTTTGATTTCCTTTTCCGCATATATAGCACTCCTTTGAAACTTTGAGAAATTTGAAGGGTAATTAACAGTGGCCTTCTTGTTTGCACTAAAAATTTCAGTTTGAAACACCTTTTTATTACCAACGCTTGAATAAAAAGCCACAACACTTGATCCATCCTCATTTATATCTAGACGAGCAATCCCAACAGATCCGTAAGAAAATAGTCCTGTACCAACCGTTCTTGTAGCACTAGATTTAGATCCTGAACCACTTACTATTTGAGGTAAATTATCTTCAACTATATATTGTAAACTATGTTCATGACCCGAGACAAAAATTGTCTTTTCATTTTCTTGAGAAAGCGTTATAATTCTGTTACGTAAATCATTATAACGCTTGTTTTGCTGATCTACTGTTGTAACACCACCGGTCCTTCTGAGGATATTTTTTATTGTCCCTATAATTGGTAAAGGTTCTAGATGAGATTTAAATGAATATTGCCCTCCATGAGGGCCATTAGTGAAAATAGGATGATGTAATGCGACAATCGTTGTTTTTCCCCGAGCCTTTTTGATAAGACTCTCGTACTCGTCGAAAAAACTCTCACGAGTTTTTATTTCACAGTTACTGTTTATTCCGGGATGCTTGTCCCAATTTGTTAAATACCATTCACTATCAATTATAATAAGAACAATATCTTTTGAGATATCTACTTTTTCTATTGGACAACCATTCTCAGGTAAAAAAGAATTTTTACCAATCTTTTTTTCAATGAACTCTTCTTGACGCTTTAACCCTGTAATTCCTCCATTATACCAATCATGATTACCGGGGATAAAAATGGTTTCCCCAGAAAAATTTGAAACTACATTTGTTTGTGCGTTTAATTGATTAACAGCATCAACCCTACCTTTATCATTTTTTTTTGGAAGTCCTTTTGGGTATATATTATCCCCTAAAAAAATAACCGTACTATTGTTATTAGCCTTGTCTAATTGCTTCCTTAATAAATCCAAAGCTCCCGATTCATTAGCAGAATTTCCTGCATCTCCAATTAAATAAAATGAATGAGAAACTTTTTTTTCATTTAAAAATTCTACATCATTTTTTGTTTCATATTGAGGTTTAAAATTTGCACAACCACTTAAGTTTATAAGAATTACAAAAGCGATACAGATGGTTAATTTTATTTTCATGTGTCAATTTCAATATAAAATTGTTACTAGCCAATTATTTTAATTTGTTAGAATGTAACTTTCGAAGCTTTGCTAATTTTGGGGCAATTACAAAACTACAATAGCCTTGATTTGAATTGTTATTATAATAATTTTGATGCTCCTTATCAGCCTCGTAAAAAACATCCAGCATTGTAACCTCAGTAACAATAGGCTTATTAAAATAAGATGACAAGGTATTTATAACTGAGGAGGCAATAGTTTCTTGATTACTATCGTGAAAAAAAATTACTGAACGGTACTGAGTACCTTTATCTGCACCTTGTTGATTTAAAGTTGTAGGGTCATGTGTTGTCATAAATATAACTAATATATCCTCATAAGTAATAACATCAGGTTGAAATGTGATTTGAATGACCTCAGCGTGACCTGTGAGTCCAGAGCATATCTCTCTATAGGTAGGGTGACCTGGTACACGGCCACCAGAGTAGCCTGAAACCACCTTTTTAATTCCATTAACTTGCTGAAAAACTGCCTCTGTACACCAAAAACACCCTCCTCCAATGGTAGCTAACTGCAGATTTTTATCCATTTCTTTAATCTTTATCAATCATAAGAGACTCAGAATTGATGCAATAACGTAATCTACTAGGTTCTGGCCCATCAGGAAACACGTGTCCTAAATGCGCATCGCAGGTATTGCACATAACCTCCATACGAACCATTCCAAAAGAGTCATCTTTTTCGTATTTACAAGCATTTTCTTTTATTGGTTGTGTGAAGCTTGGCCATCCGGTTCCAGAATTAAACTTAATTGTTGAGTCAAATAAGGGGGCTTGACAGCAGACACAATTATATTTTCCATCTTCATAACTGCTACAGAAGGAGCCACTATTTGGCCTTTCAGTTCCTTTTTGCCTTGTAATTCTAAATTGCTCAGGTGTTAAATTTAACCGCCAATGAGCATCCGTTTTTTTTATTTTAAAGTTTGGAATAGGATTTCCTTTAACTGAAAAATTAATAAGATCTTTCCAGGTAAGCATCGTGTAATTTATTTTCTTCTAGATAGTTAACAATATTTTTATCTAATATCAGAAATATTTTACTTCTTTACAACAAAACGTAATTTTAAAACAGGTTTAATTAAAACAACTATTATCTCATTTAGAAAGGTTTCATAAAGTTTAGTATTTTTACTGAAAATCATTGATTTACATGGAGATACTCATTTCAAAAACAGAAAAATTTGTCATTGAATTATTTAATAATAAACTCGATAATAAATTTGTATTTCACAACCTCGCTCATACCCAACAAGTTGTTGACAATGTCCATCAATTAGTTGAAGTATCAGCTATTGAGAATCGAGATAAAGATATTTTATTACTAAGTGCTTGGTTGCATGATACCGGTTACACCGTAAGTTCTAAAAACCATGAAATGGAAAGTGTCAAAATAGCAAAGGCCTTTCTTTTAGAAAACAATTGTAATGCTTCTGATATTGATACTATTTCAGCACTGATTATGGCAACTAAAATCAATCATCATCCAAATAATGACAATGAAAAAATTATCCGAGATGCCGATTGTGGTCACATTGCGAGTAAAAATTACATCCAAATTGCAGAACTTTTGCGAAAAGAATGGGAATTCACCTGCAACAAAACATTAACAGAACTTGAATGGCTGGAAGAAAATATAAATTTCTTAGCAATTGAGCATCAATTTTACAGTAATGAAGCCTCACAGATATGGGAAAAAGGAAAAAGGAGAAATTTGTCAGAATTATTAAAAACTCAAAATAAACTAAAACGAGAAAACTCAAAATTAAACTACAAAAAAGAAGAATTAAGTTTTAAAAAAAATAAGATTGAGTTACCTGAAAGAGGTATTGAAACAATGTTCAGGGTAGCACTACGAAATCACATTACGCTCAGTGATATTGCAGATACAAAGGCAAATATATTATTATCAGTTAATGCCATAATTATTTCCTTAGTGCTATCAAATCTCGTCTCAAAATTGGATAATCCATCAAATGATTATCTCATATGGCCAACAGTTATTTTTACAGGATTTACCGTTGTGTCTATCATACTTTCAATTCTTGCAACTAGGCCAAATGTTACTCAAGGTAAATTTAGTAAACAAGACGTTGCTGCTAAAAAAGTAAATCTTCTTTTTTTCGGCAATTTCCATAAAATGGCACTAAATGAATTTGAATGGGCCATGGGAGAAATGATGCAAGACAGAGATTACTTATATGGCTCCCTTACAAAAGACCTCTATTTCTTGGGTTTAGTTTTGAACAGAAAGTATAAGTTACTAAGGTTGACATACTCTGTGTTTATGGTAGGTATCGTTGTTAGTGTCTTGTCTTTTGCTGTCGCCTTTCATTATTCATAAAGTAACCGCATGATTAATTGATTCTAAGCCTTAATTTCCTTCATTAAGTCGGTATAGGTGTAAAATGCCTTATCATTTTTTGTTGCATGATAAAGAACACTTACCCGTATGGCTTTCAGACCTGTGACAGCCTGCAAATCTTGTAACTCAACAATTTCGATATCATTATCCAAATAGTTTTTCGATTGAAGGAATTTAACATATCTTAAATATTCTATTTCATCTTGTTTTTGAGAGTACACAATACTTATTTTGCCTTTTTTAGTAACTCGTTCACTGGTTCCTTTAATATAAGCTTTATCTACACGTTTTTTTACTATTTCATAACGTGCATTATATGTTCCGTCCACATCAAATTGTTTTTCATCCATTCTAAAACTTATCGATAAAGCCTGATTAAATACCAAAATCATTGAAGCCACGTCTAATGAAATCGGAAAATTAGATTGCATTTGATAATAAGCATTTTCCATTTCACACATCACTTGTAATTGCCACAATCTTAAGTTATATAGATATATAGAATTAAAACTATCATTTTTTGTAATAGACTCTCCTATATACATATTATGTTCTACGCCATCTGTTTTAAATCGCTCGAAGTAATGCGGATACATCAATTGTGCTTCCTCTTGTTTTTTATCTAAAAGGGATGCAAGTTCTTTATTAATAGATGTCATGGTGCTATCATACTGTTTCCTATGGTAATATAACACATGTAATTTTTTATCAATATTACTACGGTATGACTTGAGGTCATCAACAAAGATATTTCTCTTTGTGAAATGTTTAAAAATACTATTGATATCCTCCTTTAAAAATCGAGTTACTTGTTGCTCCGTATCAACTTGAAAGTGATGATCTAATTGATCAAGGTAGTTATTAATTTGAAAAATATGTTGTTCATAAATCGGCAATGACTCTTGTTGAAAAGCTTTCTCTAAAACTAATTTCACCAGATTTAATTGTGCTTTTAAATCTTCTTTAGTTGCTTGGTTTCGTGCTTCTGAAGAACCTTTTACATCAATTTGTCCATACAAGGGATACACGTTATCAAAACCAATTTTATTAAAAACAGGGTTTTGACCGTTTAATTCGTTCTTAATGAAATTTTTCGCTTCTTTTTCAAAACGCCAATGAACACTTGGATGAATGGACGTGCATTCTTTTTGAATAATTGCTTCAATTAAATTTTTTCTATCTTTTTTGATGCGCTCAACTGCAGAAATAATAAATGGCATAACATCTTCCAGTTTATTGGCACTTATACTATTCAAAACCGAGGGCTCTTTTGAGACAATTTCAAGAATTCCCATCAAACCATCATTATTTGCAAGTGGTGCAAAAATAGCACTTCTAAAACCTTGATCCTCAAGGGATTTTAAATGAGGAGCTGGAGACTTATCAAGTAATATCTGAACATCAGAAATCGAAAAGTATCTTTTTTCCTCCAGTAATCTTTTTTGAGACCAATCACATAAGATATCAGCACATTTAGAAGCTTCATTTTTATAGAGTAAAAAGCTATCCAACCCTGACGTATAAGCTCTTTCAAAAACATCTTCATGTTGGTTATAAATTGAAAATCCAACTTGAATATCATTTAAGCCCAAAAGAGATTGAAATATTTTATGAAAACTATCCATACCACCTTCAGCTCTTCGCTTATTTCTTCCAATTAATGAAGATTTGATATTTGAAATAGATTGATCGTCAGTGACATCAAAAATATTTGATATAACAAATCCCTTAAACAAATAACTAGATGGCGGAAATTTTTCTTTCCAGAGTTCAATATTTTCAAAATTATCAAGTAATAACTCAAAATCTTGCTGCGTTATATGAGGTGCGTGTTTTTTAGGAATTATTTCAGTGAAATCGGCATTATATAGTATTTTATAATATCGCAAAATTCCGTTTACATCAGGGATTTCATAATAAAAGGGTCTTTTAAAATTTATATTATATCCATAACAAACGTTCAAAATAATGGCACAAGCAATAATATACTTTTCATCAGACGGCATATACCTTAGGTTTAATTCAAAATTTGTGCCTGCCGTTTTCAGAATATTTCTAAATCGATCAGAGGCATTAAAAATTAAATTATGAAATGGTACTGAAGCTGTCTTTATCTCATTTTTTGTGAGAATTGCACTAAAAGCATCTTGCAAAATCACACTTATCTCTTTTTCTCTAAGCTTTAAAACAGACACATCGCTAAATCCATCTCGTAACTCAGGATAATTCTCTGCAACCTCTAATATTCTTTGTGATTTACTTACAATATGTTTATCTGAGTGCTTTAAAAGCTCACTGTATTGCAAGAGTAGTTTATTAAAACTTACTTTTATTTCTAAAGGAGATTCGAAACCTTCGTTTATATCTTTCATCTGAGCACATTAAACAAACAAAGTTACAAACTTTCACAATCAAATCATCATCTTTGATTGTCATAAGCTTAAACTAAAATATTGTCAATCAATTATTTGAGTAATTTGAAATAAAAAAAAGCCTCTTGAAAACAAGAAGCTTTTTAATCGTACAGGCGGAGAGACTCGAACTCTCACACCTTGCGGCACTAGATCCTAAGTCTAGCGTGTCTACCAATTCCACCACGCCTGCAAAATGGATTGCAAATATAAACATTCCTTTTAATATTCAAATCTATCCATAAAAAATAATATCGCTTTTTGTACTTTTACAAATCATTAAATTTAGTGACTCATGACAGGTATAAAATCATATATTGATACCCACAAAAATAGATTTGTAAACGAACTTATAGAACTTCTCAAAATCCCATCTATAAGTGCTGACTCAGCATACAATAACGATGTTTTAAAAACAGCCGAAGCCACTGCAAAGGAATTAAAAAAAGCGGGGTGTCAACATGTTGAAATTTGTGAAACCAAAGGACACCCTATTGTTTACGGTGAAATTATTATTGACACAAAACTACCTACAGTTTTAGTGTACGGTCACTATGATGTACAACCACCAGATCCCTTAAGTTTATGGAACTCTCCACCCTTTGAGCCCATTATTAAATGTACAGATATACATCCTGATGGAGCAATTTTTGCTCGTGGTGCCTGTGATGATAAAGGCCAAATGTTCATGCATGTAAAAGCCTTGGAAATCATGAATCAAACAAATCAATTACCCTGCAATATCAAATTCATGATAGAAGGAGAAGAAGAAGTTGGAAGTAACAACTTAGTTGATTTTGTTAAAGAACATAAAAAAAAATTAAACAATGATGTCATCTTAATTTCAGATACAGGCATGATTGCCAAAGATGTCCCCTCAATTACAACAGGTCTTAGAGGGTTAAGTTATGTTGAAGTAGAAGTGACAGGGCCTAATCGCGATTTACATTCAGGATTATACGGTGGTGCTGTGGCAAACCCCATAAACATTTTAACTAAGATGATTGCATCGCTTCACGATGACAATAACCGAATTACAATTCCGGGATTTTATGATAAAGTAGAAGAGCTTTCTTCCCAAGAACGCAATGAAATGGCTAAAGCTCCTTTTTCTTTAGACGCTTATAAAAAGGCATTAAATATTAATGCTGTTTATGGAGAAAATGGTTACACAACGAATGAACGAAATTCGATAAGACCAACACTTGATGTCAATGGTATATGGGGTGGCTATACCGGTGAGGGAGCTAAAACCGTAATTGCAAGCAAAGCATTTGCTAAAATATCCATGCGATTAGTTCCTAACCAAGATTGGCAAGAAATCACGTCACTTTTTAAAGTACATTTTGAAGCCATTGCGCCAGAAGGCATATCGGTAAAAGTAACACCTCATCATGGTGGCCAAGGCTATGTTACTCCCATTAATAATATTGGTTATAAAGCTGCTTCAATGGCCTATGAAGACACCTTTGGGAAAAAACCTATTCCACAACGCAGTGGGGGAAGTATCCCAATTGTTGCTTTGTTTGAACAAGAGCTTAAGAGCAAAACAATACTTATGGGATTTGGGCTTGACAGCGATGCCATACATTCTCCTAACGAGCACTTTGGCCTTTTCAATTACTTTAAAGGCATTGAAACCATTCCGCTCTTTTACAAATATTTTGTAGAATTATCAAAATCCATTTAAATAGCTTGAATCTTTAGCCTTTTGAAAAACACGCATTATAAACAGTTCTTATTACTAAATATCGCCACGTTGTTTATAAGCACTTCAGGTGCTTTAGGCAAGTTTATTGAAATGCCGACACCTGTTATTATTTGGTGGAGATCTTTTTTAGCATTTGTTATCCTATTATTGTTTTGTAAGCTTAGAAAAATAAGACTTACTATTTCGTCTCGAAAAGATTTATGGACTTTTATTTTGAGTGCCGTATTTATGGGAGCGCATTGGATAACTTATTTTTATTCACTCAAATTTTCTAATGTAGCAATTGGTATGCTCTCATTGTATACATTTCCTGTCATGACAGCACTTTTAGAGCCTTTCTTTACAAAGGTAAAGTTAGACCCTACTCATATTTTTCTTGGTTTTATGGTGTTAGTTGGCATCTATATTCTTGCTCCTGAAATGACTTTAAATAGCTCACATGCCCAAGGGGTATTGTTGGGTTTACTTTCAGCTTTATGTTATTCGCTTCGAATATTGATTCTGAAACAACATGTTGCGCATTACAATGGAACAATGTTAATGATGTATCAATTACTCATACTCACATTTATCTTAGCACCGTTTTTATATTTCATGGATACATCTGGAATTCAAACGCAATTTCCATACGTTATTATATTGGCCTTATTTACTACAGCATTAGGACACTCCATGTTTGTTCATAGTCTAAAATATTTCACATCAAGTACTGCAACTATTATGACAAGTGCTTTACCTGTTTACGGCATTGTAATTGCATATATTTTTTTAAATGAAATTCCAAATAAAAATGTCTTAGTAGGAGGGTTATTAATAATCTCTACTGTCATCATAGAGGGTGTTAGATCTCAAAAAAAGAAGAAGAAAATTTAATTATAGTTTCAGGATTTTTTATCTTTAAATCATGTTTAATGCACTTCAAATTACGAATGGTTTTATAGAAAACAATACAGATTTTAGTTCTCTCATTTCTGAATTGAGAATTGGATTTTCTGCAAATGAAATTATTGTCCCTCAACGACACCATCATGATTTCCCAAATCCCGAAGCAAACACTGCATCAACATTATTACTAATGCCGGCATGGAATCCAAGCAAAGAGGCTGGTGTCAAAGTGATTACGGTTTCTCCTGAAAATGGACAATATAATCTACCTTCTATTCAAGGAACATATATTTACCTAGATGCTGCAAAAGGTGATGTAAAGGCCCTGATTGAAGCTAAAAATTTGACAGCTAAGCGTACTGCAGCAACATCTGCTTTAGCATCCTTTTACTTATCTCGAAAAAACTCAAAATCACTCTTAATGATTGGTACAGGAGAATTATCTGTTAATTTAATTAAAGCTCATGCCTCGATTAGACCCATAGAACAAGTTTACATTTGGGGCAGAAATTTTGATAAGGCTTTGGCTATTTGTAAAAAGTTTTCAGAAACGACTCAATTTTCAATTGAAGCTATTAACCATATCAAAGAAAAAATATCTGAAGTTGATATTATCTCGTGTGCAACCTTATCAAAAACTCCTTTAATTTTTGGTAAATTCCTAAAAAAAGGACAACATATTGATCTTGTTGGAGCCTATAAAAAAGACATGCGAGAGGCCGATGATATGACCATAACAAAAGCATCGATTTTCATAGATAGCTTTCAGAGTGGCCTTGAAGAAAGTGGTGATATTGCTATTCCCATTAAACACGGTATTTTAAACCCTTCAGATATTAAGGCAGATCTTTTTGACTTATGCTCCAACCTAAAAAAGGGCCGTACTCACGAATCTGAAATAACGGTATTTAAATCCGTTGGGCATGCCCTTGAAGATTTAGTAGCTGCCAAATATTATTATAATAAAATTAGCAATGAGTAGCATTTATCATAATATTAAAACAAATACTAATTTTATCCCACCAACAAACTGGTTGCAAATCAAAACAATTGATATGCATACTGGGGGCGAAGCTCTTAGAGTTATTGTTGATGGCTTTCCTGTTTTAAAAGGAAGTTCTGTTTTAGAATTTCGTCGATATTGCAAAGAACATTATGACGATTTACGGAAGTTATTAATGTTTGAGCCACGAGGTCATGCAGATATGTACGGTTGTCTGTTGCTTCCTCCAAATGATGAGAAAGCAGATTTTGGTATCATTTTTTTACACAACAACGGTTACTCAACCATGTGTGGTCATGCTATTATTGCCATTTCCACCTTGGCTGTTAACATGAAATGGATCAGTCCACGTGAAGGAGATAATGTTTTGAAAATAGACACTCCTTGCGGTAGAATTTCATCTTATGTTCATGTCAAAAATGGCATTGTTCAACATGTGCGTTTTCACTGTGTTCCAAGCTATGTTGTCGGGTTGGATAAAACAATTATTTTAAAAGATCTTGGAACAATTACTTATGATTTAGCTTATGGTGGCGCTTTTTACGCCTATGTTGATATCGATAAAAATGATTTTACATTTGACCTGTCTTCTCAACACTACCAACAATTAATCAATATCGGTATGAAAATAAAAAATGGCATCATGAGTGCTGATAATTCTATCATACATCCCTATGAAAAAGATTTAAGTTTTCTATACGGAACAATTTTTATAGATACCAAAAAACAAGCATCAGGGGCCAATAGTAAAAATGTATGTGTCTTTGCAGAAGGTGAGGTAGACCGATGTCCCACTGGATCGGGAGTTTCTGGAAGAATGGCTATTCATAAAATGCGTGGTGATCTCGATATCGGTGATATCATGACTTTTGAGAGTATTACAGGTTCCGTATTTAAAGGATCTGTTGTATCAGAACAATTGTACAGTTCATTCAAATCTGTTATCCCACAAGTAGAAGGAACTGCTTACATTACAGGAATGCAAACATTTGTATTTGACCCAAAAGATTCCATAAAAAATGGATTTATATTAAGATAAAAATGTAATTTGTAGTGCAATCTTCCCAGACAATTTTAATTTAAATGAACAGTCACCATTCAAAACCTTCTGCCCAAGAAGCAGAAAAAATACTTTTTAAACTATACCATTTAAAAGGGAAAGCGTTCCGTTTGCCTGGGTTTGTAGACTTTAATTTTAAAATTGTTATCGATGGTGAAACACAATACATATTAAAAATTTCGCGTGAAAACTCAAATAACAAACTCAGGTTTTTATTACAAGACATTCTAATCTATTTAGAAAAAGTAAGTACTGACTTAATGATTCCACAAATTATTTCTGATCAAAATGGAAACTTTACTTCTGAAATTTGTAATGGAAATAAAAAACAAACAGTAAGACTATTAAGTTGGGTTTCTGGAAGAATATGGAATGATGTAAATCCAAGGCTTGACAAACTTCATTACAGCTTGGGCGAAACCTGTGGAAAACTTACTCGAGCTCTTCTAAATTTCAAGCATTCGGAGGCTCACGGTAAATTTGAATGGGATACTGCAAACGCATTATGGACTCTAGAACATAATCATCTTTTTAAAAAAGAAGAAAAAAAAATCATTAGCGCCTTTCAAAAGCGTTTCGAACACAATTTAGCCTCATATAAAAGATTACGTCAATCTATCGTGCACAACGATGCAAATAACTATAATATTATTGTTTCAAAGGAACTATCAAATCCTAAGGTCATTTCTATTATAGATTATGGTGATGCTATTTACACGCAAATAATAAACGATGTTGCTATAGCTTGTTGTTACGCTATCATGGGGCATCAGGATCCGTTGGAAGCTGCATTACCAATTGTGTCAGGATATCATTCTGTTTTTCCATTACAAGAAACAGAATTAGAACATCTCTATCTTTCAATCGCTATGCGCTTGATTATTTCATACACCTCATCTGTTATAAATCAAACACAAGAGCCTAATAATGAATATCTGCAAATTAGTTCTAAACCCGCTTGGAATCTCCTTGAAAAATGGCATGATATTAGTCCAGATTTTGCACACTACAGCTTTAGAGCAGCTTGTGATTTTCCAGCTCACCCTACTAAAAAAAAATTTGACAACTGGGCTTTGAAGCATTCATTTAAAGTATCTAATTTATTTCCAACTATAGGGGTTAATCAGCTCAAACACCTTGATTTAAGTGTGTCGAGTAAATGGCTGGGTCATGAAAAAAATTTTAATGATTTAAGTTTTTTCCAATATAAAATTGACAAACTTCAAGCACAAAATCCACAACAGGTTTTAAGTGGTGGCTATTTAGAACCACGAGCTCTATACACCTCCTCAGAATATGATAAAATTGGCAATAACGGCCCGGAGAGCAGAACTATTCATCTAGGTATTGATTTTTGGTTACCCGCTAAAACACCCGTCCACGCATTATTTGACGGTGAAGTTGTTGCGGCAGTTAACGATAAGGGTGATAAAGAATACGGTGGGCTTGTAATACTCAAACATCAAGTGAATGATTTTGAGTTTTTTACGTTGTATGGTCATAATTCGATTCAAAGTGCAACTGCACATTGCATTGGAGATATTATAGCTAAAGGTGAAAAAATTGCTGAATTAGGCAGTTCTCTTGAAAATGGTAATTGGGCGCCTCATCTACATTTTCAAATTATGCTATCTATGTTGGATTATCAAGTAGATTTTCCTGGTGTCACATATCCCAAACAAATAGACATATGGAAAAGTATATGTCCTGATCCAAATCTGTTATTTAAATCCACACATCTTCAGATTCCCAACATTATTTCTAATGAAACACTTGTTAAATACCGCAAAAAGCATTTAGGTAAAAGCCTGAGTTTACAATACAAAACCCCACTTAAGATGGTTCGTGGTAGCGGAGTTTATCTTATGGATCAATATGCTCAAAAATACTTAGACACAGTGAATAATGTTGCTCATGTTGGTCATGAGCACTTTAATGTAGTACAGGCAGGCCAGGAGCAAATGGCTTTAATTAATACTAATTCGCGTTATTTACATGAAAGCATTAATCAACTAGCTGGGGAGCTTATTGAAACGCTACCAGAAAAATTGAATGTCCTTCATTTTGTCAATTCAGGAAGTGAAGCCAACGAGCTAGCTGTAAGAATGGCGAAAATAGCAACTGGAGAAAAAGATATAATTGCCAGCGAGGCTGGTTATCACGGAAGCACCAATTTGTGCGTCGACATCTCCTCTTATAAATTTGATGGGGAAGGAGGTTCAGGAGCTCCCGAGCACACACATATATTTTCGACACCCACTGTGTTTAGAGGAAAATATAAAGGTGATAACATCTCAGATCACTACGCTCATGAAGTACAACGGTGCGTCATCAATATAAACGATAAAGAACGAAGTGTAGCAGCATTTATAATCGAACCCATTATAAGTTGCGGCGGACAAATTGAATTACCAAAGGGATTTTTACAAAAAGCTTACCGCATTGTTCGAGATGCAGGGGGTGTTTGTATTTCTGATGAAATTCAAACAGGCTGTGGCCGTATGGGAAAAACATTTTGGGGTTTTCAATTACATAATGTCGTTCCAGATATTATTACAATCGGAAAACCTTTAGGCAATGGACATCCCGTTGCGGCTGTAGCTTGCACCCAAGAAATTGCTGAAAAATTTGCTAATGGGATGGAATATTTTAACACTTTTGGTGGTAATCCCGTTTCTTCGGTCATCGCAACTGAAGTTCTGAGAACAGTGAAAAAAGAAAACTTACAACACAATGCCTTAGTTGTAGGCGACTTTTTAAAATCTGAACTATTAACTCTTTCCAAAAGCTATCCTATAATTGGTGATGTTCGCGGACAAGGTTTATTTTTAGGATTTGAATTAGTTGATCAAAATTTAAAACCTCTCCCTGAGCAGGCCCAATATTTAGTCAATAGAATTAAAGAACATCACATTTTAATGAGTATTGATGGTCCAGATCACAATGTTATAAAAATCAAACCACCAATGATTTTTAGTATCACAAATGCCATGGAATTAATCTTTTATTTAAGGAAAATTTTTAGTGAAGACTTCATGAGAATTTATCAATGAAAGAATTTTTATTTTTAATATCATCTTTTTTAATTTTTGGTTGCCATCGAGCAAACCTGCCAGTCGTTAGTGAACAAATATGTCATTTCAATCACAAAATATTTGAAGTTAATAAACTCCCGCCTCGCGCCTCTTTTTTTGCCTTTGAATCTGAAGGAATGACTTCTAAAGAAGACTCAAAACGCTTTTTAAATTTAAATGGTGACTGGAAATTTCACTGGGTTAAAAACCCTAAAAAACGTCCTAGGTCTTTTCAACATATGAAGTTTGATGATTCTAATTGGACATCTATTCATGTTCCTGCCAATTGGGAAGTAGAGAAATTTGGAAATCCAATTTATTTAGATGAACGCTACCCATTTACAACTCAATGGCCAAATGTACCAACCGACTATAATCCTGTTGGTACGTATCGGAAAATAGTAAACTTGAATTCACAATTTTTGTCAGAAGATGTTATACTTCATTTTGCAGGTGCCAAATCTGCTATGTATATCTATATCAATGGTGAATATGTCGGTTATTCACAAGGAAGTAAAACACCCGCAGAATTCAACATTTCGAAATATCTAAACGAAGGAAAAAACATAATTGCCTTGCAAATGTTTCGATGGAGTGATGCCAGTTATTTAGAAAGTCAAGATATGTTAAGAATGAGTGGTATTGAACGCGACGTGTATTTATATACGCGTCCAAAAGTTCATGTTTCTGATTTTCATGCTAATAACTCCTTAAACAAAACTTATAAAAACGGTCTATTTGAAGGAACTTTTTCAATAACAAATGATTCAGAAAAAAGTGTGTCAAAAACAATAGTTATTGAAATATTAGACAATGAAACTTTGCTTTTTAAAAAGTCAGAAAACATCTCTATACCTGCTCATTCATCAAATGAATTTATTGTAAAGACTGTTATTTATGATGTAAACCCTTGGTCTGCAGAACGGCCAGACCTCTACGTTTTGAAAATCACATTGGATAATCAGCAATTTATCACAAAACGTATTGGCTTTAAGAGTGTTGAAATTAAAAACAGTCAAGTACTCATTAATGGAAAAGCAATCTATTTTAAGGGGGTCGATAGACATGAAACTGATCCTTTTACAGGTCATGTTATTTCAAAAGAATTGATGGAAAAGGATATCGCTTTAATGAAGAAAAACAACATCAATGCTGTACGCTCAGCACACTACCCCAATGACCCTTATTGGCTTGATTTGTGTGACAAGTATGGCTTGTACGTTATTGATGAAGCCAATATTGAAAGTCATCCTCTTGCAATTTCAGAAGAGACACAAATTGGAAACGAAATGTCATGGCTCCCTGCACACATGATGCGCACGCAACGCATGTATTACAGGGATAGAAATCATCCGTCCATATATGCTTGGTCACTAGGAAATGAAGCTGGTGAAGGAGAAATTTTCAAAACAACCTATCAATGGCTAAAAGAGCAAGATAGCAATAGAATTGTTCAGTATGAACCTGCTATTGCCTCCAATTATACCGATATATTCTGCCCAATGTATCCCAAGCCTGAAAATTTAATCCTTTATGGGAAATCTGATTCAAAAAAACCCTCAATCATTATCGAATATTGCCATGCTATGGGAAATTCAGTTGGAAACTTACAAGATATTTGGGATATTATTGAAACATATCCCAATTTACAAGGGGGATACATATGGGACTGGGTCGATCAGAGCCTGGAATATGAAAACGCAAAAGGAGAGCCCTATTTAGCTTATGGGCATGACTATCATCCAGATTTACCAACTGATGGTAATTTTTTAAATAATGGCTTAGTAGACCCCTATCGGCTCCCTCATCCTCATCTGTCCGAAGTCAAAAAAGTATATGAACCGGTTCAATTTAATTATTTAGGAAATGGTGTTATTGAAATAATAAATAAAAATTTCTTTGAAAACTTATCAAATAAAATAATTCAATTAAAATTATTAATTGACGGTAAAGAAACTCTTCTAAGAAAAGATATTCCCCTCAATATAAAGCCCCAAACTAAACTTGAAATGGTTTTCCCAGAAATCCCAAATCTATTTATCCCTGAGAAACAATACATCCTAGAGGTGAATTTATGTCAAAAAGAGGCCTCGGAAATCATTCCTAAGGGGTATGAATTAGCTTGGGATCAATTCGTTTTGCACAATGGTAACAGCAGCCCGATATTAACAACCGGTAACAATTTAGAAATAATAGAGAAAAACAACATTCTAATAAAAAATGACATCACTAATCTAACTATCAATTCGAACACAGGAGAAATCATTTCCTGGAAATATCACGGGGAAAACATAACTAACCAACCTATAAAACCAAACTTTTGGAGACCTCCAACCGATAATGATTTGGGAAATGGTATGGACACATGGGCAAAAATATGGCAAGATGCAAGCTATAATTATCGTGCAAAGCTTACAAAAAAACCCAAAATAATTCAAAACCAAGTATTATTCGAAATTCAGTATCAGCTACCAAATAACGTTGCTTATATTCAAGCAAATTTTTCTATCTTCAAGAATGGAACTATCAATATTGATATAATTTACAGCCCTTTAAAGAAAGATTTACCAAACATACCAAGGTTGGGAATGTATATGACTTTAGACAACTCATTTACTGACGTATCATGGTACGGGAAGGGCCCAAATGAAAGTTACTGGGACAGAAAAACTGGTCAAAAAATAGGGTTATATTCTGGTAAAATTGTGGACCAATTTCATCGTTATTCACGTCCTCAGGAAACAGGAAACAAAACAGACGTCCGATGGGTAAAACTATCTTCTTCTAATCTAACTTTAAGTGTAACCTCTCCTATTTCACTCAATACAAGTGTATGGCCATTTAACATGCAAGAACTAGACTTCAATAGCGAAGAAGCCTTAGAATCTGCATCAGGTCTAGTCCCTGTTACCAAAAAGCATGGGGCAGACATTAACATAGGAACTACTGTTCAATGGAATATTGATTATCTCCAAATGGGCGTTGGTGGTGATACATCATGGGGAAGATTGGTGCATCCCGACTATATAATCTCAGGTAATAACAACTATTCATATTCATTTGCTATAACTCCAAAAAACAACTCCTTATGAAACTATTTATATCCACTTTATTGATTTGCCTAGTATTCAATTCATGCTCAACTAGTAGTATTGAAAAAGATAAGAAGACAATTTTATCAATCATGAAATCTCAAGAAAAAGCGTGGTCCAAGAACAATATAGAGGCATTCATGGAAGGCTATTGGAAGAGTGATTCACTTAAATTTTTCGGATCATCAGGACTGAAATATGGTTGGCAATCTACTTTGAATGGTTATAAGAAACGTTATCCCACGAAAGACCACACTGGAACCTTAAGGTTTAAAATTAATGACATTTCTCAAATAAACAGCGCCTCCTATTTTGTGATGGGGGAATATCATTTAGTACGAAATATTGGCAATGCAGATGGTGTTTTTATGATTATCTTTAAAAAGATAAATGGTGAATGGAAAATTATTGCAGACACCTCATGCTAATCTATGAAAACACTTGTAAGAAAAGCAACGAATAAAGATCTTCCGAACTTAATGGTTTTTATGGAAGGTCTTGTTAATGCTGAAAGACCTATGGATTCTACCATCAACGAGGGAAGGGTCGTCTACTATGATTTATCTGAAATAATAAAAAATAAGAATTCAATTTTATTTGTCGTTGAACTAAATAATGAATTAGTTGCCTCTGGATACGCAAAAATTAAAAAAAATAAACATTATATAAAATACGCCAAACAAGGCTATTTAGGGTTCATGTATGTTCCTGAAAACCACAGAGGAAACGGATATAATAAATTAATTATGGACGCACTCTTAAAATGGTGTAAAACAAAAGGTGTCTTTGAAATTAGATTGGACGTGTATGATCAAAATACATCTGCCATAAGAGCCTATGAAAAGGCTGGCATGTTAAAGCATCTTATTAACATGCGCATGAATATAAAAGATTTGAATATTTAATTGCTAAGTCTAATTACCAAACGGATTTTCGATAGAGTGTGCTGGTTCAGTAAACCACTTTGGACCGTTTTTTGTCATATAAATATGGTCTTCTAGTCTTATTCCAAATTTATTTGGAACACATATCATAGGTTCATTACTAAAACACATACCTGCTTTTAATATGGTCTTATTTCCGCGAACTATGTAAGGGTACTCATGAATATCCAAACCAATACCGTGACCCGTTCTATGTGGTAATCCAGGCAGTGTATAATCTGGTCCCAAACCGTGTTCCTCAAGAATCTGTCTTGAAGCATCGTCCACTGACGCACAAGATCTTCCAATTTGAGAAGCATTGAAGGCAGCTATCTGTGCTTCTTTTTCAATATTCCAAATTCGTCGTTGTTCATCATTTACTTCTCCAAAAACATAGGTTCTAGTAATATCTGAAATATAATCATGAAGTACACATCCTGTATCGACTAAAACCACATCATTCATTTCTAGTTTTTTTGGCATTCTTACACCGTGTGGAAATGATGAATCTACCCCAAATAAAACGATACAAAAATAGGATCCAGATTCGATGCCGTAACGTTTGTGTGCCTCATTGATAAAATCAACCACTTCGGCGGCACTTATTCCAACTCTCATTATTCGTGCAACAGCTTTTTGTACTTCAAGTGTGATGTTCATGGCGTACTGCATGATTGAAATCTCTTTGAGAGATTTTATCATTCTGCACGAGGCAATAATAGATGTGGCATTTTTTAAATTTAAATTAGAATTTGCTTTTATAATACCATCAGAAATAAAAAATGGTGTTATTTCATCAATATAAACATCTATTTCATTATTATTATTGACGCCCAATATACTTCCAAGCAAGGAAAATGGGCTTTCGTGTTCTTCCCAGCATTCTACATCGCCATGAATGAGCATAAAATCAAGGATTGTTCCTTTTTCAAATTTAGGAGCGATATAAACTAAACGACCATTACTAAATAAAACAGCTCCAACCATCCGCTCACTTGCAGACCACCGCATCCCAGTAAAGTAGTATAAATTTGTTCCAGCATGCAGGTACATCGCTGAAGCATTTTGCTCTTTCATTAGGCCACAAGCCTTATCAATTCGTTTCTGAAACTCTTCTTTTTTTATTGGTTTTATTAAATGAGCAATTGGTTCAATTGCATCCAATTCTTTTTCTATAGTTGACCCTCCTATTCCCTTCATTAGGTTACTTTATTTGTCATTAAATCCTCTATATCACTGGCCTCAATAGGCATTGTTTCTGTCAAATTAATATTGCCGTTGCTTGTTATCAAATAATTATTTTCTAACCGACATCCAATACCTTCTTCAATAATGTAAATTCCTGGTTCACATGTAAATACCATGCCTTCCTCTATGGTCTTATATAGCCCAACATCATGAACGTCTAAACCGATAAAATGTGCTGTCCCGTGCATAAAATATTTCTTGTACAAAGGTTTTTTTGGGTTTTGATTTGCAATATCTTCGTGCGTAAATAAACCTAATTTAACCAGTTGTGATTCAACTAAATTCACCATGTTCTTCTCATAATCAGCATGAGCAACTCTAGGTTTTAGCATTTTACTCCCTTCTTTCAAACAATACAAGACCGCGTTATACACTTCTCTTTGACGCTTAGAAAACTTTCCGTTTACTGGAACACAACGAGTGGTATCACTATTATAATTTGCATAACAAACACCAAAATCCAATAATATCATGTCATCATCTTGACAAGTATCATGGTTGGTATTGTAATGCAAAATACAAGCATTTTTACCCGAGGCAACTATTGGCTTAAAAGCATGCCTCGATGCTCCAGATTTAATAAGATTATGTGTAAGCTCTGCTTCTAACTCATATTCCTTAATATGTGGTTGTGTTGTTTTTAAAATACGTATAAAACCTTGTACACTAATCGCTATAGCTTTTTGAATTAGATTAATTTCTTCTTTCGACTTATATGGACGCAGCTCTCGTGTGATTTTAGCAGCGCGATAATATTCATGCAAAGGATATTTTTGTTTGCACCATTTAATCATCCTGTCCTGTTGAGTTTCTTGATGTTTGGTAACTCTCTTAATGTGTTCATTGTGACCCAAATAAAAACCATCAGCCTCAAAAGCCATATACTGCAATAGCTTTTCAAAATCATGCCTCCATTCAATACGTGTTATTCCTGAAATATGGATTGATTGCTCTTTAGAAAGTCTCTCACCATCCCAAATTTTTGTATGTTCGTTAGTCTCTGAAACAAATAAAATAACCTTATTTTCTTCCTTTATCGCGTCTGGGTACAACACCAAAAGAGTATCTTCTTGATCAATTCCACTTAAATAAAACAAATCATTATTTTGAGTAAAACCCATAACATCATCAGCGTTGTTGTGTTTAACATCATTGGATGTTAAAATTGCAATTGTGTTTGGTAACATTTTAGAAACAAACCTAATCCTGTTTTCTTTGAACAGTGAGTTTGGAATTTTATGATATCTCATGGTTAAAATTTTCTGTCAGGGTTAAAAAACTCTAAATTCAAAGATGGCTTTTTAGTTGAAATAATCTCCGATACTAATTTCCCAGTAGCTGTGCTCATGCTCCACCCCATCATTGCATGACCTGCGGCAATAGTCAAGTTATTACACTTTTTTGATTTTCCAATATACGGCAAACCGTCTGGAGTCACAGGGCGTAAACCACATGCTGCATCACCAATTTCTTCAACAGTTAGTTTTACATCAGGATAATATTGAGTGGCAGCTTTAGCGATTGCTTCAACACGAACTTTATTAATGTCATGATTGATTCCTGCAATTTCCATAGTCCCTGCAAATCGGGTAAAACCATTCATTGGTGTTACGGCTGCCTTTGCCTCTGCTAAAATAGCTGGAATCTTAATTCCTGTTTCTCTTTCTGTATTAATACGATATCCCTTCCCTGCTTGAAGCAATAATTTGACACCTAATTTTTTTGCCAATAAGGCACTCCAAGATCCCGCGGCCATAACTATTTCATCAGGCTTAAATGCACGATTACTCGTTATAATAGATTCTACACCATGATTCTTCAATACAATATCCAAAACTTTTTCATTTGCATATATGTTAACACCAGCATTTGTTAAATATGCTTTGAGTTCTGTCATAAATTCTTGAGGCGTAGAATGATGGTCACACTCAAAATAAGCCGCTCCAATAGCATTTATATTTACATCCGGTTCCATTTGCTGAATTTCGAGTCGACTAACCTCTTTTGCTGCCAGACCTAATTCAACAGCATATTTAGCAACTTCTAGTTCTTCCTCCAACATTTTTTCTGTTTGACATAACATGAAAAGTCCTTTTTTTTGATAATGAAATGTAAAGCTTGGATCTTTTTTTATATCAGTCATAAGCTCCTGACTCAGGAGAGAAATATCACGAATTACTGGGGCTGCTTTTTGCACATGCTTCAGATTGCAAGACTTATTAAATGCCCAAGACCAGCGCAAAAAGTCTAAATCAAAGCGTGGTTTTATATATAACGGGCTGGCAGGATTGAACATCCATTTTAAACCTTTTTTCATAACTCCCGGGGCTGACAAGGGAATCAAATGGCTCGGGGACAAATAGCCGGCATTCACATAAGATGCTCCTGCATCAAGATTTGATTGATCTACGACTGTCACATGGTGACCCGCTTTATTGAGATAATAGGCAGAACTTAATCCAATAATTCCACCTCCAACAACTAATACACTTTTACTCATGACTCTATTTTTACACTATCATAAAACTCTAAATCACCTGAAATCCATGCGCATATGGGTCATTATCATCAATGTAAATAGTATTGTATCCATATACTTTTGCCCATCCCTGAATGCTTGGAATAATGGCGTTTTTATCACCAACTATAGCGTCTTGTTCTACACGGCCAATAAATTTACTCCCTATAAAACTTTCATGCGTAAATGACTCACCTATTTTTATCTTTCCTTTTGAAAATAATTGAGCTAATCGTGCAGATGTTCCTGTTCCACAAGGTGACCGATCAATAGCTTTGTCACCATAAAATACGGCATTTCTACCCGACGATGTCGGATCTAAAGGATCTCCAGTCCATAACAAATGTGTCACATCTCGAATGGTGTCATTTTCAGGATGAATAAATGCATTTGGGTACTTCAAATTAATTCGTTCTCTTATCACTTGGGAATATTGAATAATGGTACTTGCTGTAAAATCTTGTATTCCTGTAAAGTTTGATTGAGGATCTACAATTGCATAATAATTCCCTCCATAAGCCACATCAAAGGTGATTTCACCTAATTCAGGACAATCTATTGTTAAATTCTCTGCTGCTAAAAAACTTTTAACATTTCTCAATTTTACCCACTCAACTTTTCCATTTGTTTCGTGGTACTCAATTTCAACTACTCCAGCAGGGGCTTCCATTCTAATTTTTCCAGGAACTTTTGGTTGTATTAACTCTTCTTCAATGGCGATCGTTATTGTACCGATTGTTCCGTGACCACACATCGGGAGACAACCTGAAGTTTCAATAAACAAAATAGCAATGTCATTTTCTGGATTATGAGGTGGAAACAGAAAACTACCACTCATCATGTCATGACCCCGTGGCTCAAACATCAGTCCTTTACGTATCCAATCAAAATTTTCAAGAAAATCCTGACGCTTTTCACTCATTGATACACCAACAAGGTTGGGATGCCCCTCAGTCACAACACGAACAGGATTACCACAAGTGTGTCCATCTATACAAACAAATTTTGTCCTACTCATTTAATTTATACTGTATGTAATTATCCATTCGATTTTCCATGATAGAAAGTGTCACCGTACCTTCCTCTAAAATCACTTCATGAAATTCACGGATATCAAATTTACTTCCTAAGGCTTTTTCTGCCTTTTGGCGGAGTTCTCTTATTTTAATTTCGCCTATTTTGTAAGATAATGCCTGGCCTGGCCACGATATGTAACGATCGGTCTCTGTTGTTACTTCATGCATTGATAAAGCGGTATTAGCTGCCATATAATTCAGCATTTGCTGCCTTGTCCAGCCTTTTGCATGAACCCCTGTATCAACAACCAATCTGCAGGCCCGCCACATCTCGTAAGTTAACTGTCCAAACTTTTCATAGGGTGTTGTGTATATCCCCATTTCTTCAGCCAAGTATTCAGAATATAAGCCCCAACCCTCTCCATAGGCTGACAAATATAATTGTCTTCGAAAAGAAGGAATTGTTTTGGGTAATTCATTATTTAAAGATATTTGCAGATGATGTCCTGGAACAGCTTCATGTGCTGTCAAAGCAGGAATTGTGTAGAGGGTTCTACTTGACAAATTGTAAGTATTTACCCAATAAAACCCAGCAGTCCTACTATCGTATGACCCCGAATATCTTCCTCCTGTATAATTGGGAGCAAGATCTGCTGGAACCGGAACAACACCATAAGGTTTACGGGGTAAAGTCATAAAGAATTTGGGTAACTCAGCATCTATCCTTTTAGAAATATCACGGGCAAACATGAGAAGCTCCTCAGCTGTTTTTGGATAGAATTGTTCATCTGTTCTAAGAAATTCTATAAAATCTTCAAAGGATCCGTCAAAATCTAAATCCACAATTATTTTTTGCATTTCTGATTTAATCCTTGCAACCTCTTTCAATCCGATTTGATGGATATCTTCTGCAGTGTATTGAGTACTTGTTGTAAAATAATTAATCCTATTTTGATAAAACTCTTTGCCGTTTGGAATAGAAGAAATCCCTAATTCCTTCCTTGTATTTGGGAAGTACTCGTCTTTAAAAAAAATCTTAATCTTTTTGTATTGATTAATAACATTTTCTTTAATACTAATTTTGGCAACACTGGTAATTGAATCTTTATAACTTTTCTTAAAGGATTTAGGCAAATTTTTAAATGGCTTATAAAATTCACTGTCATAGATATTGGCAACAATATGCTTTTCATAGGTTATATCATAATTATTAAAAACTGCCATAGGTTGTGACATGTTTGCTGTGATCGACGCTCTCAATAAGTCAAAATTATATGCAATTTCCTGGGGTAATTTGCTGAGTCGTTTTAAATAATTAGCGACATCTTCCTTGTTTTGGAATACAGTTTTTCCCATTCTACTTAAATTTAAATGAAAAGCAGATTCATTGGTAATGGTATTTAAGTAAGTCTTGTAAGTATTTTGATCCATTTTATCTTGTAATACAAACAATAATAATTCTTTCGATATTTTTTCACTTTTTGTTAAACCTTCTTCAGAAACATTTACCAATTCATTTTTTAATTTTTTTGCAAAATCTGCTTCTTTTTGATAGTATTTAATGGTGTTTTCAACAGTCTCATATTTATCAAATTTATAACTTCTAGCTGCCTCGTACTTCGCAATTATCGCAGTTAATTTATCTGAATTAGAACCATAGGTAAACGATAGTGTTCCTGTTACTATTAGGGCAAATAAAATTTTAAATTGATTCATAAGGCAAAAGAATTACACTATTTTTTTCGTAGTTAAATTTCCATTAACATTTCTTACAATATTTAAAGGATTATCATTTTTCAGCTCCTCTGGAAGTAAATCATTTGGCCAATCCTGAAAACTAAATGGTCGAACAAATCGTTTTATTGAATTCACACCAACTGCCGTAAATCGACTATCAGTTGAGGCAGGGTACGGCCCACCATGAAGCATCGAAGGACATACCTCAACCCCGGTGGGTACACCGTTAAAAATAATTCGTCCAACTCTATTTTGAAGTGCTGATACAAGATTAGAATAATTTACTATTTCATTATCATCTGAAATCATTGTTCCTGTAAGTTGTCCATCTAAATTAGAAATAATATCTTCTAATTGTTGCTCACTTTCACATTGCACCACTAATGAAAATGGTCCAAAGACTTCGTGATGAAGTGTTGGATTATTTAAAAATGTAGCACCTTCTACAGTGGCCACTGCTTGCCGAGCATGATTAGCTTTGACATCATTTTCATAGACAGCTAGTACTTTCAATCCATGCTGTGACAGCATTTTTGATTTATTTGACTCATAGGCTCCTTCGATATTTGGATGCAACATGCATGAAGGATCAAACTTTATAATCTCATCTGCTAACATATTCACAAAATTCGTAAGCCCTTGAGATTTTATAGCAAGAATCAATCCTGGATTTGTGCAAAATTGACCTGTCCCCAACGTAATAGAACCCGCATAAGTTTGTGCAATAGATTCTGCTCTATTATTTAAGGCTTTAGGCAATAAAATAACTGGATTTACACTTCCCATTTCAGCAAATACTGGAATAGGCTCTTCTCGTTTTGCTGCTAAATCATACAACGCACGACCACCACGAATACTCCCTGTAAATCCAACTCCTTTGACCATTGGATGTCGTACCAATTGTTTTCCAACCTCAATTCCACTCGAATTTAGATTTGAAAAGACGCCATTAGGCATCCCTGTTTTTTCAGCAGCTTTAATGACAGCACTACTCACCATTTCTCCCGTAGCTGCATGCATTGGATGTGATTTTACTAAGACTGGACATCCTGCCGCTAACGCTGCAGCCGTATCACCTCCAGCTGTTGAGAATGCAAATGGAAAATTAGATGCTCCAAAGACTACAACTGGGCCCAATGGTACATTGATTTTACGTAAATCAACTTTTGGAAATGGCGTTCTTTCTGGCTGAGACGTATCAATAGATGCATCAACCCAATTACCTTCTTCCACATGAGATGCGAACGCACGTAATTGTCCGAGGGTTCTACCTCGCTCTCCCATAGCTCTACCATTTGGAAGTCCACTTTCAGATGAATACACCTCTAACAGTTCATCACCTAGAGCTTCAATTTCATCAGCTATTGCTCTTAAAAATTGTGCTTTTTTTACTCCAGAAATTGTAGCATAAGTTTTAAAAGCTTCGGCAGCTAATTCAGCAGCTTTATTCACCTCATTTTGAGATGCTTCGGTAATGTACCACTGATTTTCTATATTTAATAAAGGATTGAACGTTTTAAACGTAATGTTCCCTTGAGCTGATAATTGATTTCCAATATAATTTTTTCCTGTAATCATTCTTGATTTATTCTTTTTAAATGCGCTTTTACATTCACGGGTTTGTGAATTATTTAAGTTGAAACTGATTTTTTTCTAATAATTTATTACAATGCTCACATGTTAATCCTTTTTCTAACATAAAGATATTATTATAATGGCACCTACACGTTTTAATATAGTGGCAATGTTGGTCTTGTTTGTAACCCTCTTTCAATAATACCAAGAACTTTTTCTCGTTCTTTACCAAATAGTGGCAAACGTGGTGCCCGCACATTTTCAGTCCCTATCCCAGTAGCAACCTCCGCTAACTTTATATTTTGCACTAATTTAGGATTTATATCTAACTCTAACAATGGTAAAAACCATCTATAAATTTCTATCGCCTCTTGAATACGACCTACTTTTTGTAATTCATAAATGGCAACTGTTTCTTTTGGAAAAGCACAAACCAAACCAGCTATCCAGCCATCTGCACCCATTAGCATGCTCTCTAAGGCAACCGTATCAACACCGGTCATTATTTTTAGCCTATCTCCAAACCTATTTTTTATTCTTGTAACATTTGAAATATCTCTAGTCGATTCTTTTACTGCTTTAATATTTGGACAGACAACTAGTTCTTCAAACATATCAAGGGTCACTTCAATCTTGTAATCTACAGGATTATTATAAACCATTATTGGCAAAGAGGTGTTGTTAGCTACAGCTTTGAAATATGCAACAGTTTCTCTATCTCCTGCCTTATAACGCATTGGAGGCAACATCATTAAACCACTAGCTCCGTCTTTTTCTGCCTTTTGAGCAGCAGCAATAGCCCCTTTTGTAGATTGCTCTGCCACATTCATCAGCACAGGAACTTTTCCATTTACAATATTTACTGTTTCTTGAATTAAAACACTTTTTTCTTTTTCCAAAAGAGTACTTGCCTCGCCAAGTGTTCCTCCAAGAACAATCCCGTGGACTCCGGCATCTAATTGTGCTTGAATATTGACTTCAAACATGTCAATATCTAACGTATCCTTATCTGTAAATTTTGTTGTGACTGCGGGCATTACACCCTCCCATTTTAAACCCATATTAATTAATTTTATTTGATTAAAATTAGCGTAGATTTGAAAAATAAATCAGTAGTTACTTATCCAATAATAATACAATATTATCCTAAATAATTTAATTATATTATTATTTGAATATTATTTGCGTATTTTTAATGTATGAAAGTGCTTCCTTTTCAAATTCCAAAACCAGAAAATCACGCACTCTTTTATCAGGAAGATAAAGCCTTGATTTTTTATGATAAATTTCATCAGCATGATGAAATTCAGGTGAGTTATATTGCTGAAGGAGAAGGAACACTTGTCGTTGGGGATACCATTAATTATTATAAGAAAGGTGATCTACTTTCTATTGGCAGTAATTTACCTCACGTTTTTAAAAGTGATCGTTTTGCCTACAAGAATTCAGAAATGATTACACTGTTTTTTTCAAGAGACGCCTTTGGAGAAAGCTTTTTTAATTTAGAGGACTTTAGAGAATTAAAACCCTTTTTTAAAAAAGTGAGTTATGGCTTTAAATATTCGTCAAAATCAGATGAACTAAAACATCTATTCATACAATTACATTCAAAAAGTAAATTACAACGATTTTTAATTTTATTGGAAATCCTAAAAATCCTATCGAAATTAAAAACACAACCTCTTTCTTCCTACATACAGGATAAAAAATATACTGATAGCGAAGGAAAGCGCATGAGAGATGTGCTGGACTATACAATGCGGCATTATCACAATCAAATAAGCTTACGCGATATCGCAGCAATTTCTGCCATGACTAAAAATGCATTTTGTAAATACTTCAAAAAACACACAAATAAAACTTATTTTCAATTTTTGAATGAATTAAGAATTGAGAAAGCATCTAAATATCTTTTAATGGAAGAAGTTTTCACCATTGCAGATGTTTCTGAAAAAGCAGGGTTTAATAACATATCAAATTTTAATCGACAGTTTAAAAACATCAAAAAAATGACTCCCTCCTCATATCGAAAAAAGAAAAATTTATAATCTATATTTTTTTTACAAAATCTGTAATTATTACAATTTGTGTTGGACCAACTTTACCCTCAATATAATTTTTGTTATCTCGATCGAGACGAATATTTCTAACAGGTGTCCCCTGCTTTGCTATCAAACTTGACCCCTTAACTTTTAAATCCTTAATCAAGATTACCGAATCACCCGAACTTAAAACTACACCATTCACATCGCGGTGTATAGCTTCCTGTTTTTCATCCTCAATATCCATGAGAGATTTTGCGATTTCTAGTGTCGCATCCTCTATATACATCATATTTAATAAATCTTGAGGCCAACCCTCCTTTTTTAATTTAAAAAGCAGCCTCCAAACAACTACTTGAACCGGTATGTGTTCACTCCACATACTATCATTTAAGCAACGCCAATGATTTATATTTGTGATTTCAGGACTCTTTATTTGATCAAAACAAGTACGACAAACTATGACTGAATTATCTAAATGTTCGTTTGTTGAAGGTGGAATAATATAAACTTGGAGGTCATCACTCCCTGAACATAATTCGCAGCTTGATTTGCTGCGTTCTCGTAACTCATTTTCTAAACTCATGTGTAGATTTATTGTTTGCAATGATACACTTATCCCAATGCAATTACAAGCTGTTTAGTGTTTCACGTAATTTTTTAGTCATCCCCTTTACCACCATCTCGTAACTATGGTTAATAAGTTTAATTACTAATTTTGGAGACAATTCATATGTGTGTAATGCTAGAGTATTCCAATGTTTATTTGACACATACGGACCCGCATAAATACTTTCAAATGTTTCTCTAAGTTCATCAGTATAAACTGGGTCACATTTAACCGTTATTGATGCTTTTCCAGCTTCCCATTTATCAAGTGGAGCCATCAAAAATATTTTATTCATTACTTTAAAAACTAGCGTGGTATTGTTAAAAGGAAAACTTTCTGTGACAGCTTTTTTAGATATGCAATAATGTCTTATGTCATCTATATACATAATTTATTCAATTTTATATAAAATTGGCTTACTTGGGGTTGCATCATTTTCAAAAGGTGCTATTTGTAGATTTAACATGTATTTACCATCTTGTATATGATTGTAGACATAAATAAACTCCGTGATGGTAGCATCTAACCTCAATACACCATTAGTATTCCAAAAAACATGATGTCCGACGAGCTCCCCACCATCATTCTCTTTATCAACACTAGGCAAGTCAATAAGCAGATGTTTTATTCCTTTCTTTACAAGATAGGTCATGGCTTCCCTGTCAAAATAAGGCCAATTGGTGTCTGAGTACTGCTTGGATAACTTGTCCCGAGTGTTTGGGATTGTTCTTACAATTAATGCCTCTCTCTTTTTATTACCTAGAGCAAATTGAAGCTGCTTTTTTGAGATAATAAAATCTTGCATGTAATTCTCAGGAGCTACAGTGATCACCTCTGCCAAAAAGAAAAATTGCTTTAAGTGGTTATTAATACTATATTTTTCTTTGGTAATATGTCCAACACATTCAGTATGTGTCCCATGCGCATGAGGATTAAATTTAATATTATTGAAATTGATAGAAGCTCCGTCAGCTACTGTGTAGGTCTTATTATCTATTACAACTGGTTCTATGATGGGTTCTTTCAAATACCATGCATTTACATTGTTTATTGAAGCCTTCATTGGTATTGAAATATCTAAAGGTTTTGATAGATCAATTATAAATTTCTGAGACCTATAATGTACATGTGTGAGCATTGTCAAATATAATTAAATCATAAATAAATCGGAGGCTATCCCATCAATTAAAAACATGCCCTTGCGCGTAGCCTTAATATTCCCCTCTGACATTTCTAAAACCCCATTTTTGAGGTGTGATTGGGTTGCATTTATAAGATAGCGAACAAATTCAGGTGAAAAATTCTTTTCAACCGTTGATAATGAAATCCCCCAGATAGTTCTTAATCTCAGCATTATATACTCATTGTAGCGATCTTTATCGGATAAAATTTCTACCTCGCAAGGTAATGTGTCTTTTTCAAGGGAGAGTATATATTTTATATTATTGCGAATATTCCAACTGCGTTTGCCATGATGAAATGAATGTGCCGAAGGCCCAATACCCAAATAAGATTTTCCTTCCCAATATCGCGAATTATGAATAGAAAAATACTCTGGCTTACCAAAATTAGAGGTCTCATAGTGCACAAACCCGCATTTTTCTGCTTCAATTATTAAATGCTCAAAATGTTGTCGAGCTACTTCCTCATCTAGAGGCGGATAAAGCCCTTTATCAATAAAATTATGTAATGCTGTTTTAGGCTCAACAGTCAGTGCGTAACTAGAAATATGATTTACGCCAAAATTAAATGCAGTATGCAAATTATCATGCCATGTCGTTAAGTTCATACCAGGGATTCCATAAATTAAATCAATGGAAATATTATCAAAATATTTTGTAGCGTGTTTCAAACATTTTGTTGCCTCCTCTGAATTATGTGCACGATTCATCATTATTAAATGATCGTTGATAAACGATTGAATACCAATACTCAATCTGTTTATTGAACTTTGAGATAACTCAATAATGCGATCTTTTGTTAAATCATCAGGATTAGCCTCTAAAGTAATCTCTGGGTTTTTTATAACATGATAACATTTATAAATAGTATCTATCATTACTTGCAACTCTTCATTAGATAGCAAGCTAGGGGTTCCCCCCCCAAAATAAATAGTTTCTACCGATTGCCCTTCAAAATCAGTTGCTCTCAATACTAATTCTTTTCGAATCGCAAAAAGCAACTCATTCTTTTTTTTTAATGACGTTGAAAAATGAAAATCACAATAGTAACATGATTGTTTACAAAATGGTATATGGATATAAATTCCTGCGATAACTTAATGATTTAAATATAGTAACTCTGACATCATGACCTTGTTATTCATATCAATCGATTTTATCTTTATTCTGTTTAACAAAACTTTCCCATCCAGAATAATTTTTACCCACTGTAATCTTACCAGAGTTATAAAAGTGACAAACAGCAGCAGCCAAACCATCAGTAGCGTCTAAATTTTTTGGTAATGTTTTTAAATTGAGAAGACTTTGAAGCATTTTAGCAACTTGCTCTTTACTCGCGTTACCGTTACCTGTAATTGCCATCTTTATCTTTTTTGGTAAATACTCTGTGATTGGTATTTGCCTAGATAGTCCAGCTGCCATAGCCACTCCTTGTGCTCTTCCCAGTTTGAGCATACTTTGCACATTTTTCCCAAAGAAGGGAGCTTCAATAGCAATTTCATCTGGATGATGGCTCTCAATAAGCTCAATGGTTCGCTCAAAAATAAGCTTCAATTTAAGATAATGATCATCATATTTCTTTAAGTTTAATTCGTTGAGTTGAATAAACTTCATTTGTTTACCAACAACTTGTATAAGCCCAAAACCCATAATAGTGGTTCCTGGATCAATCCCTAAAATAATACGTTCTTTTTTTTTCATTACTTGCAATATTGGCAACCACTTAGTGCAACTGTAAACCCAAAGGTTGTATATATTAGATCTCCTTTAAAGGAATAGCCATCAACTTCATTGCTATACTTGTCTTTTCCTACCATTGATTTTGCAAAACTTAAATCGCAAATCAAAGCAAATCTTTTTGTTATTGTGTATGAAATTTCTGTCCCAATCAAAATATTTAAAAAAGTATAGGTATTATCTGAATCATTTGCCAAAGGTTTCGTGAAACTAATTCCAGGTCCAAAATGAACCTGTCCATAAAGATTCTTAGGGAAAATATCTAAAAAGTTTGTGAAATCATAAACAATTTGCATATTAATTCGTGAATAGTTTAACTTAAAGATTGACGAGGTTGTGGCACTTACAGCTCTATTGAACCCAAAATCTAATTTGGCTCCCGTCGTTCTACTAAAAAGATATTGAAAACCAAAATCAACGGTTGGAAAATTAAATCTTTTACTGTAATATCCGTCATTTTCACCATCATCTATTGGATTATGTAAACCAAGCGCCAGTTTCATTCTAAATGTATCTGTATCATTTTGAGCAAAGGTGGTCAATAGTCCGCACAAAAAGATAAAACTAATAATGAATATGTTATATTTTTTAATAATCACAAGCATTAATAATAAAAGTTTTAATTTGTGAATTGTTTACGTAACATCATGACACTTTCAAACAAAATTAAGGAAATGTTTTTTATGCTTTTTAAAATAAGTGTTGTGATTATTGCATTGCATTACATCTTAAAAAAATTAACTACAAATGAGCATTTAAGTTTTTCTAGTTTTTTAAAATTTTTAGCAAAAAATGACCTTTTTTTGTTAAAAACAATCATTTTTTTGTTCATTTTGTCCATTTTTAACTGGTTTATTGAAATTTTAAAATGGCAAAATTTAGTAAAAAGTATAAAAAAAATTACCATAATGCAGGCCTTAAAACAGTCGCTAGTTGCATTAACTTTTTCCATATTCACCCCAAATAAAATAGGCGATTATGCCGCCAAAACTGTCTATTTTTCAGCCTCTAAAAAATATCATATAATATTTTTAAATTTTTTAAATAATATGGGGCAATTATTTGCAACGTGTCTCTTCGGAATTGTTGGCTTGACACTTTACATAGTAAAATATCGTATCAATGTTTCACATCAAAATTTGTATCAAATACTCTCTATTGGTATTTTTATTATTCTCTTAATGCTCTTTAGTTATAAATACTTTAGACCTCATCTTATTTCTAAACCATTAAAAAAGATTGTGTCTTTGTTAAACTACGTATCTGCGACAATACAGAAAAAAAATATCTTTTTATCTCTACTTCGTTATTTAGTTTTCTCATTTCAATTTTATGTGCTTTTAGTTTTACTAAATGTTAATTTATCCTATTTTGACGCAATGATTCCCATTACATCAATGTATTTATTATCCTCAATTATACCAACAATTGTTTTATTTGATTTTGCTGTAAAAGGGAGTATTGCCTTGTATATTTTTGAAATTGTGGGAGTCAAAGAAATAACAATCATAAGTACTGTCACGCTCATGTGGCTTTTAAATGTTGTTGTTCCAACATTAATTGGAAGTTTTTTTGTTTTACGTTTCAATTTTACACACTCAGTGAACCTTACAAAAAAAGTGACGGTTAAATGATTGTAGTGTTTTCATTAATTACCCTTATTTACATATGTACCATTATTATGATTTATGTAGGTTACAACAATGTGAAATCTGTCAAAACAAAACCTTCAGAGACTCCAACATCAACATTCTCTATCATTATTCCATTTCGAAATGAAGCTAAAAATCTGAAAGAACTGATCAAGTCATTAAATATTATAGACTATCCAAAAGAGCTGTTTGAAGTTGTTTTTGTGAATGACAACTCTACCGACAGTTCAACTAGTATTATTAATGATCATAATATGCTTACAAACACTGTGGTAATTAATAGCAAACGAATGAGTAACTCCCCTAAAAAAGATGCTATTCAAACTGCTATTCTAAATTCACAGTTTAATTATATAATTACTACTGATGCCGATTGTATTGTTCCTAAATCATGGCTTCATGCTTACAATAGCATAATCATCGATAAACATCCCAAATTTATTGCTGCTCCGGTAACATATGAGGACTCAAACAAACTTCTTGCAGTCTTTCAATTACACGACTTTCTGAGCTTACAAGCTGTCACCATTGGTGCCTTTGGCTTAAAGAAACCATTTATGTGTAACGGGGCTAATTTATGTTATACGAAGTCTGTATTTTTAGAAGTAAATGGATTTGAAGGTAATCTTAACATGGCAAGTGGGGATGATGTTTTTTTTATGGAGAAAGTTATTCAAAAATATCCTAATGATATTTTTTATTTAAAATCACTTGAAGCTATTGTTTACACCAAACCGCTATCGTCCATAAAGTCGTTATTGCATCAACGAATGCGCTGGGCAGGAAAAACTTCAGCTTTTTCAGGCTTTTTTAGTAAGGCCATTGCACTTATTGTGCTTCTTATGAATATCTCTCTTATTTTATATTTAATTTTTGCTTTTTTAAATGATTTGCGATGGCATATTCTTATGCTAATATTTTTAATTAAGATCAGTTTTGACTTTTTGTTAATAAAGAAATCAATGGGGTTTTTTAAGCAAAAAAAAAGTTGTTATTATTATCCCATTAATAGTATACTCTATCCGTTTTTTACATTGATTGTTGTTTTTGCATCTTTCTTTTTCAAATATCGTTGGAAGGGAAGGACTTTTAAAAAATAATAGCTCTTGCCTTTAAAATTATTTACATATCAATTCCTAATAACAATATCTTAGTTAACTTGAATTAACATGGGTAATACAAATTCCGTATTTACCTGTTGGCCTCTTTTAATTGCGGGAAATATTTTTGGTAGCAATAATAAGCTATTCGACACTAAGGAATCTAACTCTGGAATTTGAAATTTAGTAATGTCTTTTTGTTTTATTCCAGTAAGACGAGGCTTACCAGTCTTTGAAATATGAATATTTATCATCACTGTGTCATCAACAGTTTCAGTGACAATAATAAGAGACTCACTCAAACGTTTCGAAATGTGAGTTATTAATGTATTTTCAAAACATTGCTCAAGATCTTTTCGTGAATTCAAAGAATCACAAATCGTAAAGCTCGGATACGTATCAATATCATTCCAATTAAAAGTTTTAAATTCCTCCGTGACAATATCGTGAGAATTCAACCTTTGCTTATTAAAGTATTCACAAGAAAATATGCAAAGTATAAAAATAAAAATCGTTAGATTTTTCATATTTCTAAACTAGGTCAGAAAAGTACGATTTTTTTTAGATGAATTCAATCATTAAATATTTATGTTATCACATGCTATCTTTTCAACATAACATTAAATTATCAACTCTAAAAAATCCTTTATTGAAGTCTAAATTTCTCTTTTTTGTGAAAGAACGTAACGAAATAGTAAGAGAATCGTCAAATAAGAAAATTCCCATGGATTTAATTTTAATTCTTATTGCCACATTATTTGTTCTTTTGGGTCTAATTGGAAGTGTATTACCTATTTTACCCGGTCCAATCACTAGTTGGATTGGGCTTCTTATTATTCATTTTACTGAGGCAATTCCTTTTAATTGGATGTTTTTAATTTTTACATTATTTGTCGCCATTTTTATTTGGTTTTTGGATTATATTTTTCCTGCAATTGGAACAAAACATTTCGGTGGTAGTAAATATGGCGTTATTGGAACCTCAATTGGTTTCATTTTAGGAGTAATTTCTCCCGTCCCCTTTGGCATCATCATTGGTCCTTTTCTGGGAGCATTCATCGGTGAATACCTGAATAACACGAACTCAAGAGGTGCCCTAAAAGCAGCTTTTGGCTCATTCATTGGCTTTCTGACATCAACTTTTTTAAAAATTATTGTGGCCTTTATTTACTTTGGATTATTTATACATAAAGTATGGGAAGTAAAAGATACTTTATTTTAAAAAGCCTTATTTCGGTGTTAGGGATTGCATGAAATAAGGCTTTTTACTTAATTGTTCAATCGATTAATCAGAGGGATTAGAATAATCAAATTGATAAACAAATATACTTGTAATTAAATAGGTACAGGTGCGGTAAAACCACAAAAAAAGTATGGAAAACCCGTAACATCATGTGACTAGAATGTTTAGTTAAAAGAAGTTCACTGAAAACGTACTCCTACAAAAATCCTTTTTTTCGCGCCTCGCTTAATAACGTCTCATCTTTACCGTCTTCAATTAAGAACAAATCTTTTAGATGTTTTTTACGCTTCTCAATGGCGCTCATCGATAAATCGATATAATCTCTAAGACTTTTAGTTTTTACACCTTGAGACAAAAGATGTAATATTTTACGATTGATATTATCGAGATAAAGATCATGACTCACAGTAGTTTTTAAAAAATTACTAACGGTACTACTATAGTAGGGCGGGTCTAACAAAATATGCTGAAATGCTTCAGCTAGTTCACTTGATGTCAAATCACTTTTTATCAATAATCCTTCAGGATTAATCTCATTTATGATATTTAAAATTCTAAACGACTCATTAAACATTGTTAGTATGATAATTTTAGCATCAGGCAAATAGGTCCTCGCAATTTTTGCCAAATCTTCTCCTGAAGTAATCAAACCATCTTTCGAGGACGGTAAGCTGATATCAAAAAATAAAACATCATAATGTTCTGTATTAGCTGCATTTTTTATGAGTTCATTGGCTCGATCACAGTCGTGAGCGATATCAATAACTATTTCTTGATGTACCTTTTTCGAGGCAATCAATGTGTTTTGGTACCCCTCAATTATCATTGGATGATCGTCAACCATTAATATTTTCAATTCTTGAGTCATACAGTTTTTTCTTGTGGTATCATTATTTCAAAAGATGAGCCTGAATTGATTTGAGAAGATATTTTGAGTTCGCCTTTCATATCTTTTACTCGAGATTGAATATTCTTCAAACCAATTCCCTTCCTAGCTTTTGAAACATTAAAGCCATTTCCATCATCTTCTATAGCAATGAAAATTACGTTATTTTTTAATTTAAAACTAATTTTTGTGGTTGTGGCATTTGCATGTTTATAAATATTTTGCAAACTTTCTTGGACAATTCTGTAGATATGAATTTTTGTTTTATTTGGAAATAACTCCCAATTAATTGAGGTATTATTGTCAAATGAAAAATTAAGACCATAGGCCTGAGCTTGGGTTTCAATGAGCGTTTCCATGATATCCACAAAATTTGATTCAGAAACAAAATCATTACTTAAATCATGGGATATTTTTCTAATTTCTTCTTCAACATCTTTTAATCCTTTTAAATACTTATCTCTTGTTTCCATTGCCTCTGTAGTGGTCTTTGTATTGAGGCTGTCTAAATTTAATCGTGTCCCAAAAAGCTTTCCTAAAACACCATCATGAAGTTCTTTAGAAATACGTTTTTTTTCTTGAGTCCTACCTTCTTCTAATTTATTTTGTTGATCAATCATTAAATTATAAATATTTTCATTCGCCTCTTGCTGAATCTGATTAAAACGTAATTGTTTGTTTTTAGATCTCTGATTTATAATGATAATAATTAAAAGTACTGCTACAAATAGACCGATTGATGATAGAAGAAAAATAAGGCGTTCTTTAGAAATTTGTTCCTTTTCTGCAATTATTTGATCTGTTTCAAATTCGATTCGAGTAAATTTATCCCTTGCTTTTCTTTCGTTTTTTAAGAGACTATCACTGAGCCTAATATGGTTACTTAAATACTGTGTAGCTGTCTTCCCTAATTCTAGTTCACCAAGTAATTTTAATGCTTGTAATCGTTCACTATTTGAATTTGTGATTGTTGCAAATTCTAATAACTTTTTAGAATAGAAAATGGCCGAATCTCGCAGTGACGTTTTGTTGTAAATATCAGCCAAAAAACCATAATTACCCATTTCATTGATGGTGTCATCTAAACTATCACTAATTCTTATAGCATTAAATAATATCTTTTTTGATTCTTGTGCATGCTCAGGGTTTAACACAAATTTTAATCGTGCCACATTACCAATAGCAATTACATACAGTTTTGTGTCAATTTCATATAACTGTTTGTCATTCGCTAATTCTTCATAAAACTCAAGTGCTCTTTTTAAATTCCCTTGACCTTCGATTGTATAGGCTAAGTTATTAATGGTATTGAGATAGTATATTTTACCATTATTAATTTTTTTCGAAATTTCAATAGACTTATTGTAATAACTTATTGCTTCGTCACGTCTTTCAAGACGTTCAGAAATAACCGCAAGAATATTATTTAAAGCCCAAAGTGATTTATAATTTTCATCATTTTGTTCTGCTTTTTGAAGAAGTTTTATCGCTGTAATTGCATTTTTTTCACATCCAACATAATCCTTCTCTGACTCTTGAATATTAGCCATGTTTTGTAAAACATAAGCTTCGTCAACAGGCTTATTTAGATATCTGTATAAATTTTGCGCGCGATAATAGTAATAATAAGCACTGTCATTTTGAGTATTATTATGATAATAGTAACCTAAATAGTGATTGGCCTTAACAATCATTAAAGTATCTTTTGTTGTCTCCGAAAGCTTTAAGGTTTTATGACTGTACTTACGATAATTTTCATAGTCTCCCGTCAACAGGTAAGTGTAAGCAAGATTAAGAGTACTCCTTGCCATGGTGCTATCAATATTAGTCTGATTTGACAGGCTGTAAGATTTTAGGGCATAATCAAATCTTTCTTTTTCAGAAATAGAAACGTCAGTGGATAAATTTCTAAGAATTAAAATACTGTCTATAAGCTTGTTATTAGTTTGTCCAAGAAGGCATAACGGAACTAGAAGAAAAACAAAAACATGTTTTAACAAATTCAAATAAATTTAGATTTATTCAAATTTAAAATAAATTATAATATCTCATTACAAAATCAGAGAATCTTATCGACATGCTTTAGCCCAACAACAAAACCCCTACGATTTAAATCATAAAGGAAATTAGAACAAATGCAATTACCATTTTAGATACGTTGTCCTGGTAACTTATTCTTTTTAGAAATCGGACCAACCATTTTAAACTCTTCGTTATTCATCTTTTGAATTGCATTACTCGATGTGTCTTTTGACGTTTCATAACTAGATCCTGAAACAGTTAAACAAAAAACGGCTAACATTAATGTGATTTTTAAAGCTTTCATAATTATTCGTTTAAAGTTATTATTTATAACTATCGTTAATTTAAAAGCACAGAAATTTAGCTTAAAGTTATTGTGAGGGAGCACAACGGATTAAAGTAATAACACATCAAATGTGTTCAATAAATGAGGATAACGCCTCTAATAATTAAATGGATTTTTAAATACCTTGTGTAATGGAGGGATTATTGAGGGGTACACAAGAAATCCAAAAATATATTTAACATATACAAAAATATAAAAAATACGATGAAATGCAAATATTATAGGTAAAATACATTTTTGACAGTATTTTCTCACTATAATTGTGACTACTAAGTAGTTAATATAACCTCCTTCATTCATTACAGATGATAACCTCATACCTATTATTAAGATTTTTCGGTGAAAAATTTAGAATTACAACGCTAACCAATAACAGAAGATTATTTTTGATTTAAAAATTAAAAATTTCATGAGACAGAAAACATTACTAAATTTGTCTGAATGAGATTCATTCTTTTTTATATTTTGACTGCGACCATTAGCCAATTATATGCACAGCATATAGAAGGGAAAGTTATTGATATTCGTAATAAAAATAATTTAAATGAGGTTGTTGTTTCTAATTCAGATAGCAGCTATTATGAAGTAACACGTGATTTTGGAAAATTCATTGTTCCAAAACCTGATACGTATACATTCAGTCGTGTAGGCTACAAGACGAAAACAGTCCACATAGATGGTGAGATATTTAATATTGTTGAAATGTCATCAAAAACTGAAAATTTAAATGAAGTTTTAATACTATCTAACAACTTTCAAAGTAATCTATTTTCATTATCCTCGGCAGTTTCTGTCTTGGATTCTAGAGTCATTAACCAACAGAATAACATAAACATTGCTCCAATTTTAAATAGTATTTCTGGAATCTATATGCATAATGGCACCATAACAACTAACAGAATTACGATACGTGGCATTGGTTCAAGAAATTTATTTGGAACTGCTAAAATTAGAGCTTATTACGAAGACATCCCACTTACTGATGGTTCTGGAATATCAACCATTGAAGACATTGATTTAAATACTCTCGGTAGTATTGAAGTACTAAAAGGGCCCTCATCCAGTGTCTACGGTTCAGGGTTAGGTGGCACCATTCAGTTAATTCCCGACAAAGGGTTGTTTACAACAAACTATTTTAGTACAAGCTACTCCTTGGGGTCATTTGGCCTTCAGAAATACCTTTTTCAATCTGATATTGGAAACTCCAACAACAACGCTAAAATCACTTATTCAAACCTTCAACGTGAAGGCTATAGAAAAAATAATGACACCAAGCGACAGTCAATATCTGTAGCGTCAAACCATTTCATTAATAGTTCAAATAAACTGACGTTCGTAGGGACCTTTACAGATTTAAAAGCATATATCCCAAGCTCACTCAATCTAGATAACTATACGAACAACCCAACCTCAGCGGCATACACATGGGGAAGAGCTCAAGGTTTTGAAAGTTACAAAAGAGCCCTTTTTGGTTTATCTTGGAACCACAATTACACCGATAAAACACTCCAAAAAACAAGTGTTTTTGGTTCTTTTTTGGATGCTTATGAACCTCGCCCATTCAATATTCTTAAAGAAAGCATTTTCGGAATTGGAGTTAGAACAAGAGTGATGTCAAAAACTACATTATTTGACAAGAACATAAAATGGACGTTTGGTGGTGAACTTTTTAGCGATGCCAACTCCTATCAAACATTTCAAAATCTTTACAACGACTTTCCCGCAGAAATTGGTTCTGTCAAAGGCGCTTTGCTGTCTGATTTTAAGGAGCGACGAAATTATATGAATTTATTTTTTGATTCAACTTACAATATCTCTAGTAATCTTCTACTAAATTTCGGTTTTAACATTAATACAACTTCCTATACCTTAACTGATAATTTCAAATTAGACAACAACGATTTCTCTGATGACTATTCATTTAGCACTGTCATATCTCCAAAATTAGGCTTGACTCAAAAACTTTCTAAGCACGCCATGCTTTATATGACTATCAGTCAAGGGTTTTCACCACCTACTCTTGAAGAAACATTACTCCCAGATGGCTCTGTAAACCAGAGTATCAAGCCAGAGACAGGATGGAACTACGAGATTGGAAGCCGTGGTGAACTTTTTAATCACAGACTTTATTACAATATTGCTATTTACAAAATGACCGTAAAAGATTTACTTGTCGCAAGACGAACATCTGATGATCAATTTACAGGTGTAAATGCAGGAAAAACCATTTATAATGGTCTTGAATTAAGTCTAAACTATAAATTTTTAGATAATGATACTTTTAAGGTATATTTCACCAACGCTTTAACAATAAATGATTTTCGCTTTGACACATTTATTGATGATACTGATGATTATTCTGGTAATGATCTAACAGGAGTTCCAAATGTAACCTTTAACTCTAGTTTAAATATTGACAATAACAATGGGCTGTATGGTATTATCAGTTTTTCTCATACTGGAAAAATCCCTATTCGAGATGACAACACCCTCTATTCAAACAGCTATGATGTCATGAATTTTAAAATTGGATTTACATCAAAAGAATCAAAACAAATAGTCTTTGATATTTACGCGGGCGTGAATAACTTATTGAATGAAAAGTACGCCTCAATGTTGTTGATTAATGCAAGTAGTTTTGGTGGTAATTCTCCGAGGTATTACTACCCAGGTGAGCCCATAAATTTTTATTCTGGCATTCGATTAAGATATAATCTCAAATAATCAAGATTATTGACTTTTATCCCCAGTTCTATCTGTATACTGATCGGGTTCCTTTATGTAGCTTTTTAATTTCCTTGCTTCCATTTTTGTAAGATTTGATTTGTCAAACGTCGCAGTATCACCTTGAAAAATGACACGCCAAACTTTTCCTTTTTTTGATTCAGAAATATACAAGGATCCATCTGGGCCCTCTGCTAATCCCATAGGGCGGTAACGCGCATCCTGCATGACCGCAAGTGTATCTGATCCGGTAAAGCCATCTGCAAAAATCTCCCATTCTTTTGTTGGTTTACCATCTTTAAATGGAATAAAAGCAACTACGTAGCCAGCTTGAGGATATGGATTTCTATTTACAGAACCATGAAAGGCTACAAAAGCTCCTTTTCTATACCTTGACGGAAATTGCCCTCCTTTATAAAATAACATATCATTTGGAGCCCAATGAGCAGGCATTCCCATAAGAGGTTCTGTGTAGCCTGAAGCTTCTTTCATACCATCTCCACCATATTCAGGAGCTAACATTCTTTTTCCTTTAAAATGATCATAGTACGTGTATGGCCAACCAAAATCATCTCCTCGATTTATTTTCATGAATTCCTCAGCCGGAAGCACGGTATTATCCCATTCACTAAAATAATTTGGAGCTCTTGTATTTAAATAATCACGACCATGATTTAATGCATACAAACTATTATCATCTTCATTCCAGGTCATCGCAACAACACTTCTTAATCCAGTAGCGTAGCGTCTTCCATCAGACTTTTTTTGATTCATCTTACTGTCATCATACCTCCAAATACCTCCTAAAATATCAAGCTGTGAACACGGATACTCTCCCTTAATTACCACACTGGAGTCACCACTTTGTTGTGTTGCTAACTCACATGCATTAGTTGGCGCACTAAACGTAACATACATGCCTCCTTTATTGTCAAATGCCAATGTTTTCGCGTTATGCCACCTAATTGGATAAGGATCGGTTAACAGTATTTCTGGTTTTCCCTTCGGAATTAACTCCCCTTTATTTAACTTTTGTCGATAAATAACCAATTCGGAGCTAAAGTACAAGTAGCCTTTATGAATTCGCATCTCATTAGCAAAACGCCCATCATTCGGATAGTCTCCAAAGCGTTGTATAATATCTGCCTTACCATCTTTATTTGTATCCCTTAATGCTACGTTCCCTTTATCCCCCGTAGTGATACGTAACTTGATATAAATATCTCCATTGTCATTGACAGCCAAGTGTCTGCTCTCACCAACACTATCTACGACCGTTATGGCGCCAAATCCATCTGGCAAAAATAATCCTCCATTATCGAAATCAGGTTCTAACACAAGAGGTGTTTGAGAACTATCACATCCCATAATTAAACCGATGGTCATTAAATAAATTAATGTTCTAACCATTATTTATTTTATTTTTATAAATACAAATATCCTTTATTTTTAAGAGACTAAAAAAAGAAAAATAGTTATTATACGATCGATTTTAAAAATTAAATTATTGAAGTCAATTGTCAACTATTTTATTGATTTAATTAGAATAAAATATTATTTTCGAATTTTAAATACAGACGTTATGAAAGTTAGATTAATCACTTTATTAAGTGTTTTCCTTTTAATAGGTTGCAATGGTAATGATTCTAAAAACAAGGATGTTATAAAATTAAAATCTCAGACTGAGAAATCAACTAAAAAGACCTTGTCAAAACAAAAGAATACACTTGTAATAGATGACAATGGTGTTGCTAATGTAGTAATCACTACTAATGATGCAATGAAGTTTGATATCAATAAAATAAATGTGGCATCAGGGCAAAAAATTCGATTAACTCTTAAACATGTTGGACAATTAGACAAACGTGTTATGGGTCATAATGTTGTCATTTTGAAGAAAGGTGTAGTTTTGTCAACATTTGCAGCTAAAGCTGGCAGTGCTTCAAAAAATGATTACATTCCAGCAAAATCCTCAGAAATTATAGCACATACAGCGATGATTGGCGGTGGAGAAACAACTGAAATCGAGTTTGTTGCTCCAGAACCAGGTGTCTACGATTACATTTGCAGTTTTCCGGGTCATTATGCTATGATGAGAGGTAAATTAATCGTAAAATAAAATGATTAATCTAACTTCCATCCTTCTCTGTAGTCTCTTTTTACAAATTGATTTGCTGGTTCAAAATTAGTTACTCGCATATGAATGCCATCCCAAAGTAATTTTTTCCGACCGGGATAAACCATCTTATTATTTTTTTGCTCTCTCAAATTATAACTTCTTATTGCTAAATTACCCATCAAGATTGATTCTGTTAGTGGTCCAGCATAATCAAATGAAGAAGTGAGTTTTTCATGCTCCTCACTACCGTAACCAGCCTTGCATGCATCAACCCATTTTGCTTGATGTCCCGATTCAGGCAACTTATTTGTCTCTTCTATATTACCTATCATATCTGGTAATATAATGTCTCCTGAATTAAGATAAACTTTTGGTGTTGCTCCGTAAGTACCACAGGTCATAATTCCCTTTTCTCCCATCATCATTACACCATTTGCACTGTTATCATCTCCTATCGAGTGGTCAGCAGGAATTAAATCTGGATGAAATGGACGCAATCCTCCATCGGTCCAATCTAGTTTAACTTCTATCGGATTTTTATCAGAACCCTTAAATTTTAATTGTGTCCGAGACGAAGGAGGACATGATTCTGGATAATAATCAGGAATCCAATCTTTTGTAAAAACAGCTCCAACACTACTCTCTACTTCAGTAGGATATCCCAACCCTAGTACTCTGTATGGAGGATCCATTAAATGACATCCCATATCTCCTAAAGCCCCTGTGCCAAAATTCCACCAACCCCTCCATTTAAAAGGATGATACAATGGATGATAGTCAACCCATTTAGCAGGACCTATCCAAGAATCCCAGTCTAAATTACTCAAAATAGCTGGCTTATCAGTTGGTGATTTCATTCCTTGAGGCCAAACCGGCCTATTGGTCCAAACATCTACTTTATGGACATTACCAATAAGGCCACTATCGTACCAATTAATCATGGTTTGAACGCCTTTTCCAGATGCTCCTTGGTTCCCCATCTGTGTAACAATTTTATTGTTGACAGCCGCTTCAGTGAGTACTCTTGCTTCATAAATATTATGTGTTAACGGCTTTTGGACATACACATGTTTTCCTAATTGCATGGCAGCATAAGTAATAACGGCATGGGTATGATCTGGAGTAGATACTGTAATTGCATCAATATCTGACATCTCATCTAACATGTTTCGATAATCTTTAAAACGCCGAGCTTTGGGAAAATCTTTGAAGGCAGGAGAAGCCCTATTCCAATCCACATCACATATAGCAGCGATATTAGAAGCTCCATTATTCCATACATTTATCATGTCAGAATAACCTTTACCTCCTGCACCTACAACCGCCACATTTAATTTATCACTTGGAGGAATATAACCCCTACCCATCACATGTCTAGGAATAATAGTAATCCCCAAGGAAGTTAAGGCTGCTTTTCTAATAAATGATCGTCTTGTATTTGAAAATTTATGACCCATATTATTTTGATGTTAACAATTTATAATTCTAAAATTTTAATATTCTTAAATTCGATTGGATGGCTTTCACTTTGAAGAGAAATATACCCACTTGTCAAGCCTTCCCCAGATTTAAGTTGAATAGCACTAGATGTTGTTTCCAAAAAGCCTCCTCCAACGGTTGGTCTTGAGTAGGAGATTACTGCTTTACCATTAATATAATGAGTTATTGAGTCATTAAGGACCAAAACCTCAGCATTAATCCACTCTTCACCATAAAAAGTTTCACAATTTGCAGTGATACAGTGGTCTGTGATTAGTTTCCCATCCATGACAACATTCGTTGCCGGCGTACAAAGGTTTCCCGAAGGACGAGGTTCGTTTTCATCAATTCCTCCCAAAAGTTGAAATTCAAGAGACAGGGGGAAACCTTGATTTAACAACATGCTCTCCGGAGACTGTGAGTGCAACATAATACCACTATTTTTTTTTGCCCAATCTTCTCCTCCTTTAACCTGGTTTCCAATAAAACGATATTCTAATTTTAGTCTGTAATTCTTAAATGGTTTTTTATAAAAAATATGTCCATATTCGTTGGTAAAATTATCGTAATGATCATATGACACAACCAATGAACCATTTTCTACTCTAAATGTATTATTGTAATTATCATTAAGATCATAACCATTTATCTTTACAATCCAATCGGTTAAATCTTGACCATTAAACAGTATTTCCCAATTATCAGCTTCCGTAACTACAGGTTTTTTACAGCTCACTAGCATCAAACATAGATTTAATGATATGACAAATACTACGGTAGAAAATTTTGTATGCATAATGAATTAAATCATCAATGAGTTTCCAAGAGACCATGTTTTGCCTCCTGTCAATTCATTTAAATCACCACAATAATATTGTGAAGGTACAGGGTCATATACCAATACATTTTCACCTATTTGTTCTGTAGTCAGATAAGCTCTAATTGTAATGAATTTTAATTCATTCAAAAACTCAGACTTCGTGTAACCTAACGACTTTGGACTAGCCTCTCTTTCTTCGTCAATTTCTGTTTTTAATAGCATATAATTATCTAATAACCTGATAAAACTGTCTTTGGAAAGATCATCAATCTTATCTTCAGGATTTACTTTTAAAACCTCTATGATATTTTGAAAGGCTGACGTTATTTTATTTTTATTTTCATTATCCAAAACTTGTTGATAGTACTTATCAATAAACTGAGGAACATTAAGTTCAGCTGCGGAGGGTAACGATTCTGTTTTGGGGAGAATAATATCTACAAGTTTGGTTAAAACACGACCTTGCTCTGGGGTAAATAATTCCGGGACCCATGCTTCAGCTTTAGACGTACAACTCTGAAGCAAGCTAACCACGGACGGTGTTATTGCAAAAAAACCTGTTGCTAGTCCTAAATTTTTTAATGCGGCTCTTCTTTTCATCTCTTTAAAATATTTATGCTTTGGTTTTTTTTAATTGTTCTGCAGCATGATTTGCGGCACGAGCAGTAAATGCCATATAGCCTAAAGAAGGATTATGGCAGGCTGCTGAGGTCATAAATGCGCCATCGGTAACATACACATTGGTGCACGAATGTATTTGATTGTGTTTGTTTAATACTGACGTTTTTGGATCGCGACCCATACGCGCAGTACCCATCTCATGAATTCCTAAACCCATCGCTCGGCCTTGCGTGTTGTCATATCCTCGTACGTCTTCATAACCTGCAGCAGTAAGCATTCTAACTGCCTGTTCTTGCATGTCTTTTCTCATAGCTAATTCATTTTCTCCAAAATCTGCATCAAAAGTCACCGTGGGCAAGCCCCACTCATCCAATTTTTCATAATCTAAAGACATTTTGTTGTTATGATCTGGTAATGTTTCACCAAATGCTGTTAAACCAACATACCATTCTCCCGGCTTTAGAATTGCTTCTTTTAATTCAGGGCCATATTTCACTTCAGCTACTAATTCAGACAAGCTTGTTCGGGAAGCTCCTCCTTGGTACCCATATCCTCTTTTAAATTTATCAGTATTGGTTTCACCACCAAGATTCCTAAAACGTGGTATGTAAATTCCATTCGGTCTTCTTCCTTTTGTTGTTTTATCTTCAAAACCTGTTACTTTGGCTCTAGCCCCTACATGGAAGTGATGATCCATAATATTATGTCCTAGCTCACCACTGTCGTTACCTAAACCGTTTGGAAAGCGTTCTGATTTGGATTGTAATAAGATAGAAGCTGAAGCAATTGCAGAAGCACAAAGAAATATAACCTTTGCTTTAAAGATAAATACCTGTTTTGTTTCAGCATCAATTACCTTAACACCTGACGCTTTTTGAGTTGCGTTGTCATAAATAACTTCATGAACAATAGAATTTGGTCTCAATGTCATGTTTCCTGTAGCCTCAGCTGCTGGAAGAGTCGAAGAGTTACTACTAAAGTAGGCGCCAAAAGGACACCCCCTCATGCATCGATTTCTATACTGACAGGTGCTTCTACCTAAACCTGGTTTTGTTCCTTCGGTGATATGCGCTGTTCTTCCAACGGTAAGTAATCTACCATCATCAAAATTTTCAGCAATTTTTGATTGCAAATCCTTTTCAACACAATTTAAATTCATTGGCTTTAAAAGTTTTTGATCAGGAAGCACCTTAATTCCTAAGTTTTCTCCACTTACTCCAATAAACTCTTCCACTTTATCATACCATGGTTCAATTTCTTTATATCGAATTGGCCAATCAACTGCAACACCTTCTTTTTTATTTGCCTCAAAATCAATATCACTCAATCGGTAACTTTGCCTTCCCCACATTAATGACCGACCTCCAACATGATATCCCCTAATCCAATCAAATCGTTTTTCTTCGTTGTAAGGATGCTTCAAATCATCAACAAAAAAATGTTTCCTAGATTCTTTGGTGACATATCCAGTTCTATTTTGTTTTGACATTCGACTTTTAGTTTCTTGGCTAACAACATCTCCATTAGGGAAATCCCAAGGATCCATATAGGCAGTCGTATAATCCTCAACATGCTTGATCATTCTACCTCGTTCAAGTACCAATGTTTTCAAACCATTCTCACAAAGTTCTTTTGCAGCCCATCCTCCTGAAATACCCGTACCCACGACAATGGCATCGTATTGTGTGTCTTCTAAATTCATTTGTAGTTAATTATTATTATTATTTTGTGATTTTTATTAATGAATTCTAACTTTTTTATTGAAAAAATTATGTTATTGGGGTTCAATTTAATTAATTTGTACTTTCCACAAAATACATTCGATAGTTTTAACATTTTAAAATAAAAAATGACACCAAAATTAATTTTTAACAACACGATTTTAATTAGTTTTACATTGACATGCTTAATGTTTATGAATTGTAAAACAGAAACAACAGAAATTTCCAAGATGAAAAATGTCAATGAATCCTCATTAAAATTGTCTCTAGCACAGTGGTCACTACATCGGTATGTAGAAAATGAACAAAAATCTCCATTTGATTTTGCCTCTCAAGCAAAAAAGTTAGGATTTGAAGGTTTAGAATACGTGAGTCAGTTGTACAAACATGAAATAGAAAAGCTTGGTTTTGACGCTGTAATTGACTCATTATTTTTGATAAGTAAGGACATTGGAATGCAAAATGTTCTAATCATGGTTGATGAGGAAGGAGACTTGGCAAATCCTGACGAAGCAAAAAGAAACCAAGCTGTTGAAAATCATAAACGTTGGGTAGATGCTGCACAAAAACTAGGTTGCCATGCCATAAGGGTCAATACATTTGGAACAAATGACCCTAAAATTTGGCAAACATCAGTCGTTGATGGACTGCGTAAATTATCTGAGTATGCAATGACAAAAAATATTAATATTCTATGTGAAAATCACGGTTGGCTTTCATCAAATCCTGAACAACTAATGTTAGCTATTAATACAGTTAATTTGCCTAATTGTGGGACCTTACCTGACTTTGGAAATTGGTGTCTCGAAAGGATCAATAAAGATGACATTTGGGGAGACTGTGCAAAAGAATACCCGGACAAATATCAAGGAGTTAAATTAATGATGCCTGCAGCAAAAGCCATCAGTGCTAAATCTTATGATTTTGACGAGGTTGGGAACGAAACATCTATTAATTACACCAAAATGATGCGTATTGTTCGTGAAGCAGGATACCAAGGTTATATTGGTGTTGAATACGAAGGAGACACAATGGATGAAATGACTGGAATTACAGCCACAAGAGATTTATTAATTAAAGTTTATAACTTAACGAATTAAAACATTGCTGTACTTTCAATGCTTTTAAAAATTACAATCACTTAAATTATTATAATGAAAAAATCAATACAATTTCAATTATCATTCATGATGTTTCTCGAGTTCTTTATTTGGGGAGGTTGGTTTGTAACGATGGGTATTTTTCTTACGAACACCCTGAGTACCGACGGTACAGAAACAGCTATGGCATATTCTACCCAATCATTGGGTGCTATTGTAGCTCCTTTTTTTATTGGATTAATTGCTGATCGTTTTTTTAATGCTGAGCGTATTTTAGGAGTTCTTCATTTAATAGGAGCCATTTTAATGTATCAATTGGCCAATGCTACTAGTTTTACTGAATTTTATCCTTACGTTTTAGGATATATGATTGCTTACATGCCAACACTAGCTTTAGTGAACTCTGTCAGTTTCAATCAGCTCACTGATCCATCAAAGCAATTTTCATTTATTCGAGTTTGGGGAACAGTCGGTTGGATAGTTGCTGGCTTAGTCATAAGTCGAGTGTTTCTTTGGGATAGTGAATCTGGTATCGCGGATGGCATGCTAAGAAATACTTTTTTAATGTGTGGAATTGCTTCAGCTGTTTTAGGCTTATTTAGCTTTACACTACCTAAAACTCCTCCTAATAAAGAGGAACGAGTAACTGTATCAGATATTATTGGGCTGGACGCACTAAAACTATTAAAAGACCGAAACTTTTTGGTCTTCTTTTTTGCCTCTGTTTTAATTTGCATACCATTAGCTTTTTATTATCAGCACGCCGGGCAATTTTTGGGAGAAATAGGGGTTGATAAACCTGCAGAAAAAATGGCAATTGGCCAGATGTCTGAAGTTGTTTTTATGCTCTTATTACCATTTTTCTTCAAGCGATACGGTTTTAAAAAGACCTTATTAATAGGCATGTTAGCTTGGTTATTGCGCTATTTATTATTTGCATGGGGTAATTCAGGAGATCTTTATTTTATGCTATTAGTCGGAATTGCTCTTCATGGTATATGCTACGATTTTTTCTTTGTTTCAGGGCAAATCTACACGGATTCGAAGGCTGGAGAGAAATATAAAAGTTCGGCCCAAGGCCTGATAACACTAGCCACTTATGGTATCGGCATGCTTGTGGGGTTCTGGATTGCAGGGAGAATTACAGATAGTTTTGCAATAACAGAAACTGAGCATTTATGGAATAAAATATGGGTTTATCCAGCAATTTTCGCCACGGTTGTTTTTGTGTTATTTGCTGTTTTTTTTAAAAATGAAGAAATAGAATATAAAAATTAGGTAGTTATGGCTCAAAAAATAAAATGGGGTGTTCTAGGAGGAGGTGGTGACTCACTGATTGGAGTTTTACATCGTGTGGCTGCAAGTATGTTTGATGCCTATGAACTTTTGGGGGCTGTTTTTAACCCAGATATCGAGAAAAGCATGGAATATGCAAAAGAGCTTGGTATTAAAACAGACCGAATCCATCCTAATTTTGAGACCATGATAATGGCTGAATTGGCATTGCCCCAACAAGAACGTATTCAAGTTTTTTCAATACTAACACCTAACTTTTTGCATTTTCCGATGGCCAAAAAGTTGTTAGAATCTGGATTTCATGTAATCTGCGAAAAACCAATGACTATGTCGTATGCAGAGGCTCTCGAATTACAAGTGATTCAAAAAAGTACTGGTGCTATTTTTGCATTAACACATACATACACGGGATATCCCATGGTACGTCAAATGAAATCCATGATCGCTCAGGGAGAGCTCGGTGACATCCAAAAAATAGATGCGCAATATTATCAAGGTTGGATTAATCCTATTATTCATGATGTAAACATGAGAAAAACCACATGGAGATTAGATCCAGAAAAATCTGGAATTAGTTGCTGTATGGGAGACATTGGAGTACATGCGTATCAAATGATTGAATATGTTACGGGAATGGAGATCTCTTCCATATTAGCAGATTTAAATCATCTCTATAACGATAATCAAATGGATATTGATGGAACCGTACTTTTACGTTTCGGAGCCTTCTCTAAAGGTGTATTAAGGGTGAGTCAAATCGCAACCGGAGAAGAAAACAATTTCAGTGTAGCTGTTTATGGAACCAAATGTGCTTTAAAATGGGAACAAGAAAATCCAAATTATCTGTATTTATTAGAAGAAGGTAAACCAATGCAAACTCTAAAACCAGGCCATGCCTATAATTCAGCTTTATCATTGGATGGCACTAAGCTTCCTCCTGGACATCCTGAAGGTATTTTTGACGCAATGGGTAACATCTACAGAGGAGTGGCAAAAGCCATCCGTGGTCTCAATTATTTAGAGGGTGAGTTTCCAGAAATGACCGACGGTGTTAGAGGCATGAATTTTATTGAAAAAGTCATAGAATCCCACGACAAGGGTAATATTTGGATTAAATTGATAAACAATTGAAATGAAAACAATTAAAGGACCTGCTGTATTTCTAGCACAATTCATGGACGACAAAGAACCTTTTAATTCATTAGATGGTTTATGTAAATGGGCGAGTAATTTAGGTTATAAAGGCATTCAAATACCGACAGACCCGAGTTTAATTGATTTGGAAAAGGCTGCTGCCAGCCAAACCTATTGTGATGAGTTCAAAGAAAAGATAAATTCATATGGTTTAGAAATTACTGAATTATCTACTCATCTTCAAGGGCAATTAGTAGCTGTGCATCCAGCCTACGATATCATGTTTGATAATTTTGCTCCAGACCACTGTAAAGGCAATCCTAAAGCCCGTACAGAGTGGGCTGTAAAGCAAGTAAAAAATGCGGCAACCGTTAGTAGAAGATTAGGATTAAAAGCCCATGCAACTTTTTCTGGATCGTTACTGTGGCATACGATGCATCCCTGGCCTCAAAGACCTGATGGTTTAGTTGAAATGGGATTTAAAGAATTAGCAAAACGATGGGTGCCAATTCTTAATCATTTTAACGATGAAGGCGTGGACGTCTGCTATGAGGTTCATCCAGGTGAAGATATTCATGATGGTATTACATTTGAACGCTTTTTGAAAGCTACAAACAACCATAAACGAGTAAATATTTTATACGACCCCTCACATTTTGTTCTTCAGCAATTAGACTACTTGTCGTACATTGATCATTATCACGAATACATAAAGTCTTTTCACGTTAAAGATGCAGAGTTTAACCCTACCGGTAAAAAAGGTGCGTTTGGAGGGTATTCTGATTGGAGAGATAGAGCAGGAAGATATCGATCGCTTGGTGATGGTCAAATTGATTTTAAAACAATATTTTCAAAACTCACTGAATATGGCTGTGATGTTTGGGCTGTCATGGAATGGGAGTGTTGTATAAAAAATTCCGAACAAGGTGCAAAAGAGGGCGCTAAATTTATTCAAGATCATATTATTGAGGTAACGACCAAACGATTTGACGATTTTGCAGGAGATACTAAAACAGACAACAACAAACTAAAACAAATTTTAGGACTTTAAAACGCTTGACATGAAACAGCTATCATTACTTATGTTCATACTCATTTCTTTCACTACCTGTAAAAGGAGTCAGGAAAAACTTGAAATTCAAAATACTGCATACAATATAAAAACGCCTGGTAATTTATCTTCTCAAAATGATTGGACCATCCTTTTTGATGGAACATCGTTCAATCATTGGAGAGGCTATTTAAGTGACAGTATGCCCAGTGAGTGGTCTATTGAAGATAACACTATGGTTTTTACTCCTGGTGATACAGGCGGTAAAAATATTATCACGAAAGACACCTACACTAACTTTGTATTATCCCTTGAATGGAAAATTTCAGAGGGTGGCAATAGTGGCATCTTTTGGAGTGTTTTTGAGGATAAAAAATATAGAGAAGCCTACATGACAGGTCCTGAAATTCAGGTACTAGATAATGCAAAGCACCCTGATTCTTTTGTTGCAGAAGGAACACACAAAGCAGGATCTCTTTATGACCTCATAGCTTGTCCCGAACAATATATTAACCCTGCAGGAGAATGGAATTTATGTGTTATTGAGGTAAATCAAACTGCAAATATTGCAAAAGTTACTATGAATGATAACGAAGTCATGACATTTCCACTCAGTGGAGAAAAATGGGATACAATGGTGCAAAAATCGAAATTTAATGGCTGGGAGGGATTTGGAAAATATCAAACTGGACATGTTGGTCTGCAAGATCATGGTGATCGAGTAGCCTTCAGAAATATAAAAATCAAGGAACTTTAGAGTGTAAATTTTATCAAACACGAATACATACCGTATTGATACAAAATCGTTCTTAAAGTTAGTTTATATAACGAAAACGATTTCGTTGCATTTTTTTATGAAATTCTTTCATATTATGCTAATAATATGTTAATTTGTCGAATTAAAACAATCAAAATAATAATCTATCATTAACTAAATTTGAAATTATATGAAACAGAGTTTATTTAAACATCCTTTATTCCTTATAGCTCTACTTGTAAGTAGTGTTTCTTTTGGACAAGCAATTAAAGGTACTGTATCGGATGCAAATGGAGGTTTACCTGGCGTAAACATTACCATTGCAGGAACAACTTCTGGCGCCCTGTCTGACTTTGACGGTAATTATGTCATTGAGGCAAGCGAGGGAGATGTTTTAGTATTCAGTTATGTTGGGTATCAAACGGAAGAACGAACTGTTGGTTCTGAAATGGTGATCAATGTAACGATGAGCGAAGACTTAACTGCACTTGACGAAGTAGTTGTTATCGGTTATGGATCAACAACAGTTAAAGATGCAACAGGAGCTGTTGCCGCTGTAAGGTCAGAGGATTTCAACCAAGGTGTTATATCGTCACCAGAGCAACTCATACAAGGTAAAACTGCTGGTGTTCAAATTTCAAACACAAGTGGTCAGCCGGGAGCAGGAATCAATATTCGTATCAGAGGTACAAACTCTGTAAGATCAAACAATAACCCCCTATTTGTTGTAGATGGAATTCCATTATCAGGAGGGTCAACTGTAGCTGGCGGAGATGTTCCAGGTGTTGGAGGTAATCCAGCCAAAAACCCATTGAATTTTTTAAATCCAAATGATATTGAAAGCATTAGTATTTTGAAAGATGCATCTGCAACAGCCATCTATGGATCCAGAGGTGCGAATGGTGTCGTTATCATTACAACAAAAAATGGAAGATCTCGAGATGGCGAGTTCACGTATCAATTTAACGTGAGCAGTTCAAAACCAAGAGAAACATACAATTTATTGAGTTCTAAAAAGTTTTTATCTGAAAGAACTCGATTAGGTTTGGATAATTCTGCAGATTATGGTTCATCAACAGATTGGCAAGACGTTATCTTCAGAACAGCTGCCTCTCACAATCAAAATGTTAGCTATTCAAAATCTCATGATACAGGGTCGTATTTAGCCTCTGTTGGTTTTGGAAATCAGTTAGGCGTTGTCGAAAACTCTAACATGGAAAGAATTTCTGCTAGACTTAACGTTAATCAACGTTTCTTGGATGATAAATTAAAAATAAGCTTGCAGGGGACTTACTCAAGAATTAATGACCAGCTTGCACCAATCGCGGGAAGTGCAGGATTTAGAGGTGATTTACTCGGTGCAGCATATTCTGCAAATCCAACTTGGCCAAATCGAGCAGGTTTTGATGAGACTGGCGGATTATTGAATCCTGCCAATTTACTAGCTTACTCTAGTGGTCGTGCTAACACAAATCGCTATTTAGCGAGTTTATCTGCAGAGTATGATATTTCTGATGATCTTAGAGGTAAAGTAAGCGTTGGTATTGACCAATCAGATTCTGATAATTATTCGGTTAGTTCAAAAAATTTAAACTCTACAGGTAGTGTTACCGGAAATGGACGTGGAAGTTACAATAACCTAGAAGTTGAGAATGAACTTTTAGAAGCGACTTTGAACTACAACAAAACATTTGGTGACTCAAAATTAGAAGCATTAGTTGGATTTTCATATCAAAGTTTTAGAAACTCAGGAATCAATTCTAGTGCATGGGGTTTTGGGACAGATGATATGGATCAAATGGGAGATGATATGAAATCCATTGTTAACAATATTGCAAACCAAATACCAGGTTCATTTCAGCAATTTGGTTATGCTCCAAACTTATCTGGGGTGTATGTCAATAGATTATTTCCTGATGTTGCACAAGAATTTATAAGTCCGAGTGGCAGCATTGGTGCAATTAAATCATTAGCTGTTGATTCTTATGACAACACTACTGAGTTACAGTCTTATTTTGCAAGAGTAAATTATTCTTACAAGAATAAATATTTATTGACTGCTACTGTAAGAGCAGATGGTTCGTCATCATTCAGTAAAGACAATCGTTACGGTTATTTCCCTTCTGGAGCTATTGCATGGAAATTAAGTGAAGAAGATTTCTTGAGTGACAGCAATGTTTCAACGTTAAAACTTAGAGTAAGTGCTGGTATAACTGGTAACCAAGAAGGTGTTGGATACGGAAATTATGTTAGACGAGAACGTTGGGGAGGTTTAGGTATCAGCGATTCAGGTGAAATCTTTTTAAATTCAGGTGTTGGAGCTGTAGCATTTGCTGAACCAAATCTAAAATGGGAGTCAACGGTACAATACGGCGCTGGTTTAGATTTTGGATTTAATGATGATCGATTATCAGGTAGCATCGATGTTTATAGTAAAGAAACTCAAGACTTATTATTTCTCATTAACACCGCACAACCTGCCGTGAATCCAACACAATTTAAAAATCTTGAAGATTCAAAAATTGTAAACAAAGGTGTTGAGTTTGGCTTAGCCTATGATCTTGTTCAATCAGAAGACTTTAATTGGTCAGCTTCATTTAACGTTGCCTATAATGACAACATGGTGGAGTCATTAACTGGTGAATATTTATCTGCGAATGTTAATGGTCCTGGTTTAACAGGGGCTACTGCTCAAAAACTACAAGAAGGTTATCCTTTATTTTCTTACTTCGTGAGAGTATTTGATGGATATAATGCTGATGGAACGCCAATTATTACTGAAGACCCTCAATTTGTTGGAAAGAGTGCCTTACCAACCGTAACAGGTGGTTTTTCTACAAATCTAAGCTACAAGCGTTGGACCATGTCTGCCTACTTAAGTGGTCAGTTTGGACACTATGTATATAACAATACAGCAAACGCTTTCTTTACAGCGGGTGCTTTCAATACCTCTAGAAATGTACTTCCTGAAACACTGACAAGTGGTGAAGGATTAGGTGCATCTGCTGAGGCTTCAACTAGATTTTTGGAAAAAGGAGATTTTGTTCGCTTACAGAACTTATCTTTTAGCTATAATTTACCATTATCAGGAAAGGGAACTTTCAAATCAATGGTATTATCATTAACAGGTCAAAACTTACTGTTGTTTACCAATTACTCAGGTTTAGACCCTGAAGTTAGTTCGAGTACAGGAGGTAGTTTACCATCTATAGGTATGGATTACGGTGCTTATCCTAATCCTACGACAATTACTTTTGGAATAAATGCTAAATTTTAAAAAAAAGAAAAATGAAAAAATTAAAGAACATTAAATTAATCGCATTATCCTTAATGGCGATATTTACAATGAATTCTTGCTCAGATTTAGAAATCGAAGCAACGGACTCAGTGATTAAGGGCGCTCTTATATTTGAGGGTGTTGCCAACCCTGCAGAAGCCTTGAGTGGTCTATATGGCCAAACATGGGGAATGCTAGGAGACCAAGCAAACTTTTTTGCTCTTAATGAGGTAACTACAGATGAACAAGTTATTCCAACAAGAGGAAGTGACTGGGGAGATAACGGTCTTTGGAGATCACTTCACGCTCACACTTGGAAAATCGATCATGGTTTTTTATTAACCACATGGAACCAATTAAATGAAAAAGTATTAAAAGCAACAGAAATTATAGATCCTTTAAGTAATGCTTCTTCACAACAAGTAGCAGAGGCGAAGTTCTTACGTGCTTTCAATATGTATTTTGTTTTAGACATGTGGGGTCAAGCACCTTTTAGAAATGCAACTGATGGAGCGAGTGTAACACCAAGTGTTTTCTCTGCTTCTGAAGCTTATGATTTCATAATAAATGATTTAAATGATGCCATAGCGGGCCTTCCGAACATAGGACCAAGTTCTGAAACGAAAGGGGCTTCAAAAGCTGCCGCTAATTTCTTAAAAGCAAAAGTAATCTTAAACAGTGAGCGCTATACAGGCTCTGAGCCAAATTACAATGAAGTAATTAGTGCTGTTGATGCTGTTGAGTCTGCAGGTTTTGGATTACAGGCTGGATACTTTGATTTATTTTTACCAAGTGTAGATACAGAAACAGTGTTATACGGAGAAATTGGTATCGGTAATAGAATTTGGAATGGAATGCATTACAACATCGTATCGCCAGATAATGGTGGTGGTGGTTGGAATGGGTTTTCAACACTCGCCGAATTTTACGACTTATTTGAAGGTGATGCTAACCAAAACTATGTGGGATCAGGTCAGGAAGAAAGAAGAGGTTTTGTGCCAGATGCTTCAAATGCTGATCCAAACACAAATTACGGAATTGGTTACGGTTTCCTAATTGGTCAACAATATGATGCCAACGGAAATGCCCTATCCGATAGAGCTGGAAATCCTTTGAATTTCACCAGAGACTTTGATTTACAAAATAGTTCGGAGACACAAGCAATTAGAGTCATTAAATATCATCCGTATGATGGTTCAGGTTCAGCATCTTTTAGAGCTCATGAAATCATCTTGCGATTTGCAGATGCTCACTTAATGAGAGCTGAAGCCATGCTAAGAGGTGGTGGTGGTAGTGCTACAGCTGAAGTTAATGAATTAAGAGCACTTAGAGGTGCCTCTCCATTATCATCAGTATCCTTAGATGACATGATTGATGAAAGAGGTCGAGAATTATATGTTGAATTCTTTAGAAGAAATGACTTACTTAGGTTTGACCAATTCACCAAAAATTGGGAATTTAAAGATCCTGCTTCAGTTGGTGATACAACGAGAAATTTATTTCCTATCCCTTTAGATGCATTAATATCAAACCCAAATTTAGTTCAAAACCCTGGTTACTAAATAGGTTTATACATAACATTTAAATAAAGAGGGTATTTTTACCCTCTTTATTTGTTTTAGAACATGGATTATCTGCTATTTTCTTAATTTTGCAACATGAAATGCTTGTTGCCCTATTTACTTATTGTTTTATGTTTTTCTTGTAAAAACGAACCTCCTTTGTTTGAGAGTTTGAGCCCAAAAGAAACTAATTTATATTTTCAAAATCAGTTAAGTGAGACCACAAGTCTTAATATTTTAAATTATTTATACTATTACAATGGTGCCGGAGTGGCGGCAGGAGACTTTAACAATGATGGATTAGTTGATTTGTATTTTACCGCCAATCAATCAAAAGACCACTTATATCTCAATATAGGAGGTTTTAAATTTAAGGATATTACCACAGCTGCCAATATCGATAATACGTCACCATGGACCACTGGAGTTACAACTGTAGATATTAATAACGATGGATTATTAGATATTTATGTTTGTAAAATAGGTAACTATAATACTATAACAGGGCATAATTTATTGTTTGTCAATAACGGAATTGACAAAGATGGAATTCCAATATTTACAGAAGAAGCAGAAAGATATGGTTTGGATCTTCGTTCTTTCTCTACTCAATCAGCATTTTTTGACATGGATAAAGATGGAGATTTAGATCTTTTTGTACTCAATCATTCCTTACACCCAAACAGTAATTATGGTAAGGGAGATAATAGAAACCGCATCGATGATATATCTGGCGATAAACTTCTTGAAAATATTAATGGTAAGTTTATTGATATAACATCACAATCTGGAATTTTTCAAGGAAAAATCGGATACGGCTTAGGCTTATCCATAAGTGATATTAACAATGATGGATATCCCGACATCTATGTTGGTAATGATTTTTTTGAGAATGACTACCTCTACATGAATCAACAAAACAACACCTTTAAAGAAGTCATCACAAGTAACATTTCAACGTTAGGCCACACGTCGCATTATTCGATGGGTAATGCAATCGCTGATTTAAACAATAACGGACTTCAAGACATCATATCTCTCGACATGCTCCCTGAAGATTTAGAAACTTACAAGGCTTCAGGTGTTGAAGCACCTTTCCAAACATATGAATCTTATTTAAATAATGGTTACGCTCCTCAATTTATGCAAAACACATTACATCATAATAACGGTAACGGCACCTTCAGTGAAATTGCTTTTTTAAGTGGTATTGCCGCAACGGAATGGTCATGGAGCCCAATAATAGGAGATTACGACAACGACGGATTCAAAGACTTGTATGTGACAAATGGAATTGTTGGTGCAACAAATGACATGGATTTCATCAATTTTATATCAAATGAAACTATTCAGAAACAGTTAGCTACCGAACAATCAGAAAGAAACCTAGAATTATCTGAACTTATCCCAGAAAAAAAGGTAGAAAATTATATGTATCAAAATACAGGTGATACTAAATTTAAAAATGTAACGCATCAATGGACTTCAAACGAGACGTCTTTTAGTAATGGCGGTGTTTCTGTTGATTTAGACAATGACGGGGATTTAGATCTTGTTATTAACAATATTAATGAACAGGCTTTTGTGTTAAAAAATAATGCGGAAAACAACCGTAATAATTATCTCAAAATAAAATTCTTGGGTGAAGCAGATAACTTATTGGGAATTGGTGTGAAAATAAAAGCTTTTATTAAAGATCAAATAATCACACAAGAAAACTATATAAATAAAGGTTATTTGTCATCCAGTGATGCGTCAATTCATATAGGACTGGGAACGGAACAAACTGTAGATTCAATGCATATTATCTGGCCTAATGGAAAATATGAAAGATTAGAGAAGATTGTAACTAATCATCAGATTATAGCTTCCATCAAAAACGCACATTTGTCATATAACTATTACAATGAAAGTAAGCCTAATCATCTAGAAGTGTTAACAGATAGTATTCTTGATTTTCAGCATTATGACACACCTTCTATTGAATTTAATAGAGACCCTCTTGTTCCTTATGCCTCAACAAATACAGGTCCATATACGGCAGTAGATGATGTAAATAATGATGGTCTTGAAGATATCTTTATCACTGGAGGAAAATCACAAAAAAGCGCTTTGTATCTACAAAATAAGGATGGTGAATTTGTGTCAGTGCAAGACAATATATTTGAGGAACATGCCATTAATGAAGATACGCATGCATTATTTTTTGATGCCAATGGTGATGCTTATAAAGACCTAATTGTAGTAAGTGGCGGAAACGAATTTAAAGAGGGATCTCCGCTAAAGCCTAGATTATACATAAACGAGAATGGAGTATTTCGGTATGAATCCCAGCAATTCATGGAAATTGAAACAAACGCTTCCAAAGTGAGCGTTGTTGATTTAGATAATGATGGAGATATGGATATTTCCATTATTTCAAATCTTATCCCATGGGAATTTGGACAAACACCAAGACAATATATTTTTGAAAATAACGGACTCGGTGAATTTAAAAACATCACCACATCAGTAAGCACTGAATTTGAAAATATTGGTAATGTTTATGATATACACTGGATTGATGTTAATGGTGACAACTTTAAGGATGTCATTGTTGTAGGACATTGGATGCCGATAACACTATTTATTAATAACGGAGAAAAACTTTTGATTCAGAGCACTAAATTAAACAACACTGAAGGGTGGTGGAATACTGTTAAAGCAGCTGACTTTGACAATGATGGTGATATTGATATCATTGCAGGTAACTGGGGTTTAAACACAAGACTCAAGGCTTCAAAAGAAGCGTCAATCACCTTATATCGAAATGATTTTGATGGTAATGGAACAATCGATCCAATCGTAACCTATTACCAACAACACAAAGAAACGACACTTGCATCAAAGGATGAATTGGTAAAACAGCTTCCTTATCTAAATAAGACCTATTTGTCTTACCAAGATTTTGCGCAGGCCTCCTTCAATGAATTATTTCCAAAAAATAAAACAACTAATATCGCTAAAAAACACATCAATGAACTCGCAAGTTGTTACTTTGAAAATATAGGTAATAATACCTTTAAAAAACACGAATTACCACTTATGAGTCAAGTTTCTTCAGTAAAAGACATGCTCATAAAAGATTTCAATAATGATGGTTTTAAAGATGTTTTTTTAATCGGAAATAATTATCATATTAACACGCAATTAGGTAAATTAGACGCTTCTCACGGCATGGTCTTAATGAATGACCAGAAAGGATTTTTTAATCAAAAAGCACATGAATATATAGGTGCTTCTGGTGAAACAAGAGGGATTGAAGAGATCGTGATTAATAAAGACATTTATTACATTATTACAAGAAATAATAATTCCCCCATTTTTTTAAAATTAAATAAATGAAAGCTCAATTAATGTTACACCGATTTGCCTTATTGCTGTGCGTCATATTATTACATGCCTGTAATCAAGAAATGAATGAAGATAAGAAAGCTGATAACACACAACAATTATTTTCTCTTCTTAACGCAAAAGATATCGGTATTGATTTTGTGAATTCTGTAAAAAATCAAAAAAACTTTAATATTTTTAAATATCGTAACTTCTACAATGGCGGTGGGGTTGCACTAGGTGATATAAACAACGACGGACTTGCCGACGTCTATATCACAGGTAATATGGTAGCTAATAAACTTTATCTTAACAAAGGCAACTTTCAGTTTGAAGATATCTCAGAAAAGGCAGGTATTGAGGGGAACAAACCTTGGTCAACAGGTGTTGTAATGGTCGATATAAACCAAGATGGCTTGTTAGATATTTATGTAAGTAATGCCGGAAATTTAGAGGGTAACAACCATGATAATGATTTGTATATCAATAATGGTGATTTAACTTTCACTGAAAAAGCCGAGACCTATAATTTAGCCAAAACAGGATTTTCAACACATGCTTCCTTTTTTGACTATGATAAAGATGGTGATCTTGATGCTTACATATTAAATAATAGTAATATTCCTGTAAGTAGTTTAGGCTATGCTGAACAACGAGATAAACGCGCACAAGATTGGGAGAATGTGCCTGAAATATTTAGAGGGGTTGGTGATATGTTATTACGAAATGACGACGGTAAGTTTGTAGATGTTAGTGAAGAGGCAGGGATTTATGGAAGTCTAATTGGTTTTGGTCTTGGCGTTATGGTTAGTGATATTAATGGTGACTTATATCCGGATATTTACATATCAAATGATTTTTATGAAAGAGACTATTTGTACTTGAATAATCAAGATGGAACTTTTACAGAGGATATTAAAAATTGGGTTTCTCATCTAAGTTTATCTGCAATGGGCGTTGATATGGCGGACATTAACAACGACGGAAACATTGATATTTTTATTACTGATATGTTACCTGAAGCAGACGAACGAGTGAAATCTGTTATGGAATTTGAAAACTATAATGTTTTCAAACTCAAACAAAGTAAGGATTTTTATCAACAATATATTCAAAACACACTTCAACTCAACAATGGTAATGGCACTTTTTCAGAAATAGCTTATTTCAGTGGTATTGCCAAAACCGATTGGAGTTGGGCTGGTCTTATTTTTGATATGGACAACGATGGAAATAGAGATATTTTTGTGACCAATGGTGTCAATCACGATCTGACAGACTTAGATTTTGTTGATTTTTTCGCAAACGAAATTATTCAAAAAATGGCACTGACAGGTCGAAAACAAGCTATTGATTCAATTATCAGTAAAATGCCTATCAAGCCACAGCCTAATTATGCCTACCAAAATCGTGGAGATTTGACATTTAAAAATGCCAACAAAGAATGGGGGTTTGAAATCCCAAGTTTGTCAAATGGTGTCGCCTATGGTGATTTAGACAATGACGGAGACTTAGATTTGGTGATTAACAATGTTAATATGCCACCATTTGTTTATAAAAATAATACCGAAACTTTAACAAATAATAATTTTATAAAAATAAAATTAACAGGTGATGATACAAACACCTTTGGTGTAGGAAGTACAATAAAATTATATTACGATGGTAAAACCTATGTACAAGAACAAATTCCCTCACGAGGGTTTCAATCCTCGATGGATTATGTAATGACTATTGGCGTTGGAGAAACTGAAATCATAGACTCATTAAGAGTTATTTGGCCTAATGACAAAACACAAAAAATTACAACTGTAAAAACAGACACAATATTAACATTAAAACAGTCTGAAGCCTCTGAAATTCAAAAGCCATCTCAAGCTCATACCACCAATACACTTCTCTCTGAAATAACGATTAAAGATCTCATTAAACATCAAGAAAACAACTATTCTGATTTTGATTTTGAGGGATTAATTTCAAAAATGCTTTCACAAGAAGGGCCAGCGCTTGCTGTTGGTGACATTGATAAAGACGGGAATGAAGATTTTTACATCGGTGGAGGGAAAGGGCAGCCTGGTGTTTTATATATGAATTATGGCAATGGCATAATCAAACAATCCATTCAAAAGGCATTTACAAATGATGCATATTTAGAAGATACAACCGCTGCTTTTTTCGATGCAAATAACGACGGAAATCTAGATTTAATAGTTGGCACAGGAGGAAATGAGAGAGGGAATAGCCATTTATACACTACAAGATTATACTTTAGTGATGGTAATGGCAAATTTGAATTATCACAACAAACTATTCCGTCAACTCGCACAAATATTGCTGTAGTCGCACCTTACGACTTTGATAACGACGGAGATATTGATGTTTTTGTTGGGTCAAGAAGTGTGGTAGGTACTTATGGTATTAATCCAGCACACTTGTTTCTACAAAATGATGGCCATGGTGTATTTGAGAATGTTACCGATAAAGTCGCTTATGATTTGAAAAATGCAGGAATGATTACCAATGCAAAATGGGTAGATATTGACAATGATGACCTAAAGGATTTAGTCATTGTTGCAGAATGGGACACTCCAAAAATTTATAAAAATAATGGCAAACGATTAATCAAATTAACATCATCCTTAGATGATTTACATGGGATGTGGAACACCGTCGAAACTGCTGATTTAGATAGTGACGGTGACATAGATTTTATTTTTGGAAATCAAGGGAATAACACTGCTCACAAAACATCCAATGAACATCCAATGAAAATGTGGATAAATGATTTTGACAATAATGGAACTATTGAACAAATAATTACAAAAAATGAGAACGGTAGCGATTTCCCAATCCATATGAAAAAGGAATTGACAGCACAACTCGTCTCCTTAAAAAAACAAAATATCAAAGCTTCTGAATATGCCAAAAAGTCGATTGATAAATTGTTTAATAAAGATATTTTTGACCGGTCAATAATAAAACAGAGTACTATTTCAGAGACTATTATTGCAGAAAACATTGGTAACAATCAATTTCAAATTATTTATCTACCAAACAGAGTCCAATTTTCTTGTGTTTGTGGTATTGTTTGCTCTGACGTAAATAATGATGGAAATCTCGATATTATCATGGCTGGAAACAATTTTGAGTTCAAGCCTCAATACTCTCGATTAGATGCAAATTACGGAAATGTCCTCTTAGGAGATGGCAATCTTAACTTTACATGGCAAAACTATAACGACAGTGGTTTTGTTATAAAAAATGAAGCAAAACAATTAAGAACCATTAAAACAAAAAATGGAGAAACATACCTTGTAGCTTCTATTAATGATGAATTTCCAAAAATATTTTTGATTAATGATGAGTAAAAGCATTGTTTTAGTTGGTTTTATTCTTTTGTTTAGTTGCCACGAACAAAAAGAGCGACTCTTCATCAAAGCTCCCACAAAAGAAACAGGAATCGTTTTTAAAAATAGTTTAACAGCATCAGATGACGTCAATATTCTCGATTATCTTTACTACTATAACGGAGGTGGTGTTGCCTTAGGCGATATCAATAATGACGGACTTTTAGATGTCTTTTTATCTGCTAACCAGTTGCCAAATAAATTATATTTAAACAAGGGAAATCTCACCTTTGAAGACATCTCTAAAAAAGCCTTAATTGAGGGAAATAGCTCTTGGAATACCGGAGCAATAATGGGTGACATCAATGGTGATGGCTTAATTGACATTTATGTTTGTGCAGTTGTCGGGGTTAATGGTTTTTATGGGCATAATGAATTGTATATAAATAATGGCAATGAAACTTTTACTGAAAGTGCAAAATACTATAATTTAGATTTTGACTCTTACAGTTCCTCTGCCGCATTTTTAGACTTTGATCTCGATGGAGACTTAGATATTTATCTTTTAAATCACGCTACGCATACACAAGAATCATTTGGAAATGTAACAGTAAGAAGTAAGAGAAATTATCAAACTGGGGACAAGTTATTGAGAAATGATGGCGATTCATTTACAGACATCAGTGAGGAAGCAGGTATATTTGGAGGGGTCAACGGCTATGGTTTAGGTGTAGCAATAGCCGATTTCAATAAAGATGGTTATCCAGATATTTTCGTTGGAAATGACTTCCATGAAGATGATTATTATTACATAAACAAGGGTGATGGAACATTTTCTGAACAACTCAAAAATTATTTTGGACACACCTCTAGATTTTCAATGGGAAATGATGCTGCTGACATCAACCATGATGGTTGGCCAGATTTATTGTCTTTGGACATGTTAGCAGAAGATGAAATCGTTCTCAAATCTTCAGAAGGTGATGATAATATCCAAATCCAAAAACTAAGGACTGAAAAATATGGATACCACTATCAGTTTACTCGAAATATGATGTTCATTAATCAAGCAAATTCAAGGTTTTTGGAAACCGGTCTTCTCAGTGGTATTGGAGCCACAGACTGGAGTTGGAGTGGGCTGTTTGCTGATTACGACCAAGATGGTGAGCAAGATTTATTCATTTCAAATGGTATTCCAAAGAGACCTAATGATTTAGATTTTATAAAATTTGTTTCAAATGAACAGATTCAAAAAAAAATTGACAACACAAAATTAGTTGATCAAGAGGCTCTAAATATGATGCCCTCAGGGGAAACACACAACTATATTTTTAAAGGCTCGAAAGAATTAAAATTTCAAGACAAATCAGGTATTTGGATTGATGACAACTTAAATGTTTCAGGAGCAACGGCCTTTGGAGATTTAGACAATGATGGAGATTTAGATTTGGTGATTAATAATATCAATGAAGAGGCCTCTATTTACATCAATCAAACAAATGAAAAACGTCATTTTTTAAAATTAAAATTCAATTATTTTAAACCAAACTCCTTTGGTATCGGAACAAAAGTATACGCCTATTCAGCAGGAATACTTCAATATAAAGAACTCTACACCGTAAGAGGATTTCAATCGTCCTCAGAACCTGTGATTCATTTTGGTTTTGGATCTGTAAATTCAGTCGATTCAATAAGGGTTGTTTGGCCAAACAATACCTATCAAACATTAAAAAATATTTCCACCAACCAAACCCTGACGATTAACCCTGAGGACACACAAGTTTTAGCCAAAGAAAAAACAACATTAAATAAGTCACTAGTTTTCAAACAAACTGAAAATAATCTCGGTTTGAATTTTACTCATGAAGAAGACAACTACATTGACTTTAATAGACAAAAGCTGATTCCTTATCAGATTTCAGATCGAGGTCCAGGTGTTGCTATCGGAGATTTAAATAATGATGGAAAAGATGATGTTTATTTTGGTAGTTCTAAATTTAAAACACCAAAAGTTTATGTCCAAGGTGATAGTCAATTTAATGAACAAATTATTAAAACTATTTACAAAGATTCTATTACAGAAGATGTTGAGGCAATCATTGCTGATTTCAATGGCGATTCTATAAATGACATCATCATTGGAACTGGAGGAGGTGATTTTTTTAACAATATGCCTCCATTATTAGATAAATATTACAGTCAAAACAATAAGCATTATTTAAAGGAAGATTTTCCTGCTTATTTTGAGAATGCCAACGTCATTAAAGCTTTCGACTATGATCTTGACGGAGATTTAGACCTATTTATTGGGAACAACGCCGTGTCTAACGATTTTGGTAACATTCCAAATTCTTATGTCTTAAACAATGATAATGGTTATTTTTCAATTCTCAAGGATCAACCATTTCAGAATATAGGGATGGTAACAGATGCTATTTGGGATGACTTTAACTCTGACGGCTTTGCAGATCTTATCATAGTAGGAGAATGGATGTCTCCAAAATTCTTTCGTAACGAGAAGGGCAATTTCGTTGAGGAATTAACTGTCAATCAAAAATTAAATGGATTATGGCAACAAATAATTCCTTTCGATATTGACAATGACGGAGATACTGATTATTTGTTAGGTAACTGGGGAGAAAATTCAAAATTTAAAGCATCTAAGGACCGCCCTCTTAAAATGTACTACTCAGATTTTGATAATAACGAGACTACCGAAACCATTGTTTGTAATTATAATAAAGATGGGTATTACCCAATATTGGGCTTAGATGAATTAGCCAGTCAACTCATTAGTTTACGTAAAAAATATCCTTCGTACAAAAACTTTGCTGGTAAACAAATTTCTGAGATTATAGAAAAATCTGATTTAGATAGTGCTAAAGAACTGAATGTACATACCTTATCATCAGGCTACTTAAAAAACATCAATAACCAATACACATTCGTCCCATTTAAAAGTGAGTTGCAAATCGCTCCTATCACCTCTTTTTTAAAATATGATTTTGATGATGATGGAACGTTTGAAATTTTAGTGGGAGGGAATTATTTTGGGGTAACACCATATCATGGTCGCTTTGATTCATTTCCAGGAGCTCTAATTAAAAATGATAGCACAGTCATTCTCGGAAATAAAATTGGATTAAATTTTAGTAACAAAGCCATAAAAAGTCTAAATATCATATCATTTAAACAACAACCCTTCTTAATGGTTACTGTAAATAATGACAAGGCGCAAGTATATGAACTAACAAACCAATAATGATGAAATTAACACAAAAATTTTCCCTAGGATTTTTCTTTATTTTAATGATTTACTCATGCAAGCCAAACTACGACCCTATAGTAGTTTCTACAGAGGACTTTCACCTTTCCGTTGACAGGGTCATTGACGCGATGGTTCATGACATATTTTCGCCACCTGTAGCAAGTAGGGTTTTTGTCTATCCAAATATAGCTGCTTATGAAATTATAGCACAAAATGATAGTATGTATCAATCATTAGAAAAACAAATTGAACATCTTGGCGCAATTCCAAAAGCAGGCAAAAATAAGTCAATAAATCATTCTTTATCGGCGCTCATTGCTCATATAGATTTAAGTCGACAACTCATTTTTTCTGAGGATAAAATTAAAGGTTTCAGAGACAGTCTTTACACCAAATGGGAAAACATAAACCCTGTTGAGTTTGAAAATTCTCGAGAATACGGTCTTCAAGTTTCAGAATTCATAGCGAATTGGATGAATAATGACAACTATCCTCAAACCAGAACAATGCCAAAATTTAGAGTAGATTCAGAAGATGAATCTAGATGGCAGCCTACACCACCATCTTATATGGACGGCCTTGAACCTCATTGGAACAAAATACGACCTTTCATTTTGGATTCAGCTGCACAATTTAAACCGACTCCCCCACCTTCTTTCTCGATGGAAAAAACATCTTTATTTTATAAGGAATTACAAGAGGTGTATGACATCAGCGAACGAATTACAAAAAAAGGTGATGAGTCAGAGGAAATTGCGATTGCTCAATTTTGGGACTGTAATCCTTACGTTTCAATAACAAGAGGTCATTTAATGTTTGCTGTTAAAAAAATTACACCAGGAGCACATTGGATTGGAATCACAAAAATTGCATCAAAAAAAGACAATGCTAATTATAGTAAAACTGTCTTCGCTTATACTAAAACTTCCATCGCACTTGCCGATGCCTTTATTAGTTGTTGGGACGAAAAATATCGAAGTAATCTTGTAAGACCCGAAACTCTAATTAATACATATTTTAATGATGAATGGAAACCCATTCTTCAAACACCTCCTTTCCCGGAATACACAAGTGGTCACTCTGTTGTATCTGGAGCTGCCTCCGTTGTATTAACCTCAATTTTTGGAGAAAACTTTGATTTTATTGATAATTCAGAGGTTCCGTATGGTTTAAAAGAAAGGTCCTACTCCACTTTTAGTGAGGCTGCTGATGAAGCTGCTATAAGTAGAATGTATGGTGGAATACACTACCGTTCTGCTGTTGAAATTGGTGTGGAGCAAGGAAGAAAAATTGGGAAATTAGTTGTTAATCAACTAAACATGATACAATAAATTATAAAATGGTGAGAAAAGTAGTTGCTATTATAAGTGTCTTAATTACAGGATTTTTAACCTATTATTTCTTTGTTAAATCATATGATTACCTAATTACCATTAAGGCAAAGACCTCTGTTGGCACAGTCAATCAATCCATAAAATTATGGAATGGTAATCTAGACAGTGCAACATTACTGACACAAAACACCTTAAACAATTTAACACAACAGATAACAATAAACGATTCTATACATTTATACGATTGGAATATCAAGTCTTTAAATGATTCTAGCTCCGTGATTAACGTGTATATAAAAGATATAAACAACAGCTTTTTTAATAAAATCACAATGCCCTTTGGGCATACCAATTTTGAAAAGAGAGTCACACGGACGGTTATTGATTTTTCAAACAAACTCACGGAACATTTAAGTAAAATCAAGGTTCGTGTCCAAGGTATCGCCTCTACCCCTCAAACATATTGTGCCTATGTTTCAATGACCGGGCTACAAATAGAAAAAGCACGAGGCATGATGAAAAACTACACCTTCCTAAGTAATTTCCTTTATGAGGGACATGTAGAAATGAATGGTACTCCGTTTATTGAAATTTCACGCTGGAATAAGGAAAAAGACAGTATTAATTACAACTTTTGCTTTCCAATTATAAAAAGTGACTCACTTCCAAAACATCATCTCATTTCCTATAAACAACAAGAAAGTGTCAAAGCTTTAAAAGCAACCTATAATGGCAACTACATAACCTCTGACAGAGCTTGGTACGCATTATTAGAACATGCAGAACGCAATGCCATTAAAGTCTCCGAAACTCCTATTGAAGTTTTTTACAATAACCCTAATTTTGGTGGCGACGAACTTCAATGGAATGCTGAAATTTTTATGCCTTTAATTGACCAGGAATGAAAGATATTAATGTACTAAACAGAGCTTGGTGGAAGGAGGGTGTAATTTATCAAATTTACCCCAGGAGTTTCAAGGATACAACAGGAAACGGCATTGGAGATCTTCAAGGAATTATTCAAAAACTGGATTACATCGCAAGTCTTGGTGTGACAATGGTTTGGCTAAATCCAATTTACGAATCTCCAAATGATGATAATGGATACGATATAAGTGATTATCGAGCTATCATGAGCGAGTTTGGAACTATGGAAGATTTTTCAGAACTTCTAGAGGGCTTGCATGAAAGAAATATTAAATTCATTATGGATGTTGTTGTAAATCACAGTAGTGACGAACATGAGTGGTTTAAACAATCTAGAAGTTCTCGTGATAATCCTTATCGAGATTATTATCACTGGTGGCCAGCAGAAAAAGGGAAACCAAATCATCGTTGGAGTTTCTTTGATGAAAACAGTGATGCTTGGAAATACGATGCACAAACAAATGCTTACTATTTACATTATTTCTCTCAGAAACAACCAGATTTAAATTGGGAAAACCCAAAGGTTAGGCAAGAAGTATATAATATTATGAAATTTTGGGCAGATAAAGGAGTTGATGGATTTCGATTAGATGCATTTCAGTTTGTAAGTAAAGACATTGAATTCCCACCCTTCCCTGAAGGTTATGATGACAACATACCAAGTGTGATAAAGTACCATGGTATGGGTCCTCATATACATCATTATCTTCGAGAAATGTATAATGAAGTATTAAGTAAATATGATGTTTTTGCAGTTTCAGAGGGTGCTGGAAGCACCCTGGATGATGCTCATAGTATTGTAGATGAAGATCGTAACGAGTTACAAATGGTTTATCATTTTGAAGGTACTGATTTAGTGAGTTCTTTAGATAAATGTACTTTGAAGGATTTTAAAGCGTCATTCACAAAATGGGAAACATCTTTTGAGAATAAAGGTTGGATTTCTATGTACTTATCCAATCATGACCAATCAAGAGTCGTTAATCGCTTTGGCAGCGATAATCCGAAGTTTAAAGATTATTCTGCGAAAATGCTAAATACGTTTATTCTTTCAATGAGAGGCACCCCATACGCCTACTATGGAGACGAATTAGGCATGACAAATATTGGATTTACAGAAATTGAGCAGTACAAAGACATTGCTGCCATAAACGGCTATAAAAAAGCAGCCTCCGATGGTGAGAATTTAAATCAATACCTAAAAAAACTTAATTTACTTTCTAGAGATAACGGTCGAACACCCATGCAGTGGGATGCTTCTAATCATGCTGGGTTTTCAAAGGAAACTCCATGGCTCCCTGTTCATGAAAATCACACAACTGTAAATGTTGCCAATCAGGAAGTTGACCAAAATTCTGTATTGCATCACTTCAAAAAAATGGTTGCACTTAGAAAAGACAATTTAGTTTTTGTGTATGGCAAGTACAAAATTATTCAAAAAGAACACCCAACAGTCTACGCCTACAGCAGAACTTTAGACAAGCAAAAAATGATAATTCTATTAAATTTTTCTGAGACAGTTTCAAGTATAAATTTACTTAACTTGGTTCAATGTAAAGAAGTTCTTATCAATAATTATGATCATTTAACCATTGAGAAAAATACCGCTACATTACAACCTTATCAAGCTGTCATTTTAAAGTTTTAAAATAAAAAATATGAAAATATCCAAACCTAATTTATCTTTTTGGCAAATCTTTAATATGAATGTCGGATTCTTGGGAATTCAATATAGTTTTGGATTACAACAAACAGCTATAAATCCGATATTCTTGTTTTTGGGAGCCTCTGAAGACATGTTACCCATTTTAAATATTGCAGGCCCAGTTACAGGTTTAATTGTTCAACCAATTATTGGCGCCATGTCAGATAAAACTTGGTCTTTAAAGTGGGGAAGGCGCAAACCATATTTTTTAATTGGTGCTTTATTGGGCAGTATCTGTCTATTTGTGTTTCCACATAGTCCTGTGTTATGGTTTGCTGTTGGTTTACTTTGGATTTTGGATGTTGGTAACAACGTGGCTATGGAACCATATCGAGCTTTTGTAGGAGACAAACTACCCGAGAAACAATTGAGTTTAGGCTATCAAATGCAGAGTTTATTTTGTGGCTTGGGAACATTACTAGCCACAGGATCAATTATCTTATTTCAATATTTATTTGGTGAAGAGGCGGACGTTGCAGGCACAATTCCACAGTGGGTTTATTATTCTTTTTACATAGGTGCGATACTTTCCCTTACAACAATCTTATGGTCTGTTTTTAAAACATCTGAAATTCCTCCCACAAAAGAAGAGTTTATAGAAATTAATAAGATAAAAGCTTTATCATTAATTAAACGAATCGCTAAACCTTTCCAAGAAATTAGTATCGCAGTCAAAGAAATGCCAAAGTTTATGTGGAAAATTGGAGCTGTATATTTATTTCAATGGTATGCCTTATTTGTTTATTGGCAATTTTCAACGCCATTATTTATGAAAACAATGGGATATTCAATTTCTGAAGCAGGTTCTCAATCTGCAGCAATGAGTCTTACATATAATACCACGACGATGCTAATTGCGCTGATTTTGGTGCCTTTAACTTTAAAATTTGGAAATAAAAAAATGTATGCTCTGAGCTTATTTGGAACCGCCGTAGCATTATTTTGTATTCCTTTTATATCTGATCCTTTACTTGTTTTGATTCCAATGATATTATTTGGGATTGGTTGGGCAGCAATGATGGGAATTCCTTACACCATGGTTTCCAAAATTGTACCTCAAGAACGAAGAGGTGTATATATGGGGATTTTGAACATGATGATTGTCATTCCAATGGGTATAGAAACCGTGACTTTTGGGCCTATCTACAAGTATTTATTGTCTGATAATGCAATTAACGCCATGTTATTTGCCGGAGTGTTTTTCGCTATTTCTGCCATATTAGCTATGCGTTTAAATGAAACTTCTCGCTTTAATAAAAAGACTTCAACACAATGAAACATGTCGGTATTAAAATTGCACTTTTTTTAAACTATTTTGTTTTTGCATTTTTGTTGAACAGTGTTGGTACTGTTATTTTACAAGTACAAAGGAGTATGGAAATTTCAAAAGCGAGCGCGAGTATTTTAGAGGGCTTCAAAGATATTCCTATCGCAATTGCATCTTTTATACTCGCCTCATTTTTACCAAAAATTGGCTTGAAAAAATCCATGTTATTGGGTCTCGCACTCGTAGCTATTTGCTGTTTTATTACGCCGTATACAAATCAATTTTGGTATTTCAAATTTTTATTTCTGATGATAGGGATTTCATTCGCCCTCATCAAAGTTAGTGTTTTTGCTACCATTGGTCTCATTACAAATAGTCAAAAAGAGCACGGTAGTTTTATGGGGATTATAGAGGGTGTTTTCATGGGAGGAGTTCTTCTTGGGAATATTATTTTTAGTCTTTTTATTGATGACAATAATCCAAAGTCAACCAACTGGCTGAGTATGTATTGGCTAATGGGAGGACTTTCTTTACTAGCATTTTTAGTGCTTTATTTTTCAATACTAGACGAAACTGAAGCAAGGATTAAACAACGCGAATTCAAAGAAGACTTTAAAGAGATGATGTTACTCATCATAAAACCATTGACTGTTGTTTTTGTTTTAAGTATCTTTTTATATGTTTTAACTGAACAAAGCTTTCAAACATGGTTCCCAACATTTTATACGGATATCATCAACGCACCAGCGAGTATGGCCATACAAGCAGGAGCAATTTTAGGTGGAGCCTTTATGATAGGCCGTTTTCTAGGAGGATTTATTTTAAAAAAAATAAAGTGGATTTATCTCCTGACCACTTGTATTATATCAGCAGGAATTATAATATTACTTGTTTTACCTCTCGCTAATAACATGGATAACCAAGGTGTGATTTCGTGGACACAAGCTCCTTTGGTCGTTTACATGATGCCTGCTATAGGATTATTTTTAGCACCAATTTACCCAACGATCAACTCTACCATTTTATCGTCTTTACCAAAGCATATGCATAGTTCGATGTCAGGTTTAATTGTTGTCTTTTCAGCACTAGGAGGGACAACAGGATCCATAATAACTGGAAACGTTTTTCAAAGATATGATGGATTCACCGCATTTTACTTATCACTAATTCCCTTAGCAGGCATTCTTATTTCAATTTGGATTCTTTACAATTTAACGCGTTCTAGACAGATAAATTGAGAATGATTTTTAATTTAAACATAGCACAAACTTTAACACTGCTGTTACGTCAAGAGGATACAAACAGTGATAAAAAAATTACAATTGACGACATTGGACCCAAAGTTTTCTCAATTACTTCTATTTCAGGACAAAATTATAAAGTTAAAGGCACCTATTTTCTTTCAAATTTATTGCAAGAATTAGTGCTTTCAAAACGTAATGGTAATGAATTTGCTCAAGTCCCTCTTGAGCGTATAGAAGAATTACCCACCGTTAGAATTTCAAGATTAATTAAAGATTATTATTGGTTGGGTCTGACCAGAACGATGGATAAACAAGGAATTCAAAAATTATTATTGGACACGAAAAATAATTCTTTAAATTCAGATAAGTTAAGAATTTATATCCCATACAAGGATGTTTTTGCTTTTAAATACTATCAGCATCTTGAAAACTCTCTACCAATTGAAGCCATAGCGCTGCCACAGAAAATTACGCCCAAATTTGTGAAAGGTCTGAATAACTATCCTGGTATCTTAGCCTTAAAACTAGTGTCTAAAAATAATGAAATCACAGGTGTTCCCTTTGTAGTACCAGGTGGGAGATTTAATGAAATGTATGGTTGGGATAGTTATTTTGAATCCATCGGTTTAATTATCGATGGTAAAAAGGATTTAGCAAAAGCCATGGCAGATAATTTTCAATATGAAATAGATTATTATGGGAAAGTATTAAATGCCAACAGGTCCTATTATCTTACAAGGACACAGCCTCCATTTTACACTAGTTTAATTCAAGAAGTCTTTAAGTTCACAAGAGATATTGATTGGCTAAAAAGTCATTTAAAAACAGCCATTAAAGAATACCAAACTGTCTGGATGGTTGCAGGAAAGCGATTGACACAAAATGGACTAAATCGGTACTTTGCAGAGGGGATTGGAATGCCTCCTGAATGTGAAAAAGGGCATTTTGATTCGATCATAAAACCTTATGCGGATAAACACAATATATCTTTGGAGGACTATATTTTGAAATATAATTCTGGTGACATTGAAAACAAAGAACTCAACGCTTACTTTATTCATGACCGAAGTGTGAGAGAATCTGGACATGATACCTCCTATAGAATTGAAGGTATATGTGCTGATTTAAATCCTGTTGAATTAAATGCTCTGTTATACAAATACGAAATGGATTTTGGATACCTCACGGAGACCTATCTCAATAATTCATTTGAAAGCTTTGAATCTTCTTTTTGGTATTCAGCTGCAAATAAAAGAGCGAAACGCATGCATAAATACATGTGGAATGAAGATAGAAAACAATATTTTGATTTTAATTATATAACGAAAGAGCAATCCTATTTTGAAAGTGCATCAAATTACTCCCCTCTTTGGGCTGGTATCGTAAATTTAGAAACTGCTCAAACTATGTTAAAAACATTGATGCAAGAACTAAAAGTAAAAGGAGGTGTTGTTGGAAGTTCAAAACGAAGCCGCGGAGAAATTTCAGCATTGAGACCAGAAAGGCAATGGGATTATCCAAACGGATGGGCCCCACATCAAATGATGATTTGGAAAGGTTTATTAAATTATGGATTTAATAAAGAATTACAAGAATTAATCTATAGGTGGCTTTTCATGATTACTAAAAATGCCGTTGATTACAATGGTACAATTCCGGAAAAGTATAATGTTGTTACAGGCTCTCATAAAGTATTTTCAGAATATGGTAATGTAGGAACAGATTTTGAATACATTACACAAGAGGGTTTTGGTTGGATGAATGCATCTTATCAATATGGTCTTTCCTTGTTACAAAACAATTTTAGAATATCTTTAAACAATCTTACATCACCAGAAAAACTATTTAATTAAATATATTATAATGAAAACATCAATTTTAGCAGTATTTATATCAATCTCATTTATTTCCTGTCAATCAAACACGGTAGTTTCTTCAGAAGCTAATATGACAACACCCATTAACGACAGTGTCTTGGAATCGGCGGTAATTTATGAAGTCAACATCAGACAATACTCGAAACAAGGAACTTTTGAGGCTTTTACTAAAGACATTCCGTCGTTAAAAGATCTAGGAGTGAAAATAATATGGCTAATGCCAATAAATCCTATTTCAAAAATAAAAAGGAAAGCAACAGATGGCTCGTTTACAAGTGATATAGCGGATGACGTAGAGCGAAAAAAATATTTAGGAAGCTATTATTCAGTTTCAGATTACAAGGCTGTAAATCCTGAATTTGGCTCCAAAGATGATCTCAAAAACTTAATAGAAACAGCACATCAAAATGACATTTATGTAATCATTGATTGGGTCCCTAACCATACCGGATGGGACCATCCATGGATTTACGCACATCCAGAATGGTATACCCAAAATGAACAAGGTGACATTATTGACCCAATAAATCCTGATACTGGGAAATCTTGGGGGTGGACAGATACAGCAGATCTTAATTATGATAACACAGATATGCAAAATGAAATGATTAATGATTTAATATATTGGGTTGAAAATTTTAATATTGATGGATATCGCATGGATGTGGCTCATAAAGTTCCTCCAAAATTTTTTAATAGAGCAATTTTAGAGTTAAGGAAAATAAAACCTTTATTCATGTTAGCTGAAGCAGAACAACAAGATCTCTTTAGAAATGGCTTTGATATGCAATACGCATGGGAAGGTCATCATATACTAAATAGTATAGTAAAGGGAACTTCTAACACAAAAGATTTTGATGTGTATATCAACCAACAAAATAACCTGTTAGAAGCCACTGATTTTAAAATGAATTTTGTAACCAATCATGATGAAAATTCTTGGAACGGGACCGTTAAAGAACGTCTAGGAGACGCGAGCGATATGATTACTACTTTAGTTTATTCCATTCCTGGAATGCCCTTGATTTACAGCGGTCAAGAATACGACTTAAACCATCGATTAAAGTTTTTTGAAAAAGACAGTATTCCAAAAACCAAAGGAAATACATGGGACTTACTCACTAAACTAGGAGCACTAAAAAACACCAATCCTGCTTTTCACGGGGGAAAAAGTTCGGCAAACTATGAACGGTTACCAACTGCAAATGACCAAGTAATGGCTTTTAGAAGAACCAAAGATGATGCTGAGATTTATTTTATTGGAAATTTATCTAACGTCAACCAAACATATTCGATGAACTTAGAAGGAACTTATCGTGACTTACTAAAAGATACAATGATAACTTTTGATCAAGACAATATTAAATTAGCCCCTTGGGAGTATCATTTAGTGTCAAAAAAATCAAATGAATAAGATAACGTGTTT
>CAJQLB010000006.1 GCA_905479065.1 uncultured Flavobacteriaceae bacterium | reverse complement strand
ATAGTCAAACAAAAATTGCCTGACAACCAAAAAACTAATCACTATTTTCTAACTGAAAAAGGACTTTCGTTAACTCCGGTTATAATAGAGTTGGCCTTGTGGAGCCATCACAATATTAAACCTGTCGATAATCAAGACATAGCAAATGTTAAAGATAAAAATGAATTACACCTGGCAATAATTGAAAGATATAAATCAAAAACGGTTACACTATAATAGTATAACCGTTTTATTGTTTTAGTAGCGGGAACTGGACTCGAACCAGTGACCTTCGGGTTATGAGCCCGACGAGCTACCTACTGCTCTATCCCGCGATATTGGACGACAAATATACAAACAATAAATACTTTTTTGCAAGTATATCATATTTTTATTTATTACTGAGTAACACCCTTATTTGAATACCCATACCCATACCCGTAGTTATATCCATATTGGTACCCATAAGAAGAGTTCTGCTTAATCCCATTTAATACAATGGCCATGTTTTTAATTTTATTATCGTCTTTAACATCTCCGATAAATTGCAGAAGCGCCTTATCAGTATAACCATAGCGCGCAACAAAAATTGTTAAATCACTATAATCAGACATTAAAAATGTATCTGTCACAAGCAACGTTGGAGCCGTATCAAGAATTATCAAATCATACTCGTTTTTAGCTTCATTTAAAATTTCCTGAAGTCGACCATTTTTGATTAATTGAGGTGCATTAGGTGGGACTGGCCCTGCCACTACAAAGTGTAGATTTCCAAAATCTTCTGATGATTGAATAGCAGATCTCCAGTTTAATGATGCATCAGCGAGAAGATTACTGAGCCCTAAATTATCATTAGAAAAATTTAAGGTTTTATGTATTTGAGGATTTCTCAAATCTGCACCAATAAGTAACACACGCCTTCCCATATTTGCTTCTACACGCGCTAAATTAACACTTACAAAAGTTTTCCCTTCTCCTTTAATGGAAGACGTACATAATATAACATGCCCATCAACTTGTTCTTTATCAATAAATAAAAAGTTTAAATTGGCACTTAACAACCGAAACGCTTCAACAATTGGCGAGTTATTATTCAATAGCGTTGGCATATCTATTTTTCTTAAAAAATGCAGATCTCCTAAAATAGGCAGGTCACTTAATATTACTTTAATGTCATTAAGAGACCTGATTTTAGTATCAAAAAACATCATTATATATATCATAACTATTGGGATACCTAAACCCAATAACAAGGCCATTATGTATAAATTTTTTGAATTAGGTGAAATTGGATCCCAGTAAGAACTTGCATACTCTACAACTTGCATGGTTGGCTCAGTAATGGCTTTATTAATAGCCGCCTCTTCGCGTTTTTGGAGTAAAAACAAATACAAGGTTTCTTTTATCCTCTGTTGCCTTTCAATGTTCCGCATATATTTCTCCTTATCTGGAATGGCTGATATCTCAGATTGAAAACTTTTATTTTTTTTCAATAACTCCTTTTCTTGACTTTTAAGCTGTACTTCCAAAAATTTCAAAGAAAGCAATAGATTCTGCTTTACACCATCTAAATCATTTAGTAATAATTTATATTTCGGATTGTTTGCTCCGGCACTAGTCTTTAAACGATCTAGCTCAAAAACTAACCGATTATACTCCTGAATTTGTGAATTAACTTCAAAAGATTCATCATTCATGAAATTTGGTAAAATTTCCAAATTATCGAGCGGGTACTGAATATTGTTTTTTATAAAATCAAAAACTAAAAACTGTGCTTCCAGATCGACAATGGCTTGCTCAGACAAACTAAGTTTTGTCATGCCTGTTGTCGCTTTCTCCTGCAAACTAAGCATCTTGTTATTTACTTTATAATTTTTTATGCCAACTTCTATAGAATCCAATTCTTCAGCTAAAACAACAAAACGCTCTTGAATAAAATTAATGGTTCTCTCTGAAATTTCTTGTCGAAGACGAATCCCATCAGATTCAAAAACACTCATCAATTCATTTAAAATTTTTTCGGACTTAGATTTAATCTCTCCCTTAAATGATAATTGTAATAAGTCACTGTTTTTTCCAACCACAGTGACATCAAATTGCTGTCTTAACAAGTTTGCCATTTCACTAACTGGAGTAATAACTATACTGTAGGATACACCAATGTTGTCTTTTATAGACTGTAAATTAATTGGTTTTAAATTAAAAGGTAATGCATGATTTTTTAGCTGTGTATTGTAATCATTGAACTTAATTGCATCTGTTGACTCACCCTCATAAATAAATAACCCATCTTCACGAATCTCAATTTTGAAAGATTGCTTAAACTGAACTGATCTGGCGTCAACAATTAAGTCGTATTGCAAAGGTAAGCTCGCTATTTCTGTCAATAGGACATTCCCATATAACTGAAAGGTCGTTGCTAAATCTAAATTAACAACTAATTCCTCCCAAATTTTTGAGGATCTAATTATTTCAATATTATTTTCAAGATTAATATTTGGCCTACTAAAAATAAATCCTGCTTGCGGTAATTCTAGCCCCTTGGAATTACTCAATATTTTGATTTTAGCGTTCGACTGGTATTCTTTTTTTGTGTAACGCAATTTGACAAACACAATCGACACAGAAATAATTAAAAAGCCTAACATCAACGGCCAATATTTTAAATACTTTCCAATTTCATGTTTCAGTTCATGACTTTTATTAATGTTTTTACGATATGCCTGGTATGATTGATTTTTCACTTACTTTGTAATTAATACAATGGTTGAAACTACTAAGGTGGCAAATCCAATTAATGCGGCGGGACCCGTAATAAATCCAGCTGATTTGACTTTCACGTCGTTTGGCTTGACATAGATAACATCGTTTGGTTTAATAAAATAGAAGGCGCTTTCTAGAAGCTCAGCTGACGTTAAATCAACATGTGCAACTTTCCTGATCCCATCTACTTCGCGAATGATGATAATATCCTTCCGCTGACCTCTAATATTTAAATCTCCAGCCATCCCTATAGCTTGAAGAATTGTTAAATTATTTTCCGTAAAATAATGTGTTCCCGTGCCAATTTCTCCAAGTGTTGTGAATTTTGCATTAAGTAGCGTGACTAAAACTGTGGGATCAGTTAAATGTTCGTCCTCTACCAAAATCTTTTCAATTGTATACTCAAGGTCTCTGAGTGTTTTATTCACAACAGATATCTCCCCTATTATCGGAAGTTTGATGGTCAAGTTACTGGACACTAAATAACCCTGTGCTAATAGGTTTTGATTTTGACTGCCTCTAGTACTGTTACCAAGTACTAGATTGGCTTTATTGTAAGGCTCAGCAGTTTCAGCGATAGCGCCAGACGAAATTACAATGCTCAGAATATCGTTATTTTGAATGTTATTGTCAACTGACATCACTAAAGATTCATTGTAATCATCGATATTTTGTAAATAAATAATTTCTTTTTTTGATGAGCAGTTACACAATAAGATAGAGCAAGCTAAACACGTTAAAACAAGCCTTAAATTTAATTCAATCTTAATCTTGGTTATTTCTCTATTCATCAGGTGACATATTAAAAAATTTCTTAACTAATAAAAATGAAATGAGGTACAAATTAACACCAATAAAAATCATTAAACCCAAATAATATTCTATCACTACAAATGTCACAAAAAAAGAACATATGACGATTACTAAGTTTATAGTAATCAATAACAAGGAAACCTTTATGTGTCCTTGTAAATAATTTAGAAAATAATGATGAATATGATTTCTATCCGCTTTAAAAGGACTTGTCCTATATTTAAAAATACGCAACATAAAAACACGAAAAGTGTCCAGTAAAGGAAAAAACAATATTGATAACGCGATGACAGGTGCTGAAATACTAAATAGACTATCATCGTTTACAGTGGATGCTTTCAAAAAGTTAATTGTTAAAGCCGCTATACAAAAACCAACAATCATAGAACCAGTGTCTCCCATAAACATTTTACGACGTTTAGACACATTAAGTCTTAAAAAAGCAATTAATGCACCAACAACACTCAATCCAACAACTGCTAAGCCTATTTGATCTTCAAAATAATGAAGAACACAAAGTGCAAAGGTTGCTGAAACACCAAATCCAGCAGCCAAACCATCAATACCATCAATCATATTAATAGCATTAATAATTAATATCATTACAAAAAGTGAAAAAGCTATTGAATGTAAATATGGTAGTGTGTGAATTTGAAAAAGACCAAATAAACTTGTTATTCTAATATCAGTTAATATTATGAACAGTAAACTGACAAAAATTTGAATTAGAAATTTTTTGCGAGGCGACAGGACTAATAAATCATCTTTAAGCCCTAAGAAAAGTAAAACTGAGATGGATGCCAAAAACATCATCATTGTATTCGTGTTAAAAAACGTTCCAAAACACAAAATTGTTGTTAATACGCTTAAATAAACTGCGACACCTCCCAAGGTCGGTATTCTCGTTACATGACTACTTCGTTCCTCAGGATCATCCATTAAGTTTTTCTTTTTGGACACCCAATAGACAGTTTCCAATGACAAGTATGAAATAACAAAACCAAAAAAAACGGAAAACACCAAAAGTTCTTGGTGGTAATTTGAAATGTCTATTGGTAACATAAGTGTAATTGGCCTTTAAGCAAATATATCAATTTTGAAATATCAATTATGTGACAAATTGTTTAATTTTTGTGAGATTTTTTAAGGTGAGTGTAATTAACGGATATTTAAAATTGTTGTTTTTTAAAATTCTATAATCTTCTAAAGATTTACGTATGATATTCTTAAGATTTCGATTACTTGTTCCTCCCATTCGCATCTTAACAAAAACTTCCGGCACGTATGAAAATGTTAAATCTTTTTGTCTAAATAAACACAAAATAAAATCATAGTCAGCTGCAATTTTGTAATTACACTTATACAAACCATTTTCTTGATAAAGCTTGGACTTTATATAAAGTGTTGGGTGAGGAGGCATCCAGCCGTGCTTTAACAAACTTTTATTAAAAGGTCCACTGACCCAATTTCTTATGATATTAAAGGGACTACTATCTTTAAAGTAATGTAAATCCCCATAGACTCCATCACACTGTTTCAATTGAAACTGTGCTACTATATTTTGAACCGTATGATTACTCGCAAACATATCATCGGCATGTAAAAATCCAATGACCTCACCAGAAGCTCTTTTGATTCCTTTGTTCAATGCATCGTAAATACCATCATCTTTCGCTGAAAAATACTTTACGAATGGGAGTTTAGCGTAAGCTTTAATAATATCCATTGATCCGTCATTCGACGCTCCGTCTATAATAATATGTTCAATATTAGCGTAAGTTTGATTTGATACAGAGTCAAAACAAGCCTTTAGTGTTGCTTCGTTGTTATAATTGGCAGTTATAATCGAAATTTTCATAAAGCAAAATTAATAATTTAGGGGATACTATTATACACCATTTTAAAATTAAATTAAGTTTAAATATTATAATGACTGAAGCAAATTAGCTAAATTAAATTGCAATTCACAATATAATTTAACTCTGTAAATTTACATGTATGGGTAATGTATGGTTTTAAATATTATAAAATATTATAATTTGCTGATTATGTAATGATTAAATAATTATATAAATAAAATTGATTTTCTATCAATATATTTTTTGACGTATTAAAATAAATATAGAGGCATAAAATCAAAATTTATTAACTTCAAGTTATTTCACGAATAGCAACAGAGATTGCGGGATTACCTCGATAAATCTCGTAAGCATTTAAATCTTTTGATGTAACTGACCCCATCGATAAAACAGCGTGTGAACCCACAGTAACTCCCGGACCAACGATACTTTTAGCACCAAGCCAAGCACCTTCTTTTAAGATAACTGGCCCCAACATTAAGTCGAAAGAAGGACTTTTATAATTGTGATTCCCACATAGAACAAATACCCCCTGAGATAGACATACATGATTACCTAAAACAACTTGATCTAAATTATCAATCCATACATGTTCTCCAATCCAACAATGATTACCAATAATTAGCTTCCATGGATATTTAATCTCAACATGTGGTCTAATGACAACTCCAAAACCTACTTGAGCACCAAAGACTCGTAACCAAAACACTTTAACAGATGACATGACATTCCATGATCCTTTAAAAAAAAATATACTAACTACATACCACAGCAATCGTTTTAATATTGATCCGGGTTTATACCAACTATTGTCATAAGTTTCTAAATTTGTGTTCATAATTTATTGATTAACGTGATTCAATAATAATGATTTTGACTGTGAAATAATGTGGGAATTTGTCATAACACTATCTGCATATTCGCGTGCTTTTAAAGACCATTGTTTGTAATTATTTTCACTCATCACCATACAATTTTCAAAGGCTCGTGTGATAATTTCTTTTTCTGATGTTTTGATATCCCAGCCTATTTGTTTTCTTTTTAAATCTTTCCAAGGGGTGTTTTTTGATATTAATACGGGACACCCAGCTGACAGGGCCTCGATGATGGCGTGACCAAAATTTTCTCCCTCTGATAATAACACAAAAAAATCATAATTATTTAAAAGATATGGAACATGCGATCCTTGAATAGGACCCTTGTAGGTTACACAAATATGTTTTGGCAACTTCTCTATAACTTTTTTACAGAGCTTCCAATATTTGATATCATGTATAGGACCATATATATCTAAAACCATGTGCTCAGTAATATTTTCCAAAGCCTCCAGCATCACTAAAGTTCCTTTTTCAATTGAAATTCTTGCCAAATTGATGAATTTTGTAGGCGTATGTTTAATTTTTTGCCTCTTTTGAATATCTGTTTGTGGTCTTAATAAATTTGGAGCAATTTTAACGTTGCTCTTGCTACCTAAAATTATTTTGATATATGTTTCTTCGTCATTATTAGTCGCATGAAAAACTATATTTTGATATAATTTAAAACGCTTCGCTATGGTCAAAAATAAACGTTTTCTCATTGGCTTTACAGAAAACGCCTGTGGGTTAAGCATCCCTCTCGGTGCAACAATCACTTTTTTTGAAAATGACTTTAATAAGATGAGAGGTAATATTGAAAAATACCAACTATACATCCCATTTATGTAAACAACATCAAACATTTTATTAGAAAAAATTTGTTTTAAGTGCCTTCTGTTAAGTTGCTCTCGAGATATATAGTAAACTTCTGTAGAAGCACTAAAATCTGTCCATTGATTAGGAATGACCTCAGGATATGGTTTCCTAGAACCAAAATCAGAGTTTCTTGTTACAATGAAAAAATCAAAATCATTCTCTAAATGCCCAATCAAATTAATAATCGATCTTACAGGTCCACCAGAATTAGTGCCTGGTAAAAACCAATCAATAACAATTAAGATTTTTGGCTTGTTCATTAAGTATTTAAAACAGTGTTATAAACTTTCATATAGGCCTCAGCGATAATTATTGGATGAAAACGCTTAACATTTTGAAATCCTTTATTGATTAATTTGTTTCGGTACATATCGTCTTCTATTACTTTTTTGAGACCTTTTTGAATACTGATACTATCAAGAGGATCTACCAAACATGCTGAACCATGAGCCACCTCCTTCATCGCTCCTAGATTTGACGTGACCACGACTCTACCGGTCGCTTGAGCTTCTATAATTGGCATTCCAAATCCTTCATAGGTTGATGGGAAACAAAGTAAATCACAATCTTGGTAGGCCTTCATCATTTCTAAAGTTGACAAGGATGAACTATTACTAAAAGTAATTTTCAAATTGTTTAACAGTAACATTTGTTCTTCATTAAGGATACCTACAATATGTAATTTACAAGGCAACCTTTTTAGAGCCTTAAAAATACGCTCGATATTTTTATTATTTTTAGTTCCAATAATCAAAATTTCTGGACATTTAGCATTGAAAGTCTTGTCGTGATACTGATATATTAGATTAACAGGGTTTGGAACGACAGTCAATTTTGATTTAATAAAAGGAACCAACTTTAGTAACTCTTTTTTAGTAAATTCAGAAATAACAGTAATTTGTTTTACTGACATGGCAGGTAACCAAAACCAAAACAACCCAACATACAAGCGTCTCAAGACTCCCCCTTGATATGCGGAACCTACATCATGAATCGTTAAAACGGATTTATTCCCACGCAACATTGCCATGTAATGCACATCACCTGTTACATGATATATGTCGTTAAAAGAAATTTTAGTTTTTAGATTTCTCCAAAGTTGCATAGGGTATGCACCTGCGAACTCTAAAAAGGTTTTCGAAATGGTTGCATTTTTATTAAATTCAGGCAATAACGACTCAAATACTGTTTCAATACTAAACCGATTATTTTGATTCCTCCGGAAGATAAAATTAAGGTTCATATCGCTCATATATTTCCCATTTAAAAAGATATCTTGTCACATAAAAAAAAGCAAAAACAACAATACTCGCCTTGACTAAATGATTCAATACCACAACCAATTCTGTTTCTGCCTTAACAACTTGTAAAAATATCAAAGGAAGAAAAAAAACAATGAATGGATTGTTAAATTGTGTTCGCCATAAAAACGCCCAAATAAATCCCAAAAACAATCCCCATATACCCATCGCAAGTGTCACACCTTTACCATAATTTGCGTAAAATTCACCAATGACACTTATTCCCATAGACGTATTTGCACCCAAATAAAGCCCCGTATATTTTTTAAAATTTTCTTGACCGCCTGCCATCTTTTTATTGGGCATTAAAAATCTAGGAAATATACTCGCAATAATAGCCTCTTTTACAGTTTGACCATTAGCAAAAGTTTGACCTCTTGGAACTTGATCAAGGACAGCACTAATAATCCAACCTTGATTTA
>CAJQLB010000005.1 GCA_905479065.1 uncultured Flavobacteriaceae bacterium | reverse complement strand
AAACAAACATATAATGCCCATTTTATCAAGGCCGCAAATATAAAACCTCCTGATAACTATCCAAACTTATTTTAATCTATTTTTAACAACAATCAAAACAATCTTAAATCATAAGAAAAAATTCCAAACTAAACCAAAGCGTACTGTAAAGTCCCTGTAAGGATAACCTGGTGCAGAAAAATAATTATAACCCGTAAAAGCAGAATTAAAATGTTCTGCTATTAAAAAGATTCTTGTTTGTCTAATTTTTGCATTAACGAAGAAATCCATACGAGGAAAACCTTTCATACTTGTTTGGTTTTGAGTGTAAAACTCTCCTAATAATGGGTCGTAGCCATTCATGAAATAATCTGTGAAATACTTTAGTGATACACCTGTTTGAAGTAATAAGGCGTTTTTGAAGAGACGGTTCGTATAGTACAATGTAGTCCGAAAATTTACATCAGGCATATTTAAAATATTCTCATTTGATACTACTTTTTGATAGCGCAATACATTGTCAAGCGTGAAATTGTACCATTTTAATTCTTTGCTCAACTTAACCCTCCAGTAACTAATTTCTTTTTTGTACTGAAATGGTTTTACAAGACCATCAGATTCAGACACACCAAAGTAAGTATGATTGTTTAACAATGTATAATCTGCTTCCAAATCAAATAATTTTTTCGATTGAAACATCAATGACAACTGGCTTGTCTTAATGTTGTCAAAATCATTTGACCAATTATAATTGACATAATCACTTTGATACAACAAAAAATTATAATTGGGTGTTTTCGAATTCAAATTTATACCGACAGCAATATTTGACTTATCATTTATATTGTAATAAGCCCTTCCGGTCATATAATTCCCAGTGAAATCTCCAGAAACATTCAACCCAAAATCACCTTTCACATCAAACGCTCCAATTTTTTTTTGATATGACCCCCCTAAAGACAAGACATCCCCTTTCAACCTATTTACAATATCAATACCGTCTAAAGTCACCAACTTACCATACCCGTAGTTAAAACTGTTGTATGCTAATTTAAATTTAATCTCTCCTAGGTCATGACTTTGATATAAAGCATGTAAATCTACATACATATTTTGAAACGATACCGCATCCCTGACAGTAGAATTTACGAAGGCTTCACCGAAAAAATCATTTGGTGATGATTGTATAAATTTGTAATATTTATCCTCAAAAACAAAAGTATTTCCAACACTCAAAGTGTTTTTTGTAATTGAGTCAGTTGAACGTATTACGTCATATGAATGATTCAAGAAATAACGATTACCTCTAAGAAAATTTTCAGCATTTTCAAAAATAGGATCAAAAACTGAACGATCTAAAAATTCAGGATTACCGATTTCAAAATTATTAACGTCTTCATCTTTTAGTCCTCCATTTTGTTGATTAAAAACATCTTGAGCAGCGAGATGCCCTCGTATCTTATATCTATTGTCTTTTGTTTTGTAATTGGCACCAATAATAAAATTTCCTACGCTTGTTAGACTATGTTGGTACTTTCCTAAGGACCTCAACCCTTTATAACTTAGTGATAAATTAAATTGAGGAGAGGTATTAACGGTAAATAAAGACTCTAACAATTGTCCTTGTTCAAAAGCCGTTTTATACATTAACTCTGTAAGTGGTGTTGGTACAAAATAGTAGTTAACGTCACGAATTTCTTTGTAGTTATAATGAAGCCCTCTAGCCCCAAAATTTGGCATCAACCTATTTTTAGCAAAATCAATACTCAAAGAATTGTATGATTGACCCAAATTTGCAAAAGGCAACAAATCAAAATTATCTTTTCGCAAATAATTGTATTTATGGTACTTTTTTATATTAAGCGACGTATCAACGACGACGGTATCATTTTCTATTGAAATAATTTTATAATCTTCAATTTTTACATTCTCATTTTTTATGTTTTTATTTGACGTGTTATTGCCAAAATTGCTAAGACCTCCTAAAGTATCATTTCTCATCCTAGAAACATCAATATTTCTGTTTGCTTTATCTTTGACCAATTTTACTTGTGACCAGAGATTATTTACTAAAACTAGGGAAAAAATGAGTACTATTTTTTTCATAAATTATTGAACTGTGTCAATTTTTGTTAAAAAAACTGAGTCAAAAATAGTAAATATCTTATGGAATCACTTCTTTTACTTTATAAAGAGGGTTATTTACATGAATAAGATTCAAATCATTTAAAATATCATGTTAGCATTAAAATATTCGGAATTTAATTTTGAATGCGGAACGGATGAAGCAGGTCGTGGATGCCTGGCGGGTCCCGTAACAGCTGCTGCCATAATTTTACCAAATAGTTTTAGTAATAGCGTCCTTAATGATTCTAAACAGTTATCAAAAAAGAAACGTCACGAATTAAAGGATATTATTGAGAATGACGCTATTTGTTATGGCGTCTCGCATGTTTTTGAAAAAGATATAGACAAGCTAAATATTCTAAATGCCTCAATTTTAGCAATGCACCAAGCTATTGAGAAGTTGGATCACAAAATTGATTTTATAAGTGTTGATGGCAATAAATTTAAACCATTTAAATCCATACAACACCAAACCATTATTAAAGGTGATGGGAAGTTTTTAAATATTGCTGCCGCGTCAGTTTTAGCGAAAACCTACAGAGACGCTTATATGGAAACAATTCACAAAGAATATCCAATGTATAATTGGCAAAAAAATAAAGGCTACCCTACTGCAGAGCACAGGTCAGCCATTGAAAAATATGGAATTACAAAATATCACAGAAAATCATTTAAGTTACTTCCCTCACAGTTGACATTAAAATTTTAAAATAATACCTTTGTGAAATAACTTTGCTTAATGAAAAAACTGTTTCTGTTTTTAATTATTTCAATTTGTTTTTTTAGTTGTAAAAACACTGACCATTTAACTGGAAATCTTTCTGAATATATTCCTCCAAACTCTTCAACTGTTATTAAAATTTCAGATTTTGAGTTATTTCAAAATGACATTGAAGAAAGTGATTTTTTAAAACTAAATTTCAAGCAAAACTCACAGGAGTACAATTTAGATATTTTTAAGAATTTGAATATATCTGATGAAACTTTACTTTGTATGACCCAGGATGATGATACGACTCATTTATCAATAATTACAAAATATCACGATAGCCTTGTCCCAAAAAAATTTATTGACTCGAGTCAATTTTACAATAGAATTATTGATAGTATTTATGTTCTTTCTACTTCAAGAAAAATCGTTAATTCTTTGAAGTCAGAATCAAATAAGGATTTTGAAGACCTCCTCAAGTTAACAAAAACTAGTGCCTCTTTTTCAATTTTTTTACAAAAAAAACACATTATTGAAGAGGCCTCGCATGAAAATATCAAACAACATACAACAGAATCATTCATACTTGATGTTCAAGCACACGCGAATGAAGTCAACATGAACGGAATCGTGACCTCTACCGGAGACACCAACCATGTCACAGCTATCTTTTCGAATAATACCGCTCAAGAAACCACAATTGCGATGATAGCCCCGAATAATTGTAAAGGATTTATCAATTTCACTTTTGATAATTATAAAAAATTAAAATCAAATATTCAAAATTATAGTGCGCTACCAACTGACTCTACATCAACTGATTTTTGGTTAAACTCTATCAACGAGATTGGAGAAATTTTCTATGAGAATTACGGTGTTGTGATTGCAAAATCAATTGACCCATTAATAACATTTGATGGCCTAATAGACCACCAAGAACGTCAGAGTGTTTTCAGAGATATTCAAATTCTAAAATTTGAATCCCCAAAATTACTTGGTCAAATTTTTAAACCTCTATTATCTAGTGCCGAATTAAATTACTATGCACTCGTTGATCATTACTTTATTTTTGCAGAGTCTCAATCTCATATTGAAACAGTTATCTCAAATTATAAAAATGGAACTACTTTTTATAATGATCCAAATTTCCAACAAAGTTCATTAAATTTAAGTAACGAAGCATCACTTGTATCGGTAATTAGAGGTAAGGAGCTTCCGTCGAATACGTTTGAGATTCCATTTAAGCATATCAATTTTAACAACTATGACTTTAAGGCCTTTCAACTTATTCAAGATGAAGGATTTATGCATGTCAATATTCATGTCAATAATTTTAAACCTGTCTCTAAACCCAATACAATTACTGAGGAATTTAATACAGCACTTGATGCTGAAATTTTAATTACTCCACAGTTTGTATCCAATCACAGAAATAAGCAGCGTGATATCATTGTCCAAGACATTAACAACGATTTATACCTAATTAACAATGGTGGTAAAATTTTATGGAAAAAACATCTCGATGGTAATATACTTGGTAAGGTAAGCCAGATAGATACCTATAAAAACGGAAGACTTCAGTTTGTTTTTAGTACTCCCTACCGTACTTATCTTATTGACAGAAATGGCAAAGATGTTGGTCCATTTCCTTTAAAATTTCAAAAGGAAATAACTCAACCCTTGTCTGTTTTTGATTATGACTCAAATAAAAACTATCGTTTATTGGTGACACAAAATGATGCATTACTAATGTATGATTCCAGAGGAAAAAAAGTAACTGGTTTTAGATACAAAAACAATAATCCTATTCTTAAGCAACCTAAACACTTTAGACTGAACGGAAAAGATTATATCATTTTTGCAACTGCAGAAAAAATGAAAATATTAAATCGCAGAGGAAAAACAAGAATTAATATAAAAGAATCTATTAACTTTTCAAATAATGATATTTACCTCTATAAAAACCAGTTTACAACCACTTCAAAAAAAGGTGAACTTATTCAGGTGAATTCTCAGGGAGTAATGAGCAAGCAGCGTTTAAAATTAGACCGTAATCATGCGATGGTAGCCACAAATAAAACGTTAAGCTTTCTTTCGGAGAATTACATTACTATCAAACAAAAGACAAAACAACTTGATTTTGGATTTTATACCAAACCTGTAATTTTTTATTTGAATGATAAAATTTATGTGAGTGTGACTGATCTACAGTCTAAAAAAGTTTATCTCTTTGATAGTTCGGCTAATATTCAAAATAATTTTCCAGTTTATGGCAACTCTCAAATAGAATTAGAAAATATGGATAATGATGCTGCACTTGAAATACTAACAACAGGAGATTCAAACTCTATTATTGTTTATCAAAAAAACTAATTTAACCTTTTGGTAATGAAGTATTTAATTTTAACTTTGAGTTAATCCCTTTCAACTAATCAGACAAACAACAACCTATTTAGATAATAATTCAGTGTCGAATAATCGACTTACATAGACGGTAACCGAATCGACAAGTCCCTTTATCTTCAGCGCCAAGACAATGATGTCTTGGCGTTTTAGATTTTAAATAATTCAGTATATTTAAAACATGTATTTCACCAATAATCCCATTTACGTTCTCTCTATATTATGCCTTATGGTTATTTTAGCGGTTTACGCTGGAAAAACTACGTTTGGAAAACAGTTTGGAGCGGCCTTATTAGTTATAGTTTTCACCGCAATTATTGCTAATTTAAAGTTGATTCCCTCAGCATCCAACAGTATTCCATTATACAGTGCTATTTTTAAATATGTAGCACCAATATCCATATTTTATTTGTTGCTTAATGTCAATTTAATCTCAATAAAACGAGCAGGGCTGCCAATGATTGGACTTTTCTTAATTGGTTCTTTGGCAACCACTTTAGGGATACTCATATCATGGTTTGTATTATCTCCAGAACGTGTGTTAGGCGAAGATGGCAAAATAATCGCTGGAATGCTCACAGGAACTTACACTGGAGGTTCTGTCAATTTTAATGCCGTAGCTTTGGAGTATAATTTTCAAGAAAATGGTATACTGTATGCAGGAACTATTGCAGTTGACAATGTCGTGACTACCTTATGGATTATTGCCACTTTAACTTTTCCGATTATTTTGGGGCGTTTGTGGCGAGGTAAACCCAATTTTAAAACAAACACTCACCATACGCAAGATCAGCATCCGGAAGATGAGACTATCGATTTAGTCTCACTCATGTGGTTACTGTTTTTAGGTATTAGCGCTTTTAACATAGCTGATTTAATTAAAGAATTTATACCACAAATTCCATCTATTTTAACCCTATCAACCATTGGAATTGTGTTGGCTCAGACCAAATTTATAGCGAATTTAAAAGGTAGTCATAATTTAGGTTTGTATCTAGTGTTTATTTTCTTAGCAGTAATTGGTGCTTTTTGTGAAATTAGTGCTGTTGCTCAATTAAAGGATGTCGGTATTACCTTACTTCTATTTGCAGGCCTTGCTGTTTTTCTGCATGGTATAATTGTTATTATATTAGGAGGCTTGCTGTATCGCGATTGGGAAATGATTGCAATCGTGAGTCAAGCTAATGTTGGCGGTGGTACCACTGCTATAGCTTTGGCTGAGTCTTTTGGTCGGAAAGAACTTATATTGCCGGCTATTTTAGTTGGCACATTAGGAACAGCCCTCGGGACATATTTAGGTTTTTTTGTAGTTTATATTTTATAAAAATCTGATGAAATATAGATTTAATCTCATCATATCAAATCACTGATAAATTTATATATTTATCACTTATGAACGTTATGACACCATTGCTTAAACCTTACAAATATTTATGAAACGTATTGAAATACGACCTGGTTACTCAATTTCAAAAGTTATTAAGGGAGGATGGCATCTCGCAGGGGGTCATGGTATTATTGACCAAAACAAAGCTCTCGAGGACATGTATCAATTCGTCAAAGCTGGAATCACAACCTTTGACTGTGCAGATATCTATACAGGGGTAGAAGAACTCATTGGCAAGTTTCGAAAAAAATATCAAGACGAATTTCAATCTGGAGAGTTGGCTCCTATTCAAATTCACACTAAATATGTTCCTGATTATTCATCCTTGGCAACCTTAAAAAAAGAGGATACCGTAAAGATTATTGATCGTTCACTCAGACGACTTAACGTTGAACAACTTGATTTAGTTCAATTCGCATGGTGGGATTATCAATTTCCAAGATATTTAGAAACAGCTGTACATCTTTCAGAACTACAAAAAAGCGGCAAGATTAGACACCTAGGGGTAACTAATTTTGACACGGTTAGAATCAAAGAAATGTTAAACGCTGGTGTTGAAATTACGACAAATCAAGTGCAATACTCATTGCTAGACCGTCGTGTAGAAAACAGCATGAGTGATTTAGCCCAAGAACATAATATTCCTTACTTGTGCTATGGATCTATTGCAGGTGGATTTCTTAGTGATCGCTATTTAGAAACTTCAGATCCAACACAACCGTATGAAAATCGCTCATTGACAAAATACAGACTGATCATTGATGAATTTGGTGGCTACAACCTATTTCAAGAATTACTTAAAGTACTTAGAACAATCGCTGACAAATACCATGTTGGTGTGGCGGAGATAGCGAGTAAATATGTCCTACAAAAACCAATGGTTGCGTCTGTTATTATTGGAGCTCGAAATAACAAGCATTTAAATAATTTAAAAAAACTAGACTATTTTAATTTGAATAATGATGACTTAGAAGCAATTTCTAAAATAATTGACATTAGTAAAGGGCCGTATGGACCTTTTTACGAATTGGAGCGGGACAAAACAGGCAAGCATGGTTCGATAATGAAATATAATTTAAACGAATCATAAATACATGAAACTAGATTTAAAAAATGAAGATAGTAAGCAGCTACTCGAATTTCATGGTGGACTATTTGGAGCTTTAACGCCTTTCATTATTTTTATTGTAGGTGTTGTTACCATTGCATTAGCTGGAGCGCCAGACGAAAAGGGATTTTGGCCTATACTCCTTTTAGCAATTGGCGTAGGACTCATTTTAGCAAAAAACAGAACTGCTTTTTCTGAAATAATCATTTCTGGTATGTCACAAAAAATAGTTATGATTATGATCATGGCTTGGATGCTGGCTTCCATTATTGGTGTTCTAATGACACTCACCGGATTTGTTGAAGCACTTATTTGGATTTCTGATCAACTAAGCCTTGATAGTATTAGTTTTGTAATAACAACTTATATTATTTGTTGTATTGTATCCTTATCAACAGGTTCAAGTTTTGCGACCATATTAATTTGTAGCCCCCTACTTTATCCCACCGGAGGAATTTTAGGCGCTCACTTACCGTCACTTGCTGGAGCCATTATAGGAGGAGCAGCTTTTGGAGATTTTATTGCACCAATTTCAGATACAACTATCGCAAGTGCCCTAAGTCAACAGGCGAAAATTGGTAAGGTGGTTAAAAGCAGGATTAAATATGTGGCTCCTGCAGCAGTACTCGCATTAATTGGTTACACACTTACCGCAACACTATTTCATAGTAACAAAAGTTCAAGCGAAATTATGTTAGCCGGTGAATCTGAGGGTTTATTAATGTTAGCCGTTCCTATCGTTACAATTTTTCTTTTTCTTAAAGGAAAGCATTTAGTGCATGGTTTGTTGTTTGGTTTATTATTTGGGACCCTTTTAGGAGTAATTTCAGGACTTTTATCTTTCGAGCAGGTCATTTCTTTGGACTTGGAAAATTTTGCAGCAAAAAGTTTTGTAATTGAAGGTATTAACCGCGCTGTTGGTTTAAGCGTCTTTACTATGTTACTCATGGGGCTAGTTGCAACCTTAAAAGCAAGTGGTATTATGACCAAGCTCGTGAACTTTGCTACGTTTCATACAAAAACAAAAAAGCAAGCAGAAAGCTGGATTATAAGTGTAATGAGTGCTGCTGTTTTATTTACCACACATAGCATCGTCGCCATATTAATGGTTACAGACTTTTCTAATAAAACAGGAGATAAATTAGGAATCCCAAAAATAAGACGTGCAAATTTATTGAGTTTGGTGGCATGTATATTCCCATTTGTACTTCCTTATTTCATTCCTGTAATATTAATGGCAAACATGACCAATACTGGACAAGAATTTGGCGTGGCTCAAGTGAGTTCTTTAGATGTTGGGTTGTATAATTTTATGTCTTGGGGATTATTAATAGTTACCTTAATGACCATTTTCATCAAGTTTAAAAACGTAAAACATGACAAATAACAACAAACTAAACAATAACCAATTTGAACTATACGACCTAGAGATTGTTGTGGAACAAATTAACGGGCATTGCACTTGTAATATGGCTATTGGAGACTCATTTTTTTTAAAGGGGGGAAAGATATCTTTACCAAAAAAAAGTGATTTTTGTCTTTATGCACTTCAGAGTACTATTCCTTTATTACCCGCAAAGCAGCGACAAAATCATTTAGCAGATTGGATGGAAACAGATGCCAGGGTTACTTGCCCTGATCCAGAGTGTAGGCTCATCATGGTCATCAAAAGGTGTAAAACAAGAATTTTAAATCATGATGATGTAAGCGCCATACCATCTAAAAAAGGCACATAATACTTAGTTTACCCAATTGTAAATGAAAAAATATCACAATTTTTGGACTTGTACTTAATTTGAAATGACACTCATACCCGCTAAAATGACTACATTCTATGGGGGACGTTAATACCTAATAAACCAAATGCATTTTTAATAGTATTGGCAACACTTTGTGCCAACTGTACTCTAAATACCTTCTCGTTTTGATTATCTGCTCCAAGTATGGAAACGTTTTGATAAAAGGAATTAAACTCTTTAACCAAGTCATAAGTATAATTGGCTACCAAGGCAGGACTATGATTGTTGGCAGCTTGCTGTAATACCTCTGGAAACAATTCTAATTGCTTGATAAGTTCCTTTTCCTTATGGTGTAAACTTAGTGCAAACAAATTCGTACTCATGTCAAAATCTACTTTACGTAATATAGCCTGAATTCTGGCATACGTATACTGTATAAATGGCCCTGTATTTCCTTGAAAATCTACCGATTCTTTTGGATCGAATAGGATCCGTTTTTTAGGATCCACTTTTAATATAAAATACTTTAAAGCCCCTAAACCAATTGTTTTATAAATATCGGATTTCTCATTATCTGAATAACCTTCAAGCTTTCCTAGATCTTGTGAAATCTCTTGAGCTGTTGAAGCCATTTCATTTATTAAGTCATCTGCATCAACAACAGTTCCTTCTCTACTCTTCATTTTTCCACTAGGTAAATCAACCATTCCATAACTTAAATGAAATAAGTTTTTCGCCCAATCAAATCCGAGTTTTTTCAAAATTAAAAACAATACTTTGAAATGGTAATCTTGCTCATTACCAACGGTATACACCATCCCCCCAACATCTGGACAATCCTTGATACGTTGAATTGCTGTACCAATATCTTGTGTCATATACACTGCGGTACCATCAGAACGCAAAACAATTTTTTCATCCAAACCATCATCAGTTAAATCACACCAAACTGAGTTGTCCTTCTTTTTAAAAAACACACCTGTTTTTAGACCTTCAGAAACAAACTCCTTTCCTAATAAATAGGTATTACTTTCGTAATAATAACTGTCAAAATCAACCCCAATGTTCTTATAAGTGATTTCAAACCCGTCATAAACCCAACCATTCATCATTTTCCATAGTGATACTACTTCTTCATCACCAGCCTCCCATTTTATGAGCATTTCTTGTGCTTCTATTAATATTGGAGCCTGCTTTTTTGCATCATCCTCAGAAAGTCCTTGCTCAACTAAAGTTGCAATTTCTTTTTTATATTCTTTATCAAATTTTACGTAATAATTACCTACCAGCTTGTCTCCTTTTAAACCTGTAGATACTGGAGTTTCACCTTCGCCATAACGTTTCCAAGCCAACATACTTTTACAAATATGAATACCTCTATCGTTAATAATTTGTGTTTTATATACCTTTCTACCTGAAGCCTTTAATATTTCGGAAACACTGTAGCCCAACAACACATTTCTAACGTGACCTAAATGCAAAGGTTTATTAGTGTTAGGTGAAGAATACTCAACAATTACAGCTTTGTCGTCAACATCATGTACAAAACCATATTTAGTATCATCTTTAATTTTATTGAAAAAATTAAGATAAAATTCATCTTCAATTACAAGATTTAAAAACCCTTTTACAACATTGAATGCTTTGACCTCCTTTACATGTTCAACTAGATAATTCCCTAACTCCTCACCTAATTGAGCAGGATTCATTTTTACCACTCGCAACATGGGAAAGGTAACAACGGTAATATCTCCTTCAAACTCTTTGCGAGTTAACTGAAATTCTACAGTGCCAAGAGGCGATTGGTAAAGTGCAAAAAAAGCTTTTTTCACCTGTTGTGATAAGGTGCTTTGAATGATCATTTTTTTTCTAAATTTAAATAGCAAATATACCTTTTTTCTTCCAACTTTTATTCTGGAAAATTATCAAAAAAAGTTTCTCCGATCAATGATTAAAGATTTGAAAATTATAATTAAAAGCAGCGGGTTTTTATGACTTTTATTGAGCCCTGATAATAACTTTAGTTGGTGCCGTGTATTTCATCGATAAACATGTATTTTTTCTATGTTTTTTACCATTCATCGATGTAGTATTATCTGTCCTAATTTCTGTGATCCTTTCATCTAATTTATTGGTATTAAATCGCAGAAATTAGGCTTTCCCTTTCCTTTTAGCAACTTTTGTTACTAAGATTCCTAATCATTATAAGACCTGCTATTGTTTTAAATGATTCAAAATACCTTATCAGTATGTACTCTATTTTCCTTCCCCTCAAGGCAAGTATTGAAATACTTTTGTTTGTTGTACTTAAAATTAAGATCATGTAAATGAAACAGTTAATTACATTAACTGCTATATTTTTGACAAGTTACTTCGGTTTCACTCAAACCAGAGAACTAGACAGTCTTACCATTCAATTAACATTCGAAAAACGCGACTCTGTTAAAATAGAGACTTCCATCGAGCTTATTAAATTATTGTTCGACAATAAGGATTTTGAAAAAGCTTTGCTATACATCAATCGAAGTGAACAATTGTCATATGACCTTAACTACGATTTAGCATTAGCAGAATTAAAATATTTGAAAGCATTAATATATACCCAGAATAGTGATTATTACAATGCAATAGACAATTACAAACGCTCTCTATCATTATATGTCAGCTTGAAAGACACCTTGGGAATTGCCAAAGTAAATAATAGTTTAGGTGGCGTAGAAATAGCACGTGGAAATTACACCATTGGTTTACAATACGCACTTTACGCCATCGATATCTTTGAGCGAAAAAACCAATTAAATGAGTTAAGTCAAGCGTATAGAAATCTAGCTATTGCTTACAAGAAAACAAATCAAAATGATAAGGCTCTTGAATATAATAACAGAGCTCTTGAGGTATTCAAATTGACAAATAACAACGAGGGTGTAAAGATTACACATTTGGATTTAGCTCAACTGTATGCTCTAAGAAACGAGCACAGAAAAGCTATTGAGTATTATAAAAAAGTTCTTATTAATTTAACGTCTAATGATGATGATTTGATTCTAAAAGGGGACGTTTTACCATCAATAGCAGCACAATATTTAAAATTCAAAGAATATGATAAAGCTACAAACTATTTGCTTGAAGGTATAAAATTAAATAGGGCACAAAAGAATAAAAAAGGTCTTTTAAAAACGCTGAATAACTTATCTAATTTAAACCTTCAACTTAAAAAAATACGACTAGCTCAATATCAACTCGATGAAGCTTTTATGCTGACAAAAGAGGTGAATAATGATACACTACTCCTAGATCATTACAGTTTGAGAATTCAGCTTGATTCAACGAGGGGTAATTTTAAAAATGCGTTTATTTGGCAAGGGCGATATCATACCTTGAAAGGTAAATTAGAAAGCGTTATAAGTCAAAAAAGCGCCATAATTTCAGAAGACATTAAACCCATTAACTTAGTGCTCCCTGAAGTTGAATCCTACAACAACATGGATAGCGTCAGCAAACAAACCATTGATAAATACAAATATCTGATTTATGGCCTTGGAGGAGTTTTATTGATCATATTTAGTATTTTACTTGGTATTTTTTCGAAACAAAAATCACTTGTAACTAAGAAAAAAGTAACAGACGAAACAAACAGGCAAAATAATATTGAGAACAATAAGTTGCGTAATCAAGTTGAACACCTCGAAGAAATGAATCAAGTGAAAGATCGTTTATTTTCAATTGTTTCACATGATTTGAAAGATTCAATTACAGGAGTTAAGGCATTTCTTGACTTGTTAAGAGAAGACAGTATCACCCGTGAAGAATTTGATGAACTCATCCCAGAGTTAAGTGAGAATGCAGACAATGCTACAAATCTTTTATTAAACTTATTAAATTGGTCAAAATCACAAATGCAAAATTTAGATCCAAAACCTGAACAATTTAATATTCAGGATGTATTTTATGAAAAAATGAACTTGGTTGAAAAAAAGGTAAATCAAAAAAATATTATCTTATTAGACGAATCTACTAAAGCTAACGTTTTTGCTGATCGAAGTATGATTGAAATCGTCATTCAAAATCTTTTAGCAAATGCCGTCAAATTCTCAGGAGTTGGTGATGTCATAACAGTCTCTAACAGACAACGTAATGGAAAGACGCTAATTTGCATTGAAGACACAGGAGTTGGAATTTCCAAAGAGAATCAGAAAAAGCTCTTTTTAAATGCCGGATTTACAACAAGAGGCACAAATCACGAAAAGGGCACAGGCCTAGGTTTATCTATTGCCAAACATCTTATTGAACAAAACAATGGAAAAATTTGGGTTGAAAGCGAACCTAACTTAGGAAGTAAATTTTTCATTGAACTTCCAAATGACTAATAAAATTCTCCGATAGATTAAATCATCTCATCAAATTTCATTAAAACCACTGCTTTTTTATATCAATAATTTGAATAGAATGAATCAACGTTCGCCTGGAGGAAAGCCTAAATTTCAGCACCTTTAGAAAGCTTTTGGCAAAAACACTTCAGCCATCATGCATCGAGCGCTACCACCACCACATGTCTCTATGGTCGTAAGTGGGATTGATACAATTTTTGTATGATTCTCCAAAGTGGACAACTGTAATGGATTTAAAGATTTATGAGCAGATTCGCTCATGATGAGATACGACTCCTCCTCCCCCCCTTTAACCTCAAGCATGTTACCAGCAAAATTATTTACTTGCTTTTCAGAAATATCGATAATTTCTTTGCCATCAGCTTTTAGACTTTTAATGACTTGCTTCCTCTCTTTATTATCATCAATACTTGACAAACAAATCACTGCAAATCTCTCTCCCAAACACATCATAACATTCGTATGATAGATCGCTGTACGTTTTCCATTAACGGTTTGATTTGCAACAAATATAATTGGAGAATATTCAAAATCTTCACAAAATTCAATTAAAAGCTCTTCATCAGCACGCTCAGATAATGCACAGTATGCTTTCCTGTTAACACGATCTAACAACAAACTTCCTGTTCCCTCTAAAAATAAGTGCTCTTTTTCTGCACTGGTATAATCATGGATATGATTAATCATAAATCCTTCACTTTCAAGATAATCCAATACGTCGTCTCTTCTTTCCAATCGTCTATTTGTCGCAAACATTGGAAATAGTCCAATTGTACCGTTTTGATGAAATGAGATCCAATTATTTGGAAAATGCGAATCAGGAGTATCGAGACCATCTTCAGGATCATACACCAAGACATTCACACCGATATTAGATAATTTTAAAACAAAATCATCAAATTCCTGAAGCGCTTGAGATTTTAATATTTCTGGTGAAATATCGGTAACTTTTTTTTGGTAATGGTTATTTACTGCAGTTTGCTCATTGGACCTAAAACTGGTAGGTCGAACCATTAATATAGAATTTGTAGTTTGTTGCATTGGATAAAATTATGAAACAAAATTAATCAATTTATTATCCCTAGCAATTATAATTTCATGGGTTAAAACGTTTTAGAATATCGGAATTAAAGTTATTCATCTTTTTTATTTAGTTAGACACACCCCTTTTTTAAGTATCAATAACCCCATGGTGACTAACCATAAAACTTTAACATGAAATAATGGTTTATATATTTCGAAGTTATCAGGAATCACTAATATGATACCAACTGCCAAAACTCCTAAGATAATTGTAAACCATGCTAACCAATTGTCTAGGATTTTCCACTTAACGAAACTTGCACCTAGTAAAGCCAAACCAACACCAGAAAAAATACGTCCAAAACGTATGAAACACGTAACATATTGATTTGTAAATAATAAATTATTCATAAAAGTGTCAACTTCTTCAGAAGTTTTGCCTGCAATTTGGCCAACACCCCAAGCACCATGATTGTAATAATAAGCAGAAGCAATTGCCAAAGAAAACGTCCCAATTATGACCAATCCAGCTCCGGGTAAAATAAGAATACGATATGGTTCTCTGGCAGTGAGAGAAACAAAAGCAAACATCGCAATCCCCATTGTGACCCAGCCAAAAATATGTATTCTATACATCCAAATCCAGTACCAAACGTTTTCACCAATCGCATCAAAATCAGTAACCACAATGTATTCACCGATATGATGTGACGATAACATATATCCAAACCAAAGTAATATGGCAGCAATTAAAAAAGTCCATCCAGTAAACTGACGTTCAAAATTTGTATTTGTATTTGTTGACATAGTTTATTTTATCGTTTTTCGCAATGTATATTTATTATAAATGTTTTATTGTAACTTTAGTTACAGTAAAACATTTAAAGAAGCGATAACTTGAGCTCACCTAATTTCTCAATAAAGATCAAAATAACGTGATTTGAAAAGAAGAATATTTTTAAAAAACACAACCTTAAGTGCCTTAGCTAGTCTGATTGGTTCCAAAGTTATTTTTGGAGCACATATGCCTAAAGATTATATCCCTCTTGCTGTTGATCAATCAGACCCATTTAAATTATTTAACAAAGATAAAGGCATGGTCATTTTAAATGATAGGCCATGGAATATTGAATCACAAGCGCATTTACTTGATCCTAAAATAACTCCAAACTCCGCCATGTTCGTTCGAAATAATGGCTTTGTTCCTGAAAACATCACTGCTCATAATTGGACGCTTCGAGTGGATGGTGAATCAGCTTTAAATTTCAAAAAATACACAGTCAATGAACTAAAATCAAAGTTCAAAATATACACCTATCAATTGACATTAGAGTGCGGTGGTAATGGTCGTGCTGAATTTGATCCAACAGCCAAAGGCAACCAATGGACTATCGGTGCGGTTCATTGCGCGTCTTGGACAGGTGTTCGTCTTAAAGATGTTCTAAATGATGTAGGACTCAAGAATGATGCTGTCTATGTTGGTTATCATGGGATTGACAAACATATCAGCTTGGATCCGGACAAAGAACCTATTTCAAGAGGGTTTCCCATATCTAAAGCTTTACAAAAAGAAACTCTCATTGCTTTTAATATGAATGGTAAGCCAATACCCCTTATCCATGGTTTCCCATTAAGATTGGTTGCAGGCGGATGGCCTGCGTCGGCCTCAGGCAAATGGATTAATAGACTTAGTGTTCGTAATAAAATTCATGATGGTGCAAAAATGAAAGGAACAGCCTACAGAGTTCCTTGTAAACCCGTTGCACCTGGCGAAAAAGTCTCAGACGAAGACATGTGCATTATTGAGTCAATGCCTGTGAAATCTATAATTACGTACCCTAAAACAGGTGCAGTTATTAAAAAGGGACAATTACTTAATTTAAGAGGCCATGCATGGGCTGGTGAATTGGAGGTCTCAAAAGTTACCTTTTCAATAGATTTTGGAGCTACTTGGAAATCATGTCAATTAGAAACTGCTATTAATCGTTTAGCATGGCAACATTTTTCAACGACCATAAAGTTTCCAGGGATAGGGTATTATGAAATTTGGGTTAAAGCATTTGACAATGAAAATAATTCACAACCTATGATTGTACCGGGTTGGAACCCTAAAGGTTATTTGAATAATGCCTGTCATCGAATCGCAGTAAAAGTAAAGTAATTGGACAATAAGAACACATACCTAAGAGAGGTCAAGAAAATATATCACATACTTATGTTACTTTTTACACTTTTTATTGTTACCAGCAGTTGCCTATTCTATTATATTTTTAATCCTTTAGTTTTTAGAAATAATCATGAATATACCAACATCCCTGCTTTAGTCAATGATGATAACCTAATTAAGAATGGCATCCATGTCAAAACTGGATTTATTGATGGAGAAGGACTCATGACGGTTGTCAATAACTGTACAAACTGTCATTCTTCAAAAATAGTACTTCAAAACAGAATGAATGTGGAAGCTTGGAATTCTACAATTAAATGGATGCAAAAAACACAAAATTTGTGGGATTTAGGCGATGATCAAAAAATTATAGTTGACTATTTAGTTTCAAATTATCCTCCAAAATCAAAAGGAAGACGCATACTCTTAACAAAAGTTAAATGGTATGAATTACCAGAATAGTATGATATTAATTTACTAATTTTACCTTTTTAAAGCGATTAGGAGCATAATTAGAGGTTCATAAATCTGACAGAATAATTGGAAATTTAAAAAATAACATGGAAACATATTTTAATATTTTTATAAAATCTTTTCAAGGCACCTTGGATTGGACTTGGAAATCTATCGTATTTGAGGTCCCGTGGTACACAAATTACTTTTGGGGACTCATTGCCATATCACTAGGTGTTTGGTTGTTGGAAATAGCATTGCCTTGGAGAAAAAAACAATCTAATATTAGACGTGATTTTTGGTTAGATGCGTTTTACATGTTTTTTAATTTTTTTATTTTTTCTATCATAATTAGTGGCGTCTATGACATATTAAGCAAACTATTTGCTGACTTTAATATCACTGCTAAAAGTCTCGCATTATTTGACGTATCACTTTGGCCTGTTTGGGCACAACTTTTAACATTTTTCATAATTTTAGACTTTGTCCAATGGTTTACCCATGTTTTATTGCATCGGTATTCGTTTTTATGGCAATTTCATAAAGTACATCACAGTGTCAAAGAAATGGGTTTTGCTGCCCATTTGAGATACCATTGGATGGAAAACATATTATATAAACCTCTCAAAACTTTTGGCGTTATGATTCTTGGAGGTTTCGAACCGGAACAAGCTTACATCGTACATTTTATAACAATTGCCATCGGTCATTTTAATCATGCCAATGTAAAGATAACTTGGGGTTTATTTAAATATATATTTAATAATCCCGTCATGCACTTATATCACCATGCTTTCACCTTACCTCAAGGGAAACAAGGTGTGAATTATGGTATAAGTTTGAGTCTATGGGACTATATTTTTAAAACAAATTACATTCCCGAGGATAGTGGGACTATCGAAATTGGTTTTGAAGGCGATGTTGACTTTCCAAAAGATTTCATAGGTCAAAACACTTACGGGTTCAAAAAAGAATAGCCTAGACGTAATTACAAGTAGTTAAAACATTCTTACTTGAAAAAAAATTAGCGTAGATAACATTAATGAAATAAACCTTATTATTCATTGATTAATCTATAAATCAATATTGCAGCACGTTTAGTTAAATCTTCAATGGTATTTAAATTAACTGTTTCTTCTGGAGTGTGAGCTGCATTACCCATAGCTCCTAATCCGTCCATACAATCGACGTATTGTGCAACAAACGACACATCAGCGGCTCCTCGCTTCAAGGGATCATAAGCAACCACATCAGGATAGCCCAAATCGTTACTCACCTGACTAAATTTATCAAGCAAATCTAAATTCCCTTCGGTTGGCCCCATGGCAGGATAACTGTCAATAAATGTCACTTTTGCAGTGGTTTGAGGCAAACTATTTCTAACAATTGCTCTCATCTTTTCTCGTGCCCTTTCTTTTTGATCTTCTGAAATAAAACGCAGCCCTCCATAGACAACAGCTGACTGTGACACAACATTACTTTTGCCAAATACATTTCCTTCACTTTGCTGTTGATTGTAATCCACAAGAGTCCCTCCTAACAAAATCCCTGGATTAAATGTTAAAAAATCTTCTCCTTTTACCTCTGTATAAAAATTGTTTAATATCCGTGACATTTCAAAAATTGCTCCAGCTCCAATATCATCACTAAATATCTCGGACGAATGAGCACGAACCCCAGTCACATCAACTCTCCAGTCCGAAGAACCGCGTCGTGCTATTGTAGCATTATCAAAACCTGTCGAATTTTCAAATCCTAAAGCAACGTCACTACGTTTACCTGCTTCAATGAGATGGTATCTACTCTTCGTTAAGGGCTTTCCCGTGGCCTCCTCGTCTCCGGTAAACGCTGCAATAATTTGGACATTATCAAGAAGATTGTTTTCGGCAAGTGCTCTGAGAGCAAAAAGAATGATGACATTACCTCCCTTCATATCATTACCTCCCGGAGCATGAGCAATGCTATCATTTATCATTTTAAACTCTTGAAATTCACTGTTTTCCTCAAAAACGGTATCCAAATGGCCAATTAATAAAACACGTTTTCCTCTGTCTCCAGATGTTTCAGCAAACAGGTGCCCTGAGCGATTAACATCAGACATTTCATACCAATTAGATTGAAACCCAATATCTTCAAAAGCTTTACCAAAAACATCCCCAACTTTTTTTACACCCTGGTGATTCATCGTTCCACTATTAATATTAACTACATCTTTTAGAAACTGAATGGCCTCTATATTATTTTGTTCAATAGATTTCAAAATCTTTTTTTCAACAGTATTTATATTCTGAGCTGGTAGAGTAGCAATTGAAAACAGCACAAACAAAATTCGAATATTAAATTTTAAAAGAAACTTCATATTGGTATTATTGTATTAAAAAATTGATAGTAACTTATTGATTATTATTATAAATTAATCTCTAAATAACGGCATAGTACTGCATCGTAAAAGCCCTTCTTGTTTTGAGATTTCTGCAAAAGGCACTTCTTCTACTATGAAATCCTGATTTCTTAACCAATTATTCAATCTAGTGAATTTTTCTTCTGAAACAATCACTTTCTCTGAAATAGAAAAAATATTACTTTGCATATGATACATTTCATCTTTCGTAATTTGAAACACATTTTGCTCTCCAAAAAAATTTATTAACCAATCGTATTCACTTTTAATTAAGAATCCATTTTCATGAATTATGGCCTTATTGGTTCCAATAGGCTGAAAGCAACAATCAAGATGTAATGCATTTTCTTTTGCCTTAGTATTTGACTTCCTAAGCTCAAATGCTTTAACTTTTTTATGTGGAAATAATTTTTCTATGGCCTTCACAGCCTCTTTGTTAGTTCGTGCAGTTATGTAATTAGCATAATCTGAGCCCGTATAATTACCGATAAAAATATAATCATTCCAAGGCATAATGTCACCGCCCTCAATATGACATTTTTCAGGTAAGACAATTCGGTTGTCTTTTGGGATTTGATTCCACAAATAGTCAATCGCTTGAAATTCTAAATCTCTATCTGGTAATATATTTGCTTTTATTATTTTATTCTCAATTACAAAGGCAATATCTCGGGCAAAAATTTGGTTACAATTTTTTATGATATTTGGTCTGTAGACCTTTACATTATACTTTTCAAAAACTTGATTAAGAGCTTCTAATTCTCTCAACATATCCTTTTCCGTTGGATATGTTCCTGCTTTTAAATGCTCTACAGACTTTGGATCATATGCATGGCTTATTTGAGGAATAGGCCCATTATCAACCGCAGTACCAAGTACAACAGATCTCAATCTTGAGGTTTCGTTTGTGATATTTAATTTAATCATTACTATTTTTGACTTGTATATCTTACTTTAATTGTGTCAATAAAGTCATAAAAATATCCAAATTTATCGTTTTTCTAAAGGCTTAAATTGTCTGTAGGTTTCTCCAACGTAAAGTTGTCTTGGTCTTCCTATCGGTTCTTTATTTAAACGCATTTCACGCCATTGGCCAATCCATCCTGGTAAACGTCCTAAAGCAAACATTACTGTAAACATGTCAAGTGGTATCCCCATGGCTCGGTATATAATTCCTGAATAAAAATCTACATTCGGATACAATTTTCTATCGACAAAATATGAATCTTTTAAAGCCTCTTGTTCTAAACCCTTTGCAATATCTAAAATGGGGTCCTCTACTCCGAGGTCTTCCAATACTTCGTCAGCAGCTACTTTGATAATTTTTGCTCTAGGATCAAAATTTTTGTATACACGATGACCAAATCCCATAAGTCTAAATGGGTCGTTTTTATCTTTGGCTTTTGCCATGTATTTTTTAGTATCACCTCCGTCCTCTTTTATCGCTTCTAACATCTCTAAAACTGCTTGGTTTGCACCACCATGTAATGGCCCCCAAAGAGCCGAAATCCCTGCTGACAAAGACGCAAATAATCCAGCGTGTGACGACCCTACAATTCGAACGGTTGAGGTAGAACAATTTTGCTCATGATCAGCATGTAAGATTAATAATTTATTTAATGCATTTACTATAATAGGGTTTTGTTGGTATTCTTCATTTGGTTTTTTAAACATCATTTTCAAGACATTTTGAACATAACCTAAATTATTATCTCCATAATCTAAAGGCAGTCCCTCTTTTTTTCGTAAAGTCCAAGCAACCAATACGGGAAATTTACCTAAAATTCTGACAACAGATTTATACATATCTTCTTCTGAGTCAACATTGACTGAAGTAGGATTAAATGCTGTCAAAGCACTCGTTAATGACGACAACACCCCCATCGGATGAGCTGATTTTGGAAAAGCATCTACAATTTTACGGATGTCATCATCTACAATTGACTTTGATTTAATATCAGCATGAAACTTATCGAATTCCTCTTTTGTTGGTAATTCTCCGAAAATTAAAAGATAAGCAACCTCTAAAAAGTTTGCTTTCTCAGCAAGTTCTTCAATTGAATAACCTCGGTATCTCAAAATTCCTTTTTCACCATCTAAAAACGTGATTCCACTTTTACAAGACCCGGTATTTTTAAATCCTGGATCAATCGTTGTAACTCCTCCTGTTGTTGCCCTTAAGGCATTAATATTTATAGCAACTTCATTCTCTGTTCCGGTGGATAATGGAAATTCGTATTTCTGCCCATTTACTTCTAACGTCGCTTTTTTTGTCATATTCTTATAAAATTTTTTGATGTATTTGTTGCCAATAGCAACTTCGCGAAATTACTAAATATCTCACGATTTTTAAAGCAATAAACAAAAGGATTTAATGATATAATTGATGATTAAAAAATGACAAAAAAAAAGTCATTATCAGAGATAATGACTTTTTTTCAATAAAATTATAACTATTTTATCTTAAACGCTTTTTGCTTTGGAAAATAAGCTATCTCACCTAACTCCTCTTCAATTCTTAACAACTGGTTGTATTTAGCCATACGATCGCTTCTTGAAGCAGATCCTGTTTTTATTTGCCCTGTATTTAAAGCAACAGCCAAATCGGCAATGGTATTATCTTCTGTTTCACCTGAACGGTGTGACATTACAGAGGTATATCCTGCGTTATGCGCCATATTAACAGCTGCAATTGTCTCAGTTAAGGTTCCTATTTGATTAACTTTTATTAAAATTGAATTTGCGATTCCATTGTTAATACCTCGAGATAATCGTTCTACATTAGTTACAAATAAATCATCTCCAACAAGCTGTACCTTATCTCCAATGCGTTCAGTCAAGTACTGCCACCCTTCCCAATCATTCTCATCCATCCCATCTTCAATCGAAATAATTGGATACTTTTGACTTAGCTCTGCCAAATAATCTGCTTGCTCCTTACTTGTTCGAATCTTTCCAGTATCTCCTTCAAATTTCGTATAAACGTATTTACCGTCTTCAAAAAATTCAGCAGCCGCACAATCTAAGGCAATCATAATGTCGTCTCCTAATTTATAACCCGCTTGAGTCACAGCTTTTGCAATGGTTTCTAAAGCATCCTCGGTTCCTCCTTCGAGGTTTGGAGCAAATCCACCTTCATCTCCAACAGCAGTACTCAGACCTCTTTCATGCAAGACGTTTTTCAGATGATGAAATATTTCTGTTCCCATTTGCAAAGCATGGGTAAAACTGTTTGCTTTTACTGGCATGATCATAAACTCTTGAAAAGCAATAGGAGCGTCACTATGGGAACCCCCATTTATAATATTCATCATGGGAACTGGTAATGTATTCGCTGAAACACCCCCTACATACCTGTATAGCGGCATTCCAAGCTCATTAGCAGCAGCTTTGGCAGTAGCTAATGAAACTCCTAAAATAGCATTAGCACCCAATGTTGACTTATTATCTGTACCATCCAAATCAATCATAATTTGATCAATTAGATTTTGTTCGAAAACTGAAACGCCCAAAAGTTCTTGAGCGATGATAGTATTCACATTTTTTACTGCTTTCAGAACTCCTTTACCAAGATATACATCACCACCGTCACGCAATTCAACCGCCTCATGTTCACCAGTTGATGCTCCAGATGGAACCGCAGCTCTACCCATAAAACCACTTTCAGTTGTAACGTCTACTTCGACAGTTGGATTACCTCTAGAGTCAAAAATTTGTCTCGCACATATATCAATTATTACACTCATTTCTTTTGTTTTAATTTGTCTTCAAATTTAGTAAAATGTCTTTCCATAACTCACAAATCAATGTATTATTACGGTATATTTATTCGCAAACGTTTTAGTATCACAAAAAAGACAACAGAATACAACCTCAAGTGAGTAATGTGCATTAACTATCTTTAATATTTTGAATAAATTGATCGAACAAGTACCAAGAATCATGAGGGCCAGGACTAGCCTCTGGGTGATATTGCACACTAAAGCAGTTTTTGTGAATCATGGCTAATCCAGCAACTGTATGGTCATTCAAATGTACATGAGTAATCTCTATATCTGGATGCGCTTCAGCCTCTTCTTTGTTTACAGCAAAACCATGGTTTTGAGAAGTAATTTCACCTTTACCACTTTTTAAATTTTTTACAGGATGATTAATTCCTCGATGCCCATTATGCATTTTATATGTTGAAATACCGTTTGCAAGTGCAATGACTTGATGACCAAGACAAATTCCAAACAAAGGTAAATTTCTCTTTATAACTTCCTTAGCTACCAATTGTGCCTCAACCAATGGTTTAGGATCCCCTGGTCCATTAGAAAGAAAATACCCGTCTGGTTCAAATTCAGCCATCGTCTCAAATGCTGCATTGTATGGAAAAACTTTGATATATACGTCCCTCTCTGCAAGGTGTCTTAAAATATTTTTTTTAATACCTATATCTAAGGCTGCTACCTTGTAAGTAGCCTCTTTATTACCATAAAAATAAGGTTCTTTAGTAGACACTGCAGAGGCTAATTCTAACCCTTCCATTTTAGGAAACTCGGAAAGCTGTGATTTAAGAGTTTCTATATTATCCAAATCAGTAGAAATAACGGCGTTCATGGCACCGTTGTCCCTAATGTAACTCACCAGTGCTCTCGTATCCACATCTGATATTCCAAATAAATCGTGTTGCTCAAAAAAATGCTTTAATGAGTTGTCAGCAGCTTCTCTTGAGTAATTAAAACTAAAATTTTTACAAATCAAGCCAGATATTTTAATCGAATTTGATTCGACTTCATTTTTATTAACACCATAATTACCAATATGCGCATTCGTGGTAACCATAAGTTGGCCAAAATAAGAAGGATCAGTAAAAATTTCTTGGTAACCAGTCATTCCTGTATTGAAACATACCTCGCCAAAAGCAGTTCCATCATCTCCAATAGCTTTTCCGTAGAAAATTGTCCCATCATCCAATAAAATAAAGGCCTTTTTTCGTGACTGGTATTTCATAATTTTCAAATAAAGTTTCACAAAAATAATTTATAGAACTTTAATTATCGCCATTTATTTAAAAAAAGATGACAAGTAATTAACGCCTTTTAAACAATTTTAAAAAAAAATTGTATCAAGTGAACTTTTTAAGTCTTAAGTATTTGAAAATGATAACCGAAATTATTTTTAGGCTATTAGTTAAATTTCACAATTATAACCTTGTGTATTGAACAAATTTATCGCTAATCTCAAAAGATCACACATCAATTTGAGAACGCATAGGTCAGAATACGATTGACATCTGTGCTATTTTTGAAAGATAGATTATTTGTTTTTGCAAACACTTGGGCAGTGTTCGCTTGATTTGGGGATAATAATTTTAAAATATCTTTCTTTCTTAATTTAATCGATCTAATAGATGCGCCTTCTTTAACAAAATAAGACTCCTTCTTTATATTTTTATCAGAATATCTATTTAACATCGGATTTGGAGACCCCTTTACAAACTGTATAGAAAAGCCTTTAAGTAAGGATATCTTTCCAGATTCATAAATGATTTCAAAAATACGATTAGTTGTATTGTAGTAGTAATTTTTGAATCTACGATCACGAATTACAAATCTGTCAATATTATTGATGTTAAAACTAAAAATCGAATCTTCTGAAATTTTTGATTCAAATCTATTGAATTGAATATTTAAATTAATATTCTTTAAAGAAAATTTCTGTTGATCTGATGTGTGTATTATTGTACGATTATTCCAATCATCAAACAGATAAACTGAACCTTCAGGTTTTTTAACAGGATTTACAAATGACGCACTAGACTTTCCGTAAGATCGAGACGAACTAGAAACATTGAGAATCTGTGATCCATTATTTTCTACATTGTTATTATTATTTTGCGCAAAAGACACACTGATCAGCAGGACATTGATACAAATCAAAATATGTTTCTTCATAATTACCATTTTTAAACTGTTTAAATTGAAAGAAGCTACAAACTTTATGCCACGCCTGTTAATAGTTCGAATGACACTGACCATATAAAGGCTCCGTTATCAAGAATGATTTAGGATACGCTAATAACTTTAGTTAAGAGATGAATCTTTTGTGTTAGCTTATTACTTTTGCCCAAGACTATAATCGAGAATCTTTACGACGTCTTCCTCTCGCTTGAAAGACAATTTGTTAGATTTGACATAACGTAAGACTTCTTCTGAACCTGTTTCCTTTTTGTTTAGTAATTTGAGGATCTTATTTTTCTTCATAATGAAGGTGTTAATTCCTGAATCATCTTTTAGATAATAAAAAGCTTTTCTAATGATTCTATCTCTTGTTCTATTTAACATTGGATTTGCAGATCCAGATACTTCAACAATTTTGAAACCTTTTATTAATGACCAATTTTCATTTTCGTATATGATCTCATATACCCTATTGTCATCGTCCCAGTAGTAGTTTTTGAATGTTCTGCCGTTGACTACAAACTTATCAATGTTATTGAAGTTGAATGAAAATAATGAATCCTGTCCAACTTTAGATTCAAATGAATTTCTCTCAATATTTAAGTTTATATTTTTTAAAGAATATTTTTCATTTGTAGTTGCATAAATGATTCCTGAATTACTCCAATCTTCAAACAAATAAACAGTCCCATCAACCGCTCTTGAAGGATTCACAAAATATGCAGAAGATCCATATGAACTTTGCATTCCATTTGATGCAGACAGCATTGTGTTAGAAGTATTGTTAGTCACACTCACATTATTATTATCTAAAGATTGGCCAATTAGAGACATGCATGATAATAATGACGATAGTAAAAGTAAATTTTTCATATTTTTTTTTTAACAGTGCTAAAATAATAAATTATCAAAAAAAAGGGTAAACTTTATATAAAGTTTACCCTTAATGAAACGTTAAAGTTGTTCCTTTTATTCTTCTTCGTTAGAAACTATAGTTTCGGTAGCTGCTTTGGCAGGTTTATTCCCTCCTCTTCGGCTTCTTCTAGTGGTTTTCTTCGACTTTTTGTCAGCATTATAGATTTCATTGTAATCAACTAGTTCAATCATCGCCATATCTGCATTATCACCTAATCTATTACCAAGTTTTATAATTCTTGTATATCCTCCTGGTCGATCTCCCACTTTTGACGCTACATCTCTGAATAATTCTGCTACAGCTTGTTTTTGCCTTAATCGGGCCATAACAATTCGTCTGTTGTGCGTTGTATCTTCCTTTGATTTCGTTATCATTGGCTCAACAAACTGTTTTAAAGCTTTTGCCTTAGCAACAGTGGTATTGATTCGTTTATGCTCAATTAATGAACAAGCCATGTTTGCTAACATTGCTTTTCTGTGAGCGGTCTGTCTTCCTAGGTGGTTTACTTTTTTTCCGTGTCTCATGACATTTGGTTTAAATCATCATCTTGCTTCAACTCACTTTAGAGGAGCAAAATATGATGTATTAATCTTTATCTAATTTATATTTACTCAGGTCCATTCCGAAATTTAATCCTTTAACGTTCACAAGCTCTTCAAGCTCGGTCAAGGATTTTTTACCAAAATTCCTGAATTTCATTAAATCATTTTTGTTAAATGACACTAAATCACCTAAGGTATCTACTTCTGCCGCTTTTAAACAATTAAGAGCACGTACTGATAAGTCCATATCAATTAATTTTGTTTTTAATAACTGTCTCATGTGAAGTGATTCTTCATCATAAGTTTCAGTTTGAGCAATTTCATCAGCTTCTAACGTGATACGCTCATCTGAGAATAACATAAAGTGGTGAATAAGTATTTTTGCAGCTTCTGTTAAAGCATCTTGAGGGTTGATTGAACCATCCGTCATAATTTCGAAAACTAACTTCTCATAATCAGTTTTTTGCTCTACACGAAAATTTTCAACACTATATTTAACATTTTTGATTGGCGTGTAAATTGAGTCTGTAAAAATAGTTCCCATAGGTGCTGTAGCTTTTTTATTCTCTTCAGCTGGTACGTAACCTCTTCCTTTCTCGATGGTAATTTCCATGTTAATACTTACTTTCGGATCTAGATTACAGATTACTTGATCTGAATTTAAAACTTGAAAACCAGATATAAATTTCTGAAAATCGCCAGCAGTAATTTGATCTTGACCTGAAATTGATATCGACACAGATTCGTTGTCGATTTCATCTATCTGTCTTTTAAAACGTACTTGCTTTAAATTTAATATTATTTCTGTTACATCTTCAACAACACCAGAGATTGTAGAAAATTCATGTTCTACCCCTTCCATCCTAACTGATGTGATAGCGAATCCTTCTAAAGAAGACAATAATACTCTTCTTAACGCATTCCCTACTGTTAATCCAAAACCAGGTTCCAAAGGTCTAAATTCGAATTTTCCTTCAAAATCAGTTGAATCGATCATTATTACTTTATCGGGCTTCTGAAAATTTAAAATTGCCATATCTATTTTTGTATCAGTTATTATTTAGAATATAATTCAACAATGAATTGCTCATTAATGTTTTCCGGAATTTGTACTCTTGCAGGAACAGAAACATATGTTCCTTGCATGGTATCGTTATTCCAAGTAATCCATTCATAAACATTACTTGAGGACGTTAGCGCATGGTTAATTGCTTCTAACGATTTAGACTTTTCTCTCACAGCAACAATATCTCCTGCTTTCAATGAGTAAGAAGGGATATTGACGAGTTCTCCATTTACGGTAATGTGTCTGTGAGACACTAGTTGACGGGCCCCTCTTCTTGATCGAGCAACACCCATTCTGTAAACAACGTTATCTAGTCTAGACTCACATAATTGTAACAACACCTCACCTGTAATTCCAGACGCAGCAGTCGCTTTTTTAAACATGTTTCTAAATTGACGTTCCAAGACACCGTATGTATACTTTGCCTTTTGCTTTTCCATTAGTTGGATAGCATACTCTGATTTTTTACCACGTCTTCTATTGTTTCCGTGTTGTCCTGGAGGATAATTTCTTTTTTCAAAAGATTTATCTTCTCCGAAGATTGCTTCACCAAACTTACGTGCGATTTTTGTTTTAGGACCAGTATATCTTGCCATTTTAAATTTGTTGTGAGAGTGATTATGAATTCAGGTCTTAATCTTATCCTTCGACAATCGTCAATCTCTCGTTTATACTTGTTATTAAAATTTATAATTTGAGTATCTGAAAAAATCAGATTACACTCTTCTTCTTTTCGGTGGACGACATCCGTTGTGCGGTGCTGGTGTAACATCGATGATTTCTGTTACTTCAATACCTCCATTGTGAATTGATCTGATGGCAGACTCTCTACCATTTCCAGGGCCTTTAACGTAACACTTCACTTTTTTCAATCCAGCTTCCTTTGCAACGTTAACCGCATCTTCTGCTGCTAACTGAGCAGCATACGGTGTGTTTTTTTTAGATCCTCTAAATCCCATTTTACCAGCAGATGACCATGAGATTACATCTCCTTTTTTGTTGGTTAATGAGATGATAATGTTGTTAAATGACGCGGTGATATGTGCCTCACCTACTGCATCTACAATTACTTTACGTTTTTTTGTACTTGACTTTGCCATATTTTTCTAGTTTCTAGTTGTTAGTTGTTAGCATTAGAATCCTAAACTATTAAATTTCAAACAGATTCAATCTAACCGCTAAATACTAATGACTTTTATTATTTAGTTACTTTTTTCTTATTAGCGACAGTTTTCCTTCTTCCTTTTCTTGTTCTGGAATTATTTTTTGTTCGCTGTCCTCGAAGAGGAAGCCCTGCTCTATGACGAATACCTCTGTAACAACCTATATCCATTAATCGCTTAATGTTCAATTGTGTTTCTGAACGTAATTCACCTTCAATTGTGAAAGACCCAACTGCTTCTCGGATATTACTGATATCATCATCAGACCAATCTGAAACAACTTTACTTTCATCTACTTTAGCAGTTGCTAATATTTCTTTTGCTCGACTTCTACCTATTCCATAGATATAAGTCAAAGAGATCACTCCTCTTTTTTGTTTTGGTATGTCTACACCTGCAATTCTAGCCATAATTAACCTTGTCTTTGTTTAAATCTAGGATTCTTTTTATTGATTACATAAAGACGCCCTTTTCTTCGGACAATCTTACAATCTGCACTTCTTTTTTTAACGGATGCTCTTACTTTCATCTTTTTAGTATCTATAAGTTATTCTCGCCTTAGATAAATCGTAAGGACTCATTTCTAATTTAACTTTATCACCTGGTAACAATTTAATATAATGCATTCGCATCTTACCAGAGATGTGGGCAGTCACAATATGACCATTTTCTAGTTCAACACGAAACATGGCATTTGATAATGCTTCTATGATAGTTCCGTCTTGCTCTATTGCTGCTTGCTTTGCCATAATCTATATCCTAATTAACCTTTTCTGTTTTTACCGGTCTTCATTAAACCATCGTAATGTTTATTCAGTAAGTACGAATTGACTTGTTGCATCGTATCAATAGCAACCCCTACCATAATTAACAGAGATGTACCTCCAAAAAATAACGCCCAACCTTGTTGAACATTCATTAATTTAACAATGAAGGCAGGAAAAACCGCAATTAGAGCTAAAAATATCGACCCTGGTAATGTTATTTGAGACATAATTTTGTCTAAATATTCTGATGTTTCTGTTCCTGGGCGTATACCTGGTATGAAACCACCACTTCTTTTTAAATCATCAGCCATTTTATTCGTAGGCACAGTAATTGCCGTATAGAAATAAGTGAAAATGATAATTAACACTGCAAACACAACATTGTACCAAAATCCAAATAAGTCTGAAAATTCTGTTTGCAACCATTGACCAACAGAAGAGTCTTTCATCATATCCAACCCACCAATTAATGATGGCACAAACATGATTGCCTGTGCGAAAATAATAGGCATTACTCCTGAAGCATTCAATTTTAAAGGAATGTATTGTCTTGAACCAAACACATTCTTTTCATAACCGCCAGATTGTGTACGACGAGCGTATTGAACTGCAATTTTACGAACGGCCATTACTAACATAATGGATAATAATATGATTACAAACCATATGACTAACTCTATAAGAATCATTATTAGACCTCCGTTGGATTCAGTCACTCTTGCAGCGTATTCTTGAATAAAAGACTGCGGTAATGTTGCAATAATACCTACCATAATTAATAATGAAATTCCATTACCAATACCTTTATCTGTTATCTTCTCTCCTAACCACATGGCGAAAATACATCCTGTTACCAAAATGATAATAGATGAAAAATAAAAAAGTCCTCCTTGACCCAACAGAAATGCTTCCTGTGGAATTCCAAGAGACGGCAAACTCACTAAGTATCCTGGTGCTTGAACTAAACAAATTGCTATTGTTAACCAACGTGTAATTTGAGTAATTTTTTTCTGACCACTAGCACCTTCTTTTTGTAGCTTTTGGAGATAAGGAATTGCAATTCCCATCAATTGAACAACAATTGATGCCGAAATATACGGCATAATACCTAATGCAAACACGGATGCATTTGCAAATGCGCCTCCTGTGAATGCATTCAATAATCCAAGTAATCCTTGCTGCGTATTTTCATCTATTAAACCTAATTTACTAGCATCAATACCAGGAAGAACCACTTGTGCTCCAAAACGATAAACTAAAAGCATTCCTAAAGTTAGAATGATTCTGTCTTTCAGTTCTGTTATTTTCCAAACATTTTTTAAAGTTTCTATAAATTTCATGGTCTAGATAGTTCTTACAAGGTTACAGCTTCTCCTCCTGCAGCCTCAATTGCAGCTTTTGCAGATGCAGTAAATTTATGAGCTGTTACAGTTAATTTAGATTTTAATTCACCTCGTCCTAGAATTTTGACAAGATCATTTTTGCCAGCTAATCTATGTGCCATCATCATGTCTAAATCAAAAGCGTCTTTAATTTTCTTTTCATCAACCATCTGCTGAATTGTATCTAAGTTGATACCTTGATATTCTTTCCGATTTATATTGGTGAAACCAAACTTTGGTACACGTCGCTGTAATGGCATTTGCCCCCCTTCAAAACCAAGTTTTTTGGAATAACCTGATCGAGATTTTGCTCCCTTGTGACCTCGCGTTGCGGTGCCTCCTTTTCCAGAACCTTGACCACGTCCTACTCTTTTACCCTGATTTCTAACAGAACCTTCTGCCGGTTGTAAATTACTTAAGTCCATTATATCTTATTATTTTGATTCCTCGAAGGAAACTAAATGTTTAACTTTATTAACCATACCAAGGATGTTTGGCGTGGCATCATGTTCTACAGTTTGACCAATCTTTTTAAGACCTAAGGCTAATAATGTTAGCTTTTGGTTTTTAGTTCGATTGATTGCACTTTTCTTTTTTGTTACTTTAATTTTTGCCATCATATCCTTAAATTATCCGTTAAATACTTTTTCAAGCGATATTCCTCTTTCTTTTGCAATTTTTCGTGCATCTCTTAGTTGAAGCAAAGCATCAAATGTTGCTTTCACTACATTGTGTGGGTTTGACGAACCTTGCGACTTTGAGAGTACATCATGCACACCAACGGCCTCTAAAACTGTTCTAACAGCACCACCAGCGATAACCCCAGTACCTGGAGCCGCTGGAATAATATTGACACGTGCTCCTCCATACTTACCTTTTTGTTCATGAGGCAAGGTTCCCTTTATTAGAGGAATACGAACTAGATTTTTCTTTGCATCTTCCACTGCCTTAGCTATGGCACTTGCGACATCTTTAGATTTTCCTAAACCGTGACCCACAACTCCTGCCTCGTCACCAACTACAACTATAGCTGAAAAACCGAAGGCTCTACCACCTTTCGTTACCTTAGTAACTCTTTGAACACCAACTAGACGATCTTTTAATTCTAATCCACTTGGTTTTACTAACTCTGCACTTTTATATTTTTGATACATAATTTCTTAGAATTTAAGTCCTGCTTCTCTAGCTCCTTCGGCTAATGATTTTATTCGTCCATGATATAAATAACCACCACGATCAAAAGAGATGGTCGTTACTCCAGCTTTCATTGCTTTTTCTGCCACAGACTTCCCTACTAGGGCAGCTGCCTCAGATTTGTTCGCTTTCGAAGCGACAATATCCTTATCTCGAGAAGATGCAGCACTGATTGTCTTACCAGAAACATCGTCAATAACTTGGGCGTAAATTTCTTTATTACTTCTAAAAACAGATAATCTTGGTCTGGCTTCTGTACCAGAAACAATCTTACGTATTCTGTTTCTTATTCTCTGTCTTCTATCGTTCTTTGTTAATGCCATAACTACTTATTATGCTGATTTACCTGCTTTTCTACGAATCTGTTCACCTACGAATCTAATTCCTTTTCCTTTGTAAGGTTCTGGTTTCCTAAAACCTCTGATTTTTGCAGCCACTTGACCTACTAATTGTTTGTCATGTGATGTTAATTTTATTATTGGATTTTTACCTTTTTCTGAAATCGTCTCAACTTTAACCTCTTGAGCTAGATTTAAGACAATATTATGAGAAAACCCTAAGGCTAAATCTAATTTTTGGCCCTGATTACTTGCTCTGTAACCGACACCTACTAATTCTAATTCCTTGGTCCATCCTTTAGACACGCCTTCTATCATATTACGCATCAATGATCTGTATAAACCATGCTTTGCTTTTTGTTCCTTACTATCAGAAGAACGCGTGACCATGATGTTTCCATCTTCAGTTTTAATTTCAACTGTATCATAGCTCTGAACTAGCTCACCTAATTTACCCTTTACAGTCACAACATTATCTATAATGTCTACTGTTACGCCTTCTGGAATGGCTACTGGATTATTTCCTATTCTTGACATTTCTTTTCAGCTTTAATTAGTAAACGTAACACAAAACTTCTCCACCAACATTCTCTTTTTTAGCCTGTTTACCTGTCATAACACCATGTGAGGTAGATACAATGGCAATACCAAGTCCGTTGAGAATACGTGGTAATTCACTAGAACTAGAATATTTACGTAAACCTGGTTTACTTATTCTTTGAATTTTTTTAATTACTGGCTCTTTTGAGTCTTTTGCATATTTCAAAGCTATCTTTATCGTCCCTTGAACCGAAGAATCATCAAACTTATAACTTAAAATATACCCTTGATCAAAAAGTATTTTAGTAATTTCTTTTTTAAGATTAGAAGCTGGAATTTCAACCACTCTGTGGTTGGCACGCACTGCATTTCTAATTCTCGTTAAATAATCCGCTATTGGATCTGTATTCATATTTATTAATTTGCGGTAATGGTTTTCAACAACTGCTGAACCTTGTACCAATTTATAATTCTTATTTTACCAACTTGCTTTTTTGACACCAGGAATCAAACCCTGATTTGCCATTTCCCGAAAAGTAACACGTGAAATTCCAAAAGTTCTCATGTAACCTTTGGGCCTTCCTGTTAATTTACATCTGTTGTGCATGCGAATTGGTGACGCATTTTTTGGCAACTTTTGTAATCCTTCATAATCACCAGCTGCTTTCAAAGCTTTACGCTTTTCAGCAAATTTTGCTACCGTTTTTGCTCTTTTGATTTCACGAGCTTTCATTGATTCTTTAGCCATAACTTAATTCTTTTGAAAAGGCAACCCTAGTTCAGTTAATAATGATTTCGCTTCTTTATCAGTATCAGCAGATGTTACAAATGTAATATCCATACCTGAAATTTTATTCACTTTGTCGATGTTGATTTCAGGGAAAATAATTTGCTCTGTTACCCCTAGGTTGTAATTACCTCTCCCATCAAATCCTGTCGCTTTAATTCCGCTAAAGTCACGTACTCGAGGTAACGCAGAGGTCACTAAACGATCTAAAAACTCATACATTCTTTCTCCACGCAAAGTGACTTTAGCCCCAATAGGCATCCCTTTACGTAATTTAAAAGATGCAACATCCTTTTTTGATATTGTTGCAACAGCTTTTTGACCAGATATTTTAGTCATCTCTTCTATCGCATAGTCTATTAATTTTTTATCCGCTACTGCAGCACCAACACCTTGCGATATTACTATTTTTTTCAGCTTAGGTACTTGCATGATATTGCCGTATCCAAACTCTTCTGTAAGAGAAGAAACAACCTTGTCTTTATACTCTTGTTTTAATCTTGGAATGTAAGTCATAACTATATTACTTCGTTAGATTTTTTTGCAAATCTTACTTTATTATCTCCATCCATTCTATATCCAACTCTTGTTGTTTCTCCTTTCGAATTCAACAACGATAAATTTGATATTTGAATAGACGCTTCTTTTTCTACTATTCCTCCTTGAGGACTTTGAGCACTAGGCTTCATATGCTTTTTCACCATATTAACACCTTCAACGATGGCCTTGTTTTTATCTCTGAATACAGTCAATACTTTACCTTCGCTACCTTTGTGGTCTCCTGCAATTATTCTAACTGTATCTCCTGATTTAATCTTAAGCTTTCCCATTTTAATATATCTGTGTATTAAAGCACTTCAGGTGCTAATGATACAATCTTCATAAATTGTTTATCACGTAATTCTCGAGCAACTGGACCAAAAACACGAGTTCCTCGCATTTCTCCGGTTGGATTTAATAAGACACACGCATTGTCATCGAATCTAATATATGATCCATCTGGACGTCTTACTTCTTTCACAGTACGAACTACTACAGCTGTAGAAACAGCTCCTTTCTTAATACTCCCATTAGGCGTCGCATCCTTTACAGATACCACAATCTTATCTCCAACAGAGGCGTAACGTCTTTTTGTACCACCTAAAACACGAATGGTCAAAACTTCCTTTGCTCCAGTGTTGTCAGCCACCTTTAATCTTGATTCTTGTTGTACCATAACTATTTAGCTCTTTCTATGATTTCTACTAGTCTCCAACATTTTGATTTACTCAAGGGCCTTGTTTCCATGATCCTTACAGTATCACCTTCGTTGCAGTCATTTGTTTCGTCGTGTGCCACGTACTTTTTTGTTTTTAACACGAACTTTCCATACATAGGATGTTTCACTTTTTTAACTTCTGCAACAACAATTGATTTCATCATTTTGTTGCTAGTTACTACTCCTATACGTTCTTTTCTTAAGTTTCTTTTTTCCATCTTTCAGCGGAATACAATTATTGTACTTCTCTTTTAGTTAATTCTGTTCCAATTCTAGCTACAGTACGTCTTATTGCACGCAACTGTATTGGATTTTCAAGAGGAGATATTGCATGAGCCATTTTAAGCTCTGAATAACTCTTTTTAGTCTCACCAAGTTTCTCCTGTAACTCAGCTGTCGATAGTTCTTTAATTTCTGATTGTTTCATAATATCAATGAATTAAGCTTCGAAGTCTCTAGCTATGATAAACTTAGTTTTAACTGGAAGTTTTTGTGCTGCCAAACGCAAGGCCTCTTTAGCCACATCATGCGGAACACCACCCACTTCAAATAACATTCTCCCTGGCTTTACAACAGCTGCCCAATATTCAACGGCACCCTTACCTTTACCCATACGTACTTCAAGAGGCTTTTTAGTGATGGGCTTGTCTGGGAAAATTTTAATCCAAAGTTGCCCCTCTCTTTTCATGTAACGTGTAGCGGCAATACGTGCAGCTTCAATTTGACGAGAAGTTATAAAACTTGAGTCAAGAGATTTTATACCAAACATTCCACTTGAAAGTTGATGCCCTCTTCCAGCATTACCTTTCATGCGACCTTTTTGTTGCTTACGGAATTTTGTTCTTTTAGGTTGTAACATTTTTTCTTCTATTTAAAAGATTACTTTCTTCGACGCGATTTGTTATCTCTATTTCCACCACGTCCACCTTTTCCTTTTTGTTTAGATAGACCAACTAATGGAGAAAGCTCTCTTTTGCCATAAACTTCGCCTTTCATGATCCATACTTTAATACCTAATCTTCCATAGGTAGTGTGTGCCTCTACTAGGGCATAATCAATGTCTGCTCTAAATGTTGATAAAGGAATTCTTCCATCTTTGTAATGTTCACTACGCGCCATTTCAGCACCATTTAAACGACCACTAATTTGGATTTTTATTCCTTCACAATTCATACGCATCGTAGCTTGAATTGCCATTTTAATTGCACGTTTGTAAGAGATACGATTTTCAATTTGACGTGCAACACTTGAGGCTACTAAGAAAGCATCTAGTTCTGGACGCTTAATTTCAAAAATATTTAATTGAACCTCTTTACCTGTAATCTTTTTGAGCTCTTCTTTCAACTTGTCTACCTCTTGACCTCCCTTACCAATGATGATCCCTGGGCGGGCTGTGGTGATAGTAACGGTTACAAGTTTCAGTGTTCTCTCGATAATTACTCTCGATACACTAGCTTTAGATAAACGAGCGTGAATATACTTTCGGATTTTGTCATCCTCAGCAAGCTTATCACCATAATCATTTCCTCCATACCAATTTGATTCCCATCCTCTGATAATTCCTAAACGATTCCCTATCGGATTTGTTTTTTGTCCCATATTTCTATCTTAACTTTGTGTGTTGTTGTTTGATCCAAGAACTAATGTCACGTGATTAGATCTTTTTCTTATCCTGTGTGCACGACCTTGAGGAGCAGGACGTAATCTCTTCAACATTGATCCTCCATCAACTCTAATCTCTTTTACAAATAACTCAGCAGCTTCAACATCAGCATCCTCATTTTTTGCTTGCCAATTGGCTACTGCAGATAAAAGTAGCTTTTCTAACCTTCGAGATGCTTCTTTAGAACTAAATCTAAGAATATTTAGTGCTCTTTCTACCTTTTCACCTCTTACTAAATCGGCTACTAAACGCATTTTTCTTGGTGACGTAGGACAGTTATTAAGTTTTGCAAAAGCTAATTGCTTTTTACCCTCCTTAATAGCGTCTGCCATTTGTTTTTTACGACTTCCCATTGCTCTTATTTTTTACCTTTATTTTTTGCACCTGCGTGACCTCTAAAAGATCTGGTTGGTGAAAATTCTCCTAGTTTATGACCTACCATATTCTCAGTAACATATACTGGAACAAATTGACGCCCGTTGTGAACAGCAATTGTTTGACCAACAAAGTCAGGTGTAATCATGCTTGCTCGAGACCAAGTTTTGATTACTGTTTTCTTGTTAGACTCAACATTTGCAGCCACCTTTTTTTCAAGTTTATAATGAACGTAAGGTCCTTTTTTTAATGATCTTGCCATGGTATTTTATTTCTTTCTACGTTCTACAATATATTTATTACTAGCTTTAGTCTTAGAACGTGTTCTATAACCTTTCGCTGGAATTCCATTTCTTGATCTTGGGTGACCTCCTGAAGATTTCCCTTCACCACCTCCCATAGGATGATCAACTGGATTCATGACTACTGGTCTTGTTCTTGGACGTCTACCCAACCATCTGCTTCGACCAGCTTTACCTGAAACTAACAACTGATGATCAGAATTTGAAATTACTCCAATAGTTGCCATACAATTGACAAGTACTAGTCTTGTTTCTCCTGAGGGTAACTTCACTGTTGCAAATTTCCCGTCTCTCGCCATTAGTTGAGCAAATGCACCTGCACTTCTCGCCATAACAGCACCTTGACCAGGACGCAACTCTATGCATGAGATGATGGTTCCTAACGGAATTTCACTTAACGGCATCGCATTACCTATTTCTGGTGCCACACCTGAATTTCCTGAAACAACATTTTGCCCTACACGAAGCCCGTTTTGAGCAATAATGTAAGCCTTTTCACCATCTTGATAATTAACTAACGCTATGAAGGCTGTTCTATTTGGATCATATTCAATTGACATAACTTCTGCTGGAACACCAGTTTTGTTACGTTTAAAATCTATGATACGATACCTTTTTTTATGACCTCCACCTTTGTAGCGCATGGTCATTTTTCCTTGACTGTTTCTTCCACCTGAACGTTTTTTCGGAGCTAATAAACTCTTCTCCGGCTTATCAGTAGTGATGGCGTCAAACCCATTTACTACTCTAAATCGCTGTCCTGGTGTGATTGGTTTTAATTTTCTAACTGACATTTTTTCTATAATTACATGTTAGCGTATAAATCAATTGTTTCACCATCCGCCAGTTGTACAATTGCCTTTTTAACGGCATTTGTTTTACCATGTTGAATACCAGTTTTTGTAAACTTGGTTTTTCTGTCTGGACGGACATTTATCGTACGAACTTTTTCCACAGAAACGCCATAAGCAGCTTCAACTGCTTTTTTGATTTCTACCTTGTTCGCCTTAGTATTCACCTGAAAGCTGAAACAGTTCAAAAGCTCGCTCGCATTTGTTGCTTTTTCAGTGATTATTGGTTTAATTAAGATACTCATGGTTTCCTTATTTACTTAAATTCGATTCAATTCCTTCTAAAGAACTCTCTAGAAGTATTACTTGATTTGCATTTAAAATTTTGTAAGTGCTTAATTCTGAGCTAGTTATAACATCAGACCCTTTTAAATTGCGCGATGACAAATATACATTATTATTTGAAGCACCCAACACAAACAAAGATTTTTTGCCCTGTAGTCCAAGAGCGTTTAAAAGCGCTGTGAAATTTTGAGTCTTTGGTGTTTCAAAATTAAAATCTTCAAGAACGGTGATTGCTTTTTCATTTGCCTTTTTTGTTAAGGCAGATTTACGAGCAAGTCGTTTCACATTTTTATTTAATTTGAAACCATAGTTTCGAGGTCGTGGACCGAACATACGCCCTCCGCCTTTAAAGACACCAGATTTAATACTTCCCGCTCGCGCAGTTCCCGTACCTTTTTGCTTCTTAATTTTTCTTGTACTCCCTGTAATCTCAGCTCTTTCTTTAGCCTTGTGCGTTCCCTGACGTTGATTTGCCAGATATTGCTTCACATCTAAATAAACTGCGTGATTATTTGGGTCTATAGCGAATACATCCTTCGAAAGCTCTGCTTTCCTTCCTGTATCCTTTCCGTTGATATCTAAAACTGCTACTTTCATTACTTCTGAATTGTTACATAAGCGTTTTTGTGACCTGGAATACATCCCTTGACCACAAGCAAGTTCTTTTCAGCAACTACTTTTAAAACTCTTAGATTTTGAACTTTTACTGTTTCACCACCCATTCTACCAGCCATTCTCATTCCTTTAAATACTCTCGCAGGATAAGATGCCGCACCAATTGATCCAGGTGCTCTAAGGCGATTGTGCTGACCATGTGTTGCTTGACCTACACCAGCAAATCCATGGCGTTTTACAACACCTTGAAACCCTTTACCTTTTGAAGTCGCAGCAATATCAACGAATTCTCCTTCTTTAAAATGTTCTACCGTTATGGTATCACCTAAATTGTACTCCTCATCAAAACTTTTAAATTCCGCGACTTTTCTTTTAACAGAAGTACCTGCTTTCTTAGCATGACCGATCTCAGCTTTTGTAGCATTTTTTTCTGTCTTGTCATCGAAACCAAGTTGTAGGGCTTTATAACCATCAACTTCTTCAGTTCTGACTTGGGTAACAACGCATGGCCCAGCTTTGATTACTGTACACGGCATGTTTTTACCGTTTTCATCAAAAATGCTGGTCATTCCGATTTTTTTTCCTATTAACCCAGACATATTATTTATTGTTTATTAATTATTTACTTATTTAAAAAAACACAGGGTCAAAATACGTTTCAACCCTGAATTGTATTTTTTCCGTTTTTCCCTCGCACACAGCTTAGGACATGTAATTTCTAATTATACTTTTATCTCTACTTCAACACCACTTGGAAGCTCTAATTTCATAAGAGCGTCAATTGTTTTTGAAGATGACGAATATATATCAAGTAAGCGCTTGTATGAACTTAATTGAAATTGTTCTCTTGACTTCTTGTTCACGTGCGGTGAACGCAATACTGTAAAAATTTTCTTGTGTGTTGGTAATGGAATTGGCCCAGTCACCACAGCTCCTGTACTTTTTACTGTTTTCACAATCTTGTCAGCAGATTTATCTACTAAGTTATGATCGTAAGACTTTAATTTTATTCTGATTTTTTGACTCATTTTCTTAACTTTTAAGATTGCTCACCTTTAGATGCTTTTATAACCTCTTCTGATACGTTTGAAGGTGTTTCAGCATAGTGTGAAAATTCCATTGTTGATGTTGCACGTCCAGAAGACAACGTTCTTAATGTTGTTACATAGCCGAACATTTCGGATAGCGGTACAGTAGCTTTAACCGTTTTTGCACCGGCTCTATCTCCCATATCACTAACCTGACCTCTCCTTCTATTTAAATCTCCAACAATATCACCCATGTTTTCTTCAGGTGTAATTACCTCAAGCTTCATAATAGGCTCCATAATAACCGCTTTAGCGGCTTTTGCTGAATTTTTAAATCCGAGCTTTGCAGCCAATTCGAATGATAATTGATCAGAATCAACATCGTGATAAGACCCATCTTTCAAGGTTACTTTCATCGCATCGACTTCGAAACCTGCTAAAGGACCATTTTGCATTGCCATTTTAAACCCTTTCTCAATTGATGGAATAAATTCTTTGGGAACATTCCCCCCTTTGATTATGGATTCAAACTCTAAACCTACTGCACCTTCAGCTGCTGGTTCGATTGTAAATACAATATCAGCAAATTTACCTCGACCACCAGATTGCTTTTTATAAACCTCTCTGTGATCTGCAGGTTGCGTAATAGCTTCTTTATATTCAACTTGTGGTTGTCCTTGATTCACTTCAACCTTAAATTCACGTTTCAAACGATCTACAATAACATCTAAGTGAAGCTCACCCATACCTGAGATGATGGTTTGACCAGAAGCTTCGTCTGATCGCACAGTAAATGTTGGATCCTCTTCAGCTAATTTAGCTAAACCAATACCTAATTTATCTACATCAGCCTTTGTTTTTGGCTCAACAGCTATACCAATTACTGGATCTGGAAAATCCATAGACTCTAAAACAATTGGATGCTTTTCATCTGTTAAAGTATCTCCAGTCTTGATCGACTTAAATCCAACAGCAGCACCGATATCTCCAGCCTCTATAAAATCAATTGCATTTTGCTTGTTGGCATGCATTTGATAAATCCTTGAAATACGTTCTTTTTTACCAGAACGGTTATTTAATACATAGGATCCTGCATCTAAACGACCTGAATAAGCACGGAAAAAAGCTAAACGCCCAACAAAAGGGTCTGTAGCAATTTTAAAAGCCAAAGCAGCAAAGGGCTCTTTGACATCTGGCTTACGTATTTCTTCTTGATCAGTATCTGGATTCATCCCCACAATACCTTCCTTGTCTGTAGGAGATGGTAAATAACGGCAAACCGCATCTAATAGAAATTGCACACCTTTATTTTTGAATGCTGAACCACAAATCATAGGAATAATTGCCATGTCCATAACTGCAGCTCTTAGTGCAGCATGTACTTCTTCTTCTGTGATAGAATCCTCATCTTCCATGAATTTTTCCAACAAATCTTCATCATAACTCGCTACTTCCTCTATCAATAGCGCACGATATTTACGTGCTTCTTCTTTCATGTCTTCCGGAATGTCGATTACATCGAACGTTGCTCCTTGCGTATCATCGTGCCAAACAATTGCTCGATTTTTAACTAGGTCAATAACTCCCTTAAAGTCTTCCTCATCACCAATATTCAGAACAATTGGCACTGCATTTGACTTCAACATATCTTTAACCTGTTGACACACTCCTAGAAAATCAGACCCCTGACGATCCATTTTGTTAACAAAACCGATTCTGGGTACTTTATAATTGTCTGCTAATCTCCAATTAGTTTCCGATTGTGGCTCAACACCATCAACCGCACTGAATAAAAATACAAGACCATCCAATACACGTAATGATCGATTTACTTCAACCGTAAAATCAACGTGTCCTGGGGTATCTATAATGTTAAAGTGATATCCTTTTGTTTCTGGAGTTGGCTTTGCGTTTTCCAAAGGAAACTGCCAAGTACAAGTAGTCGCAGCTGAAGTAATTGTGATACCTCTTTCCTGCTCCTGCTCCATCCAGTCCATAGTGGCAGCACCGTCATGGACTTCTCCGATTTTGTGTGAGACTCCTGTGTAATACAATACACGTTCTGTCGTGGTGGTTTTTCCTGCATCAATGTGCGCAGCAATACCTATATTTCTTGTGAATTTTAAATCTCTTGCCATCTTATTAAAATCTAAAGTGAGAGAACGCTTTATTTGCTTCTGCCATTTTGTGAGTGTCAACTCTTTTTTTAACGGCGGCACCTTCCTCTTTCGCAGCAGCTAATATTTCTGCTGCTAATTTTTGTGCCATTGATTTTTCATTTCTCTTACGTGCGTAGCTTATCAACCACTTCATGGCTGTTGAAACTTTACGATCCGGACGAATCTGCATTGGGATTTGGAATGTCGCCCCACCAACTCTACGGCTGCGAACTTCAACGTGAGGCATTACGTTTGATAAAGCCTCTTTCCAAATTTCTAGTGCCGACTTCTCTTCGTCTGTATTCTTTTGCTCTACGACATCAATCGCATCGTAAAAAATTTTAAAGGCCACAGATTTTTTACCATCCCACATCATCATGTTAACAAAACGTGTTACTAACTGATCGTTAAATTTTGGGTCTGGTAGAAGCGGTCTTTTTTTTGCTGCTCTTTTTCTCATGTCTTCTTCTTAAAGTTTAATGTTACTTCTTTGGGCGTTTTGCTCCGTATTTAGATCTTCTTTGCGTACGACCTTCAACACCAGCGGTGTCTAAAGCGCCACGAACAATGTGATATCTAACTCCTGGCAAATCTTTTACCCTTCCACCTCTAACTAATACTATCGAGTGCTCCTGTAAATTATGTCCTTCTCCTGGGATGTAAGCATTCACTTCATTACCATTTGTTAACCGAACCCTTGCAACTTTTCTCATTGCTGAATTTGGTTTTTTTGGTGTTGTAGTGTAAACACGCGTACAAACCCCACGTCTTTGTGGACAAGAATTTAAAGCGGCCGATTTACTCTTCTTAGTTATTTTGGCTCTTCCTTTTCTTACTAATTGTGAAATTGTTGGCATATTATTTTCTAATATTTTTTTAAAACCCTCTTCTTAGAGGGCTGCAAAGGTAGAAATTAAAATGAATTATTCAAACCATATTCTATATATTTTGTGTCAGATTAAAAAATTATTTCATCAACTATAACTTTTAAATGGTTTTTCTTTTAATTTTACATAAAAACGTCTTGTTGCGGTATTTGTATTTCAGAACCTTGTTTTTAATCATCATCGTAGGTCAAACTATATGGGGACAGTCACAAAATGTCTATCTAAAAATACAAGGTGATAATTTGAAAGAATCACGTTTAATTGATTCATTATCATATAAACAACGTTTTAATGATTTTATGTCATTACAAAAAGAGTTAAACGATACTCACAAAAAACTTCAGTATATCGGTTACATTGAAAGTGAAGTTTCAAAACCAACCAAAATCAATGACAGTACTTTCCTTTCAAAAATACATTTAAGAAAGAAATTTTACACCATATATATATATCACCAAAAAGAGCTTGTATCTAGTAACCTGTTTCAATCAATGTTAACGCAACATGGCGACAACTATTTTGTAACCACTCTATCGAATCTTGAATCTGTGCTAAATCGTATAAATTCTGATTTAGCGAATGAGGGTGCGCCATTTACTACCGTGACACTAGAAAACATTCAAAAAAAAGATTCTGTTAATCTTCAAGCAAATCTAGTAATAGATACTAAAAGTAGAAGAAACGTTAATGATGTTATCATTAAAGGATATTCGAAATTTCCACGTTCATTCATTAAATACTTTCTAAAAATAAAAGAAGAGCAATCTTTTAACTTAGAACAGTTAAATAAAAAGACTAAAAAACTCGATAATTTAATTTTTGCAAATCAAACTAAACCACCAGAGGTTCTTTTTACAAAAGATTCGACAACCGTTTACCTTTATCTAGAAAAAACAAAAAGCAATACCTTTGACGGTTTTCTCGGGTTTGGTACTAATGAAATTTCAAAAAAAATAGAGTTTGATGGCTATTTAAATCTGAGTTTAACAAATAACTTAAATTTTGGAGAACAATTTAAACTCCTCTACAAAAGTGATGAGAATAGTCAAAAAACATTTGATTTGAGATTATCGATGCCTTATGTACTTGGAACTCCAATAGGAACAGAGTTTGATTTAAATATTTTTAAAAAAGACACCTCCTTTACGACAGTTAGTCAAAATTTGAAACTATATTATCAAATAAATTCAAAGCACAAAATAGCTGCTGGTGTTAGATCAATCGTCTCAAATAATCTGCTTGCTAATTCGGAAGAATTAATGCTAAATGATTACAATACTACCTATTACGATTTAACATACCATTTCAAAAAATTCAATTCCAATGATTTTTTATTTCCGAACAATTTTGAAATTTCAACATCAGCAGGTTTTGGGCAGAGAGAAACAACAAATGAAAGCATCGCACAAGTTGAATTGAAAATTAATATTTCTAAAATATTCAATCTAGACAATAAAAATAGTCTTTATGTCAAAAGTAATTACCAAACATTACAATCAAACAATTACTTTACAAACGAGTTATTTCGATTTGGCGGAATCAACTCCATTCGAGGTTTTGAAGAAAATAGCATTCAAGCAAATGAATTGGGTTATGTAAATTTAGAATACCGTTATAGACTCAACACAAACTTTTACGTAAATACGATTACCGATGCAGCTTATTACGAGAATAACGCAATTAACATTCAAGATAAATTATTTGGGTTTGGAATTGGGTTTGGAATTGTCACAAAAGCCGGTTTATTGAAATTTATTTACGCAAATGGCAAAAAAGAAAAACAAAACTTCAATTTAAATAGTTCAAAAATTCACTTAAGTCTTAGCACAGTATTCTAACAATTCGCTTTAGTTCACTGAAAGGTTTTCAAAAAAAAATGAAATTTTTGCAAATAAAAATTGCTTTATTAACTTTTTATTATGATTTTTGGCGTAGACTAATTCAAATAAATTATAAAATGAAAACAAAGTTTAGTGGAATTTTAACGCTATTACTGGCGTTTGTTGTGCAATTTACGTTTGCACAAGAAAAAACAATTTCAGGAACAGTTTCAGATAATTCTGGAATGCCTCTTCCTGGGGTTAATATTATTGTCAAAGGAACTACAAATGGAACCCAGACTGATTTTGATGGAAACTACAGCATCAGTGCCAGTACGGGAGACGTTTTAACATTTACCTATGTAGGTCAAAAGACAGTTGAACAAACTGTTGGAGCTTCAAATACCATAGATGTTACTATGGAAGAAGATGCGGCCATGCTTGATGAGGTGGTTGTGACTGCACAAGGTATTAAACGAGAGAAGAAAGCTCTTGGTTATGCTGTAAGTGAAGTAAGTGCTGAAGAATTGGAGCAGCGTACTGAGGGAGATGTTGCCAGAGTATTATCTGGAAAAGCTTCCGGTGTTCAAATTACTTCGCAAAGTGGTACTTCAGGTTCTGCTACAAATGTTGTTATTAGAGGTTACAGTTCCATAACTGGTAGTAACCAAGCATTATTTGTTGTAGATGGAGTTCCTTTCAGTAGTGATACTAACTCACAAGGTAATTTCGTTTCTGGTAATGTTGGATCTTCAAGGTTCTTGGATTTAGATCCAAATAACATTGCAAGTGTGAATGTCTTGAAAGGTTTAGCAGCTGCTACATTATATGGTACTGCTGGTAGAAATGGTGTAATTGTTATTACAACCAAATCTGGTCAAGGCGGTGGCGCTGGTCCAAAGAAAACTGAAATCACAGTGAATCAATCTTATTTCGTTAACGAAATTGCATCATTACCTGACTACCAAGATAAATATGGTGGTGGTTTTGATCAATCATTTGGATGGTTCTTCTCTAACTGGGGTCCAGGATTCGCAGCTGATGGTGTTGATGGGTATTTAAATGACCCTGCAGGTACTATTCAACCTGATGGAACAGTTGAACATCCTTATGGATCTTCTGCTTTCTTAAATAACTTCCTTGGAGGTAACAACGAATTAAACAATACATACACAGGTCAGCGTTATGCTTGGCAACCTTATAACAGTGTTGAAAATTTCTTTAGATCAGGTGGAGTAAGTAATACATCTTTAAATATTAGAGGTGCTTCTACTGATGGTAACTTTTCTTATAATGTAAATTATGGTCACTTAGACGAAAAAGGGTTTACACCAGGAAACGGTATCAGAAGAAACACTCTTTCTGTTGGTGGACGTGCCAAATTGTCGAATAAATTTACGGTTAATGCGTCGTTAAACTATTCTCGTAACAAAGTAACTTCACCTCCTATTGCAACTTCTCAAGGTAATGGTACTGCTGGATGGTCAACATTTGGTAATGTATTCTTTACTCCAAGAAACGTTGATTTAATGGGTCTTGAATGGGAATTACCTGAAAATGGTGGATCTATTTACTACAGAAATGGTAACGACATTATCAACCCTAGATGGTCTGTAGCAAATGCACAAAACGGACAATTAACAAATCGTATTTTCGGTACTGCTAACTTGATGTATGAAATCAACGATAACTTAAATATTACCTATCGTGCTGGTATTGACTGGTACAATGAGCGTAATAATGCTCAATCGAATAAAAATGGTGTTAATTTCAACGATGCCATATTTGGATTCTACGATACTTGGGATAATAATGTTAGTATTTGGGATCACTTCGTTTCAATTGGTGGTAACTACAATTTAACCAATGATGAAAAATTAGGTGTAACATTTACAGCGGGTGCAACAAGTAGATCAAGAACATTTGACCAAAAAGGTGTTCAAAGTGATGGTCAAGTTGTATTTGGGCTTATCGCACATTCTAACTTTACAAACCAAGCGCCAATTCAAGCTTACAGCTTTAGAAATATTATTGGTGTGTTTGGTGAAGCGACATTTGATTATGATAACTATGCGTTCGTAACCTTTTCAGGACGAAACGACTGGGTATCAAACTTACCAACTGAAAACAACAGTCAGTTTTACCCAAGTGTCAGTTTATCATTTTTGCCTACAGCAGCATTTGAAAACTTTAAATCTGCTAGTGGAAAAGGACTTAATTATTTAAAATTAAGAGCAGGTTTAGGTACTTCAGCTGGTTTCCCAGGTGGATATCCAACAGCCCTCTCAGTAGGTCAAAATACACAAGCTAATGGTGGTGCGTCTGGAGCAGTAGTTACGAATACAATTAGTAACACCAATGCGAATCCAGATTTAAAACCAGAGCTTATTAGTGAATTTGAAGTTGGTTTCGATGCGAAATTCTTAGACAACAGAGTTAATCTAGCATTATCATACTTCGATAGACAATCTAAAGATTTAATTGTTAACAAACCGTTACCAGAATCTACAGGTTTTACATTTACACAAACTAATATTGGTAAAGTAGAAGGAGACGGATGGGAAATTGATTTATCTGCTGATTTATTCAGAAGTGATAACAATGGTTTCAACTGGAATACAAGAGTTAACTTCACGAAGAGTGAGCAAATTGTAACAGAACAAGCTGATGATCAAATTGTTTACGCAGGTTTCTCAAACCAAGGTAATGCAGCTATCGAAGGTCAACAGTTAGGTGTCATGATTGGTTCAAGAATTGAAAGAGATGCCGATGGTAACTTCCTAGTAGACACTTCAGGTAACTATGTGTCAGGAACGCAAATGGCTATTGACAGTAACGGAAATGAAGTTCCATTAGGGACACCTGGTTCAAGAACAATTACACCAATAATTGGTAATCCTAATCCTGATTATGTAATGAACTTTATTAACAGTTTGTCTTACAAAAACTTTAATCTTGGATTCCAAATAAGTCATGTTAGTGGTGGTGACATTCACTCAGCTACAGTTTCGACATTACTTGGTCGTGGATTGATACCTGAAGATAGAAAAAACACATTCATTCTTCCTGGTGTAAATCAAGCAACTGGTTTACCAAATACATTACAAATCAACAACTCATCATATTACTTTAACAACGTTTTATTCGGTCCTTCTGAATTAAATGTATGGGATGGGTCAGTGATTAGATTACAAGAAGTTTCTTTTGGATATTCATTCCCAGAAAAATTCTTAGACAAAACACCTTTTGGAGCACTATCAATAACGGCTAGTGGTTTCAATTTATGGTATGATGCATATAACACGCCTGACGCAGCAAACTTTGATCCAAATGTTGCAGGTGTAGGTGTTGGTAATGGTAGAGGTTATGATTATTTAAACGGACCAAGCTCAAAGAGATGGGGTCTTAGTATAAAAGCATCATTCTAATAACTAAAAAAAAGACACAATAAGGCGCAACCTTTTAGTAACAGTTGCATCTTATATATAAAATCACAATTATGAAAAACATTTATAAATTATTAATCTTAACATTGGTAGCCTCGGGCACAATGTTCTACTCTTGTGAGACAATAGAGTTAGAAAAACTCGAAAATCCTATTGCCTTGACAACGGCAGATCCGGACTTAGTCTTGAATAGAATTCAAATTGATTTCAGAGGAGCAATGTCTGAATTAAATTTTGAAGGTTCAACTACAGGAAGACTCCTTGTAATGGGAACGAGAAATTATTTTCAGCGTTACGGTTCTGGAACGGTTTCAACCACTTGGAACAATTTTTACGCAGACATGCTTCCAGACATCGCTTCAATAGAAGCTGCAAACTCAGCTGACAATGATTTATCATTCCATTTAGGAGTTGCAAAAACTATGCAAGCGACAATCATGTTAAATCTTGTAGATTGGTTAGGTGATATTGTTTACAGTGAAGCAAACAATCCTGGCGAATTTCCTTCGCCTGCACTTGACGATGACGCACAAGTTTACGCCGATGCTTTAGCACTATTAGAAGAAGCTAAAGGATATTTAAATGGAGCATCTGCAGGAACTGCTACAGATTTTTATTACGGTGGTGATACTAGTAAGTGGATAAAATTTGCTAACACCATGATAATGCGCTCTAATTTAGCACAAGGAAACTATGGAGCAGTGACAAGTGCAACAAACGTAATATCAACTACTGCTGATGACTTACAATGGTCACACGGAACACAAGATTTATCACCAGATACACGACATCCTGATTATGTAACAGACTATCGTTCTGATGGTGCTGGAATCTATCAATCAAATTGGTTGATGAATTTAATGGCAGGTGATTACGGAGATTTTGGTCCAGCTGTAGGAATTCGTCCTGAAGTTGATCCAAGAAGACGTTTCTACTTTTACAGACAAAACTGGAGAACACCAGGTAGTTATGCCTTATATACTGATGTCAATGGTTTATTCGGAGCTCCAGGTACAACCTATCTTTCGAATGGTGATGGAAACGGAGAAACACTTCAGTGTTCATTACAAAATGTTCCAACACATTTAGAATTTACACCTGACGAAGATATATGGTGCTCAGTTCAAATTGGATATTGGGGTCGATCTCATGGTAATGATGAGGGAACTCCTCCAGATGGATTTACAAGAACAGCAACAAGTGTTTACCCTTCAGGTGGTAAATTTGACGGAAGAGAAGATGCTTTCCCATACGTTGGAGAATCAATTGGCGGTACTTACGGTCAACAAGTTGGTGTCAACGAAGGTGGTGGTGGTGCCGGAATCGAACCAATCATGTTAGCTTCATTTGTTGATTTTTATAGAGCAGAAGCGTATTTAGCATCTGGAAATCCAGCAATGGCTGCATCAGCTATGGAAGACGGAATGAGAAGATCAATTGCCAAAGTACAATCATTTGGTTCACTTGATGGCAGTGCAAATTCTGCGACAATGGCATCAGCTATGGATGCAGGTAGAATTGACACATTTGTGGCGCAGACTATCGCAGCTTTTAATGCTGCACCTGCAACGTCTGCATTAGACGGCTTTGGATGGCCAGTAGAAAAAGATAAAATGGATATATTAGGAGAACAAATGTTAGTAGCGCAATTTGGTGCTGGTAATGATGCTTTTAATTTCGTGAGAAGAACTGGACACCCAAGAACTTTAGCAAGATCATTAGAAGAGACGCCAGGTAATTTCCCACGTTCAGTATTGTATCCTGCTGGAGAGGTATCGTCTAATCCAAGTATCGATCAAAAAACTGACTTAGCTACCCAAGTATTTTGGGATTCAGGAGTAACAAACCCTGCTAATTAATATAAAAAAGAGTAATTATGAAAAACACAATTAAAATATTATTTTCATTATTAATAGTTGCTTCAATCACTTCTTGTGCTGAGGAAGAAGGAACTATCTATGATGTATTAGATTACGAAACGGGTGCGATACTTAGAACCCTAAGCGTTAACAACGCATTATTTAATTCAAGTGATCCTTCGTC
>CAJQLB010000004.1 GCA_905479065.1 uncultured Flavobacteriaceae bacterium | reverse complement strand
GTTATCATCGCTATTACAACTGATTATAAATGCGGTAATAAATATTAGAAATGTGATTTTAGATTTCATTTGTCATTTTTTATTTCCTGTAATTAATGTAATAGCATTGACATAATTGTTGCCAACGTATGGATAAAGACTATTGTCTTTATATATTTTATGTTAAGGATAGTGCAATTATACAAAAAAGACCTTTAATAATTAGTTTATCAAACTTGATTTTATTGAAATCATAAGAATAGCCATATCAACATTACCAATATTCATCGAACGTTAAAACAGCATATTTTGTGAGTTCACTAATTGATGTTAAGGTGACAAAAATTTACTGTTATAACTTTGACTGATAATCTAAAACAGAGTGTTTTTAGACATTTTTTAAAAAATATATTGATATAAATTATATCAGGTTAAAATTATATCATTATCTTTCGTTTTAAATGATGTTACTGATTTTTTATGAAGATTCAATACCTTAGAAATAATAAAATCAATCAAAGTAAAACTAGTAATGAGATATATGGTTTAAAAGTTTATGAGGATATCATAAGCAGTTCTGTGGCTTTTAATGATAGGCCTGTTGCACAGCAACTTATGAATGATATCGACAATCACATAGTGACGGAGGTTGTTGTTCATAGTATAGCTCTACTAGGAAATAGTACCATGGATATTTTATATACGCTTAAACGGTTAGCCCGCAAAGGTATTAATGTTATAAGTAAAACGGAGGGTTTTGAAACCATGTTTTATGGAACGGAAAACCCTATGGCTAAAATGATGATAAGTATGCTGACAACGTTTTCCGAGTTGGAAATTAATAGAACTAAAGCGTCACAGTTAAAAGGTATAGCTATGGCTAAGGCAAAAGGGAATTACCAAAAGAATGGTGGAAAGCCTAAAGAAAGTATTGAACAGTTTTTTATGAAAAAAAAGAATTCAAAATGCTATGACTTTATAAAAAATAAAGGAAAGTCTTTGCGAGAGGCATCTGCCCTGAGTGGTGTCTCTTACGGCACATCAGCTAAAATATCTCGCTATATAAAAAGAGGTGTTCTACTTTAATAGGTGTTTGATGAATAGGATAACTATTGTCGAATTGGTGACTTTGTAATCACGAAACAAACGTTACTTTAACATGTCAATGGTAGCCACTGTTCTAAAGCCTGTATGATCTGAGCTTGAATCGCTTGACATTCCCATTTTTGCAGAAATTCTAAAGCTTGCACAATAAGAAGCATGGCATAGAAAAGACCCACCCTTAATGATGCGTTCTTTTTGATAGGGGTTTTGAGGATTAAAATGGGTTTTAGCTCCTTTTGGGTTAATTAATTCGACATCTTGATTGATTGATTTATAATAATCAATATTGAAATAATCGCTTGTCATTTCCCATACATTGCCCGACATATCATAAATCCCTATAGAATTTGGCTCAAATGATTTCACTGGAGAAATATATTTAAAACCATCTTCAGAATCATTAATTGTTGGAAAGGTGCCTTGCCAAGTGTTTGCTTTATTATTTAATTGTTCAAAATTATTACCCCAAGTAAAAATACTGCTGGTGTTATTGCCTTGAGCTGCTGATTCCCATTCTGATTCAGTTGGTAGTCTTCTGTTACTCCATTGACAATAGGCCAAAGCATCCTCATATGCAATGTGAACAACTGGGTAATTATCTTGATCAATAATAGATGATCCTGGTCCTTGTGGATGACGCCAATTAGCTCCTACTTTCCAGGTCCACCATTGCGAATAATTAGCCATATTTACCACAGCATTCACATGTTTATTAAATATAAGACTACCTGGCTGAAGGATGGAATCATGTGGTTTTGGTGTGTTAGCAGGTAATTCTTTTTTCATGATGTTCCAATCAATTTTTCGTTCTGCAATTGTAATATAATTAGTAGCATCAACAAAAGCTTTAAACTGTTTATTTGTGACTTCAGTTGCATCAATAAAAAATCCATCCACTGTAACGTAATGAGAAGGTTTTTCTCTTGGCATTGCATAGAAGTCAGTCTCTTTTGCGCCTTGTAAAAAAGTTTTTGGTTGCACCCATATCATACCGTCTGGATTATTTTTGGGCGTGAATGATGTCGTGGTTACAGTGACTACTTCACTAGGTTTATTGTTGTTATTTTGACATCCAAAAATCAATGAAAAATAACAAGCGACTAAGGCGTAATTAAAGTATGTATTCGCTCGCACTATTGGTAAACTAATAATATGTGATAATTTAATAAGTAAATATATCAATATGTTCTTATAAAATGAAAGATTCCTTGCTCTAAGCAAAAATTTGTTTGTTGGGAATGGTTTTTAGATGACTAAAAAAGAAAAGATTGTCTTTATTTAGCGAGTTGGTGTAGTAACACTTTTTCTAACGTGTTTAATTCCTTCTGTCGAGCTTCTTTTAATTCATTCAATAAATCAAAGTCTGGAATAATTTCTGATGAATTTTGTAGTGACATTATAAAGGGCTATTTAAATAGATTAACGACGTAAAAGTAATGACGAAAGGGTATTTTTGTCCGTTTAATTGTATAGATGGTATTATAAAGTGTATATTTGGTATATTGACAAGAGTACTTGTGGTAAAACAGTCGCATGGTACATATTCTATGTTTGAACCAGTGTCTTTATTGTTTTTATGATTTGAGACACTAATTATTTCATTATCAGTACCATTAATCTATTAAGGGTTATGTTTGAACTATTCATTTGTTCAGTACGACGAAAATGAAATTTGTTAATATAGATTATGTATATATTTGATAAGTCAGAAAATATAACGACTAGCTAACTAAAACTATTTAATTTTATTAAAAGTGGAATTTTAAATTTAAAATTCCACTTTTTTTATGCTTAAAAATTACTCAATCCTAATTTATTCGTTTGAAGGTATGCCTGTTTTACCTTTTCTAGGGGACCAAGATGAGTGGATGATTTTCCAGCCATCGTCTGTGGCTGTCCAAAAGGAAGATCCACGTGTCGCATAGTCAACAGTCTCGTTTGTATCATTCATGGTGTAACTGCCATCTGCGTTAAATGTAATCGCAGCAGATTTCATGTCAGGAGCAAAATAGACATTCATATTATCAAACTCAAATGAATCCCACGTCATTTTTGCCGATGATTCAAGATTATCTTTCGTGTAGATATAGAATGGATTTAAATTAGAATCTCCAGTAGTGACTTCAATGTCGTCATGTTCAAACTTTTTGTATTTGCTGTAATCTCTCTCCAATATGGCGTCTTGCATTTCAATTTGCGCATTCATTAGTGCTTTGCCAATATCTTCAGAATTCATTTTGTCAAAGTATAGTCGAGCTTTTAGGCGATAAGGAGAAGCAAACACTCCATAATCAATAGCCTTTAATTGGGCTTGTGCAGCCTCTTCATAATTCCCCAAAGAAGCTAAGTGTTCTGCCTTAGAGTCATAAACATTTGGACCATCATGCATGTCCATAGATTTTTGAATATGAGTCATGGCCATTTCAGGATTTGATTCTCCAAAAGTTCCCCCTGCCATATAACCGTATGATAGCATGTTGTGAGCAAATGCTGACAGGTTTGGAAATTTAGCAGCAAAATCAGAGTAGGTATTAAAATCTTGAGTTGTTGTTCCTAAGTAATTGATTATTGGGCTGTCAGGATATTTTTTAACAGCGCGCTTTTGAAGTTCACTCCTTTTATTCCTGGGGGTCATTAAATAATCATACCATGCTTGTTCTTCCAAGCTCAGATTATTTCTACCAATAGACATTAATTTCTCTTTTTGACTACCCCAGTTTTCATTGTTACTGCTAATAGCCGCGATCGTGAGTTTTGCACAGCCACAATTATCATCAACAACTAATGCAGCTTTTGCCATTCCTAAAGCGATAAGAAACTCTAAATTGGACATATGATCTATGGCTTTATTTGCGATTACCTCAGCTTTCTTATTACAAGATGTTTTATTAAGCCATTGTGCGTTTCCTTGAGTCACGCCAAAAACAATGATAATTAAAATAATATTTTTCATGTTATTTATATTTTTTAGTTATTTATTCGTTTTCAATATTTTTTTCAACTTCAATAATTTGATCAAAAACACCCCCGAGATCAAACCACTCCATGGTTCCTGTGGCTTTACCGCTCTCATCATACTCTATAACCGCGTAGTATTTTGTCTCTGTTGGACTACCAGACTCTTTGTGTGTGGAATTCCAAGTCCCGTAAACACGTACTGAGCCATTTGCATCAAAATTAGTGTCAACTCCAGGATAATATTGACGATCTCCAAATTTGAAATTTTCAAAATCATTATGCCAAGTTTTCATGGCCATTACCCATTCTTTTTTTGAAAGGGAGTCATTCGTGTTTGCTGGAGACCAAAACATATCATCAGTCCACATGGCTGACATATCCTCTAAATTTCCTTTTTCAAATAAGTTATAGGCCTTATCTGCCGATTCTGCATTTTTCTTAAAACCTGCTAATTTGTCAACGGGGTTAATGGTGTCTTTGCAACCAAACATAATTGCTAAAGTCATAATGAACATTAGATACTTCATTTTTTAATATTTTATTGGTTAATAAAAAGCAAGATAACTTTTTAATTTCAATTTACAATAAACCAAAAATAGAAGCAATTAATACTTGTTTAAATAAGACGCAATGTGCGATACAGCTCCAGCATTGCTCTTAACAAGTGCCGAATTAATTTGTCCAGTTTTTTTACGAAAATCATGATCTTCTATCAGCTGAGTTCCAAGGGAATTAAATGTAGATTGATCAGATGCGACTAAAACACCTTGAGCATTTACAAATTCAACTGCCTCTGGAAATTTATCATAGTTCGGGCCAATGATTATCGGCGCTCCAAAAACAGCAGCTTCTAGGATGTTGTGCAGGCCGCTATTACCCATTGCTCCTCCAATATATGCAATATCTGCATAAAAATATATTTTTGATAAGAGTCCAATTGTATCGATAATCAGTACTTTTGATTTCGACAAGTCAAACATATCTTTTTCTGAAAATAGCACTGCATTGTGATGTAGTTTATCTTTGAGCTTGAGAACGTAGTCAGTCTTAATTTCATGTGGGACTATAATGAATTTTGTATCAGATCTGTCGGATTTTATATATTCTATAAATAGCGAGTCATCTTCAGGCCAAGTGCTTCCTCCTACAAAACAAATATTGGAACCTTTAAACGCATCAATGTAACTCAAGGTATTATCCATGTTTAACTGTTCTATGACACGATCAAACCTAGTATCCCCAGAAATTGTAGCATTACGATAACCAATTGATTCTAATAGTGCTTTTGATTTTTTATTTTGAACAAAAATATGATCAAAACAAAAAAGGGATCGTTGTATCCAAGCTCCAATTGGTTTAAAAAGATGTTGATTTTTTCTAAATACAGCTGAAATTAATATTGCTTTATTAGATCTCTTATGTAGTTCGTTTAAATAGTTTGGCCAAATTTCGTACTTCACAAAAACAACTAATTGTGGATTTACAATATCAAGAAATTCTGAAGCATTTTGTTGCGTGTCTAATGGTAAATATGTCACAATCTCTGTGATTGGGTTTTTCTTTTTTATGACATAACCCGACGGCGAGAAAAAAGTGAGAACAATTTTATGCTCAGGATACATCGATTTTATTATCCTAAAAACAGGAAGACCTTGTTCGTATTCACCAAGTGATGCACAGTGAAACCAAATGGTTTTGTCATTTCTTGAAATCTTAGATGATAATATGGTTGCAGTTTGCTGTCTGCCTTTTACTCCGAGTGCTATTTTTTTATGAAATAGACTTGCTGCATTCAAGTGAAAGCTTGCAATAAGTGTTAAAACATTATAGAGATACCTCAATGGATTAAGTTTGAAGCTAAAATACATTGTTTCTTTTAATTGATTGGATTTACAGTGCGTATTTTCGTAATTTCGTGTTCCATAAATTTGATATTAATAAGAACAATTCAAATGAAAAAAATACAAATGGTTGACCTCAAAGGTCAATATGAAGTAATTAAAGACACGGTCAATAATTCTGTTATAGAAGTAATAGAATCCACGGCGTTTATTAATGGGCCAAAAGTTCATGAGTTTCAAAAGAATCTAGAGCATTATCTCGGTGTAAAACACGTCATACCTTGTGCGAATGGTACTGATGCACTTCAAATTGCCATGATGGGTTTGGGTCTGAAGCCGGGAGATGAGGTTATCACGGCTGATTTTACTTTTGCAGCAACTGTTGAAGTTATTGCACTTTTGGGATTAACACCGGTGCTAGTCGATGTCAATCCAGAGACATTCAATATTGATGTTCAAGCTATCAAAAAAGCAATAACAACAAAGACAAAGGCAATAGTCCCAGTGCATCTATTTGGACAATGTGCAAACATGGACGCGATCATGGCAATTGCGAATGAACATAATCTGTATGTTATTGAAGATAATGCCCAAGCTATTGGTGCAACTTACACATCATCAGATGGAACAAAACATAAGGCTGGAACTATTGGGCACGTTGCTTCAACGTCATTTTTCCCTTCTAAAAATTTGGGTTGCTACGGCGACGGAGGAGCCATCTTTACAAATGATGACGATCTTGCACACCGTTTGCGAGGGATTGTCAATCACGGAATGTACCGACGCTATTATCACGATGTTGTCGGTGTAAATTCTAGATTAGATTCTATTCAAGCAGCTATTTTAAATACAAAATTACAATATTTAGATCAGTACAATAAAGCGAGGCAAAATGCAGCAATAAAATATAATGAAGCGTTTAAAAATGAAGCAAATATTATAACACCGGTCGCCAATAAAGCATGTCAAGGGATTTGCTCGAGTTGTGATTGTCATGTGTTTCATCAATATACGTTAAAAGTTAAAAATATTAATCGCGATGATTTGGTTCAATTTTTAAATGACAATAATATACCGTGTGGTGTTTATTACCCTGTTCCTTTACATAAACAAAAAGCTTACGAAGATAAGCGTTACAATGAAGATGATTTTAAAGTAACGAATCAGCTCATCAAAGAAGTTATCTCTTTACCGATGCATACAGAATTGGATGACGAGCAAATAAATTACATAACTTCTAAAATAATTACCTTTATTAATGGATAAAATCTTAGTTACAGGAGGGTTAGGTTTTATTGGGTCACACACTGTGGTGGAACTACAAAATAGTGGTTATGAAGTCATTATTATTGACGATTTATCAAACTCATCTTTTGATGTTTTACACAGAATTTCAACGATTACCGGAATAACCCCCAAATTCGAACAAATTGATCTAAAAAATAAAGCAAAAGTGATAGACTTTTTTAAAAGAAACAAAGATTTAAAAGGGGTGATTCACTTTGCTGCGAGCAAAGCTGTCGGAGAAAGTACAGAGCAGCCATTAATGTATTATGAAAATAATATAAACACTTTAGTCTATGTGCTGCAAGAATTAAAAAATTCAAATCATACAAATTTTATTTTTAGTTCTTCTTGTACAGTGTATGGTCAGGCTGACGAATTACCTATTACTGAGAAGGCTCCAGTTAAAATAGCTGAGTCACCTTATGGTAATACCAAACAAATTGGAGAAGAAATCATTCAAGATGTTTGTCGGGTCAATTCAAATATGAATGCTATAGCACTCAGATATTTCAATCCTATTGGTGCACATGAGTCTGCAAGTATTGGAGAATTACCTATTGGGATTCCTCAAAACTTAGTCCCTTTTATTACGCAAACCGCCTATGGATTAAGAGACAAGTTATCTGTATTCGGTGATGATTACCCAACTCATGATGGAACATGTATTCGCGACTATATCCATGTTGTAGATTTGGCTAAAGCTCATGTTGTTGCTCTGGAGCGTTTATTGAATCGAAAAAATAAATCGAATTTTGAAACATTTAATTTAGGGACAGGAAAGGGAAGCTCTGTTTTAGAAGTGATTAAATCATTTGAGCGTGTTACGGGACTTACTCTTAATTACACCATAGCAAAACGGAGGTCAGGTGATATTACAGCAGCATATGCCGATACAAATAAAGCCAATATGGAATTAGGATGGCAATCTCATTTGAGTCTTGACGACGCGATGGCATCTGCCTGGAAGTGGGAAATGCATATTCGAAAAAAATAAAATTTAAAAAGGGAACGTATTACAGCACTTAATAACTAGTCACTAATCTGTTGAAACTTGGCGCTTTTTATGGGCAACAAAACCGGCAACAATGATCATAATCATGCCAGTTGTTACTGAAACATCAGCGATATTAAAGATTCCTGTTCTTAATTTACCACCGAGATCAATATGTAAAAAATCAGTAACTGAGCCGTAAGCATAACGATCAAAAACATTTGCTAACCCACCGCCAATAATACAGCAAAATCCAATAAGTGATAGTTTGTCAATGGATGTGTCTTTTAAAACATGCACAATAACTAAACCTAAAACTATAACAGGAAGGATTAAAAGTAAAAGTGTTTTTAAGACAGGCCCTAAATCACTACCCATACCTAGAAATGCGCCTGTGTTTTCAACGTTATGAAGCGTAAACAATTCACCTATAATTGTGTCTTGTGAATATGGTGCTACCTTTGCACGAACAATAAATTTAGAAATTTGATCAATTCCGATGTTAAAGATGATTAGAATAACGATAAATAAATTTCTAGACAGTTTCATTTAAATATGGTTTTCTAAAGTTGCTGCATTGGTTTCAACATCTCTGTTTATTTTTCTTACTAATCCCTGTAACACTTTACCTGGGCCCACTTCGGTAAAAACAGAAGCTCCATCTTGTATCATGTGTTGGATTGTTTGAGTCCAACGAACTGGAGCAGTTAATTGTAAAATTAAATTAGACTTTATGTCATCTTCATTTGTTACAGCATTTGCAGTTACATTTTGGTAAATTGGACAATCTGGTTTTTTAAATCCTGTGTTTAGTATCGCTTTCTCTAATTCCTCCCTTGCAGGTTCCATCATAGGGGAGTGAAATGCACCTCCAACAGGTAAAACTAAAGCTCTTCGAGCTCCGGCATTTTTTAAAGATTCACAAGCAAGGTCAATGGCATTAATTTCCCCTGAAATAACTAATTGTCCTGGGCAATTATAATTTGCAGCAACCACAACACCATCAATTTGAGCACAAATGTTTTCAACAATATTGTCCTCTAGACCAAGTACTGCAGCCATAGTACTTGGGCGTAATTCACATGCTTTTTGCATGGCAATAGCGCGTTTATAAACTAACTCTAAACCATCCTGAAAACTTAATGAGCCAGCAGAAACTAAAGCTGAAAATTCACCTAAAGAGTGTCCTGCAACCATATCGGGCTTAAAATTTTCACCTAATATCTTTGCTAAAATAACTGAGTGTAAAAAAATAGCAGGTTGGGTCACTTTGGTTTGTTTTAGGTCTTCAACAGATCCTTCAAACATGATATCTGTAATAGAAAACCCTAAAATATCATTTGCAATCTTAAATAATTGCTTTGCTTTTGAAGACTGTTGATACAGGTCTAAGCCCATTCCAGAAAACTGAGCTCCTTGTCCTGGAAATATATATGCGTTCATGAATTCTAAATTTAAGATGCAAAAATAGCAATAAATATACTATTTAGAGCTCTTTGGTAGCAGCTTCTGCACAACGTTCACCGTCCATTGCTGCTGATATGATGCCCCCTGCGTAACCACCACCTTCTCCGCAAGGAAATAAATTGATGACTTCTGGATGATGTAATGAGTCATTTCTTGGAATATTTACGGGTGATGAGGTTCTCGATTCGACTCCGACAACATTAGCCTCATGGGTATAATATCCTTTCATTTTTTGTCCAAATGTTTTCAATCCTTTTCGTAAAGAACTTCCAATAAGTGTTGGTAATAATGAATGTAAAGGTGCTGACTTCAAGCCTGGCTGATAAGACGAATTGTTTAATGTAGTTGACAGCTTGCCTTCAACAAAATCTGTTAAACGTTGTGCTGGTGCGGTTTGTGTTCGTCCGCCGGATGTAAACGCCAACCGCTCCAAATCCTTTTGATATTCAAGTCCTTTTAATGCTCCAAAGTGGTCATATTTCATCAAATCTTTTTCTACATTTATTTCAACTACAATTCCAGAATTAGCATAAATATTGTTTCGACGTGAAGGAGACATGCCATTGACAACTACTTCATTGTCGCCTGTAGCTGCAGGAACTATAAATCCACCCGGGCACATACAAAAAGAATAAACACCTCTTTGATTTACTTGATGTACTAGATTGTAAGCTGCTGCTGGTAGTAACTCATCTCTTTTTTTACTGCAATTATATTGAATTCTATCTATAATTTCTTGAGGATGTTCAACTCTGACCCCCATAGCAAAAGATTTTGCTTTTAGTGTAATTTGATGATGTCTTAGTAGATAAAAAATATCTCGAGCAGAATGACCTGTCGCTAAGATGATACGATTTACAAAAACCTCTTGCGCACCATTAATTTCTATCGTTTTAATTTTTTGGTTCTTTATGACCATGTTTGTCAAACGGCTATTGAAATGAATTTCTCCGCCATACTTTAAAACAGTTTCACGAATATTTTCTACAACTTTAGGTAGTTTATTGGTTCCAATATGTGGATGGGCATCAATTAATATTTGATCAGTAGCTCCATGAAATACGAGGTTTTCAAATATACGCCTTACGTCACCTCGCTTTAAACTGCGAGTGTAAAGTTTACCATCGCTGTAAGTGCCTGCACCACCTTCACCAAAACAATAATTTGAATCTTCATTTACGATATGTTCTTGATTTATGGCTTTTAAATCTCGTCGTCTTTCCTGAACTTTTTTTCCTCGTTCAAAAACAATCGGTTTGTATCCGAGTTCAATGCAACGCAGTGCAGCATACATGCCAGCAGGGCCAAAGCCAATGATATGAATTGATTTTGCATTAGAAACATCGTCATATTTAAATTGATAATTTGATTTTTCGGGAACTAATTCTTGATAATAAACTTCTATTTTATAATTAAAAAGAATAGTTTTAGCACGAGCATCAATAGATTTTCGTAAAATTTTTATGCCTGAAATATCATCAACTGAAAATCCAAGCTGTTGCGCCGCTTTGATGTTTAGGATTTGAGAAATACGCTCTTCCTCAAGTGTAACACGAACCTGGACTTGATAAATCATTTGGACAAATTAGAATTGAAATAAAGATTTCGAAACATATCACTTGTGTTGACGGTATAGCCATTCCATCATCATTGGATCACTGTAGGCAGCAATCCACGAAAAATGTCCCACTTCAGGATAGAGTGTAAACCCTGGCTCAGCACCTTCTTTAATAAGGGCATTTATCATATTTTGTGAAAGTTTGGCGCTCAAAGTTGTATCTCGTACACCATGAAAAACCCATATTGGAATCTTTGCAATGATATTTGCTTTAGTCACATCACCGCCACCGCAAACTGGAACTGCTGCTGCAAATAAATCGGGATACCGAGAAATAGCATCAAAAGTACCGATGCCCCCCATAGAGAGTCCTGTTATATAAATACGATTGACATCAACGGGCATTGTATTGATAGTTTTTTTTACTAATTCAATAAGTAATTGCATCGGTTTTGTTGGTGATGGTAGAAGTGACATATCATCTTCTGAAAAGTTTCCCCAACTCATGTTTTTAGGACATTGAGGCGCAAGAACGATTGATGGATGGATTTTCATAATGTTATCTGATGTAAAATTTTTTACACCCCATTTTAACTGTGCTTCATTATCATTACCACGTTCACCAGCACCATGTAGAAAAATGACTAATGGATATTTGCTGTTTGTGTCGTAATCTGATAACAATTGTCTATAATTTAAACTGTCACCTTTTTCGTTAATGTATTGCTGGTAAGTGAAAAGAGAGGATTGCGATGTTAGAGTATCAATATTCCCTAGCCACAGGAAAACTGTTAAATAGGCTAAAAAAAGTGAATCTAATCTTGACATAATTTGTTGTGTTCGTTTAAACAATATTTTTTGTGTAGGAAATGAAAGAAAAAGCATGTTCATGATTGCCATCCTTATCATGGAAAGTTTGGTTTATTTCTGTCCATTTTAGGGCATCAACTTCAGGAAAAAAGGTATCTCCTTCAAATTGATGATGAACCTTAGTAAGTTCAATAGTATGTGCCATAGACATGGCTTGTTTGTAAATTTCACCACCTCCAATCACAAAGGGTTGTGAGTCGTGTTTCGAAGCGTCGATGGCATCCTCGAGTGAATGAACTACAATGACGCCCTCGGGTACTTGGTAATTAGTCTGTCTAGTAATGACGATGTGAGTTCTGTTTGGTAATGGTTTAGGAAAACTTTCAAATGTTTTACGACCCATTATGATGCAGTGACCATTCGTTAATTGTTTGAACCGCTTTAAGTCATCTCTAAGATGCCAAATAAGTTGATTGTCTTTCCCGATAACATTATTTTCTGACGCAGCGACAATGATTGTTATATTAGAAGATTGTTCGCTTGTAAATGTCGCTTTTTCTGCCTGAGATTGTAACATCATTTCTGTTTCTTTATCTAAACCTTTTTTTAGTGTATTTATTTTAATTTGCTGTTTGGCAACTAGCTTTTCAAGTTGTTTCTTCTCCCAGGATTTTCCCATAAAACTATGTCCAATGAGTACATTGAACGCATGATATGTCAAAAAAAACAACCAAACAAAAGTTGCTATAACATGCCAATTATAATTAAATAACTTAAAATGATTACCAACACCTAAAATAGTATTAGTTAAAAATAGAAACAACCCTCCAATAAAAAATAATAGAACATGGGTTCGTAATCGTTTTTTTTGTCTTATGCGACTTTGAGCATATTCAATTAACTCTAATTGTTCTTTATCTATTTGAGTGTGATGTTTCTTTTTACCAAACATGTGACATATATTGTAGAGATAAAGTTAAGTCTTTTTTGAATTTAAACATATTTTCACCCTAATTAGAACTAAAATATATTAGAATTGAAAAAGGAATGATGGCAGCTTTACCTGTTAATTTACCGGAAATAAAGCGTGGTAATAGATTTATTACTCTAATTGCTTCTTCTTCAAGCGATAGGTGTGGTCCTCTAGCCTTTGCCTCAATGACATCTCCTGATTTATTTATTTTAAACATAATACTTGTCTTTTGGAAAATTTTAATCATTAAAAATATCGACATTATTTTTTCTAGAAATAAATCGAGATACTTTTTGTAACCTTCATTTTTTTTGCGATGCTCTCGTTTTTTTATGCTTACAGTCGTGAAAAATAAAGTTTTCATCAAGTCGTAATTCTTTTTTAAAGTCTTTTAACTTTCAGTGTCCGTAACTTCCTGGTTGTAAGCAATTTTGTGAAAGAATAAGAGTATTACAACAAATAAAATTTGTTTCATAATTAAATTGCGACGGCCCCTTTAATATGTGGATGAGGGTCGTAATTAACCAACGTGAAATCATCAAATTCAAAATCAAAGATATTTTTAATTTCTGGATTCAACACCATAGTGGGCAACGTCCTTGGAGCTCTTGATAGTTGTAAGTTTAATTGTTCTTGATGATTATTGTAAATATGAGCATCTCCAAATGTGTGTATGAAATCACCAACCTTGTAACCACAAACTTGAGCCATCATCATTGTAAATAAGGCGTAAGATGCAATGTTGAAAGGAACTCCTAAAAAGATATCAGCACTTCTTTGGTACAATTGACAACTCAATTTCCCATCTGCAACATAAAATTGAAAAAAAGCATGGCAGGGAGGGAGTGCTGCTTTACCATGAGCAACATTTTCACTAAATGATTTTGACGTGTCAGGTAATACAGATGGGTTCCAAGCAGAGACCAACATTCGTCGACTGTCAGGATTTGTTTTTAAGGAATGAATAACTTCTTTTATTTGGTCTATTTCATCATTGTTCCAGTTGCGCCATTGATGTCCATAAACAGGCCCTAAATCACCATTTTCGTCGGCCCATTCATTCCAAATACGAACGCCATTTTCAGTAAGGTAATTGATGTTAGTGTCACCTTTTAAAAACCACAAAAGCTCATAAATAATAGATTTCAAGTGTAGTTTTTTGGTAGTTACCATTGGAAACCCTTGACTTAAGTCAAAACGCATTTGATAACCAAAAACACTTTTAGTGCCTGTTCCTGTTCTATCTGCTTTTGTGTTTCCGTTATCTAAAACGTGTTTTACGAGGTCGTGATATTGTTTCATTTAATAAAAAATTCTTAGGAAAGAAAAGTAAAAAAAAAGGTCATACCACAAGGGTTTAAAACCTTAATTTATTTTAAAAGTTATTAACTATTTAGCCAATAATCATTCCGGCAATAGTTGCCGAAATTAACGATGCAATCGTGCCACCAATCAAAGCTTTTATTCCAAATTTAGATAATTGTTTACGTTGCCCGGGAGCTAAAGAACCAATTCCTCCAATTTGAATACCAATAGATGCAAAATTTGCAAATCCACAAAGCATGTAGGTAGCCATAATTACAGATTTTTGATAGTTTAAATGAGTAGCATTGGCCACATTTTTTAAATCAGCCAATTGGATATAGCCAATAAACTCACTTGCGGCTAATTTAATTCCTAAAAGTTGTCCCATAAGCGCCATGTCTTCTTTTGCTATTCCAATGAGCCACATCAGAGGCGCAAATGTGTAGCCTAAAATTAATTCTAGAGAAAGACTTTGATATGGTGTGTTGTTAACTATCCAATGATTGACAGATGTAAGATCACCAATCCCTCCAAGGATGCCATTAATCATTGCGATGAAGGCGACAAAGACCAAAAGCATTGCCCCAACATTTACAGCCAATTTCAGGCCTTCTGTGGTTCCATTTGCTATCGACTCTAAAATATTCGAGCCAATCTTTTCTTTAGATACTGAGACACTCGTATTGATATTCTCAATTTGAGGAAAAAGTATTTTTGAAATTACAATAGCACCGGGAGCTGCCATTACAGAAGCAGCTAATAAATGTTTTGCATAAAACAATTGTAATTCTGCATTGTCACCGCCCAAAAAGCCAATGTAGGCAGCTAAAACTGCTCCTGCTACAGTCGCCATACCACCAATCATTACTAAGAGAATTTCTGATTTATTCATTTTCTCTAGATAAGCCTTGATAAGCAATGGAGCTTCTGTTTGTCCTAAAAAAATATTACCAGCAACGCTCAAGCTTTCTGCTCCTGAGATTCCTAATAATTTTGTTAATAACCATCCCATCACTTTGACTGCTTTTTGGATAATCCCTAAATAAAATAACACAGAAGTCAGTGCTGAGAAGAAAATTATAGTAGGCAATACTTGAAATGCAAAGATGTAACCAAAAGAATTGACATCTAACATCCCACCAAACAAAAACTCACTTCCTGCTTGTGTAAATCCTAAAATTGCTATAAAACCTTGTCCAATATATTCAAATACTATTTTTACGAATTCTACTTTCAAAACACCAACTGCTATGACTAACTGAAAAGACAGACCAATACCTACAGTCTTCCAGTTAATCGCCTTACGATTACTACTAAACAAGAACGCAATAAAAATTAATGACAACATACCAAGGACACCTCGCCATAGGCTGGTTAAAGAAAATCCTTGATTTGGTATAATGGTGCCTGTTGAGGCAATATCTTCAGCAACTAAAATCGTGTCAGAAGATAACTTCGATTTTTTAAATTTGTACTGGATGTTATTTTCAGTAAAAATAAGTGTTGAATCAGTTTTTTCACTTATTCGGTAGTATCTAATGGTATCTGTGGGCTGCGTATAATTAAATACGAGCAAAGTTTCCTGTAAATCGAAATTCCCTGAAGCTTTTAAATTATTTTTTGCACTAAGGTGATATTCAAATTTTCCATTTTCTAAAATAAGAAAGTCTGAATCTTCATCGATGTTAAACAGAGCTTGATTTTGTTCATCTGTGACAGTTTCAAATTGCCATTTATTTTCTATGTTTTGAGCAACAATAGAAGTCATTGCAAACAATATTGTTCCAATAAAAAGTACACTTTTTTTCATCTGATAATTGTTTATTCGCGTTTTGAAATTTCATCACGAAGGCTCGCAGCTGTTTCGTAATCTTCGTTAGCTACAGCCTCATCAAGTTGCTTATGAAGTTCTTCTAATGTTTTGTCTTTAAAACCACCAGGGAATTTAGTCTCAATTTCTTCAGCGATAACTTCATCTAACAAAATATTATCATCTGTAGCTTCATCATCTTCATTTGGATTTACTTTTAAATAAATACCAGCTTTATCAAGAATGTTTTTATAAGTAAATATAGGGGCGTTAAAACGCAATGCCAAAGCAATTGAGTCACTTGTTCTGGCGTCTATTATTTCTTCTACACCATCACGTTCACAAATTAAGCTCGAGTAAAAAACACCATCAACTAACTTGTGAATAATAACTTGTTTAACAACAATGTTAAATCGGTCAGAAAAATTTTTGAATAAATCATGCGTTAGAGGTCGCGGAGGTTTTATTTCTTTTTCTAAAGCAATCGCTATCGATTGCGCTTCAAATGCGCCGATCACTATAGGTAATTTACGATCTCCGTCAACTTCATTTAGTATCAGGGCGTAAGCTCCATTTTGTGTTTGGCTGTATGAAATCCCTTTTATGTTAAGTCGTACTAAACTCATAGAATATAAAAAACAAAGAACTGTTTAAATTAGGACTTTACCAAACTAGATATAGTAGTTTTAGATATAATACAATTTAAACAGTCCTTGTTGATTTACAAGTTAAAAAAAATTATGCGTTTTGTGCTTTAAAGGTTTTTAATTTTTGAATGAGTGTTGGCACAACATCAAAGGCATCTCCTACAATACCATAGTCTGCTGCTTTAAAAAAGGGTGCTTCAGGATCAGAGTTGATCACTACTTTGACTTTGGACGAATTGATTCCTGCTAAATGCTGAATTGCTCCAGAAATACCAATGGCAATGTATAAGTTTGAGGCAACAGGCTTTCCTGTTTGCCCAACATGTTCACTATGTGGTCTCCAGCCCAAATCTGAGACTGGCTTTGAGCAGGCAGTTGCTGCTCCAAGAACCGCTGCTAATTCTTCAATCATTCCCCAATTTTCGGGTCCTTTTAGGCCTCTTCCTCCTGAAACGACAACGTCGGCGTCAGCAATTGAAACTTGATCAGAAGCTTTATCAACAGATTCAATTTTGACATTTGAAGTCACTGTTTCTGGAGTGAAGTTTTCAAAAGTTGCATTGCCGGTGCTCTGAACTAATCCAAATGAATTGTTAGAAAGAGATAATATTTTTTTACTTGCATTAATTTCTGTAAATGAAAAGGCTTTGTTGGTAAATGCGGTACATTTAACAGTAAATGGTGTTAAATCATTTGGAAGAGCAACGACATTTGAAACATATCCTGCATTTAGATTAATTGCTAAAAGTGGTGCAAGGTATTTACTGTTAGCACTAGAACTTAAAATAACAAGATTTGAATTTTCAGATTCAGCAACTTGTTGAATATAATTGGCGTAAATCTTTGCATTAAACTCTTTGATATTGTTGACGTTCATGATTTTGTCTACACCATATGTGCCAAGTTCACTGGCATCACTCATGTTAAATGTAATGGCGGTAACATTTATACCTAACTGGTTTGCAATCGCTTTACCATAAGAAGCAACTTCCAAAGCTGATTTTTTCAACTTTCCTTGTTCAGACTCTATATATACTAAAACAGACATTTTTTTCTTTATTTTATGGTTAAATTACTTTTGCTTCGTTGTGAAGTAAGTTTATTAATTCGTCAATATTTTCTGATGACACAAGCGTGACATTACCTTTTGGAGCTGGTTTTTCGAATTTCGAATTACAAGTATCGTTGTTTGCTCCAATGCCATCAAGCACTGTTAGGGGTTTTTTTCTTGCCATCATGATTCCTCTCATGTTTGGGATTCTAAGATCACTTTCTTCAACTAAGCCTTTTTGACCTCCGATGACTAGGGGTAAACTGGTTTCGAGTGTTTCTTTTCCTCCATCAATTTCTCTGATCGCTTTTACCACTGAACCATCAATCTCTAAACTGATGCAATTATTAACGAAATTAGCATTGGTCAATGCGGCAACCATTCCTGGAACCATGCCGCCATTATAATCAATGGACTCACGACCAGCAATTACAAGATCAAACCCTCGATCTTGAATAACATGCGATAGTTCTTTGGCGACTGTAATACCGTCTTTAGCTTCCGTATTTATCCGAATGGCTTCGTCAGCACCTATTGCTAACGCTTTTCTAAGTGTGGGTTCGGTTTCAGAACCTCCAACGCTTACCACCGTAATTGAGGCTCCTTGTTTTTCTTTTAACCACATGGCTCTCGTGAGACCGAACTCATCATTTGGATTTATCACAAATTGAACGCCATTTGTGTCAAATTTTGTGTCGTTATCAATAAAATTAATTTTTGATGTTGTGTCAGGAACGTGACTGATACAAACTAATATTTTCATAATTCTACAGTTGTTATATATTATAATTTTGAGGGTACAAATATAATTAAAAATCCCTTAATTTCCTATGCATGCATAATAAATATTTAGAAGTTTGTTTGTTTAAATTTTATCAATAATTATTACTTTTGCTGTTCTTATAAAACGATATAAATGAAAACAATTCAGTTTAGAGAGGCTATCTGTGAAGCTATGAGTGAAGAAATGCGAAGAGATGACCATATTTATCTTATGGGTGAAGAGGTTGCTGAGTATAATGGCGCATACAAAGCTTCTAAAGGCATGTTAGATGAGTTTGGCTCAAAACGTGTGATTGATACACCAATTGCAGAATTAGGCTTTGCTGGGATTGCTGTGGGTTCAACAATGACTGGAAACCGACCAATAGTTGAATTCATGACATTTAATTTTGCTTTAGTTGGAATCGATCAAATAATAAATAATGCCGCTAAAATAAGACAGATGTCAGGGGGACAATTTAAGTGTCCTATTGTGTTTAGAGGTCCAACAGGATCAGCGGGACAGTTAGCAGCAACGCATTCGCAAGCTTTCGAAAGTTGGTATGCAAATACACCAGGTTTAAAAGTCGTTGTGCCCTCGAATCCATATGATGCAAAAGGTTTACTAAAAGCGGCCATTCGAGATGATGATCCTGTGATTTTCATGGAAAGTGAACAAATGTATGGAGATAAAGCAGAAGTGCCAGAAGGAGAATATATCATTCCAATGGGGGTTGCTGACATCAAGCGAGAGGGATCAGATGTGACGATTGTTTCTTTTGGCAAAATTATAAAGGAAGCATATATAGCAGCCGATGAATTGCAAAAAGAGGGTATTTCATGCGAAATCATTGATTTAAGGACTGTACGTCCAATGGACCACAAGACCATTTTAGATTCTGTTAAAAAAACAAATCGTTTAGTTATTTTGGAAGAGGCTTGGCCCTTCGGGAACGTTGCAACTGAAATAACCTATCAAGTACAATCTCAGGCTTTTGATTATCTTGATGCGCCGATAATAAAAATTAATACAGCTGATACTCCGGCACCCTATTCGCCAGTATTATTGAAAGAATGGCTGCCTAATAGTGGAGATGTTGTCGCAGCAGTGAAGAAGGTTCTTTATAAATAACCAATAAAAGAGATAGTTTTACGTTTTTAAACTTCATCATGTAAATGGTGGAGTTTTTTATGCCTATGAAATTTAAGATATTTTATTTATTTGTTTTTGGATATATAATTCAAATGGCTTCTCAAACAAAAGTTGGAGGGCATATCATTGATATAAATAACGAACCCATTGCCTTTGCCAATGTTATTTTTAAAGGATCTTCTGAAGGAACCATTAGTAATGAAAATGGGCGATTTTATTTAGAGTCTGAACAAAGATGGGATACTTTGGTAATTTCGTTTGTCGGTTATGAAACACTGATACTTCCCCTTAAGGAAAAGCTTAGTCTCAATTTAAAATTGGTACTCAATGACACGGCCTCACAATTAGATGAAGTGGTTCTTTTTACTGGGAAGCAATCAAAAAAAGATAATCCAGCAATTAGCATATTACGAAAAGTGTGGGAAAATAAGCGAGATAATGGGTTGCGTCGGTTTAAACAATATGAATATGATAAATATGAAAAAGTTGAGTTTGATCTTAATACCATAGACAGTACCTTAATAAAAAGTAAATTATTCAAGGGGATGGAGTTTGTTTTTAATGAGGTTGATACTTCTAGGGTAACGGGTAAAACATATTTACCAATATTCATTAATGAATCGGTCACAAAAGTTTACGGCGATAACCTTGAGAAGAAGGAAAAGGAAGTTTTAGAGGGAAACAAAAACTCTGGATTTAATGATAATCAAATTATCATTGACTTCGTTGATGAATTATATTCTGATTATAACATCTACGATAATTATTTAAAGTTTTTTGATAAAAGCTTTGTGAGTCCATTATCCCAAACGGGAATTAATACTTATAATTATGTGTTATCCGATAGTTCATACATTGATAACAAGTGGTGCTATAATATTATCTATTATCCAAGACGAAAAAATGAATTAACCTTTAAAGGAGATTTTTGGGTTGCCGATACGACTTATGCCATTAAGGAAATAAATTTACAAGCATCAAAAAGTGCCAATATAAATTGGGTTAAAGAAATATATATCGAACAAGAATTTGATGTTTTAAATGATTCTTTATTTTTAGTAAAGCGTGATTACATGATGTCTGATTTTGCTTTTAATAAAAAGGAAAAATCGAGAGGTGTTTATGGAAAGCGCACCACGTTGTATAATAATTATGTTTTTGATGAGCCCAAAGAAAAAAAGTTTTATGATGAGGAGGTTTACTTCTATGATAAGGATGTATATGATAGAAATTCGAGTTTTTGGAATGCGAATAGATTAGAAAAACTTAATAAGGATGAGTTAGGGGTTTATAAAATGTTAGACACCTTAACAACAGTTAAAAAATTTAATCGCTTATATAACCTTGGCAGTATTTTAACTTCTGGCTACATTGAGTTTAACAGTTTGCCACTTGATTACGGTCCTATTTTTTCAACGTTTGGTTTTAATTATGTAGAGGGACTTCGATTAAGAACAGGAGGGAGAACTTATTTTGGAAGAAATGACTTGTGGCGCCTAGAAGGATTTTTAGCCTACGGCTTTAGAGATGATAAATTCAAATACGGGATTTCGGGGAAATGGTTACTTGATAAAAAAAGCCGACTCATTATTTCAGGAGGAAATCGAAGAGATGTTGAGCAAATTGGTGCAAGTTTGACCACATCCACAGATGTTTTAGGGCGTAGTTTTGCTTCTTCTTCGTTAGTTGGAACAGGAACCAATGATAAGCTTACTTCCATTAACTTGACTAGCGCAGCTGTAGAAATAGAACCTTGGCGTAATTTGATAATGAGATTATCAGCAAATTACAGAACGTTAGAATCTGCATCAGACACTTTTAGTTTAGATTATATCGACTCGGCTTCTTCAACAGGAATTTCCTCTGAAATACAGCAATTTGAAACATCGTTCTCCTTGGCGTATTTTCCAAAGCGTAAAATGACAGGCTTTGGAGTAGAGCGGTATGATGCAAATGATGATTATGCTCAAATTTTTGCTCAAATAAGTATTGGTGATAAAGATGTCTTTAAGGGAGACTTTAATTATACAAAATTTCAATTTTCATATTTTCAGCCTTGGCAACTTGGAGGTTTTGGAAGATTCTATTCTAATATTGAATTTGGAAAAACGTTTGGTAATGTTCCACTTGGTCTATTAAGTGTCATCCCAGGAAACCAGTCCTATTTTTCAATTTACAACACGTTTTCGCAACTTGATTTTTATGAGTTTGTAACAGACACTTACGTATCACTTCATTTACAACACAATTTTAATGGCCGTTTATTTTCAAGAATTCCTTTTTTAAGAAAGCTTAATTTACGTGAAATTATCAGCTTTCGAACTGCTTGGGGAGAAATTTCTGATGAGAATAAGCTTTTAAACGCATCGGGATTGCTTTATGAGGCTCCTGATAAGAATATGTATTATGAGTACGGTATTGGCATCGGTAATATATTCAAAATTTTTCGAGTTGATTTTAATTTTAGAGGCAACTATTTAGATCGTCCTAGTGCTAGGAAGTTTGGGGTTACCGGGACTTTTGGATTTTATTTTTAACAACAAAAGTATTAAAATTAAGGTTTATTCCTTAGGCAAATACAATGTCATATTGCCAATTTCTAATGTATCTAGATGGCCCATTTGTCTTTGGTCTAATGTTATTAAATGCATGTGAAGATACGAATCGTGATGGGTGAATATTCCTTTATGTTTTGTTGAAAAGAAACCAATTATTTCTGATTCGACATTGGTTATGTCGTAATTAATTTGACCTTGATGCGCCTCTTCTGGAGAGGATACTTTTGTGTCAAAAGGCAAATTTTGAATATGAATTGTCGCATCTTTTACCTGTCCGGTTAATCTAAATACAAATGGATTTTGAAAGTCGGCTCTCAAAGTATCAATAAATTTTTCTAAATTTTTAATAGTTTTGATGTTAGAAGGAAGTTTTACATGCTGCCAAGCGTTTACATTAGAGTAGACAAAGAAGGGCGCTGAAACATCAAATCGACGCTCAACGTTCATGCTTGAATCAGAAATTACTTTTGACAGATAACTTACTCCATTGTTTACTAGTAACTCTCCTGTTAAATAACTTTCAGGACCAAGGCCGTAAAGCCCTTCTTTGTTTGACATGGTGTCTAAATAAATGCGACCACTCAATTCTCCCTTCCACATAACATTTTTCATAGCTCCAACAATTGTAACGTTAGTGTTAGAAATAGGATGACTTAGGTGTTCACTCTTTTTTTTTAATTGGCAACTTATTGTGACAAGCAACATAAGAACCAATACTAAGGGGAGTCTATTTATATTAATTAGTTTCATTTTAATACTTCTTTTAGGCCATTAACAAATTTATTTTTTCCTCCATTGGCAGGATGTCTAATGTAACCATAATGATACCCAAAACCTTTAAGTTTAGATTCAGGTTTTCTTCCTAGAGCAATTATATTATCAATATTAAATATTTTTAAAAGTAAGTTTAAGTACACTTTTCCTAATTCTAATTCTGTTTCAGTCGGAGTCCTGTTTGATTTTTTTTTTGATGTGTCATGGGGGTGAAATGGAAAAATATTCCATATCAAAGGTATGTTCGTGTAATTATCCAATACACTCCACACAATGGTTGCAGAAATTTCGCTACTTAGTTTTGACGGCTTATTTAAGCATCGAAAGCCTTGATTTTTATAAAACGTGTTTTCATTCAAAATACGTTCACTCGTAAATGCAATGCCAGTAATTCCACAACCCTTGTACCCAGGCGCTTCACCTAATAAAAGATGTGATGGCTTCACATCAATCATTTTATTTAGATAAAGTTTTAAGTTTTTTCTACAAATCTGTGATGCAATTGTATTTCCAAAATACATGTTTGTTGTGTTGTTCGAAACAACTTGTGTGGACAGTTTGTCTATAAAGAGATCAATTGAATTTAATTTTTTCATATTTACAATAATACAAAATAAGAGATATGCTTGCGGGGTAGAATAGCTCTGATGTTAGTGTTTGAAACCGATCGCTATGGTTATATAACAAACAACTTATTATTTTTTCAAAAGCTCTTCTAATTTGTCAAATGCTTTTTCACCACTGCCTACAAAGCGATGTAAAATCTTTCCGTTTGGATCTACGATGAGTTTTGTTGGAAAGCCAACTACGTTAAATTTTAGAACAAAATCTGATAAACCTGTTCCATTTATGAGTTGAGTCCAAGGATACTCATTGGACGTGATAAATTGTCTTAAACGTGCTTTATTGTCCCTTGTGTTTATACCCAGTACGTAAAGTTTATCACTGTAGTATTCATAAATTTTTTTTATTTGGGGCATTTCTTTTACACATGGTGCACACCAAGTACCCCAGAAGTCAATGAGCATATATTTCCCTTTTAAATCATCAAAATCAAAGTACTCGTTCGATAAAGTTGCATTGGTTTTGAAAGTTTTTATGTGGTCATTTGCTATGATTAAATTTGATGTGATGCTATTACTGTTTACAACAAGAGGTGTCGCAGGGTTTAGTTGTTGGCATGAATTGAGTAAGAAAAGTACAAGTATTGCTTTAAATGCATTCATGGTATCTATCTATTTTTCACCGGGATGATAGGTGGAAATTGCTCTTTTTTCAACATCAGAACGATAAAAAGCAACATTTTTAAAGGTGCCATTTGCGTAGCGCTCACTTTGGTCATCAAAATGGGGTGATGTTGGATCACCGCTTTGACCACCTGCTAACATCGATTTAGCTCTCAGCTTTTCTCCAAACTCAACAACTGCAACAAAACTATTGCCAGCAACGCCGTATTGACGTTTTGTGTCCTTGCCAAAACGAGTTCCATATGAAGCAAGTGCACCCCAGGTGCCTGATGCCATTCCGACAGGGAGACTTTCTTTGTTATCATCAAAAGTTTGAAAAATTGAACCGTTATTTCTCTGATATCTATTGAAGGAGCCCCATGCAGTTTGCCACGAGCCAAAATCACTTTCTAATGTTTCTAAAGCTATCTGAAAAACACCTAAACGTTCTTTGGCAGAAGCCATTTTACTCATGTAGTTAAATCTCTCCAGTCTAGTAATGCGTTTATTACCTATCATATTTGGAATTAATTCTGATTTTAAATAAGTGTTTAAATAAAATTGTGCTAACGTCATACCAATTGATGTTTCAGAAACTTTAAAATCCCAGTTTTTTAGTAATGCTATCGCAGCCTTTATTTTTACGTTATTAAGCTCACTATTTTTTGCGGCATCTAGTAAACCACTAATTAGTAAATCTGCTCCGGGAAGGTAGGGGTCATAGGCCAAATCAATGAGACTGTCAAGAGTTAATTTAGTTGCATTCTTGAGCAGAGGAATGGCATGCATCCCTCTAAAGTTTTCAGGAAAAGAAGCCATGTACTTCGGGTAGTCCTCCATTTTAGGACTATATTCAGCAGCACTTGTAAACGGTGTTGAGTTACAATTTTGAATCCAACCATTTGGTGGATTGATAACCATAATTGTTTCCTCCAAAGAATGTAAGCCATCCCAATCTGTTTCTGGGTTACTGCCATCAACAGGTTGAGAATAATCAAACTGTTGATTTCTTTTTGGGATAAAGTTGCCATGGTAATAGGCAATAGTTCCATCTGCATCTGCATAAACCGTATTATTTGATGAATTTGTACGAATATCCATCATTTCATGAAATTCATCGTGGTTTGATTTTTTAGTTCTTGTAAACGATTGCTCCAACGCATTTATTGGACTCCACATTAATGCTGTCGACACCCATTTATCATCTCTTTTGTGGGTAATTGGTCCGTGATGAGTACGATAAATCATAAAACTTTTATCTAAGACGCCATCAACAGACTTGTATTTTAGAGCAACTGGAATGGAATCAATTGGAAGCAATTTGTCACCATACACATAAGATTTTTTATCATTTGAAAATGCAATGGTCTCTTCAAATTCATCGATGATATCTGTCCCTGTTGAGGTATGCATCCAGCCTGTTTTTTCGTTAAACCCTTGGTATACAAAAAACTGTCCCCAGGTGACTGCTCCGTAGGCATTTAATCCTTCTTCACTAACCACATGAACTTCACCCCTGAAAAAGAAGGAGGTGTGAGGATTAATTAACAACATGGCATTTCCAGATTGTGTACGTTCTCCTGAAATTGCGAATCCATTTGAACCTCTTGGTTCATTATCTTTTAGCCTAATTAATCCATCATTGACAACCATCGGATGTTCAGAATCACCATAAAACTTTTTGATATTGTTTGTTGAGACTCTCTCAATATCACCTCCAATAGAGCCTTCGCTAAAGTACATGGGCATCCAAGGTTCAAAACGAGTTAATAATTTTGGCTGTACTTCGGGGTGTGTTTTTAAATAATAATTAATCCCGTCAGCAAAAGCAACACAGAGGTCTTGTAACCACTTTGGTGAATTTTTGAAATTTTCGACAGCTTCGTCTTTGGTCATATACAGTCTAGCTCTCAAATCACTGTACAAAGCGGCCTCTCCTTCAACTTCCGCAAGTCTTCCTATAGCCCAAATGTAATTGCTTTCAACACGATTAAAATCGTCTTCACATTGCGCATAAAGTAATCCAAATACAGCATCAGCATCAGTTTTACCGTAAATATGTGGAACACCAAAATCATCTCTAATAATTTCAGTATTTGCCACATGTTTTTGCCATCTAATTTCTTCAACGGTCATGTCTGAGCCATCTTTACATCCAATAATAAGCAATACATTTAGAAGAAATAATAGTGATTTCATAATTGTGATTTTGTACTAATTACTCAAAGTGAATAATTGAGTTTCTGTTTGAACGAAGTTAATTTATTTTTGTGTCAATATCAATTCGGTTAGACTTTGTCTAAAAATTATTTACAAGCGTTGTTTTTAGTTTAATAACATTCTAAATAGCCCCCTTTATAAATTCGCTTAAAAAGAATTTCCTATTAATATTGATTTTACTATTTTTGCACACGTTAAAAACTAATCTAACAATAAACATATGGAATCACTGATGATTTACATGCCAATAGCTTTGGCGTTATTAGGACTAATCTACATGATAGTCAAGCAAAATTGGGTAATGAAACAAGACGCAGGAGATGGTAAAATGAAAGAAATTTCAGACCACATTTATGAAGGGGCCTTGGCATTCTTAAATGCCGAATATAGATTGCTTTCAATATTTGTAGTCATAGTTAGTTTACTACTAACAGTAGTAGCCTACTTTGTACCAACTACTAGTTATTTAATTGTAATTGCTTTTGTCTGCGGTGCAATTTTTTCTGCTTTTGCAGGAAATATAGGAATGAAAATCGCAACTAAAACAAATGTCAGAACAACTCAAGCTGCACGAACTAGTTTGCCAAAAGCCTTAAAAATATCTTTTGGTGGTGGAACTGTAATGGGTCTTGGTGTTGCTGGTTTGGCGGTATTAGGATTAACAGCATTCTTTATTATATTTTACAAGTTCATATTTATGCCAGAAGGTTGGACAAATACAGATGATATGACTCTAGTGTTAGAAACCCTAGCTGGGTTTTCATTAGGTGCCGAATCAATTGCCTTATTTGCAAGAGTAGGTGGTGGTATTTATACTAAAGCTGCGGATGTTGGTGCCGATTTAGTTGGAAAAGTTGAAGCTGGAATCCCAGAAGATGATCCAAGAAATCCAGCGACTATTGCAGATAACGTTGGTGACAACGTCGGGGATGTTGCAGGTATGGGTGCCGATTTATTTGGATCATACGTAGCAACTGTCCTTGCTGCCATGGTACTTGGTAATTATGTGATTAAAGACATGGGTGGAAATATTTCTGAATATGGTTTTGGAGGGATTGGCCCAATATTATTACCAATGGCAATTGCTGGTGCAGGAATCATCATCTCTATCATAGGGACTGTGTTAGTTAAAATAAAGAGTAATGATGCTAAAGAAGCTCAGGTCATGGGCGCTTTAAATATTGGTAACTGGACATCTATTGCTTTAGTTGCTGCTGCATGTTTTATATTAGTAACATGGATGTTGCCAGAAACAATGCAAATGAACTTTTTCGGAGAAGGATTACAAGAAATTTCCGCAATGCGTGTATTCTATGCAACCTTAGTTGGTTTATTTGTAGGAGCTGTGATTTCTTCTGTTACTGAATATTATACTGGTTTAGGTAAAAAACCAATTTTAAATATTGTACAACAATCTAGTACCGGTGCAGGCACAAACATTATTGCTGGTCTTGCAACAGGAATGATATCTACGTTCCCATCAGTATTGTTATTTGCCGGTGCGATTTGGGGATCTTATGCATTAGCAGGATTTTATGGTGTCGCATTAGCTGCTTCTGCCATGATGGCTACAACTGCCATGCAATTAGCAATTGATGCTTTTGGACCAATATCTGATAATGCAGGTGGTATTGCTGAAATGAGCGAACAAGAACCTATAGTTAGAGAACGAACAGATATTTTAGATTCAGTTGGTAATACAACAGCAGCTACAGGTAAAGGTTTTGCTATTGCTTCTGCTGCATTAACATCATTGGCATTATTCGCAGCGTATGTAACATTTACAGGAATAGATGGAATTAATATATTTAAAGCACCAGTATTAGCCATGTTATTTGTGGGTGGTATGGTCCCAGTAGTATTCTCTGCTTTGGCAATGAATGCTGTAGGTAAAGCTGCTATGGAAATGGTAGAAGAAGTACGTCGTCAGTTTAGAGATATTGCCGGAATTATGGAAGGAACTGGAAAACCTGAATACGATAAGTGTGTGGCAATTTCTACACAAGCATCTTTAAAAGAAATGATGTTACCTGGTCTGTTGACTATTGGATTCCCGTTAGTCATTGCCTTTGTACCAATGTTGTTTGGGATGGATAATCAGGCCATAGCAGAAATGTTAGGTGGTTATATGGCAGGTGTCACAGTTTCTGGTGTACTATGGGCAATCTTCCAAAATAATGCTGGAGGTGCATGGGACAATGCTAAAAAATCTTTTGAAGCAGGTGTTGAGATTAATGGAGAAATGACTTATAAAGGTTCTGAGGCACACAAAGCAGCAGTGACTGGAGATACTGTTGGTGACCCATTTAAAGATACTTCTGGGCCATCTATGAATATTCTAATTAAACTTACGTGTTTAATAGGGTTAGTTATAGCTCCCATCTTAGGAGGGCATGCCAATGAAGAGGCTACAGCCATGTTAAGTGGGCAGGCTGATATATCTAAGGAAATTAAAGTAGAAAAAATAAAAAATGATGATGGAAGTGTCAAAGCAACAGTAACCACAATCTCCACAGAAAATGGAAAAACAGAGACGAAGTATGAGGTTTTTGAGGGTTCAGATGAAGAGGTTACAGAAAAGTTGGAAGGTCTAGATAATGTAAAAGTTACTTTAACTGAAAACACAATTATGGTTGAAAAAGAAATTGAAGAAGTGATGCCAGAAAATTAAAAGCTTTAATGTATTTATAAAAAAACCACGCCTTTAAAGCGTGGTTTTTTATTTGTATACATCAAGTTTAATTATTTTGAGGCTGATCTCTATTCATTTCTGTAATATCAATATCAGTTGCTTCTTTCTCAAGTAAGTATTTACTAAAATGATCAGCTCTTAACCAAAACGAATATTCTGTCATGCCCCCAAATCCGTGACGCTGCCCGGGCATGATCATAAAGTTGAAACGTTTGTTCGCTTTAATAAGTTCATTAGCCATTCTAATAGTACCTCCTGGGTGAACGTTATTATCGACATCTCCGTGAACTAGCATGAGATTTCCTTTTAAATTTTTGGCCAAGGACTGATTGTCGTCAATAATATATTTATATTTAATATTGCCATCGTCATCCATTTCCTCCTTAACGCCATGGTGAGTCTCACTCCACCAACTATTGTAAATGTTATTATCATGATTACCTGCTGATGAAACGGCTGCTTTGAAAAAATCAGGATAAACGAGCATTGCTGCAGTTGACATAAACCCACCTCCCGAATGGCCATAAATACCAACTTTATCAATGTCAATATAATCGTGCTTATTGGCTAATTGTTCAGCAACATATTTCTTATCTGCCAAACCATAATCTCTTAGATTTCCATAACCGTAATTATGGTACCATTTTGAACGGTCTGGATGCCCCCCTCGATTTCCTAATGTAATTACCACAAACCCTAACTGTGCCATACGATCTAAGCGATCCATTCTTACTGAAAAAGATTTATTTACTGCTTCAGTTTGAGGGCCAGGGTATACATATTCCAGTAGAGGATAGATTTTTGTTTCATCAAAATCAAAAGGTTTATACATGACACCGTAAATATCTGTAATACCATCATCTGCTTTAGCTTTGAAAGGTTCTGGGAAGTGATATCCCGAAGCCATAAGTTGTGACAGATCCGCTGTTTCTAATTGCATAATAACAGTACCGGCATTATTTCTTAATTCTGATTTTGGAGTGGTATTAACTCGTGAGTAATTATTTACAAAAAACTCATTAGAATCAGACATACTTGTACTTGTATTATAATCTCCTGAATTCAGTGCTTTCAAGCCTGTACCGTTTAAGTTAATCTTATATATGTGCTCGAAATAGGGATCTTGATTTTTTGGTATTCCATGAGCTGTAAAGTATAACGTACGTGACTTTTCGTTTATACCAATAGCATTTTCAACATGATATGCCCCTCTGGTTATTTGATTTTTCAAATTTCCGGATATGTCATAGAGATAATAGTGAGCCCAACCAGAGCGTTCAGCCCAGTGCAACATTTCAGTTTCATTATTTAGAAGAACTAAGGGGCGTGTTTCAATATAGGTGTTAAAACGTTCTTCAATTAATGTTTTGACAACTCCTGTGCTCATATCAGCAACACAGATATCTAACTTTTTACGGTCTCTACTTATGGAGCTGAAATAAACGTGATCTTTTTTTGATAACAATAACGAAGGCTGGAAATCATCATCCATGTTTGACTTTTTTCTTGGTTCACGATAAACAGAGATACTTTGTTGTTTGATGGTGTCTAGGGTAATTTTTTTAATGTCTTTGGAGATGGCATCAAAAATCAATAATTCTGTCTTGTAATACTCATTTTCTCCTGGCATATGATACTTGTAAGTTTCCAAAGTGGGTCTTTTGTTTGCAGTTGAATTGACAACCCACAAATCTTTAATATGACGTGAATCTGTTTTTTGAAAAACAAATTTTTTCGAATTATGTGACCATATTACACGAACTCCTTTCCTGTCGTTTTTATTTTTCTCTTTGTCTTCATTATTTTCACCTCTACGAGCGCCACCATAGCTGTAATTCTCTTCTCCGTCGGAGGTCCATTGATGTTCAACAATTGTAGAGTCCTTATCATCTTTTACTACTTTTAAAAAATTTTCTTTATCCATCCAGAATAAATTAAAGTTTTTTGAAAATATGACGATAGAGCTATCTGGAGCAATATTAGCCCATTTTTCCCATTCCTTTTTCTCCTCTTTTTTGTTATCAATCACTGTAAGATTACTGCTTCCAAGCTTGTACTCAAAATGGTAAGTCTTTTTTACCATTTTAGATTTATGATTCTTTTGTTTTGACAATGTTGTGTCTGTTTTGCTTGTGATTTTTTCTTCTTCTTTAGACAAGACCTCTTCAGTAGCTGTTACTCTAAATCTTATAGCAGACTCATTTTTAACAAATTTGAAATTAAATCGTGGTAAATGTTGCGCATCATAAGGATCTTTGGTGATTTCAGTAAGCCACTGAGCCATTTTAGCATTATCAAAAAGCTTTGTGCGAATACCTTTGTCTGCATCTACAAGGTAGTAATTTGAGCCATCAGTCGTTTTGTATTGATACCAAAAGCGATTTCCATTTTTTAACCAATGTGGACGCACTGAGGTTGAATGTACGAGCTTCCCTAGTTGTTTAGGGGAATATTTTGCAGCCTGTCGGTAATTTGCTTTTGGAGTTTGACGAGTTGTTTCATTTTGAGAGTATAAAGATGAGTAACTTAGAAAAATACTTAACAGGGTAATTATTTCTTTTTTAGTGTTTAATGGCATAATAAAATAGTCTTGTTTTCGCCACCTAATATAAGAAATCTATACCAGATTAAATCACGTTAATAAAGGGCTAAAATTGATATTTTTTGAAGTAGTGATAGCTCAAAAAACAGTAATATTACGCACAAATAATCACTAAAATGTCATGTTTATTGAGATGCGATTTCAAAAATAAAGAATTGATCTAAACGAACTAAAATAAGCCATTTATTTCTGCATCTATTTTGTTTATGATATTTCCTAAGTCCTCGGGATTAACTACAAAATCAAGTTTGTCAACATCAATAATTAATAGCTTCCCTTTATCATAACCATGAATCCAAGCTTCATAACGTTCGTTTAATCGACTTAAGTAGTCGATACTTATTGAGTTTTCGTAGTCTCGGCCACGTTTGTGAATTTGATTGACTAGATTGGGTATTGAACTTCTTAAATAAATTAATAAATCTGGGCCTTTGACTAAAGACTCCATCAATTCAAAAAGGGAGGAATAATTATTAAAATCACGGTTTGTCATCAGTCCCATGGCATGCAAATTTGGTGCAAATATGTGAGCGTCCTCGTAAATAGTTCTGTCTTGGATAATGTCTTTTCCACTTTGATGAATTTGCAGGACTTGTCTGAAACGGCTATTTAAAAAATATACTTGCAAATTGAAACTCCATCGTTCCATTTGATTATAAAAATCATCTAGGTAAGGATTATCAACTACATCCTCTAACTGAGCTTCCCATTTGTAATGTTTTGCTAGTAATTTTGTGAGTGTTGTTTTTCCTGCGCCAATATTTCCTGCTATTGCAACGTGCATAATTTATTCCTTTATAAGTTGATATTGATGAAGAAATTCATCATCGTAAATATACAAGGTTTCATTCGTTACAAAAAACTGTTTTATTAACAAATTGTGATCTTGAATTGGCGTCATTAATTCTGTAGTTGTGTCTAAATAATGTAAAAACTCATCTTTTTTTAAAATAAGATTTCCGTCACTTTCTCTCATCGATGTAAAACCATCATGAGCTATTTTTTTTAATAAACTACCAAAGTAATTATAATGATAAAGATAATTTTCTGTAAGTAACCAACAGGTATTGTAATTACTTATCATGGCAATAGCATTGTCATTTACAGGAAAAGATTTCACCCTAGTCGTTTTATTGCGATAATCAAAAAGCTCTAATTCTTGTGTTTCTTGATTAAAACACCAAATTGTCGTGTCATAACCGGTTGACACATGTGATATATTTCGAAATGGGACGTTTTGGTTAAAATCAATTTTCATTATTTCAGACAAACGATTGTCTAAGATAATGACTGTATTGAAATCTCTGTAAAAGACAGTCGTTTTTAAAGCATTAAAAGCATCTATGGAACTTATTTCACCCAATTGCATGTTATTGTATATAAATTCATTGGTTTTTACCTGTTTGGCGATGGTGTTGAGGTCTGTGAAATAGTAATTGCCAAAATTGTCTATGGCCGCCAATTGGTTTTGTTCAATTCTAATTTTTTTTACAAAATTAGTTTGAATACTGTCTTGAGAAAACAGCCATGTACTTATAAAAATAAAAAGATAATTGATGATTTTCATATGATACTGAAAAGTACAAAAATCAATTTATTTTTGAGTAATTTTATTTTTACTGTTAAAAGATTATAGCTCCTTGAGGGAATATTGAAAAAAAAGGAAAGATGAGTTGGCACATAGTTTAAGAATAATTTAACTAAAACACATTAAACTAAAAGAACTAAAAGCTGTCTATTACTTAACAAAATAGTTATTTTTGGCCAAAACACAAATCTCATTATCATGAAGTATTATTTAAAAATATTATTGTCACTTGTTTGTTTATCATTTACAATAGGCTCGTTTGCACAAAAAGATTTTCAAGGAAAAGCGTATTATTTCTCAAAGTCTACTATGGACATGGGTAGTTGGGGTGGCAAGATGAGTGAGCAGCAGAAAAAGCAAATTGCAGAAAGAATGAAGGGTATGTTTGAAAAGACATTTATTTTAACCTTTAATAAAGAAGAGTCCATTTATAAAGAAGAGGAAAAATTGGAGGCCCCTGGTGGTGGAAGAGGATGGGGTTTTAGCATGTCAATGGGTGGCGGAAATGAGTATAAAAACATAAAAGAAAATAAACTAATCGTTGAGAATGAATTTTTTGGGAAACAGTTTTTGGTGAAGGATAGTTTAGAAAAATTGGAATGGATCATGTCAACTGAAACTAAACAGATTGGACAATATTTAGCCATAAAAGCCACTGCTACAAAAAAATTAGATGATACTGATTTTATGTCGGCCAGAAGAAGCAAAGGACGTGAAGGTAAAGAAAAGGACTCAACAAAATCATCTAACAATCCTATGGACGAAATTGAAATTCCAAAAGAACAAAAGGTTACTGCTTGGTACACTCCTCAAATCCCAATCAACCAGGGTCCTGGCGAGTACTGGGGGCTTCCTGGTTTAATTTTAGAGGTAAGTGCAGGAAGGACGACCATACTGTGTTCAAAGATTGTCATGAACCCTGAAGAAAAAGAGGATATTAAAAGGCCAACCAAAGGTAAAGAAGTCACTCAGGCCGAGTATACGGAAATTGTTTCAAAAAAAATGAGAGAGATGAGAGAGATGTACGGTGGTCGAGGTGGTCGAGGTGGAAAAATAAAAATGTAGAACGAAATACACCAATTCACAGGGATATTAAACTTAATATTCTTAATCACAGTTTCTAATAATTTTGATTTTATTAATCGTCTCTTAAGGATTTTCTTTAAGAGCTATGTATCATTTAATTACCCAATTCAAACGATAGTACTATGTTAATGTTATCGTAAACACGACACTAGTGTTTTACATTTTTTTAATTTTGTTGAACAAAACCAATACCCAACCATATCATGAAAAGCGCGATGTCACTATCAATTTTTACATTATTAATACTGTTATTACCTCTAAATGTTGTGTCTCAAGATTTTCAAGGTAAGGCCTTTTATTTTTCAAAATCTACCATGGATCTTGGTAACTTTGGAGCCCGCATGAGCGAGGCCCAGAAAAAACAAATTCAAGCTGGACTGAAAAACCGTTTGGAAAAAACCTATATCCTTACATTCAATAAAGAAGAATCTTTTTTTGAAGAAGACGAGAAATTAGACGCTATGTCAGGTGCTACAGACTCGTGGGGTAAAAACTTTTCTCCAGGAAAGCAATACAAAAATGTGAAGACAAATAGCTTATTACAAAGTCAAGAATTTTACGGTAAACAATTTTTAGTAGAGGATAAGTTATTAGAGATTGCGTGGAGTATGGGTTCTGAAACAAAAAAAATAGGAAACTATACTTGTTTCAAAGCTACGGCAACAATCCCAGTAGCAGATTTAGAATGGTACAATTTTTCATGGAGTAGTATGTCACAGAAAGAGGACGATAGCGTTAAAACAACTGAAGTCATCGCGTGGTATTCTCCGCAAATCCCAGTTAGTCAAGGGCCTTTGGAGTACTGGGGGTTACCTGGACTCATTCTTGAAGTTAATGTTGGAAATACCACGATGTTATGTTCAAAAATAGTGATGAATCCGCAAGAAAAGTCAACTATTGAAGCTCCTCAAAAAGGTAAAATCATCAATAAAAAAGACTATCAAACGACCATTGCAGGAAAGATGATGGAAATGAGAAATAACCGAGGTAGAAGGCGAAATTAAATGTCCTTTTTAAAGGAATATTTGGGCTCATTATTTTGGCATTTATTTAACATAACACTATTAAACCAAATCATATCATTGCAGTCAAATTAGGGTAAATCAACTCAAGACATTAAACCTATGAAAAATATACTCGTATTCTTTTTTTTGACAATAACCTGTTTTTCTCACAGCCAACTTAGATTTGAAGGTGTCGTCAAAGATAGTTCAGGAATAGCTCTGGAATTGGCTAACGTCATTGCCATTAATAAGTCAACTAGTGCATTAGAGTCATATGCTATAACAGATGAAAAAGGCTATTTTTTATTAAGTCTTGGAAAAAATGAAACCTATAAATTTCAGGTTAGTTATATAGGAATGAAGAGTTTGGAGCAGGAGGTTACTACCATCGAAGCCAATATTACTCAAAACTTTACTTTATTACCCGACAACGCCTTGGATGCTGTTGAATTGACCTATGAAATGCCAGTAACTGTCAAAGGAGATACACTAGTCTATAATGCTGATTCTTTCAAAACAGGAGCCGACCGAAAACTTGAGGATGTCCTGGAGAATTTGCCAGGTGTTGAAATAAATGAAGATGGTCAAGTTGAAGTAGAGGGTAAAGTTGTCAATAAACTCATGGTTAATGGTAAAGATTTTTTTGACGGAGACACTAAAGTTGCTACCAAAAATATTCCATCAAATGCAGTCGATAAAATACAAGTGTTACGCAATTACTCTGAGGTTGGGCAATTGAGTGGTGTAACAAATAATCAAGATAATGTGGCTTTGAATATTAAACTGAAAGAAGGTAAAGAAAATTTTTGGTTTGGAAATGTTACAGCAGGAGCAGGGCAATCTCCAGACGAGAACTTGTACCTAGCTCAGCCCAAGTTGTTTTATTACAGTCCAAAATTTAGTCTGAATTTTATTGGCGATTTGAATAATATTGGAGAGGTTGCCCTGTCACGACGAGATATTAGAAATTTTGGAGGTGGGTTTGGATTCCAAGCTCCGAGTAGGAGTAGTGGAACAGATATCAATCTAGGAGATAACAGTCTTGGCTTTTTAACGAGCCAAAATAATGCTTTAGATGTTGAAAATAAGTTAGGGGCAACAAATTTTAGTTATTCACCAAATAAGGCATTAGACATCAGTGGATTTGCAATTTACAATGTTAGTCGTATCGCTTCTAAACAAAAAAGTTTTAGAGAATATACTGATTCAGATTTGGGTATACCAGATGAATCTACAGAGCAGATTAGTGATGAACGTTCTAATCAAGGATTACTTAAGTTGAGCGTTTCTTACAAACCTAACGTTAATAATCAGTTAGATTATGATATTTTAGGGCGTCTTTCAAAGGATGAGCAACGACAAAATTTCTTATCATCAGTTTTAGGCTCAACGAATCAAATTGATGAGACTACACCTTTCAGTATCAGTCAGAGCATGAATTATTATTATACTTTAAACGACAAAAATATTTTTGCATTTGAGGCGCAACACTTAATTAAAGATGAGGATCCTTTTTACAATGCCATACTCGTTAATGATCCTACAAATAATGATGATGTTAATCCAGATAATAGAGATGCTTTTGATACAACAGCTGAAGCTCTGGGATTAAATACTTCACTCGATAATTATGATTTAGCTCAGAACAGACGAATTAAATCTAATCAACTTGATGCAAAATTGGATTACTATTACATCATCAATGGTAAAAGTAATTTAAACCTGACATTTGGAACGATTTTAAGCCGTCAAAGTTTTAATTCTAATATTTTTCAATTTCTTGAGGATGGTTCGGTTTTTGATCCTACACCTACCTTCAATGATGGACGTGCAACTAACGACACAGAATATAATTTTAATGATATTTACTTGGGGTTTCACTACAGAGTCAAAGCAGGTAAGTTTACGTTGACTCCTGGATTTTCACTACATTCTTATGGCAATAATAATAGCCAATTTGATGAGACATACAGTGATAATTTTTTTAGAATCTTACCAGATTTTGAAGCACGTATTCAATTTAAAAAGAGTGAGAGTTTGACATTTAGTTATGACATGCGAAATCGTTTTACTGATGTTACAAAATTGGCACAGGGACTAGTTTTAAACAACTTTAACAGCATCCAATATGGAGAGCCTGAATTACAAAATGCTTTGTCTCACAATGTTAGTTTATTTTATTCAAGCTTTAATTTATTTAACTATACCAACGTATTTGGGCGTTTAGCATATTCTAAAAACATTGATCAAATTCGAGGATTAACGAATTTTGAAAATGTGATCACAACAAGCACTTTTTTTAATTCAAGTTTTGCTGATGAAAACGTTTCAGCATTTGGACGTATTCAGCGTACATTCGGTAAAATTAGAGCAACGTTAAATGCAAATTTTAATTATAGTAAAATCAATCAGTTCATTCAAAACAGACAATCTCTTAACGAGGGATTTACTCAAAGTTATACACCAGGACTTAGAACTAATTTTAAAGTAGCACCAAACGTAAGCGTTAAATACCGCTATAGCGTGTCAACTAATGATCAAGGAGGTAATAAGACAACGTTTTATACAAATGCGCCATCGATTGATTTTGACGCCTACATTTGGAAATCTTTAACTTTAAGATCAGATTTCACCTACACAAAGCAAAGCACAGATGCGGGAAATAGTGACTCCTTTAAAACTTGGAATGCTTCTTTATCGTACCGAAAAGACAGGGATGCAAAGTTAGAATATGAAATAAAAGCTACAAATTTGCTAAATATAGAATCTCGCTTAAATAACAGTGCAAATAATTTATCTGTTTCATCCACACAGACCTTTATTCAGCCACGGTTTGTCACATTTAGATTAATCTATCAATTGTAGTATTACAAGTGACTATTTTATTTTGGTTTGACTTGATATTTCAGAATTAAATTACTTTTTTTTAGTTAATTTAGATTTCTTTTAATGTCTTAACTCAAATAACTATACTGATGAAGCATCTTTATACACTATTTTTACTATTATTTTTGATTTCTTTTAGCAATACATCTGCTCAAAATAGCATTATTGATGATATGGTTGAAGAGGCAAGTAGCAACTCTGATCTAGAACGTTTAGCACATGAGCTTTTAGACGTCGTTGGACCTCGCTTGGTAGGAACACCTCAAATGCAACACGCGAGTCAATGGGCTATTGAGCAGTACAAAAAATGGGGTATAGAAGCAAGACAGGAACAATATGGAACTTGGCGTGGATGGGAGCGTGGTATTACACATATTGACATGATTTCTCCAAGAATTCAAACACTTGACGGGATGCAATTGGCCTGGAATCCAAGTACGGGAAGTGCAGGGGTAACTGCCGAAGTTATTACGTTACCAGAAAACGTAAAAGATTCTTTAGATTTTAAACAATGGTTACCTAATGTTAAAGGAAAATTTGTTTTGGTTTCAATGAAACAACCAACAGGTAGACCAGACTATAACTGGGAAGAGTTTGCAACAGAAGAGTCATTTACTAAAATGAAAGATGAACGTGATAGTCTCACCATGTCGTGGCGAACCAATTTAAGACGTACTGGTTTTAATAGACGTTCAATAATAAGAGCTCTTGAGGATGCTGGTGCTGCTGGAATTGTGGCAAGTAATTGGTCAAGAGGGTTTGGGGTTAATAAAATATTTAGTGCTCGAACGAAAGTTATTCCAACAGTGGATATGGAGTTGGAAGATTACACGATGCTTTATAGAATGGTAGAATATGGGGACAAACCAATTCTTAAAATTGTTGCAGAATCTAAAGAATTAGGAGAGGTGCCTACATTTAATACTATCGGAGAAATCAGAGGCACAGAGAAGCCAAAAGAATATATTGTATTATCTGCCCATTTTGATTCGTGGGATGGAGGGACAGGAGCCACGGATAACGGAACAGGTACCTTGGTTATGATGGAAGCAATGCGATTATTGAAAAAGTTTTATCCAAATCCAAAACGAACTATTATCGTTGGTCATTGGGGTAGTGAAGAGCAAGGACTTAATGGCTCTCGAGCTTTCGTAGAAGATCATCCAGAAATAGTTAAAAATATTCAGGCATCATTTAATCAAGATAATGGAACTGGTCGCGTGGTCAATATTTCAGGAGCTGGCTTTTTACATGCTTATGATTATCTGGGAAGTTGGTTGGCAGCGGTTCCTAGAGATATTACACAACATATTGAAACTAATTATCCAGGCTCTCCAAGTGGAGGAGGCTCTGATAACGCATCTTTTTTAGCTGCTGGTGCCCCTGCTTTTAATCTGAGTGCCTTAAATTGGTCATATTGGAACTACACCTGGCATACCAATCGTGATACTTATGATAAAATTATATTTGATGATTTAAAAAATAATGCCATATTAACAGCAATCTTAACTTACATGGCAAGTGAAGATCCTGACAAAACTTCAACAGAAAAAATAGTCCTTCCGGTGAGTAGACGTACAGGTAAGCAAATGAAATGGCCATCACAGCGATCTCCTACACGAAGAGGAGGATTGGACAATTAATGTAAATAGTCTGTGAGGGTTTCATTTTGAGGATTTAGTCCAATCGAAAAGCCTTTTTTACCTTGTCTACAAAATCCAATTTCTCCCATGTGAAAAGCTCAACTTCCATGGTAACTGTATTGCCATTTGGTTGTTCAAATGTTTTGGAAATGGTCTCATTTTCTCTTCCCATGTGACCGTAAGCGGCAGTCTCACTATACATTGGATTTCGAAGCTTTAATCGTTTCTCAATTGCAGCAGGTCGCATATCAAAAATGTCTGACACCTTTTTTGCAATCTCACCGTCTGTCATATTAAAAGGGCATGAACCATAGGTGTCAATAAAAATCCCCATGGGTTCAACAACACCAATTGCATAACTAACTTGAACTAATACTTCATCACAAACACCTGCAGCAACTAGATTTTTTGCAATATGTCTGGTAGCATAAGCAGCACTTCTGTCTACCTTACTCGGGTCTTTCCCAGAAAAAGCGCCCCCTCCGTGTGCTCCTTTGCCGCCATAGGTGTCCACAATTATTTTTCGTCCGGTAAGTCCAGTATCCCCATGTGGCCCACCAATGACAAATTTTCCAGTTGGATTGATGTGATACTTAATATCATTTGTAAATAATGTTTGAGTATGCTGTGGTAATTTGGCAATTACACGAGGTATTAAAATAGTTTTGATGTCATTTTCGATTGTTTTAAGCATGACAGCGTCAGCATCAAAGTCATCGTGTTGTGTTGAGACTACGATTGCATCGATTCTTTGGGGGACATTATTGTCATTGTATTCAATGGTGACTTGACTTTTTGAATCAGGACGTAAATACGTAATATCTCTATTTTCTCTTCGTAATTCGGCAAGTTCTGTTAGAATACGATGCGCTAAATCTAACGCTAAAGGCATATAGTTTTCTGTTTCGCGTGTTGCATAACCAAACATCATTCCTTGATCACCCGCGCCTTGTTTTTCTTTAGTTTCTCTGTCGATTCCTCTGTTAATGTCATCTGACTGTTCGTGAATTGCTGAGAACACTCCACAAGAATCACCGTCAAACATGTATTCACTTTTTGTGTAGCCAATATCTTTAATTGTCTGTCTTGCAATTTTTTGAACATCCAGATAAGTGGTAGATTTCACCTCTCCAGCTAAAACAACTTGGCCTGTGGTTACTAAAGTTTCACAAGCGACTTTAGCATCTTTGTCAAATGCCAAAAAATTATCAATTAATGCATCACTAATTTGATCTGCAACTTTGTCTGGATGCCCTTCTGAGACACTTTCTGATGTAAATAAATAAGCCATGAACTCTTTAAATTAGTATCGATAAACTTTGATGGCTAAGGCTGTAGGAATTTGTAAACTACTGCTTTAGCATTTTTTATTGAGGTTGCAATCAGATCAAAGTTTTCCTCGAAAATTCTTAACAAATGTAAATAATATCATCCAACAAAAAAATGGTTTTGATAGAAATCAATATGAAAAAGAAAAATAGTCTATAACTTCAATCAGAATGTTGAAAAATTAGTTATTCTTTCGGCGTAATAAAGAATATTAAAATTAATAGCTAGTTTATTATGGTTTGTGTATTTAAAATTCAAATAATAGGATTATTCGCAAAAATTTTTAAAATCTATAAGAGTATGCATTAGCTTTACTACATTTACTAGTTAATAAAGTCGTCATATAATGTCAATTCAACCGAAGCTAACACGATTTAATCAAAACGTTTTATCTAAATATCAGATCTACAACAGCATATTTATGACATTACCTTTTGATACAATTACAAAGACAGGGGTTTTATTACCCTTGTTTCATGAAACTTGTAGGAAAGGATTTGAGAAAGGAGATAGTCCAACCCTAATAGTTGAAGCCTTTTTTAAAAAGTACCAAGCAAGACGCTCTTCTAAGAGTCAAATTAATTTACTGTTTCGATTCATTCAATATATTGAGAGACAAGTGGTTTTATTTGATGCCATTGAAGATGCTGCATTTCCAGTAGTTAACAATATGGATGGAATTGGCACGTTACGAAGTTTAAAAGAGACAGTTTCTTCTGAAGATAAGTTGGAAAGGCTTAAAAGGTGTTTAACGGAATTCAAAGTTCGTATTGTTTTGACCGCACATCCAACGCAATTTTATCCAGGATCTGTTCTTGGGATAATAACAGATCTAACAAAAGCAATCAAGCAAAACAATCTTCTACAGATAAATGACTCGTTAGCACAGCTTGGAAAAACATCTTTTTTTAAGCATAAAAAACCTAGTCCTTATGATGAGGCAGTGAGCTTAATTTGGTATTTAGAAAATGTTTTTTATAATTCTTTTGGGCGTGTTTACGATTATATTCAACAACACATATTTAACGGAGAACACATTGCAAATGACATCATAAATATTGGTTTTTGGCCCGGGGGTGACCGAGACGGAAATCCTTTTGTGACTCCCGAAATCACATTAAGTGTTGCAAAAAGATTAAGAGATACAATTATTAAAAATTATTATCGTGATATTCGAAATCTAAGGAGAAAACTTACATTTCAGGGTGTAGAAAATAGAATTGTTATTATAGAAACAGAACTTTATAAAATCATTACTAATAAAAAATCAAATCTCACACTCGAGCATTTTACGTCAGAAATGAGTGCAATAAAGCAATTGTTAATTGACGAGCATCAATCATTGTATGTGTCTAAAGTGAATAGTTTATTGAATAAAATTCACTTGTTTGGCTTTCATTTTGCAAATTTAGATATCAGACAGGATAGCCGAAAACATAATCAATTTTTTAATGAAATGGTCAAAACCTTATTAGAAAACGGTAGTAAAATTTTCCCAATCAATTATTTTGAACTTTCTGAAAATGAACAAGTATCCGTATTGTCCAATGTCAAAGGTTATGTTGATTTAAATTTAATTAAAGATAAAGATGCATTTAAGGCTTTAAATACAATGAAAGTCATTAAAACCATTCAAGAAACGAATGGTGAAAAAGCAGCTAATCGCTATATCATAAGTAACAACCAAACGGCACTAAACGTTATGCAATTATATGCTATGTTGAAGTTGGTTGCCTTTCAGGGGGATTTGACTGTAGATATTGGACCATTATTTGAAACGATTACTGATTTAGAAAATGCGCCTAGCGTTATGGAGAAATTATATTCTAATCCTGGTTATGCTGCACACTTAAAATTACGAAAAAACAGACAGACCATCATGCTTGGATTTAGTGATGGGACCAAAGATGGCGGTTATTTAATGGCCAATTGGGCAATTTATAAAGCCAAAGAAAAATTAACCACAATTTCAAGAAATCATGGTGTTACTGTTATTTTCTTTGATGGTCGAGGAGGTCCTCCAGCTCGTGGAGGAGGGAAAACACATAACTTTTATGCGTCTTTAGGACCAACTATTGAAGATGAAGAAGTTCAATTAACAGTACAAGGCCAAACAATTAGTTCTAATTTTGGAACTTTAGAATCTTCCCAATATAATTTGGAGCAATTAATAAGTGCTGGAATTTCCAACACTTTAAGTGATGTAGATCTAAGTATGCTTCCTGAAAACAGGGATATTATGGAGGATTTGGCAAGACTTAGCTTTGAGGCTTACAGTGATTTTAAGGCACATCCTAAGTTTATCTCGTATTTGGAGCACATGAGCACCTTGAAGTATTATGCTAAAACTAATATTGGGAGTAGGCCTGCAAAACGAGGACAATCAAAAGAGCTTGTGTTCAAAGATTTAAGAGCTATTCCGTTTGTGGGTTCATGGAGCCAATTAAAACAAAATGTTCCTGGATTTTTTGGTGTTGGAACTGCTTTAAAGCATTACGACGATATTGGTGAGTTTGATAAAGCTCGGCGATTGTTTAAAACATCTGATTTTTTCAAGACTCTAATTGAAAATAGTATGATGTCTTTATCTAAGTCATTTTTTAACTTAACAAAATACATGTCTGAAGATGCAGAATATGGAGACTTTTGGAAGCTTATTTATGAAGAATACATCACTACCAAAGATCTCATTTTGAAATTAACAGGATATGATGAACTCATGGAAGAAGAGCCTACAGGAAAGGCGTCAATTGCGGTGCGCGAATCTATTGTGTTGCCACTTTTGACAATTCAGCAATATGCATTAAAGAAAATTCAAGAATTAGAAAAATCAGGAATGACCAAGGATGAAGACCTGGAAGTTTATCGTACCATGGTTACACGCTCATTGTATGGAAATATAAATGCTAGTAGAAATTCTGCTTAAACATTTCGAATAGCTGAACTATATTAAAAACCCTTCAATAGAAATGTTGAAGGGTTTTGTGTAAAATAGCATAACTAACTAAAAGTTAATGCTCATTTAATCTAAAATCTGGATAGGCATCCATGCCGTGTTCGTGAGCGTCAAGACCTTCTAACTCCTCTCGTTCAGAAACTCTAATCCCGACAACCTTCTTGAGTGAGTATATAATGGCAAATGAGGAAATGATACATATAGCCGCATAAGACACAACACCTGTAAGTTGGCTCATGAATTGAGCTTTGCTTGCAAGGTTTCCAAATACCCCAACAGCCAAAGTTCCCCAAACACCACATACCAAATGCACTGCTATGGCTCCAACGGGATCATCTAATTTTAATCTATCAATTAAGGAGACAGCAACAACAATGATTGCACCTGCAACAATTCCGATGAGAATAGCATCAGTTGGACTCATTTGATCTGCACCTGCAGTTATACCGACTAATCCTCCTAGAATCCCATTTAAAAACATTGTTAAATCTAAATTTTTAAATTTTATAAATGATACTAATGCTGCTACTACACCACCAGCCGCTGCTGCTAAGCATGTTGTGACTAAAGTTAATGATGTTGATTCAGGGTTTGCAGATAAAACAGAGCCTCCATTAAATCCAAACCAACCGAGCCATAAAATAATAACACCGGCTGTAGCCAACGGGATATTATGACCAGGAATGGCTTGAAGTTTACCATTTTTAAATTTTCCGATGCGCGATCCGAGTAAGCATACAGCGACAAGGGCTGCCCAGCCGCCAACAGAATGCACTAATGTTGATCCCGCAAAATCATAAAAAGGAGTCTCAAGTGTTTGCAAAAAGCCTCCACCCCATTTCCAAGAACCAGCAATAGGATAAATAAAACCAACATATAAAACGGTAAATATCATGAAAGGTCCGATTTTCATGCGCTCGGCTACCGCTCCGGATACAATTGTTGCTGCTGTAGCTGCAAACATTCCCTGAAATAAGAAATCAGTCCAATAGGTGTAACCTTCATTATAGGTCAAGTCTAAAACACCTGCTTCTGTAAGTGGAGATTCTAAACCAAAACCTGCAAATCCTAAATAGCCATTAAACTCTCCTGGATACATTAAATTAAATCCAACTAAACAATATAGCAGCAGACCTATGGTAATAATAAAAATATTTTTAAATAGGATATTAATTGTATTTTTTTGACGTGTCAATCCAATTTCTAAAAATGCAAATCCTAAATGCATAAAGAAAACGAGTGCTGTACAGATCATCATCCATACATTATTTGTAGTTAATAATTCCATGTTTTTTATTTTAAAGTTTGACCTCCTTTTTCCCCTGTTCGTATTCTATACACTTCCTCAATGTGAGACACAAAAATTTTACCATCTCCAACGTCACCTGTTGAGCCAGCTTCAAGGATTGCTTTTATGGTTACTGATTCAAAGTCATCATTGATAACAATAGATAAGAATCTTCTTTGAATATCACTTGTGCTATAAGAAACACCACGATAGACATGTCCTTCTTTTTCATTCCCGAGTCCTGTAACATCCCAATACGAGAAAAAATTTACACCAACTTCGTGGAGGGCTTTTTTGACTGCGGAAAATTTTGATTTCCGAATAATAGCTTCAACTTTCTTCATAAGTTTTATTTTTCAGTTTTTATTAATTAAAATGCGTAAATAGCAGCCAACACAAAGGATCCTAAACTTTTAGCAGCTGCAAGATCGTTGTCAATGAAGGCTCCATTTTCGCTGGCTGAGTCAAGTCTTATTTCTGGCTTAATAATTAGATTATCGATTTGGTAACTTCCAGTTAGTGTTATTGCAAAAACAGAAGCGTCACCTTTATTGTCATAGCTGCCAATTGCACCTACTCCAAGTTCTGTTTCTAAAAAATACTCGCCTCTCAATCCAATTGTAAAGGCTTCAGAAGTCGTTATTTGTGGATACAATGCGACACCTGCAAAAGAACCACTGTTTTCAACGTCGAGATAGGCTGCATTTACACCTAAAAAGAAGGTGTCTGAAATGTCTACTCCACCTGTAAAATCAATTTCGGTAAACGATGGGTCTAATAATAAGTTCAAATATTGATTTTTGTATCCCAATTGTGCACCAAAAGCGTAATTTCCTGTTGGATTAAATTCTGTTAAATCTGTATCATTAAAAACCCCCAGCATAAGACTAACGTCATTGCTTAGCGTTATATCGGCTTTCAAACCTGTATGACTAAAAGGACCATAAGAAAAAAGATAGGAAGTGCTATAATTGAAATTTGCTGTTGGTGAAATAACTTCATAGCCAAGGAATGTATTAAAATTTCCCATGGTTAATGTTAAGTAGTCACTAATATTCCAGTAAGCATACAATTGATTAACGATGTTTCCAGTGGCAGAGTACATGGGTGAGGCGAATATCGCATCTGTTCCTCTTGGGCCAAAAACTAAGTCAGCAACAAATCCTACTTTCTCACCTTCGTATCCAAAAATGATGTTTGCCATACCAAGTGAAAACCCTGGAAGGTTGGCAAATGATGATGCAGGGGCAATTGCATTTTCATCATTAGGCGCCGTAATATTGGCTCTATAGTAAGCGTCAATACTACCTGAAATTGTTATTGATTTATTAGTGCTAGCTTCTGTAATTTCCTCTGATGACTCTTGTGCGGTTGTCATAAACGCAGACATGATAAAAAAGAATGTAAATAATTGTTTCATAAAGTTATATTTTTCAATTAATGAGTCACAAATCTATATAAATTTAAAATAGACCCCCAAAAAAAAGGGGGTATAGTATTTATTTTTATCATTTTTGTAATTTATACCCCCTATTTTTTAATACACTCATGTTAAAATAATTAAATTTAAATAATTTCATAATTCATGTATTTGGAAAATGAGGCGAAATAAAGATTTTATTAAAGTATTATCAGTAATAGCAATTATTCGAAATCGTTTTCGTAGTAAAAAGACATTTTTGTTAGATTTTATGTATTCAGAATTTCGTATTTTAAGACATCTAAATTGATTAAAATAATAATGAGATGATGTTATTTTATTAATCTCATAAAACTTTTTATGCTTTTTTTTTAATACATCGGGACCCTCTATATTCGTAAATTCCGAATGTTGTAAGACAGTAAAAATTTACGTGTATGTTAAAAGAACAAGGGCTTTATTTACCAGAATTTGAACATGATAATTGTGGCGCAGGATTTATCTGCAGTTTACATGGTAAGCGTTCCAATGATATTATTCACAAGGCATTAGAAATTTTAGTTAAGTTGGAGCACAGAGGCGCGGTAAGTTCGGATGGCGTTACAGGAGATGGTGCTGGAATATTAATTGATATTCCTCATAAATTTTTTAAGATATTTTGTGATTTTGAGTTGCCTGAAATAGGTGAGTATGCTGTAAGTAATGTGTTTCTGCCCAAAAAAGAAAATCAACGTCAGTATTGTAAAGATATTTTAGAACATGAAATAGAAAAACAAGGCTTAAAATTATTAGGTTGGAGAGACGTGCCCGTCAACAATAAAATCCTGGGGAAAGTCGCTCAAAAAACAGAGCCTTTTATCAAACAAATTTTTGTTGGAAAATCTTCTGATGTTCAGACGGAGCGTGAATTTAATCTTAAGCTTTTTGCTGCTAGAAAAATAGCTGAACATACTATCTATAGTTCCAAATTATCGGAGTCTACTTTTTTTTATATACCAAGTCTGTCAAATAAAATAATCATATTTAAGGGCTTACTAAAGCCTGAACATATCAATGAATATTACTTAGATTTATTCAATAGTACTTTGGTAACGCGATTAGCTCTTGTTCATCAGCGTTTTTCGACAAATACTTTTCCTACGTGGGACCTGGCACAACCTTTTCGCTACATATGTCACAATGGAGAAATTAACACGTTAAGAGGGAATGTTTCAAGAATGTTTTCGCGTGAAGAAATATTGTCATGTGATAAGCTTGGTGACGATATTAAAAAAATCATACCAACCATTTTAAGAGGAAAATCAGATTCTGCAACATTGGATATGGTAGTTGAGTTATTGCTAATTTCTGGAAGATCATTACCAGAGGCAATGATGATGCTTGTGCCAGAAGCTTGGGAGAAAAACCCAAGTATGTCAGACGTAAAAAAAGCATTTTATGAATATAACTCATGTTTGATGGAGCCATGGGATGGCCCAGCATCTATTCCGTTTACTGATGGAAATTTTATAGGGGCTGTTTTGGATAGAAACGGATTACGTCCTTCGCGTTACACAGTCACTAAAAATGGTAATGTTATTATGTCTTCAGAAACAGGCGTGGTTGATATTAAACCTGAAAATGTGGAATATCATGGTCGTTTAGAGCCGGGAAAAATGTTTTTGGTTGATATGAATAAGGGAAAGATTGTCAATGATGAGGAGATTAAAGAAAGCATTGCGAAAAAACATCCATATAGAAAATGGTTAAGTCAAAATATGGTTCATTTATCAGATATTTCTGCAAAAAAAGGTCCTATTTCGTATGAGGAAATTGATTTAAAAAAGAGAGAGATCGTTTTTGGTTACACTCAAGAAGATAAAAGAACAATTATAGGGCCAATGGCTGAATTCGGTAAAGAACCCATTGGCTCAATGGGAAGTGATACACCAATTGCGATATTATCTGAACATCCTCAGTTATTGTATAATTACTTTAAACAATTATTTGCACAAGTTACTAATCCACCTCTTGATGGTATTAGAGAGGAGTTAATTACAGATATAAGCTTGACTTTAGGGAGTGATGTTAATTTATTTCAAATCAATGAAAACCATTGTAAAAAATTAAAAATACAAAATCCTGTTATTTCAAAACATGATTTAGATAAGATTAGAAATTTTGATTCAAATCCTAACTTTAAGATTGAATCAATCTCCATTCTATATCAGGTCAATAGAGGATTAAATGAACTTGAAAAAGCTCTTGAAAAATTAGTATTTAAAGCGTCACAGGCTATTGATGCTGGCGCCAATATTATCATATTATCAGATAGATATGTAGATGACCAGCACGCCCCAATTCCAGCTTTATTAGCGTGCTCTTATGTAAATCATGCGTTACACAAATTAAAAAAGCGCTCCAAAATAAGTTTAATTATTGAATCGGCAGAACCTCGTGAAGTACATCATTTTGCTCTGTTATTTGGTTTTGGTGCTAGTGCTGTAAATCCTTATATCGTTAATGAAATAGTACAAGCTCAAATTGAAGCAAACAACCTAAATAATTTAGACTATTTATCAGCTATCAAAAATTACAATAGAGGTATTGGTAAGGGTATTTTGAAAGTTATGAATAAAATTGGAATTTCTACTTTAAATTCCTATCGAGGGTCACAATTATTTGAATGTATAGGAATTGACACAGCAACAGTCAAGAAATATTTTCCAAATACTCCTACGAGAATTCAGGGTATTGGTCTAAGAGAGATAGAACAAGAAATTGTCAAACGTCACAGGAAGGCATTTCAAATAAATGACACAAACATAGACATTGAAATAGGCGGTGACTATAGATGGAGACGTGGGCAAGAAAAACACATGTTTAATCCAATTACTGTGGCCAAGCTTCAAGAGAGTGTAAGAACCAACAAAGCCTCCACGTATAAGGAATATTCTCAACTTATCAATAATCAATCAAAAAGCCTTATGACCATCAGAGGACTTTTTGAATTTGATCAATTTGATCCGATTCCTTTAGAAGAAGTGGAACCATGGACAGAAATTGTTAAACGCTTCAAAACTGGAGCCATGTCCTATGGGTCTATAAGTAAAGAGGCTCATGAGAATTTAGCTATTGCAATGAATAGAATTGGAGGTAAATCAAACTCGGGTGAAGGAGGTGAGGATCAAGAAAGATTCTATAAAAATTCCCAAGGAGATTGGAAAAATTCGGCAATTAAGCAAGTCGCTTCAGGTCGTTTTGGTGTGACGTCTAATTACTTGACCAATGCCAAAGAAATTCAAATAAAAATTGCACAAGGAGCTAAGCCAGGCGAAGGAGGTCAGTTACCTGGTGAAAAAGTAAATCCTGAAATTGCCAAAACAAGAAATTCGACACCCTATGTTGGATTAATTTCTCCACCACCTCACCATGATATTTATTCCATAGAAGATTTGTCGCAATTAATTTACGATATTAAATCTGCTAATCGTGAAGCTCGCGTAAATGTCAAATTAGTATCAGAAATTGGTGTTGGAACAATTGCGGCAGGTGTCGCCAAGGCAAAAGCAGATGTTATTTTAATTTCAGGTTTTGACGGAGGGACCGGAGCATCTCCTTTAACCTCATTACGTCACGCAGGATTACCCTGGGAACTTGGAATCTCGGAGGCACAGCAAACCTTGGTTATGAATGATTTACGGAATCGTGTTGTTTTAGAATGTGACGGGCAATTAAAAACAGGTCGTGATGTTGCCATAGCCTGCCTGTTGGGCGCAGAAGAATTTGGATTTGCAACAGCGCCACTCGTAGCATCAGGCTGCGTTTTGATGCGTGTTTGTCATTTAAATACTTGCCCTGTCGGGATTGCTACTCAAAATCCAGAGTTGCGAAAAAAATTTACAGGAAAGCCTGAGCATGTTGTAAACTACATGTATTTCGTCGCTCAAGAATTACGGGAAATTATGGCGAAACTCGGGTTTAGAACAATTAATGAAATGGTTGGTCAAGTTCAAAAGTTGAACAGAAATAAAGCAATCGAACATTATAAAACCTCGGGAGTAGATTTAACCCCAATTTTACATAAAGTAGAAGTGCCTCAAGAAGTTTCTTTATGCAACACGTTGCCACAGCATCACAATTTAGAAAGGCATTTGGATTTTCAAATCATTAAAAAAGCCCATCAAGCTTTATTTAGAAGACAACGCACCAGATTAGATCTTAAAATAACCAATAGAGATAGGGCTGTAGGCGCAATTGTTAGCAATGAAATTTCAAAAATATACGGTGAACAGGGTCTTCCAAAAGACACCATTAATATTGACTTTAGAGGTTCGGCAGGACAAAGTTTTGGCGCATTCACAACACGCGGTGTTACTATGACGGTTCATGGCAATACAAATGACTATTTAGGTAAAGGATTATCTGGAGGAATACTAAATATAAAAGTCCCATCCAGTAGCTCAATTGTGCCTGAAGACAATATTATTACGGGAAATGTGACCTTATATGGCGCAACTTCTGGAGAGGTTTATATTAACGGAAAGGCTGGGGAGCGTTTTTGTGTTAGAAATTCAGGAGCCAAAGCTGTCGTTGAAGGTATTGGGGACCATGGATGTGAATATATGACAGGAGGCATTGCTGTTATTTTGGGTGAGGTTGGTCGTAATTTTGGTGCAGGAATGAGTGGTGGTATTGCTTATGTTTTGGATGAACAAAAATCCTTTTTACAACAGTGTAATTCATCATCTTTAAACGTATTCTCTATTGAAACACAAGAGGATGAATCCCAATTAAAGGCATTAGTTGAGAATCACTTTTTGGCGACAAACAGTCCATTGGCAAAACGTCTATTAAGTAATTGGAAAATTTATTTACCAAAATTTAAAAAGGTACTACCCGAGGAATATCGAAAAGCCCTTATAAGATTAAAACAAGAACAATTAGAAATAGCTTAATGATATGGGAAAAATTACAGGTTTTTTAGAGTTTGAGCGAGAAAACGAAGGGTGTCAATCACCAAAAAAAAGAATTTTAAATTATGATGAATTTACGATTCCACTTGACAAAGAGGTGTTAAAAAATCAAGGAGCGCGATGTATGAATTGTGGAATACCATTTTGTCATAGTGGTTGTCCACTTGGTAATTTAATTCCAGATTTTAATGATATGGTATTTCAAGGGAAGTGGCAAGAAGCTGCTAAAATTTTGCATAGTACAAATAATTTTCCAGAATTTACGGGAAGGTTATGTCCTGCTCCTTGTGAAGAGGCTTGTGTTTTAGGAATTAATGAAGACCCCGTATCTATTGAGAATATTGAGAAAAATATAATTGAAAAAGCTTTTGATAATGGTTGGGTTGTTCCTTGTCCACCAAATAAAAGAACTGAAAAATCAGTCGCTATAATTGGTTCTGGTCCAGCAGGGCTCGCTGCAGCACAACAACTAAATAAAGCAGGACATTCAGTTATTGTTTATGAGCGTGATCAAAAAGTAGGTGGTTTATTAAGATATGGTATTCCTGATTTTAAATTGGGAAAACATATTATTGATAGACGTTTAAATATTTTAGAGAAGGAAGGTATTATTTTTAAGACAGGAGCACACGTCGGTGTTAATATTGATGCAAGTACTCTCAAGGAAAAACATGACGCTATTATTATTTGTGGGGGCGCTTCTGTGAAACGAAGTATTCCAATTCCAGGCTCGGATTTAAACGGAGTGGTGCAAGCAATGGATTTTTTAAAGCGAAATAATGAATTTGTTGATGGCTTAAAAACTTTTGATGATATAATTTCAGCAAAAGATAAAAATGTCATTATAATTGGAGGAGGAGATACTGGTTCTGATTGTGTTGGAACGTCCAATCGACACAATGCTAAATCAATAACAAATTTTGAAATTTTGAATAAGCCAACAGAAGGTCGTCCTGCGCATCAACCATGGCCTTATTGGCCAATGCGTTTAAAAACGACTTCATCCCATGAGGAAGGAGTGGAACGATTTTTTAGCACTTCTACGAAAGAATTTATTGGTGATTTAGAGGGAAATTTGGTAGGATTAAAGACCGTTGATGTTGAGTGGATATTACAGGATGGTGAGAGACCGCGATTACAAGAATTAGAAGGGACAGAAAAAGAATGGGACTGTGAATTGGCTCTATTGGCTCTTGGTTTTACAGGCTCTGAAAAAACGTTGGCAGATGCATTTGGATTAAAATTTGATTTTAGAAATAATATTCAGGCAAGTAACAAGGATTACAAAACTAATGTTCCGGGTGTTTTTGTTGCAGGTGATATGCGTCGTGGACAATCTTTAATAGTTTGGGCCATTTCTGAAGGGCGCCAGTCTGCTCACCATGTAGATAAGTATTTAATGGGAGATTCCTTTTTACCAACTAAAGATGATTACGATTTACCAAGATTATAGACGTTCAAAGACAAGTATATTCTAAAACGTGTGATATAAAGAATTTTACAGTGATTAAAAGAATGTTATCAGTTTAAAGCCGCTTTATACAGTCTAGAATTAGGTGTCTTTTTTTACACATTATTTTAAGAACTTGAACATCATATAATTATAAATATAAATTACTGATTATTAATAAGTTGAGTAATACTTAGCGTCAATGACTTTAGACCATTTACAAAGCACTTGTTACAACTAATAATTGAAACATATAATTTCGAGCTAACTAAGTTTTACTTAGGGATAAAAAAATCATCATGAAGCCTCTAAATAAATACAGTAAAACAGTCACACAAGATCCAACGCAGCCAGCTGCTCAAGCCATGTTGCATGGTATCGGACTTACACGTCAAGATTTTAAAAAGCCCCTTGTTGGAATAGCGAGCACAGGTTACGAAGGTAATCCATGCAATATGCATTTAAATGATTTGGCTAAGTATGTTAAGGAGGGGACTTTAAAACAAGAGGTTATTGGGTTAATTTTTAATACGATAGGGGTGAGTGACGGTATTTCGATGGGAACACCTGGTATGCGCTATTCATTGCCATCACGAGACGTTATTGCCGATTCTATGGAGACGGTAGTTCAAGCGATGAGTTACGATGGTCTGGTAACTGTCGTGGGGTGTGATAAAAACATGCCAGGGGCACTTATGGCTATGATCAGACTAAATCGACCATCAATCTTGGTTTATGGTGGAACTATTGATTCAGGATGTCATAATGGTAAAAAATTAGATGTCGTTTCGGCATTTGAGGCTTGGGGGAGTAAGGTCGCGGGTACTATGGACCAAGATGAATTTGAATGCATTGTTAAGAAAGCCATTCCAGGGGCAGGGGCATGTGGAGGAATGTATACTGCAAACACTATGGCTTCTGCCATAGAGGCTTTAGGAATGACCTTGCCTTATAATTCATCAAATCCAGCGACAGGCGATGCAAAAAAACATGAAGCAATAAAAGCTGGTGAGGCGATGCGTCTACTACTTGAAAAGGACATCAAGCCATCTGATATCATAACAAGAGAATCGCTGGAGAATGCCATTCGTTTAGTGACTATTCTAGGAGGCTCAACCAATGCTGTTTTACATTTTCTTGCCATAGCAAGAGCAGCGCAAATAGACTTTACATTGTCTGATTTTCAAAAAATCAGTGATAATACACCCTTTTTAGCAGACTTAAAGCCAAGCGGGAAATATCTCATGGAGGATGTTCATGAAGTTGGAGGGATTCCAGCGGTTATGAAATATTTGCTTAAAAAAGGTTTGCTCAATGGAGATTGTATGACAGTAACAGGAAAGACCTTGGCGGAAAACCTGTCAAATGTAGATGATTTAAAAAAAGGTCAGGAGGTTATCAAGTCAATTGAAAATCCAATAAAAATAACAGGTCATTTAAGAATGTTGTATGGTAACCTAGCGCCAGAAGGCAGTGTTGCTAAAATTACAGGAAAAGAGGGATTGAAGTACAGAGGAACTGCTAAGGTTTTTGAGGGGGAATATGAAGCGAATGATGGTATTCGCGATGGAAAAGTAAATAAAGGTGACGTAGTGGTTATACGCTATGAAGGTCCTAAGGGTGGCCCAGGTATGCCTGAAATGTTAAAACCAACAGCAGCTATAATGGGTGCAGGATTAGGTAACGATGTTGCGTTGATTACTGATGGTCGTTTTTCAGGAGGCACGCACGGTTTTGTAGTTGGACATATTACACCTGAGGCACAAGAAGGTGGCCCCATTGCCTTGATCAATGATGGTGATGTCATAACGATAGATGCTGAAACCAATGCCATTACGCTTGAAATAAGTGAAGAAGAGTTATTAAAAAGAAAACATCAATGGGAAGCTCCTGAATTAAAAGTTCAGAGAGGTGTCCTTTATAAATACGCAAAAACTGTTTCCTCGGCTTCAAAGGGGTGCGTAACCGATGAGTTTTAAATCATGATTATGGAAGAATTACAAACAATGAAAAAAAAGCAATATTTAGAGCAGCCAAAAGAGCGTATTTCGGGAAGTGAAGCGATTGTACGTTGTTTATTGGCTGAGGGTGTTGATATGATTTACGGTTACCCAGGTGGGGCTATTATGCCTGTTTATGATGAGCTTTACAAGTACCAAAACGAAATTCATCACGTGTTAACAAGGCATGAACAAGGAGCGACCCACGCTGCTCAAGGATATGCCAGGATTTCGGGTAAAGTTGGAGTTGCCATGGCAACCTCTGGTCCTGGAGCAACTAATTTAATTACAGGAATAGCAGACGCACAAATTGATTCAACCCCAATGGTTTGTATAACCGGTCAGGTCGCTTCGCATTTATTGGGTAGTGATGCTTTTCAAGAAACAGATATTGTTGGGATATCGACACCAGTTACAAAATGGAATCATCAAATTACAAATGCCGCAGAAATACCTGAAGTTATCGCCAAAGCTTTTTACATAGCCAGAAGTGGAAGACCTGGACCAGTGTTAATAGATATTACAAAAGATGCACAATTTGCAGAGTTCGATTTTCAATACAAAAAATGTGAAGGTGTAAGAAGTTATCTACCAGTGCCTAAAACAGACAAAGCATCACTTGATCAAGCAGCAGAGATAATCAACGGTGCTAAAAAACCAATGATTGTTTGGGGGCAAGGTGTGATTTTGGCTCACGCTGAAGAGCAGCTTAAAGCCATGATAGAAAAAACGGGGATTCCCGCTGCTTGGACCATTTTAGGGGCATCAGCAATTTCAACTTCTCATCCATTAAATATTGGTATGGTTGGAATGCATGGAAATTATGCTCCAAATGTTCTCACAAACGATTGTGATGTGTTGATTGCAATTGGGATGCGTTTTGATGATCGTGTAACAGGGAAACTAGACGAATACGCAAAACAAGCAAAAATCATTCATTTTGAAATTGATCCTGCTGAGGTTGATAAAAATGTAAAGACAGATGTCGCTGTTTTAGGTGATGCCAAGGAAAGCCTGACCCAAATACTACCTCTTTTAGAAGTCAAAACTCACAAATCTTGGCATCAAAAGTTTAAAGATTTATATGCCATTGAATTTGAAAAGGTTATAAAAAATGATTTACACCCAACAAAAGATGGTTTGACAATGGGTGAAGTTTTAAATGAGATTAATTCGAAAAGTGGTGGAAACGCTGCGATTGTTTCTGATGTTGGTCAACATCAGATGATTACTTGTCGTTACGCTGATTTCAATGTGAGTAAAAGCAATATTACCTCAGGGGGACTTGGGACTATGGGGTTTGCTTTACCTGCTGCAATTGGCGCAAAAATGGCTGCTCCAAATCGTGAAGTTATTGCGATCATCGGTGATGGAGGATATCAAATGACGATACAAGAATTAGGCACCATTTTTCAACAAAAAACAGCGGTAAAAATTGTTGTTTTGAACAATAATTTTTTAGGGATGGTGCGTCAATGGCAACAACTCTTTTTTGATAAACGATATGCCTCTACTGAAATGACAAACCCTGATTTTGTTGCTATTGCTAAAGGATATCATATCCAAGCACGACGTGTCTCAGAGCGAGAGGAGTTAGGATCAGCAATTGAAGAAATGATGAAAAGTCAAGATGCATATTTTTTAGAAGTATGTGTGGAAAAAGAAGACAATGTGTTTCCGATGGTACCCTCAGGAGCATCAGTTTCAGATATTAGATTAGAATAATTATGGAAATAAAAGAACTATTTACAGTATCAATTTATACAGAAAATCACATAGGGTTGTTGAATAGAATTTCTGCGATTTTTCAAAGAAGACACATCAATATTGAAAGCTTAAATACATCAATATCTGAAATTGAAGGAGTTTCTCGATTTACAATTTTAGTGAAAATGACCGAAAAAGAGGTTAAGAAAATTATTGGTCAAATAGAAAAGCAAGTAGAGGTAATTAAAGCCTTTTATCACACAGATGACGAGACGATTTATCAGGAGTCGTGCTTATTCAAAATAAAATCTGATTTGTTATTTGAGGAGCGGCAAATACAAAATATAATTAAAGATAGTAACGCAAGAATTGTAACTGTAAATAAAGCTTTTTTTGTTTTAGAAAAATCTGGACGAAGAAATGAAATTGAATTATTACATAGAGAACTTAGTGTTTTTGGAATTATGCAGTTTGTCCGCTCAGGAAGGATTGCTGTGACAAAAGATGAAATGAAAATAACTGAAATGCTAGCTGCATTTAATAACTAATAAACTACTAGAATGGCAAATTATTTTAACACTCTATCACTAGGTCAAAAGTTAGACCAACTTTCGAAGTGTCGCTTTATGGAAACTTCGGAGTTTGAAGATGGTGTAAATGCTTTAAAAGGAAAAAAAATTGTAATAATTGGCTGTGGGGCCCAAGGTCTCAATCAAGGTCTCAACATGAGGGATTCCGGTTTGGATATTTCATATGCTCTAAGGCAAAAAGCAATTGATGAAGAGCGCCAATCTTTTAAAAACGCCAAATCTAATAATTTTACAATTGGCACATATCATGACTTAATACCATCTGCTGATTTAGTTCTTAACCTAACTCCAGATAAGCAACATTCAAATGTTGTTTCGGATGTTATGCCTCTGATGAAAAAAGGGGCTACTTTATCGTACTCACACGGGTTTAATATTGTAGAAGAAGGAAAACATATACGTGAAGATTTAACGGTCATCATGGTTGCTCCAAAGTGTCCAGGTACAGAAGTTCGAGAGGAATTTATGAGGGGGTTTGGTGTGCCTACATTGATTGCAGTTCACCCTGAAAATGATCCTGAAGGTAAGGGTTGGGACCAGGCAAAAGCATACGCTGCTGCTACTGGTGGTCATAAAGCAGGAGTTTTAGAGTCTTCTTTTGTTGCTGAAGTAAAAAGTGATTTGATGGGAGAACAAACCATTCTATGTGGAGTGTTACAAACAGCTTCTATCTTATTATTTGATAAAATGGTTGCTGAGGGTATTAATGGAGGCTATGCCGCTAAGTTAGTTCAATACGGTTGGGAAACCATTACGGAAGCTCTGAAACACGGTGGGATAACAACGATGATGGATCGATTATCAAATCCAGCCAAAATTAAAGCTTTTGAGTTGTCTGAAGAGTTGAAAGACATCATGAAACCATTATACGAAAAGCATATGGATGATATCATGTCCGGACATTTTTCGAAAACGATGATGGAGGATTGGGCAAATGACGATGTTAATTTATTGAAATGGAGAAAAGCAACAGGAGAAACAGCTTTTGAGAAAACTATTGTAACAAACCACTATATTTCAGAACAAGAATATTTTGACCATGGTCTTATCATGGTCGCTTTTGTGCGAGCAGGTGTAGAATTAGCCTTTGAGACAATGGTTAATTCAGGAATCATTGAGGAATCAGCCTATTATGAGTCCTTGCATGAACTGCCTCTAATTGCTAATACTGTTGCAAGAAAAAAATTATTTGAAATGAACAGAATCATTTCAGACACAGCTGAATATGGTTGTTATTTATTTGACCATGCTTGTAAACCTTTGCTTGACGATTTTATGAAATCAATAGGAACAGATGTTATTGGATCTTCTTATAAGGCCTCAAATTCTGTTGATAATCTTGAACTAATAAAGGTGAATGATGCTATTCGTAATCATCCTATTGAGGCTGTTGGAAAACATTTGCGGACTGCGATGACTGCGATGAAACGAATAAAATCAACATCAGAGGTCAATGGAATTTCTACTCACTAATTTATGGAAACTACAACGACATATTTTCCAACATTAAAAAATGTAAAAGCAGCTGCGACTCGTTTATCAGACATTGCTATTGTTAGTCCGCTTGCCAAAAACATGCGATATTCAAATCATTACGGTTGTAATATCATGTTTAAAAGGGAAGATTTACAACAAGTTCGTTCTTATAAAATAAGAGGAGCTTATAATAAAATGTCAACATTAAATGATACTGAGGTTGAAAATGGCATCGTGTGCGCTAGTGCAGGAAATCACGCGCAGGGTGTTGCTTTGTCATGTAAATTACTAAAGGTAAAAGGAACCATATTTATGCCTTCACCAACCCCCAATCAAAAAATTGAACAGGTTAAAATGTTTGGAGAAGATTTTATTAATGTTGTTTTAGTCGGTGACACATTTGATGATTCCTATGAAGTAGCCAAGCTGGAATGCGAACGTTTAAATAAAACGTTTATACATCCTTTTAATGATGAAAAAGTTATTGAAGGTCAGGCTACTGTAGGGCTAGAAATCCTAAGTCAATCAAAAGAAGTTATTGATTTTATTTTTATTCCAGTTGGTGGTGGGGGTTTAGCGTCTGGACTTTCGGCAATGGTTAAAATGATGTCTCCAAAGACCAAAATTATTGGTGTGGAGCCCGAAGGAGCACCATCAATGTCAAAATCTATTGAGGCTAATAAAATTATTGAGCTTAAAGAAATTGAGCGCTTTGTAGATGGTGCCGCTGTGAGAAGAGTAGGAGATAAAAATTTTGAAATTTGTAAACAAAATTTGGATGCTGTAGTCACAGTTCCCGAAGGGAAAATATGTCAAGTTATTTTAGAGCTTTACAATAAAGATGCTATAGTTGCTGAACCAGCAGGAGCATTAAGTCTTACAGCTTTGGATGCTTATGCAGAAAAGATTAAAGGTAAAAATGTGATTTGCTTAATCAGTGGAAGTAATAATGACATTACACGAACTCCTGAAATAAAAGAACGCGCTTTACTTCATGCAAATTTAAAACATTATTTTCTGATAAAATTTCCCCAAAGAGCCGGAGCTTTAAGGGAGTTTGTGGTTAAAATTTTAGGAAAGGATGATGATATTACTCATTTTGAATATACAAAAAAAGTCAATAGAGAAAATGATGTAGCTGTAGTTGGTGTGCAATTAAAATCTCCAAAGGACTTAGAGCCTCTAATAACTAAAATGAAGTTGCATAATTTTTATGGTGATTATCTAAATAATAAGCCAGATTTATTTCAATTTTTGGTTTAGCTTAACAAAGTCTTAACCTATTTTAACTACTGTTTGTTGTAATTTGAAAGTGTAAAAAATAATTTATGAAAATGCGATTTAAGACAATTCCTGAGCAATTTAAAATCAAAGAGTTAATACACCAATCTAGGTACTTGTTAGATGGTAAGCTGGTAGAATGGAAAGGTGAAACGTCTGAAATATACTCAACAATTTCTTCAACCGAAAACTACCACCCAACATTGCTTGGAAGTATTCCAACGCTAACAGAAAAAGAAGCAATAGAAGCTCTTGATGCTGCCTCAACGGCATTTAATAAAGGTCAGGGGTTGTGGCCTACGATGAAGGTTTCTGACAGAATATCATGCATGGAGAAGTTTGTTGAACAAATGAAAACGAAGCGTGAAGAGGTAGTGAAGCTATTGATGTGGGAAATTGGTAAAAATTTAGCTGATTCAGAAAAGGAATTTGACAGAACGGTTGAGTACATTTATGATACTATTGAGGATTACAAGAAAATGGATCGTAATAGTGCAAAATTTCTTAAAAGTGGAAATATTCATGCACACATTAGGCGTGGCCCATTAGGTGTGGTTTTGTGCTTGGGGCCTTATAATTATCCCTTAAATGAAACATTTTGCTTATTAATACCGGCCCTTATTATGGGTAATACCGCCATATTTAAGCCGGCTAAATTTGGTGTCCTTCTTTTAACGCCTTTAATGGAGGCCTTTCAGAATAGTTTTCCAAAAGGTGTTGTTAATATTCTCTTTGGTAGAGGTCGCACAGTGGCTTCACCAATTATGAAAGATGGTCGTGTAGATGTTTTGGCATTGATTGGCCATAGCAAGTCTGCAAATGCATTACAGAATATACACCCTAAAAGTAATCGTCTAAGAATGGTTCTTGGTTTGGAGGCTAATAATCCTGCAATTGTAATGCCAGATGCAGATTTAAACTTGGCTATAAATGAGTGTATTGCAGGGGCAACATCTTTTAATGGCCAACGTTGCACAGCTTTGAAAGTTTTGTATGTTCACAAGGATGTAGTTGATGACTTTATTAGACAATTTTCAGAAAAAGTTGATGCACTTAACTTTGGAAATCCTTGGGATGCTGGCGCTAAACTTACACCACTACCAGAACCAGATAAGCCGTCTTATATTCAAGAGTTGATTGATGATGCAGTATCGAAAGGAGCAAAAATAAAAAATAAACGAGGAGGAGAAATTTTTAAAAATTATATTTTTCCGGCTGTTTTATATCCAGCGTCAACCGATATGCGTGTATATGAGGAGGAGCAATTTGGTCCCGTGATTCCAATAGTTCCCTTTTCTAACATTGAAGAGCCTTTAAATGATATGGCATCTTCAAATTATGGTCAACAAGTAAGTCTTTTTGGAAGAGATGTTAAAACCTTAGCCCCACTAATTGATGCTCTTGTAAATTTGGTCTGTCGTGTGAACCTCAATAGTTCATGCCAACGTGGTCCTGATGTTTATCCATTTACGGGAAGGAAGGATTCTGCTGTGGCGACTTTGAGTGTTCGTGACGCATTAAGATCATTCTCTATTAGAACTTTTGTTGCATCTAAAGATAATTCTTACAATAATGAGATTTTAAAAGATTTGTTAGCTTCACAAGCATCTAACTTTGTTAGTACGGATTATATCCTGTAAAAAATAAAAAACCATATTGAAATTTGAGTCGTGAAGGACTATATAATGGTTGATTGACCTAAATGGATATTGGTGAAATTGAGATTTGTCTCGTTTGGATTTGATATAAAATCTTCAATAAAATCACCTACTTTACCTGTCGTTACGTTGTCATATTTTGCGTTAATATCAGGTGTGGTAATGTGTAATTTCAATGACTTTTCTACAGCATTTTTGATACGATTTGCTTCAGATTGAAGGTTGAAATGTTCTAGTAGCATTGCTGCAGACAATATTGATGCTATTGGATTTGCGATACCCTTGCCTTTCGCTTGAGGGTATGAGCCATGAATGGGTTCAAACATTGCATACTTATCGCCTACAGACGCTGATGCCAGAAGACCTATAGATCCGCCAATAACGCTCGCCTCATCACTTATAATATCACCAAACATGTTTTCTGTTAAAATGACGTCGAATTGTTTTGGATTAAGAATCATTTGCATTGCCGCATTATCAACAAATAAAAACTCAAGCGTGACATCTTGGTATTCTTTTGCAACGTCATTCACGACTTTTCTCCACAAGCGAGAGCTTTCTAAAACATTAGCTTTATCAATTAAGGTAACATTAAAACTTCTTGATTGTGCTGCTTTAAATGCTAAATGTGAGATTCTTTCAATTTCTAGTCTAGAATATTCACACAAATCAGATGCTGTATTTTTATCATCGCTTAAATACTTTTCTCCAAAATAGATGCCACCTGTGAGCTCGCGATAAATACTAATATCGGTACCTTTGATGATATGTTCTTTTAATGGCGACTTTTCAAGAAGTTGACTGTAGGCTTTTACAGGCCTAATATTTGCAAATAGTTGAAGCGATTTACGGAGCTTTAACAACCCTTGCTCAGGTCGTATAGTGGCTGAAGGGTTATTGTCATATTTTGGATCTCCAATAGCTCCAAACAAAATGGCATCAGTTGTTTTACAAAGATCTAGTGTCTGTTCAGGTAGTGGATCTCCAGTCTCATCAATTGCGACAGCGCCAACAGGGGCATAAGTGAACGTGAAAGAATGATCGAATTCAATTGCAATTGCTTTTAAAGCCTTAACAGCTTGGTCTGTGACCTCGGGACCAATCCCATCTCCAGGTAAAACAGCGATGTTTAATTTCATTGATTAATTATTTTTTCGAGCTTCGAAAGCTTCAATTTTATTTGTTATGCTTAGTAAGTAATCAATATCGTCGTAACCATTTATTAGGCACGTCTTTTTGTATGCGTCTATTTCAAATTTTTCTGACTGTGACGTATCTGAAATAGAAATGAGTTGTTCCTCTAAGTTTACCTCAATTTGAGTTTGAGGAATTTTGGAAACCTTGTCAAGAAGTGTTTTTAAAAATACCTCTGAGACTTGTATTGGTAAAATACCATTATTAAGGGCGTTTCCCCTAAAAATATCTGCGAAAAAGCTCGATACAATAACTTTAAATCCGTATCCTGCCAGCGCCCATGCAGCATGTTCACGACTTGAACCACAACCAAAATTATTACCTGCTATTAAAATACTTCCTGAATAAGTAGAATCATTTAAAATAAATTCATCGTTAATTTTACCGTTTTCATGATATCTCCAATCGCGAAAGACATGATCCCCAAATCCTTTTTTATCTGTTGCTTTAAGAAAGCGTGCAGGAATTATTTGATCTGTGTCAACATTCTCAACTTCCAATGGAATGGCTCTTGACGAAAGTGTTGTGAATTTCTCCATGTTATGTCAACTCTAGCGTTTCTAATTCTTTTGTGATATCTATAATTTTCCCAGCAACTGCTGTAGCAGCAGCAACAAGTGGGCTTGCAAGAATGGTCCTAGATCCAGGACCTTGTCTACCTTCAAAATTTCGATTTGAGGTTGAAACGCAGTATTCTCCTTTTGGGATTTTGTCCTCATTCATTGCTAGGCAAGCGGAACATCCAGGCTGCCTTAATTTAAAACCAGCAGATTCAAAAACATCTTTTAGGCCCTCTTCCACTATTTGTGCTTCTACCTGTTTACTTCCTGGTACTAGCCAGGCGGTCACATTTTCTGCTTTTCGTCTGCCTTTTATATACTTAGCAGCAACTCTAAAATCTTCAATTCTTGAATTGGTACAGCTACCGATAAACACGTAATTCACACATTTATTGATTAAAGATTCTCCAGCATTTAAATTCATGTAAAGCAATGATTTGAGAAAGGAGGAGTTACTTTCATAAGGGATGTTATCTGAAATTTTTATTCCCATTCCTGGGTTGGTCCCATAAGTAATCATCGGTTCAATATCCTCAGCTTCAAAAAAATATTCTTTATCAAACACAGCGTTTTTATCTGAAGCAAGTGTCTTCCAGAAAGCAACTTTATTTTTGTAATCACTTCCTGATGGAGCAAACTGCCGATTTTTTAAATATTTAAAGGTGATTTCGTCAGGAGCAATCATGCCGCCTCTCGCACCCATTTCAATACTCATATTACAAACAGTCATACGCCCCTCCATACTCATCGTTTCAAAAACGCTTCCAGCGTATTCGCAAAAGTAGCCGGTTCCTGAATTTGTACCAAGTTTTGAAATAATATATAAAATGACATCTTTTGGTAAAACACCATTTTTTAAACAACCGTTTACATTAACTCTAAGACTTTTTGGTTTGGGTAGTAATAGGCATTGACTTGCGAAGACTTGAGCAACTTGACTTGTTCCTATACCAAATGCAATTGTTCCAAAAGCACCATGAGTTGACGTATGACTATCTCCACATACCATGGTCATACCTGGTTGTGTGATACCTAATTCTGGCGCCATGACATGAACAATGCCATTGTATTTATGACCTAATTCGTAAAGTGTAATATTATTTTTTGAACAATTTGTTGATAGTTGCTCTAATTGTTTTTTTGACAACTCATCTTTGATTGGAAGATCTTGGTTTGTTGTTGGAGTATTATGGTCTGCTGTGGCAATAATTTGTCTAGGTCTAAAAACTGGAATGTCTCGATTTTCCAATTCTTCGAAGGCTTGGGGGCTTGTGACTTCGTGAATTAAATGCTGGTCAATATATAATACTTGGGGGCCATTCTCTACAGAATCGACAACATGCGAATCCCAAACTTTGTCAAATAAGGTTTTTCCCATCAAGCTATAATTTGATTGAAAATAGAACTTGTCTCTATAATTTCATGGATATCAGTATCATTGATTTCTTTTTTCATATCAGCAAACTTTAAGAAGTTACTATACACATCATCTAGTTGTAATTTAGTTAGCTCATATCCAACATTTTTTGCTCTGTAGGCGAGAGCTGCGCGCCCACTCCTAGCAGTCAAAACAATTGCGGATTCGGTAACCCCAACATCTTTGGGATTGATTATTTCGTATGTTTCGCGATTTTTAATTACACCATCTTGGTGAATTCCAGAGCTGTGGGCAAAAGCATTGGCACCAACGATTGCCTTGTTTGGTTGTGTGTATATTCCCATACTTTCGGAGACTAATTGGCTGATACCATATAACATTTCCGTATTAATGTTGGTTTCTAAATTTAAGTAAGGATGTTGTTTGAGAATCATCACCACCTCTTCAAGGGCCGTATTGCCGGCTCGTTCACCAATTCCGTTGATGGTACATTCAATTTGTCTTGCCCCATTGATGACACCTTCAATTGAATTTGCAGTTGCAAGACCTAGGTCATTATGGCAATGACAAGATAAAATAGCTTTTTCGATACCTTTGACATTTTCTTTCAAATATTTGATTTTGGCACCATATTCATGTGGTAAACAATAACCCGTTGTATCTGGAATATTTAGTACAGTTGCTCCAGCTTTTATGGCAGCTTCACAAACTTGAGCCAGATATGAATTGTCCGTTCTTCCCGCGTCTTCGGCATAAAACTCAACATCCTCTACAAAAGATTTTGCATAAGAAACAGCTTTGAATGCACGTTCTAAAATATCTTCCCGAGTACTTTTAAATTTATGTTTTATGTGGGAATCGGAAGTGCCAATACCAGTATGAATTCTTGGTTTAACTGCATATTTCAAGGCTTCAGCCGCTATTTTTATATCATTTTCTACAGATCTAGTTAGGCCGCACACTGTTGCATTTTGTACAATTTTTGCAATAGCATCAACTGATTTAAAATCACCGGGACTTGACACAGGAAATCCAGCTTCGATAACATCTACTCCTAAGAAATCCAATTGTTTTGCAATTTTTATCTTTTGATCTGTGTTTAGTTTACAACCAGGAACTTGTTCACCATCTCTTAGGGTTGTATCAAAAATTTGTACTTGGTAATCTGACATTTATTCTAAATAAATTTTCTTATTGTATTACGAATTTATATTTTGGATTACTGTAAAGGGAGTTCATCATGACGTTATTACGATGTTAAGCCTAATTTTTTCATATTTAAATTACTGATAATGAGGTATATAAACTCATTTTTTACACTATGACTAAAGAACCAAAAGATAATTTATTTGTACTCGTAAAGTCGTTGTCAAAATCTGAAAAAAGGCAGTTTAAACTTTATGTTGGGCGATTAGGTGTTAATGATGATTCAAAGTTTTTGTTGTTATTTAATGCTATGGATAAAATGACAGAGTATAATGAGCAGGTTATTTTAAAAAAAGATATTGTTAAAAAACAACAATTATCAAACTTAAAAGCGCATTTATACAAGCAAATACTCATAAGTCTTCGACTCAATCCATTACATCAAAATATTCGAGTTCAAATTAGAGAACAGCTCGATTTTGCTACAATACTTTATCATAAAGGCCTTTACAAGCAAAGCTTAAAAATTTTAGATAAAGCAAAAAATTTAGCGATAAATTATGAAGAGAAAATTATTGCATACGAAATTCTTGAACTTGAAAAAATTATTGAATCACAGTATATTACAAGGAGTATAAGCAATCGTGCTGATGAGTTAACAATTCAAGCGAAAGAATTAAATTCTCAAAATATTTTGTCGAGCAAATTATCAAATCTTTCACTTCAACTTTACGGATTGTTTTTAAAAACAGGTTATGTTAAAAATGACGATGAGTTTCTTAGGGTGACAAAATATTTTAACCATAGACTGCCAAAGTACGATATAAAGCAGTTGGGTTTTAGAGAAAAACTATGGCTATACCAGTCGTACTTATGGTACAGTTTTTTAATTCAAGATTTTTTAGCTTGCTATAAGTACTCAAGGAAGTGGGTTGATTTGTTTTATGCTAATCCTGATCTCATGAAGTTGAATCCTGTATTTTTCCTTAGGGGTAATCAATATTTATTGGAAGCCTTGTTTTACATAAAACACCATGGTAAATTTCAACAGGCACTTTTAGAGTTAGAAACCATCACAAAAGAAGCGTGGTTTCCCAAAAATGATAATGTTGAAAGTTTAACCTTTTTATATGTGTATTCTAATAAGTTTAATTTGCACTTCATGGAGGGAACATTTCGAGAAGGGTTACCTTTAATAGATGAGGTTTTAGCCGGAATAAAATTACATAAGAGCCGTATTGATGAGCATCACGTTATGGTTTTTTACTATAAAATTGCGAGTTTATATTTTGGAATTGGTGAGAATAAAAAATGTATAGAGTTTGTTGGTAAAATAATTAGTAATAAATCACTATCCATGCGAGAAGATTTATTGTGTTTTTCAAGGGTTTTAAATCTTGTTGCACATTACGAGGCAGGTTTAGATTACAATTTAGATATTTTAATAAAAAGTACTTATAAGTTTTTGATACGTATGGAGGACTTATATGAAGTTCAAAAGGAAATGATTAAGTTTTTAAGGAGCTTGGGAGAAATTTATCCAAATGAACTAAGGTCAGAATTTGTAAAATTACATAATACACTGAAAATTTATGAAGACCATCCTTATGAAAGTCGTGCTTTCTTATATTTGGATATTATTTCATGGCTTGAAAGTAAAATAGAAAATAAATCTGTAGACGCCATCATAAGGTCTAAATTTCAAAATAAAAATCTAAAAAATTAAATTTTACCAAAAAATATTTGGTTTTAATTATTTTATTTTTCAATATTGCACTATTAAAGTTCCAAAATTTATTGAAATGTTATCAAGAAAGGTGGAGGGATTAGACCCTTTGAAACCTTAGCAACCCTTTATTATTTTAAAGAAGGTGCTAAATTCTACTAAAGGAAATGAATTTTACTCATTTATTTAGATAGATAACTAAATGCAATCACTATTTGTTGATTGTAATTTTTCTTTTTAACATTTTTCTATTGATGTTGTTGGGTGTTAGCCTTCAACTTTTGGATTAATTTATTAACTCAAAAAACTTAGAAAAATGAGTACTCAAAAATTTGCAACAAAAGCCTTGCACGCAGGGCACGACGTCCAATTAAACGGAGGGACAAGAGCGGTTCCTATTTATCAATCTACCGCTTATGTTTTCAATGATTCTGATCACGCGGCAAACCTATTTTCATTATCTGAAACAGGTAATATTTATACTAGAATTAATAATCCAACCAATGATATTCTAGAACAGCGTTTGGCTGCACTCGAGGATGGAATTGCTGCAGTGGTAACATCATCAGGGACCTCTGCCATTGCAACATCATTGCTCACGTTATTAAGATCGGGCGATCATATTGTTGCATCAAATAGCCTGTATGGTGGAACCTATAACCTACTGAGTGTTACTTTGCCAAGGCATGGCATCACGACCACATTTGTTGATCCATCTAGTCCACAGAATTTTAAAGAAGCAGCACAGGAAAATACACGTGCTTTTTTTATTGAATCTTTAGGAAACCCCAAATTAGATGTGTTAGATATTTCAGCAATTTCAATTGAAGCAAAAAATTATAAAGTTCCTTTAATTGTAGACAATACTGTGGCAACACCTTATTTACTAAATCCTATTAAATACGGCGCTAATATCGTTATTCACTCTTTAACGAAATATATCAACGGTAATGGAACAGCCTTAGGTGGAGTAATTATTGATGCTGGCACCTTTGATTGGACAAACGGAAAATTTCCTGAATTTACTCAGCCGTCGCAGGGGTATCATGGTTTAGTTTATAGTGAAGTATTAGAAAGTGCTGCATTTATTGCTAAAGTTCGAATAGAAGGACTAAGGGACTATGGAGGTGCTTTGAGTCCGTTTAATGCATTTCAAATTATACAAGGTTTAGAAACCTTAGAACTAAGAATACAAAAGCACAGTGAAAACGCCCTAGAATTAGCGGAGTGGCTTCAAAAACAACCTGAGGTGAAGTGGGTGAATTACCCTGGTTTAAAATCTAGTCCTTTTAAACAACTAGCTGACGAGTATTTGCCAAAAGGACAAAGTGGTATTGTGACGTTTGGTGTTCATGGCGGTTATGAAGCAGCAAAAATCATTGCAGACAGAACAAAGCTATTTTCACTTTTGGCTAATATTGGTGACACAAAATCTCTTATAATTCATCCAGCAAGTACAACCCATCAACAATTGAGTGATGATGCTCAATTGAGTACAGGTGTTACAAAAGATTTAATTCGATTGTCTGTAGGTATAGAAAATATTGAGGATTTAAAAAGTGATTTGAGAGAAGTTTTTGTCTTATTAAAAACAAAAGAATTACAAGACTAAAAATTCATATTGTTAGAACCACCAAAACATCATGGAGCATCTAAATTTTATTGAAATTCTTAATTACAAGACTGAAAGTGGTAAGACAGTATCTTTAATGCTTTCTTATCAAACTTTTGGTCGCAGTATGCATGATTCACCAATTGTGATGGTGAATCATGCATTAACAGGAAATTCTAATGTCACAGGCAACTCAGGCTGGTGGAGTCCTATTGTGGGCTCGGGTAAATGTATTGATACCGATTATTACTCTATTTTAAGTTTTAATATTCCAGGTAACGGTTTTGATGGTATTAATGAACATTTAATATTTAATTACAAAGACTTCACAGCGAAAGACATTGCAAAAATATTTTTGATTGGTCTTGAAAAATTAAATATAACTTCTCTTTTTGCCATAATTGGAGGTTCTGTTGGTGGTGGCCTTGCTTGGGAATTAGCAGCTTTAAAACCGAATTTGACTAAAAATCTTATTCCCATTGCATCAGACTGGAAAGCAACAGATTGGGTAATTGCAAATTGTCATATACAGGAAAGTATTTTAAATAATTCAAGCAAACCCTTGTTTGATGCACGGTTACATGCCATGACATTGTATAGAACGCCAGAATCGTTTTTGCAAAAATTTCAAAGAGGAAAAGTAAAAAATATATTTTTTGATGTTGAGGCATGGTTAAATCATCATGGGAACTCACTTCATGAGAGATTCCAATTGTCCGCTTATAAACTTATGAATCAAATATTACGTACAATAGATATCACAAATGACACTTCTAGTTTCATAGAGGTTGCTAGGCAAATAGTAGCAGATATTCATATTGTTAGTATTAATTCTGACCTTTTTTTTAAAAAAGAGGAAAACTGGAATACTTATTTAGAGCTCAAAAAAACAAAAGAAAATGTAACAATTCACGAAATACATTCCATTCATGGTCATGATGCCTTTTTAATTGAACATGATCAATTATCTAACTTGTTAGATAGTATTTTTTCTCAAAAAGCAATGAAATTAGTCATTTAATTTATAGTGTTTTGAGATCTTTTGTAAGACTTATTCTTTTGAATATTTAAGCACTGCTTTTATTCATTATATTTGTCTTTTGTTATGAGAATTACCTTTGTTTTTGTGTTTTTGTTTGGTGTCTACCTGTGTTTTGGTCAAAACCAAAGTGAATCTCAATTTTCATCTTTTGACATCAATTATTTTTCAGGAAATATTGCACTTCATAACGATGATATTCTTCATTTAATACAGGGTCACCCTGAAGGAGTTATTCTCAGTTGGAATACAAAAACATTTGGAAAACAGGCATGGGAGCAACGGTACAACTACCCTGATTACGGTCTTTCATTTAGTTATCAAAATTTAAAATATGATGTGTTAGGTCAAAATTATGCGATTTACGGGCATTATAATTTTTATTTTTTCAACCGTAACTTAATGCTGAGAATTGGTCAAGGGCTTGCTTTAACAACTAATCCGTATGACAAAAACACGAATTTTAAAAATAATGCTTTTGGAACAAGACTGATGAGTAGTACTTATTTTATGGCAAATTATATAAAAGAGCGTGTTTTTAGTCAGTTTGGTTTTCAGTTTGGTTTGTCACTTATTCATTATTCTAATGCCAACGTTAAAGCTCCAAACACGAGTATTAATTCATTGACCATTAATGCAGGTGTGATTTATAATTTAAATGACAGCTATCCTTACTACCAATATGACTTAACTGATGATGTAAGATATCAAGAGTCTATTAAGTACAATATTGTTTTTAGAAGTGGAGTAAATGAAAGTGATGTCATTGGAAGTGGTCAATTTCCATTCTATATACTTTCTACATATCTGGACAAAAGAGTATCTAGGAAAAGTGCTGTTCATATTGGTTTTGACGCTTTTTTTTCAAATTTTTTAAAAGAATTAATCTATTATCAATCAGTAGCATTTCCAGATTACAATATTAATCCTGAGACAGATTATAAACGTTTAGGCTTATTTGTTGGACACGAATTATTTATAAATAAACTATCGATTGTGACGCAGTTGGGGTATTACCTTTATTATCCTTATGATTTCGAGGGAAGAACGTATCAGCGAATTGGTGTGAAACGTTATTTTGGATCAAAATGGTTTGTAGCGATTACGTTAAAATCACATGTGGCGAAAGCAGAAGCAGTTGAATTTGGTATAGGAATTCGCCTTTAATTTTATAAAAACACTCTATTAAAGCTATGAAACATCTCTTAATATTATTGTCTTTTATGTTTTTATATAATTGCAACAGTGACAATATTTTTGATTGCATTCAAGGAGAGGGCAATCGTATTCGGCAAGAAATTGAAATTGAGTCATTTGATCAAATATTAGTTAATCGTGACATTGAATTAATTTTAAAACAAGAGCAATTCCACAATGTCATTGTGGAAACAGGTCAAAATCTCTTAAGTGGTATTAAAGTTGAGGTTATTGAAAATCAATTACAATTAACGGACGACAATACGTGTAATTTTGTAAGGGATTATGGCCTAACCAAAATATTTGTTTCGGCTCCTAACATCAATCAAATAATACAGTCATCACAATATGACGTGTCTTCTGATGGAATTCTAAACTTTCCTGATTTGAAGATTATATCAGAGGATTTTTCTTTGACTAACAATTTTACCGTTGGTGATTACAGGTTAGAATTAAGTTGTAACAACTTAGAAATTATATCAAATAATATCTCTTCATTTTTTATTTCAGGTAGCACTACGAATTTAACAATTGGTTTTTTCTCAGGGTCAGGACGTTTTGAAGCTGATGGTTTGATAGCTCAAAATATCAGTCTATTTCATCGTGGCAGTAATGACATGATTATTAACCCGCAGCTGTCATTAAGGGGGGAATTACGTGGTACAGGAGATGTGATATCCAAAAACGAACCTGCTATTGTTGAAGTTGAACAATTTTACACCGGAACCTTATTATTTCAATAGGGGTACTTGTTTCTAAAAAGTTGTGAAGCTCCTAAGTAATTAAGACAAATTCCTCAATATTAACGATTAGAATGAAATTCCAATATTAATAAAATTATTTTGATGCTATGAACACACGGTTTTCTTTATTTTAAGTATTGAATAACTTAGTTTTTTAAGAAAAAGGCGTAAAATAAATAAATAATTATTGATTAAGTCACAGTTTTTCTATGAATTCAATAATAATGACCATAAACTTTTAAAAAGGAAAATTTTCTATTTTGATTTTTAAAAATATTATTTACATTAGCCCAACAATCAAAACAATGACATTAAATTTCACATATCTTAACTGGTTTTATTTTTTCTTTGATGAAAGAAGCGAGACGATGTGTAATTAAATTATAAATAAATTTAAATATAAGTCTCGATTTAACATCGGGACTTTTTTTTTGAATATGATTAAATCAGTGGCAATACAGGGAATTAGAGGATCGTTTCATCATATCGTATCCAAAAATTATTTTGGTAATGATATACATTTGCTTGAGTGTTTGTCATTTGATCGTGCAGTGGATAGCTTAATTAATGAAGAAACAGATGCTGTAATCATGGCTATTGAAAACTCAATCGCTGGTTCCATCATTCCAAATTATGCGCTCATTGATAATAAAAACTTACAGGTAATTGGTGAATATTATTTAGATATACAGCATAATCTAATGGCTTTACCAAAGCAATCATTGAACGATATTTATGAAGTGTATTCACATCCAATGGCCTTATTACAGTGTAAAGATTTTTTCAAAAAACATCCTCACATTAAATTAATTGAAGATAAGGATACTGCTGAGGTGGCCGAACGTATTAAGGCAAAACAAATTAAAGGTGTGGCGGCAATTGCAAGTAAATTGGCAGCTGAGTTGTTTGAACTCAATATTTTAGCTTCGAGTATTCAAACGATTAAGCAAAATGAAACAAGATTTATTATTGCAAAACGAGAATCTCATGAAATCCCACAAAAAGAGGTAAATAAATCATCACTTAAATTTGATGTTGACCATAAACGGGGAAGTTTAGCCACAATTCTTAATGTGATGAGTGATTGTAGATTAAATCTTACAAAAATTCAATCTTTACCGAAAATTGAAACACCCTGGAAATATGCGTTTTTTACTGATGTGACTTTTGAAAAGTACGAAGATTTTGAAAAAGCAAAATCAATCATGACAATTATGGCACAAAATTTTAAAGTATTGGGAGAATATAAAAATGCGAAATTATGATTGACTCTGCTCAAAGACTAAATAGCGTTCAAGAATATTATTTTTCAAAGAAATTAAGAGAGGTTGCCTTGTTAAAGGCAAGTGGAAAACCAATTATAAATCTTGGTATTGGAAGTCCAGATTTACAACCTCCACAAAAAGTTCTTACAGGAATAACAAAAGCGTTATCAGAAATTAATGCCCATAAATATCAGAGTTATCAAGGGTTGCCAGAATTGAGAGATGCTATTGCTACTTTTTATAAAGAACATTACCAAGTTAATTTAAGCGCCGCCACGGAAGTTCTTCCTTTAATGGGAAGTAAAGAGGGAATCATGCATATTTCAATGGCGTTTTTAAATCAGGGAGATGAAGTTTTGATTCCAAATCCTGGATACCCAACATACAATGCAGTCACACAACTATTGCAAGCAAAATCTGTTTTTTATGATTTAGACGAAACAAGCAATTGGCTTCCAGACCTCGATTTAATCGAGAAAAAGGATTTGACTAGAGTGAAATTAATGTGGATTAATTATCCTAACATGCCCACTGGAGTAAAAGCATCACACGCTTTTTTTAATAAACTTGTGACTTTTGGCAAGCGACACAATATACTCATCATAAATGATAATCCTTACAGTTTTATTTTAAACGACACACCGCGGAGTATATTGAGTGTGAATGGGGCGAAGGATATTTGCTTAGAACTTAACTCATTGAGTAAAACATTTAACATGGCAGGATGGAGAGTTGGAATGGTAATGGGTAACAATACCCATATCAATGCTATTTTAAAAGTAAAGAGCAATATGGACTCTGGTATGTTTTATGGAATTCAAAAAGGGGCTATTGAAGCAATGAAATGTTCACGACTGTGGTATTTAAGTCTAAACAATGTTTATGAACAAAGACGAGAATTAGTTTGGAAACTTGCGGATGCTTTAAATTGTACTTATGATAAAAGTGCTTCAGGGCTGTTTGTGTGGGCAAAAATACCTCCATTTTTTAAGTCGGAAGAGTTTGTTGATGCCATCTTAAAAAACAATCATATTTTTATTGCTCCTGGCACCGTTTTTGGCAGTAAAGGTGAGGGATATATTAGGTTTTCGTTGTGTGCATCAACAGAGGAATTAGAGGAATCAATAGCAAGAGTTTTATGAAAAATATATACATCATTGGTGTTGGTTTGATCGGAGGGAGTTTTGCATTAGATATACGACAACTATATCCTAATGCTAATATTTTTGGGATTGACCATAGTGAGCTAAACCTAACTAAAGCAAGTGCTTTAGGAATTATAAATGATGTTGCAACCGTTAATGATTTAAGCCATGCAGATTTAGTGGTGGTTGCAATTCCCGTTAATGTCATTGTTGAGCAGTTACCAATAATTTTATCAAACATCTCAGACAACACATTAGTCATTGATGCTGGATCAACCAAAGAAGCTATCTGTCAAGCAGTTAAAAACCATCCTAGACGCAGGAATTTTTTGGCAACTCACCCAATTGCAGGAACAGAATTCTCTGGCCCATCTTCCGCAATTCACAGTTTGTATAAAGGGCAAACAAATATTATTTGTCAAGTAGAGGAAACTGCTTTTAAATTACAAGAAAAGGCATTAAAACTATTTGACGGTATGGGCATGAGAATTAGATATATGAAACCCAAAGCACATGATCAACATATCGCTTATGTATCACATTTATCACATATTAGTTCTTTCATGTTGGGAAAAACAGTTATTGAAAAGGAAAAAAATGAAAGAGACATTTTTGACATGGCAGGAAGTGGTTTTGAGTCTACAGTTCGATTGGCGAAAAGTTCACCAGAAATGTGGACTCCTATTTTTAGACAGAATAAAATAAATATTTTAAAAACATTAGAAGAGTATATAGCAAATTTGAGTCAATTTAAACATCATATTGAAAACGATGACTTTGACTCCATATATCAAGAGATGAAAAGTACTAATCATATTAAAGAAATATTAAAAGGAATCGCTTAAAAAAGTAACATGAAAAATAAAAAAGAATTAAGAACGTGGTTAAATAATTTTGAATTAGACCACCCGTTGGTGATCGCAGGTCCCTGTAGTGCTGAAACAGAGAAACAAGTTTTGGAAATAGCGCATCAATTAAAACATACGGATGCAACAGTATTACGTGCAGGTATATGGAAGCCAAGAACACGACCAGGTAATTTTGAGGGTGTTGGTGCTTTAGGCCTAAAATGGCTTCAAAAGGCCAAAGAAGAAACAGGAATGCTTATTACAACAGAAGTTGCTAATGCAAATCATGTTGATCTCGCTTTACAACATGATGTTGATATTTTATGGATAGGAGCAAGAACGACTGTTAGTCCTTTTATAGTTCAAGAAATAGCGGAGGCCTTAAAAGGAACGGATAAGCCTGTGCTTATAAAAAATCCAGTAAATCCGGACTTGTCGCTGTGGTTGGGGGCAGTAGAACGTTTTTACACTTCTGGAATAAATAATCTAGGTGTCATTCATAGAGGATTTTCGGCGTATGAAAAAACAAGATATCGCAATAATCCAGAGTGGCAATTACCCATTGATTTACAAAATCGTTTTCCTGATTTACCGTTGATACTTGATCCATCTCATATCGCAGGTAGACGAGATATTATATTTGATTTATGTCAAACAGCATTAGATTTAAATTTTGATGGGCTTATGGTTGAAACTCACCATGACCCAGATAATGCATGGAGTGACGCAGCGCAACAGATTACACCCTCTAACTTGGTCACTATTATGGATGACTTAAAAATTAGAAAAGAAACATCAGCAGAAGCAGATTATAAGAATAAAATAAATACACTAAGAACTCAAATAGATGTTATTGATCATCAATTAATTGAAGTATTAGGAAAGCGTATGAAGGTTTCAGAGGGTATTGGTGAACTTAAAAAGAAAAATAATGTCGCTGTTTTACAATCAAAGCGATGGAATGAAATATTGGGAAAAATGATTCTCGAGGGGGAGCAACACCAATTGAGTGAAGAATTTGTACTTAGGATGTTCAAAGCTATTCATCAAGAATCGATAAATCATCAAGAAAAAATCTTAAAAGAATAAAAAAAAGCGCTGAAAGCGCTTTTTTTTATTTATTTCTTTTAAAAATATAGCGGGTTATGAAAATTCCATTTCCATCATTTTTACCAGCATCACTTTCTACTGCACTTGAAACAAAGGCTAGTTCCCATCCCTCACTGACCATGGTGTTAATCTTTGATGAAATTAGGGCATCATTTGCGACAATATTTTGAAACCTTATACCCCCAAGATTATAAAAATTTAAAAGCTTAGTTTCTTCAAAATCTTTCACTCTAATATCACTTCTTTTTGACTTGTTACGTGTGTTGTCTTCTTTTGTTTGTCCCGTGGTAAAATCTTTGTAGTCTCTGTCCTCGTCAGCTGATACAATTCTCGAGCGACCCAACCCACCGGGAACGATAGATTCGACACTAGTAATTACTTTATACTCGACTTGAGCCATCGTATCTAAGCTAAAAAGTGCTGCTATTGAAAATGCAAATAATATTTTATTCATCTTTTTAAAGTTTAAAATTTGAATGTTAAGGTAAACTATTCTTTATATTAATTGTTAATTTGCAGGTATAAAATATTAAATGACAGGACTTGTTTACAAATCTACAGGAAGTTGGTACACCGTTAAAACACTTAACGGTAAAATCATTGAATGTCGTATTAAAGGTAAATTTCGAATAAAAGGTATAAAAAGTACTAATCCAATTGCTGTTGGAGATATTGTAGATTTTGAATTGGAGACAAAGAATGATGAAGTTACGGGAATCATTCATAGAATTCATGAACGTAAAAATTATGTGATTCGAAAATCAGTTAACTTGTCTAAGCAAACTCATATTATTGCTAGTAATGTAGATCAAATTTTTCTGCTTATTACAATTGATAATCCGCCAACATTTACAAGTTTTATTGATCGTTTTTTGGTTTCTGCTGAAGCTTATTCTATCAAAACAATTTTACTTTTTAATAAAATAGATGCTTACGGCGATGACACTATTTTAGAGGTGAAATATTTAGCTTCTATATACCGAAAAATTGGATATCAATGCATTGGTATTTCTGCCAAAACAGGAAAGAATGTTGAAAAGGTAAAGCAATTGATGATTGATAATGTGAGCATTTTTACGGGACATTCAGGCGTTGGAAAATCCACTTTAATAAATGCAATAGAATCTGGATTGAATTTAAAAACAAAAGAAATTTCAGAGCAACATCAACAAGGGCAGCACACTACTACATTTGCTGAAATGTTTGATCTTAGTTTTGATGCGAAAATTATTGATACACCGGGGATCAAAGGTTTTGGTGTTGTAGATATGGAAAAAGAAGAAGTTGGAGATTATTTTCCTGAGTTTTTTGAGTTAAAACAAGACTGTAAATTTAATAACTGTTTGCATATTCACGAGCCTAAGTGTGCTGTAAAGGAAGCTTTAGATGTAGATGAAATAGCCATTTCAAGATACAGAAGTTATTTACAAATTTTAGACGGTGAAGAGGAGCATTACAGAACTGATAATTTTGAAAAAGAATGAAGGTTGTAATACAAAGAGTATCTCATGCAAGCGTAACCATTGAAGGGAATATTGTTGCATCAATTAAAAAGGGATTGCTAGTGTTGTTGGGTATAGTGAATGATGATACTCAAGAAGATATTAATTGGTTATGTAATAAAATTTCAAATCTTCGAATCTTTGAAGATGAAAATGATGTTATGAATAAGTCATTACTAGATATTAATGGGAATGTTATCGTCGTTAGTCAATTTACACTCCATGCGAATACTAAAAAAGGTAACAGACCAAGTTATATAAAAGCGGCTAAACCCGATGTCGCGGTTCCGCTTTATGAAACTTTTGTAAAGCAGCTTGAATTGCAAATAAATAAATCAGTTCAAACAGGAGAATTTGGGGCAGATATGAAGGTCCAATTAATAAATGATGGTCCAGTTACGATAATAATTGATACAAAAAACAAAGAGTAATGGCTGTGTATATGGAAATAGTAAATAGCTTTTTAATTAAATACAATATTTTAAGGTCTTAATCATGAATATAACAAACGCACAAAAAGTAGTAGATGACTGGATAAAAGCTCATGGTGTTCGATACTTTAACGAACTTACAAATATGGCGCAACTTACTGAAGAGGTTGGAGAAGTTGCTAGAATTATTGCACGTCGTTATGGTGAGCAAAGCGAAAAAGAAAGCGATAAAAACAAAGATCTGGGCGAAGAATTAGCAGATGTGATATTTGTGGTTTTATGCTTAGCCAATCAGACTGGAGTTAATTTGGAAGAAGCATTTCATAAAAAATTGGAGCTAAAAACAAAAAGAGATCACAATAGACACCATAATAATGAGAAATTAAAATAAATTTACGACTTACTTTTGAGTAACATTTTTATTTTATGAATATTCAAATTAAAAAATCTTCCATAAAGGAACAATCTGCAATAACCATTACTGGTTCCAAAAGTGAATCTAATAGATTGTTGCTGTTACAAGCACTATTCCCAAATATCGGAATACAAAATATTTCAAATGCTGATGATGCAGTGCTTATGCAAAAAGCATTAAGTTCAGATTCTAAAATCATAGATATTCATCACGCAGGAACAGCCATGCGGTTTTTAACTGCATTTTTAGCAACGCAAAAAGACAGGGAAGTCATCTTAACAGGGTCTTCAAGAATGCAAGAGCGTCCAGTGAAAATTTTGGTCGATGTGCTAAATCAATTAGGCGCAAAAATCACATATGAAAATATTGAAGGATATCCACCATTAAAAATTACTGGACAAGACATTAATGGAAAAAGAGCTAGTATCAAGGCGAATGTGAGTAGCCAGTATATATCAGCCCTGATGCTTATTGCACCGAGTTTAAAAAACGGATTAGAATTGACGCTAGAAGGTGAAATAACGTCAATTCCATATATAAATATGACCTTGGGTCTGCTAAGACAATTAGATATTAACGCAGAATTTAAAGATAATATTATTTCGGTAAAACCAGTAATTGAGCACCTTTCTCCAGTATCTTTAATAGTAGAGTCAGATTGGTCTTCAGCCTCTTATTTTTACAGTTTCGTTGCATTAAGTAATCTTGAGACTCAAATCACCTTGTCGTCATACAGAAAAAGCTCACTGCAAGGCGACTCAGTTTTAGCTGATATTTATAAGGAATTTGGTGTTAACACAACATTTAATAATAATTCAATAATACTTAAAAAAGTCTCTAAAAATAACAAGCCAAAAGCTTTTAATCTTGTCAAATGCCCAGATATAGCTCAAACAATTGCAGTAACGTGTTTAGGTCTGCGATTAAAATGTGAACTTCATGGACTTCATACTCTTAAAATTAAAGAAACAGATAGATTAGTTGCATTGAAAAATGAAATTGAAAAATTTGGAACGTTTGTTTCAATAACAGAAAATAGTTTGATAATGGATAATAGTCAACCTTTGAATGATAATGTTACTGTTGAAACTTACAAGGATCACAGAATGGCCATGGCTTTTGCTCCCTTGGGATTGAAAACTAATCTCATAATCAATAAGGCAAATGTTGTTTCAAAATCCTTTCCTGATTATTGGCGCGACTTAATAAATATTGGCATGACAATAAAAGAAATTTAAAATAACCACTGATTTACTTGACAACCCCTACCTTCAGATTGTATATTTGCCACTTTCCTAAAAAACGAAAACTACATGAAATTATCTCATTTTCATTTTGAACTCCCTGAAGAATTACTAGCCGAATACCCTTCAGAGCACAGGGATGAGTCAAAATTAATGGTTTTAGATAGAGCCAATCAAACAATAGAACACAAACAATTCAAAGATCTTATTGATTATTTTGATGAAGATGACGTCATGATTCTTAATAATACAAAAGTTTTTCCAGCAAGACTTTTTGGAAATAAAGAGAAAACAGGTGCTAGAATTGAGGTGTTTTTATTGAGAGAATTAAATGCTGAGCAGCGTCTTTGGGATGTATTAGTTGATCCTGCTAGAAAAATAAGAATTGGAAACAAATTATATTTTGGTGATGATGACATGCTAGTGGCTGAGGTAATTGATAATACGACCTCAAGAGGCAGAACATTACGCTTTTTATACGACGGGTCATATCACGAATTCAGAAAAAAATTGACACTACTCGGAGAAACACCACTTCCGAAGTACATTAAAAGAGATGTCGAGCCAGAAGATGAGGAGCGCTATCAAACAATTTTCGCAAAGAATGAAGGAGCTGTTGCAGCACCAACTGCCGGCTTACATTTCTCAAGACATTTATTAAAACGCTTAGAAATTAAAGGCATCAATTTTGCTGAAATCACATTACATGTTGGATTAGGGACATTTAATCCTGTGGAAGTTGAAGATCTGTCTAAGCATAAAATGGACAGTGAAGAAATTTCTATTGATAGATTTGCTGCAGCTGGAATCAACACTGCATTAAAAAACAAAAAACGTATTTGTGCTGTAGGAACCACTGCAATGCGAGCAGTTGAAAGCTCAGTATCTTCAAGTGGAACATTGAATGAATATGAGGGTTGGACGAATAAATTTATTTTTCCTCCTTATGAATTCAGTATTGCAAATTGCATGATTACGAATTTTCATACTCCAAAATCAACATTATTAATGATGGCTTCCGCTTTTGCTGGTCATGATTTTATAAAGAAAGCATATGATGAGGCAATAAAAGAGGGTTATAAGTTCTATAGCTATGGAGATGCTATGTTGATTATCTAAAGACAAAATATCAAATATTGAAGCCTCTTTTTCAGAGGCTTTTTTGTGCTTTGATATTGCATTACTTTTACAATCAAAATGAAAGAAAATAAAAAAGACATTCGATCACTAACAAAACAACAACTTCGTGATTTCTTTTTAGAGGAAGGAGATAAGGCATTTCGTGGAGATCAGGTCTATGAGTGGCTTTGGTCTAAGGCTGCTTATTCATTTGACGAGATGACAAATGTTTCAAAAGGAACTAGGCAAATGCTTGAAAATAATTTTGTGATCAACCATATTCGAGTAGATGCTATGCAGCGCAGTCTTGACGGAACTATTAAAAATGCTGTTAAATTACATGACGGTTTAACAGTAGAATCTGTTTTGATCCCTACAGGCTCTCGAACAACGGCTTGTGTTTCGAGTCAAGTAGGATGTAGTTTAGATTGTAAATTTTGTGCTACGTCTCGTTTAAAGAGAATGCGTAACCTGAATCCAGATGAGATTTATGATCAGGTCGTAGTCATTGATAAGCAAAGTAAATTATATCATAATAGACCGTTGTCGAATATTGTTTTTATGGGAATGGGAGAACCACTTATGAATTACAATAATGTTCTTAAAGCTATTGATAAAATCACATCACCTGAAGGACTTGGGATGTCACCAAAGCGTATTGTTGTCTCTACATCAGGAGTTCCAAAAATGATCAGAAAAATGGCTGATGATCAAGTTAAATTTAATTTGGCTGTGTCACTACATTCTGCAATTGATAATGTTAGAACATCAATTATGCCTTTCAATGAAACATTTCCATTAGCTGAGTTACGCGAAGCATTGGAGTATTGGTACAAAAAAACCAATCGACAAATAACTTATGAATATGTTATTTGGAAGGGAATTAATGATTGTCAGAAGGATATTGATGCTCTAGTGAAGTTTTGCAAGTATGTTCCTAGCAAGGTCAATATAATTGAATACAATCCAATTGATGATGGCCTTTATCAGCAGGCTTCTCAAGAGAGTTTGGATGGGTATACTCGTGCTCTAGAGAGTAACAGAATAGTTGTTAATGTTAGGAGAAGTCGCGGCAAGGACATCGATGCAGCATGCGGACAATTAGCCAACAAAACTTAAAATTAGAATTTCAATAATTACACTTCTTTTTTTGGTTGTAGACATTATTAGTAACTTTGCTGTATAATTATTTTGAATTGAAAATAGTAGAGCAAATAAAGCAACCTATCGACTATGAAATGGAACTGTTTGAACAAAAGTTTCATTTAGCCATGTCTAGTAAAGTGGCATTACTAAACAGAATTACACATTACATAGTTAATCGGAAAGGGAAGCAAATGAGACCTATGTTTGTTTTTTTAGTTGCTAAAATAGTCAATCATGGAGAGGTTAGTGAGCGCACATACCGCGGTGCCTCAGTAATTGAACTCATCCACACGGCCTCCTTGGTTCATGACGATGTTGTTGACGACAGTAACAGACGACGAGGTTTCTTTTCAATTAATGCTCTATGGAAAAATAAAATTGCTGTTTTAATTGGTGATTATTTCTTGTCAAAAGGCATGCTAGTTTGTATTGACAACAATGATTATGATTTGTTAAAAATTATCTCGGTAGCTGTAAGAGAGATTGTTGAGGGGGAATTACTTCAAATCGATAAAGCCAGAAAACTTGATATTACAGAAGATGTTTATTACGACATAATTAGACAAAAAACAGCGACACTTATTGCCGCGTGCTGTAGTTTAGGAGCAGCGTCAGTCAAGCCCAATACCAATCACGTGGAGCAGATGAGGAAATTTGGAGAACTCATTGGTATGGCGTTTCAAATCAAAGATGATTTATTTGATTATGGAGAGGAAAAAATCGGAAAACCTACAGGGATAGACATTAAGGAGCAAAAAATGACATTACCATTAATTTATGTTCTTAACAATTGCACACAAAAAGAACAAAATTGGCTTATTAATTCTGTTAAAAAACATAATAAAAATAAAGCTAGAGTAAAGGAGGTAATTGCGTTTGTTAAAGAAAAAGGAGGTTTAGCGTATGCTGTGTCTAAAATGGAGCAATTTCAATTAGAAGCACTTGAACTTTTAAAAAAATACCCAAACTCTGAATATAAGGAAGCATTGGTTTTGATGGTTAATTATGTTATTTCAAGGGATAAATAGCTTGTTTTAGGTCACCTTAATGTACGGATGCATTGAGAAACATAATGGCTATACAGTTGTTGTTTGTTTTAACTAGTCATCGTTGCTAATTATACAAATCAAACAAGGGATGCACATATAGTCACCCCTTCGTCAATATATTTAACTTAAATAATATCTGAACTTAATCTGAACCGTTATTGTCTTGTAAGTCCTCTTTAATATTAGGATAATTCTCTTCTTTGTTTTTCTTACTTGAATATATAATATTCCATATTGTAAAATAGATGTAAATGGCGAAGATGATTCCGCCAACTAAAAAAAATTGTAAGCTCATGATTTCCGTCTTTGTCTGATCGCTATTGCAAATAATAAAATTGTTCCTGGCCAATGTGCCGAATATTGTGCTTCTTCAGTTTGACCATTTAGCCCAAGGCCTACTGAGTATAATAGGCAGATAAATGCTAGTAAAACAGGATACCATTTTAAAACGAAATTGTTAATTGTTTTCATTTGTGTGTCATTTTAAACCTAAGTTAATTTTTTTGAACGATAGGAACTTCGTCTTTAACTCATTTTTAACTGATTCCAAAAAGTCAGCCAATATTAATTTAAATAATTCAAATTAAATACTCGCCTATATTTCCAATTTCCATACTTATTAATTTTTACTTACCATCATTCGAGTACTTGTTTAATATTGCTGACCTATTATATGTAAATTGAAGGGTCATTTATTATTGTTGTGATAATTGAAAAACCTTTTTATCGAGTTATTTCTATCTTTGTTTTTGTTATTTTTACGATTATCATAAAACACCAATCTTGATTTCAAAATCAACCATAGACCAAGTATTTGATGCAGCCCGTGTTGAGGAGGTAATAGGTGATTTTGTACAATTAAAAAAAGCAGGTAGTAATTTTAAAGGTCTTAGTCCTTTTAGTGATGAAAGATCTCCAAGTTTCATGGTGTCACCCGTAAAACAAATTTGGAAAGACTTTTCAAGTGGTAAAGGTGGTACGTCAGTTTCATTTTTGATGGAGCATGAGCATTTTACTTATCCAGAAGCAATAAAATATCTTGCAAAGAAATACAATATAGAGGTTGAAGAGACAGAACAGTCCAATGAAGACAAAATTCAAGCTGATGCCCGAGAGAGTATGTATTTAGTCAGTGAATTCGCCAGTTCCTATTTTAAGAATATACTTTTAAAAACTGATAAAGGTCAAGCTATTGGTAAAGGGTATTTTAAAGAACGTGGCTTTACAGACATGACTATTGAGACATTTGGTTTGGGTTATTCATTAGACGAGTGGCAAGCGTTTACAGATGAGGCCTTAAAGAAAGGGTACGCCATCGAATATCTTGAAAAAACTGGTCTTACAATTGTTAAAGAAGAGAAGCGTTTTGATCGTTTTAAGGGTAGAGTCATGTTTCCTATCCAAAGTATGAGTGGACGTGTTCTTGGTTTTGGTGGGCGAATTTTAACCTCTGATAAAAAAGCCGCTAAATATTTGAATTCACCTGAAAGTGATATTTATCAAAAAAGTAAAATCTTGTATGGATTATATCACGCGAAGCAAAGTATTGCAAAATTAGATAATTGTTATTTGGTAGAGGGGTATACTGATGTTATTCAATTTCATCAAACAGGGATCAAAAATGTAGTTTCTTCCTCTGGAACAGCGCTGACTTCAGATCAAATAAGGCTCATCAATAGACTAACAAAAAATATAACTGTACTTTTTGATGGGGACGAGGCAGGTATTAGGGCGTCACTAAGGGGAATCGATTTAATCTTAGAGCAAGGAATGAATGTTAAAGTATGTACATTTCCTGACGGTGAAGACCCCGATAGTTTTGCTCGTAAAAAAACTGAGCAGGAGCTCCGACAATATCTTGAAAATAACGCAAAAGATTTTATAGCCTACAAAGCATCATTATTGATGAAAGATGCTAAGAATGATCCTGTAAAAAAAGCAGGATTAATAAGAGATATGGTGACGAGTATCTCAAAAATCCCAGATCGTATACAAACAGAAATTTATATTCAAGAATGTTCTCGAATAATGGATATAAGTGAAGAGGTGTTATTTAGCTCGTTAGCACAAATCAAGAAAAAATCATTTGAAGAAGCTAATAAAGGTTTTAAGAAAAATCAAAAAGTGTTTGATGTTGTTCAACGAAATGAGCCAGTAAAAAAAGTTAATATTCAGTATGAGCTAGAACGAAAAATTATTGAAATTTTATTATTATACGGCAACAAAACTGAGGAGTTTGAAGATTTGGTTTTAAAAGAAGCTGATAGTGGTGAATTAATTTTAGAACCAACGATTCATAAGGCTAAAGTATTTGAGAAGATTTATTTAGATTTACAAGAAGATGAAATGGAATTCACCAATGAAAACTTCAAGGTATTGTATTACACACTTGTAGACACACTTAATCAAAATCCTGACTATGCCCTTGAAAGTTTTATCAACCTTGTTGATGATAAATCAGCGAGTGAAATAACTAACATATTAATGAATGATGAGCGTTATAGCTTACATGATTGGGAACGAAAAAATATTTTCCCGAAGGATAAAAGTCACAGTATATCACAATTAGTTAATGAGACTATTTTGAGCCTCCGATGTTTTTTAATTGATCAAAAAGTGACAGAATTTAGACAAGCAACCCAAGACACAAAAAGCTCTAATAAAACAATATTGGAGGATGTTTTAAATTACTCGAATTTAAAAATGTTGTTATCACGCAAATTAAATCGTGTATTATAATTAATTCAGCTCAAGATGTCGGGATTGATTAATCAAATCTACCAAGTTGGTGACATTTAATTTTTTCATTAACCGAGCCTTATAAGTACTAACGGTTTTTTCATTAATATTTAACTCTTCTGCAATTTCTTTGTTACGGCGTCCAGAGGACAAGAGTTTCAGAACTTCTACTTCTCGAGTTGAGAGTTTTTTGTAGAGCTTGCTAGGTCTGTTTCCGCGCTCTTCAAATGTTAAACGTTGCGCTAGGTCATTACTGATGTATATACCGCCGCTGTAGACTTTCATAATAGCATCTTTTATTGTTTGAGTACTAACGGATTTTGTTAGATATCCGGAGGCTCCTGCCTTGATAGAGCTCACCGCATAAATTTCTTCTGGGTGGGAACTAAACATAATGACTTTAATATCTTGGTATTCTTTTTTTAATGTTCTAAGCGCTGTTATTCCATTTAGCTCCGGCAAGTCAATTTCAGAAAGAACAATATCAGGTTTTGTGCGGCCGACAACATCAAAAAGTTCTTTGCCAGTGGTAGCACTGCCTATTACCTGAATATCAGATGAAGATTCTAAAAGCATTTTTAGCCCTGTCCTAATAATTGGATGATGGTCAGCAACTAATACCTTGATCATGTTTTACTGTTTTAATACAATACTATTAATCTCATACATAAGTAGATGAGGGAGCTGTTTTTTGATAGAGGATACATAAAAGTAGTAAAAAAAGCAGTGCAACGTGTGGTTATCCCTTAAAATTGACAACATTACTTCAAATCATTAGGTATTTTACACACAGGAATTGGCATCATTTTATGCTGATTTTTAGAATTATAATTTTTAAAAATTTGAAACACTTCTCTTTCTCTTCCCGAAAAATCAGTTATTTTTTTATGAAGATCGTCCATTTTCATGGCCCACTCTAATTCATCATAGTTTGCTCCAATTTGGTCTTCGTCACTTCGCGTATCACCAAAAAGACCGTCGCTTGGTGGCGCCTTCATTATGGAATCAGGAACACCTAAATATGAACCAATGTCATAAACTTCAGATTTTAATAAATCTGCTATTGGACTTAAATCAACACCGCCATCACCATATTTTGTATAAAAGCCAACTCCAAAATCTTCAACTTTATTTCCGGTGCCAGCAACTAAATAGTTATGTATACCTGCATGGTAGTACAAGGTTAGCATGCGCATTCTTGCTCGTGTATTTGCAAGAGCCATATCTACTTTCACAGCGTCACTATTCGTGGAGACCTCAGATTTAAAAGCTTCAAAAACAGGTGTTAAATTTATCTTACAATCACTTATATTTGTATACTTGTGTTTTAAAAATAGCAGATGTTCTTGGCAACGACTTACATGACTTGTTGCTTGATGTATAGGCATTTCTAAACAGAGTACTGGTAAATCTGTTTGAGCACAAAGTGTTGAGGTTACGGCAGAATCAATACCCCCAGAGACGCCGATAACAAAACCGTTAACACCAGATTTATTAGCGTAATCTTTTAACCAATTTACAATGTGATTGACAACTTTTTCTAACTGCATGAGGACTTTTTTTATGATAAAGAATAGTACATTTGCAGTACAAAAATAAAGTTTTCAAGGAAGTAATAAAAATTATTTGAAATTAAGTTCAATCCATATCATGCCTATCAAAACAGTCTTTTTAGTTTGTCTTTTGTTCCAATGTTTTTCTTGTAATAATACCTCTAAAAGAGAAAGGGAAATTGCTGATATCGATGTTAGTATCGATGTTGAACGATTTGACATATTATTTTCTGAAGCTACTCCTAAGACATTGTCAAAACTGATGTCAGATTATCCATTCATGTTCTCAAGAACAATTGCAGATTCTGTTTGGATTAGAAGAATAAAAGATACTTTACGACAGCAATTATCTCAGGAAATACAAAAAGTGCATAAAAACTTTCAGCCAATTGAATCTGAAATAAATATGTTTTTTAAGCATTTACAATATTACTATCCCACATTTAATGAACCGAGAGTTATTACCTTTTCTGATTTAATAGATTACCGTACCAAGGTATTTGTAACAGATTCAATAACATTAATTGCTCTAGATACCTATTTAGGAAAAGATCATCAGTTTTACGGAAATATTCAAAAATATTTGAGACAAAATTTTGAAGCGTCACAAATTGTATCTGATTTAGCTTTTGCTTACGCAGAGCAACGAATTTATCAAGCACCTAGAAAATCATTAGTTGATGAGATGATTTATTTTGGTAAAATTCTTTATTTTAAAGATGTCATGATTCCTTTTAAAACTGACGAGGAAAAGATTGGTTACACGGAAGACGAGTTAAGTTGGGCTCGACAAAATGAGAAGAGTATGTGGGAATTTTTTATTGAGAGAGAAATGTTGTACGATACTAATGCCCAATTAACAGGGCGATTCATAAACGCAGCACCATTTACTAAGTTTAATTTACAGTTTGACTCAGAGTCTCCCGGAAGACTAGGGCAATATGTTGGTTGGCAAATTGTTAGATCCTTTATGAAAAATAACGATATAAAGTTAAATAAGATGCTTCAAATGGATGCTTTAGAAATTTTTAGCAAATCAAGATATAAACCACGTAAATAGTAAAATCTCATGAGTACTTCAAAAATAGAGTTGAATATAGAATTAGATGACAATAAAGTTCCTGAAAACCTATCTTGGACGGCAGCAGATGGTGGTATTCAAGACGAAGAAGCTAAAGCGATACTTTTATCAGTTTGGGATAATAAATCAAAAGAAACCCTACGAATAGATTTATGGACAAAAGATATGCCTATTGATGAAATGAAACAGTTTTTTCACCAAACTTTAGTGGCAATGAGTGATACTTTTTATCGTGCCACTCAGGATGAGAAGATGACTGCTACTATGAAAGATTTTTGTGATTACTTTGCGGAGAAACTCGAGCTTAAAAAATAAACTACAAAGGTCCTCTTATGTAAAGACCTTTCTTGGTTGTTCTTATCTTATTTATTAAATTTCGATATAAATAAAAAATTGAACAACTAATAAAGTCTTGTCATGTTTTTAAATCGTTTTATTACCTCTCTGTTTTGTGTTTCTTTTTTTTTATCTCAATCGTATTATACCTTAGCTCAATCAGTCTCTTCTGACGAAATAGTTGAAGCAGTTTCTAATTTTCAATTACGAGGTATTGGTCCCGCAATCATGGGAGGAAGAATTTCTGATATCGCCGTTAGTCATGCTGATAAAAGCACTTGGTATGTTGCCGTTGGTTCAGGAGGTTTATGGAAAACAGTTAATCGTGGTATTTCATGGGAATCAATTTTTGATGAGCAAAACTCGTATTCAGTTGGGACCGTTTCTATAGATCCCAATAATTCAGAAATTATTTGGGTTGGAACCGGTGAAAATGTGAGTGGTCGCCATGTTGGTTGGGGCGATGGAATTTATAAAAGCTTAAATGCTGGTCAAAGTTGGCAGCGTATGGGTCTTGAAAAATCAGAGCATATTGGAAAAATTATAATTGACCCGAGAAACAGTGATGTTGTATTTGTTGCATCAGAAGGCCCATTGTGGTCTGCTGGTGGACAACGTGGGCTTTATAAAACAGAGGATGGTGGTAATTCATGGCAACTAGCCTTAGAAATTGATGAAAACACAGGTATTACTGATATAGAATTTGATCCATCATCTCCAGAAGTTTTATATGCTGCAGCTTATCAACGTCGCCGGCATACATGGTCTTTATTAGCCGGAGGACCAAAGTCAGGGATATATAAATCGTCTGATGGAGGTGATTCATGGCGTCGTTTAAATACTGGTTTGCCAAAAAATCATATGGGTAAAATCGGGATTGCAGTTACGCCCTCAGATGCGCGGCTCGTATATGCAACTATTGAAGCAAATAACAAAGAAAAAGGGTTTTATAGATCCAACGACAAGGGGGAAAGTTGGGAAAAATTGAACAGTTATATTTCTGGAGGAACAGGCCCACATTATTATCAAGAGATTGAGGCATCTCCAAATAACCCAGATCTTGTTTATCAAATGGATGTGTTTTTACACGTAACCCGCGATGGGGGTGAAAATTTTAATTATTTGGGGACAGGTCGTGAAAAACATAGTGATAATCATGCCTTATGGATTGATCCAGATGATGATAAGCATTTAATTGCAGGAACAGATGGTGGGTTATACGAGTCTTATGATGAAGGTTTAACTTGGAGACATTTTTCTAACCTACCCATCTCTCAATTTTACAAATTGGGTCTTGATAATTCGGAGCCGTTCTATAATATTGTAGGAGGAGCACAAGACCTAGGGACCTTAATTGGGCCTTCACGCACAATGAACACTGAAGGAATACGTAATCAAGATTGGTATGTTCCTTTGGGAGCAGATGGTTATGAATCTGTTTTTGATCCAAATGATCCAAACATTGCTTACATGGAAATTCAGCAAGGATTATTACATCGTCTTGACCGCCGTAGCAAAGAAATTATAAATATTCAACCCCAACCTGAACCAACAGAATCACCTGAGCGTTGGAATTGGGACAGTCCACTACAAATAAGTCCTCATAATTCCAATCGTCTTTACTTTGGATCTCAAAGACTATGGAAAAGTGATAATCAAGGTCATTCCTGGCAGGCCATAAGTAAAGACTTAACAACAAATACAAATCGCTACGAATTGGAAACAATTGATAATCGTGTTTGGAGTACAGATGCTCTTTATGATACAGGTGCGATGTCAAAGTACGCTACCTTGACAGCGATATCAGAGTCTCCAAAAATGGAAGGTTTATTGTATACAGGATCTGATGATGGAGTGATTCATGTAAGTGAAAATGGAGGTCAAAAATGGATACAAAGTTATCTTCCAAATGTTCCTAAACGTTCTTTTATCAACGATATTGAAGCCTCCAATCATAATTCAAAAACGGTATTTGCTAGTGCCGATGCGCATAAGTTAGGTGATTATCGTCCTTACCTATTTATGAGTGATAATCGTGGCTTAACATGGAAATCAATTACTGGAGACCTTCCGAATAAGACGATTGTATGGGTTATTAAACAAGATTTCATTGACGAGAATTTATTATTTATAGGAACAGAGTACGGTATCTATTTTTCACCAAATAAAGGAGTTAATTGGGTTAAATTAAGTACTGGAGTTCCAACAATTGCATTCCGTGACATTGAACTTCATTCTAGAGACAATGATTTGGTTGGAGCATCTTTTGGCCGTGGTTTTTACGTCTTTGATGACTATTCTCCATTGAGAAATATTAATGAAGTATTAATTAATAACTCCAATACGTTATTTGCTGTAAGAGATGCGTGGTGGTATATTCCAAATATACCAATGCAAGCAAAAGGAATGCCAAGTCAAGGGACATCTAATTTTAAAGCTGATAATCCTCCTTTTGGTGCACTTTTTACTTACTTAATAAATGAGCTGCCTAAAAATTCAACTACAGAGCGTCAGGATGAAGAAAAATTACTAGAAGATAAGAACTCCAATATTCCATTTCCTGGATGGAGTGAACTTTTCGAAGAGGAACAGGATGATAAACCTCAAGTATTATTGTCGGTTAGTGATGCAGAAGGTAATTCTATCCGCTGGATAAAAGGAATATCTGCAAAAGGTCTTCATCGTGTTAATTGGGATTTAAGGTTGCCTCCTCCAAATCCTATTAATCTTAGTCAACCTGCGTTCAAACCACCCTGGGTAGGTAATCCACAAGGGCCACTTGTTGCTCCTGGTAAATATGGTGTCACACTTTATATGTTACATAATGGTAAATTGAACAAACTAGCAGACACCCAAATGTTTACAATTAAGCCAGTTCCTACCACTATCCAAAACACCAATTTCGAGGTAATTGCCCAATTTCAAGTTAAAACTAGTGAGTTATTAAGGCAGGTATTAAGTGTAGGAAAAAAATTAGATGAAGCTAGTAAACGAATAAAGTTTATGAATGCTGCGCTTCTTGAAATTTCAGGGTTAAGACCAAAGCTTTTTGCCGATTTAAAACAACTTGAAACAAGCTTAGCAGATTTGAAAATGCGTATGTATGGTAATCCGATTCGCCAAAGATTGAATGAGTCTTCAACACCAACTTTTCAGTCTAGAATTTGGAATGTTGTGAGTGGACATTGGGATACAAGACAAAATCCGACAGAGACACAGAGACGAAATATTGAAATTGCTGAAAACGAATTTGATGAATTTCGAAAAGTTTTGTCAACTTATTTAAGTAATCTGAAGATCTTTGAGGAAGCCATGGAAAGTGCAGGGGCACCATATACTCCTGGACGACAATTTGATTAGACGCCATATTTTTAAGTATTTAAAACCTTAATTAGGTTTAATTGTAAGCCAAGTAAAGGACTGCATTGATCATTTAACTTTCAGTATATACAACAATATTGAAGATCAAAAATTTCTGTATGTTGCATCAAGAAAGACATTCGCTTCCTCTTCAGCAAATTTTCCATTTTTGCTATCCCAATTCAGAGTAGTATTTGGAAAACGCTGAGCAATGACTCCAAGTAAAATAGTTTCGGTTAACCGAGACGCATATGAAAAGGGTGCTGAACATGTATCTTTACCTAAACAGGCATCTATAAATTGATGATAGTGCTTAGGAGCTTCTGTTTCATAGTCTCGAATAGGTTCTAAATTAAACTTTGTTGTGTCTATCTCCTTATAATTCCCATTAACAATAAGTTTAGGCATCAATTCAAAATGTGGTAAATATAGATTTCCTTTTTCTCCAATAAACATAGCTCCTTGGTCATGTAGTTGACTGTTATTGGGTAACATTAAATCCTTGTGTTTGGCGGGGGCACCTTCGCCATCATACCAAATCCATTTAAAATTTTTGGTCGTATACTTAGTGCCAGGAAACTCATAAGTAACAACATTTTTTTCAGGGAATCCAAACCCTGTTGGTTGTCGGCATTGTGTTTTGATGGTACTCGGAACATCCAATGCCAATGCATTGTATGGTGTATCAAAGATATGTACACCCATGTCGCCCAAAGTTCCACAACCATAATCTAATATTTTGCGCCAATTCATAGGGTGATAAAAGCCTTCTTTGTAAGGGCGTTTAGGAGATGTACCTAACCAAAGATTCCAATCTAAATGATCAGGAATTGGATCAGAGCCCTTAGGGATATCACCATCAAAACCCCAGTTTTTTGGAGACCAGGCATGTACGGTGCTTACTTTGCCAATAATGCCAGATTGGATGAGTAGAGTTGCCAATTTATAATCGTAAAAGGAATGTACCTGTATACCCATTTGAGTAATTAGATTTCTATCGGAGGCCAATTTTTTCATTGCTCTTGCCTCTGTGACATGGTGCGTTAAAGGTTTTTGACAGTAAACGGCTTTGTTCATTTCCATCGCCATAAGTGACGCTGGAGCATGTGTGTGATCTGGTGTTGAGATGACTACTGCATCAATGACATTCCTGAGTTCTTTTAGCATGACGCGATAGTCTTTATATATTTTTGCCTTTGGAAACATGTCATGCGCGATTTCAAGATAATTAGAATCTACGTCACAAAGTGCTGTAACATCAACAGATACATGAGAGGAGATCGCTTTTAAATCTTCTAGTCCCATTCCACCAACTCCTATATGAGCAGACCTAACACGTCCAGGGTATTTGTTGTTAGAAGTGTCAATGTTTGATACAATACTTTTACATGAGTTTAATACTGGGACTAAGACTGTTGAAGATAATAAAGCAGATTTTTTTATAAAATGTCTTCTTTTCATTAGAATTTAAGAATTATAATTTTTTGATTTTAATATTTCTAAACCATAACGGGCTATCATGATCTTGAAGTCCGATATACCCTGTTTTGGAAGTTCCGTAATTTGGATAATTTTTCCATTTACCTTTTGATTTTCGCGCATTCCAATCGTCAGACCATGGTACGAAGGATAAAACTTTTTTGCCATTAAGCCAGTGCTCCACAAGTTCAGGAGTAAAAATTATTCTAGTTGTGTTCCATTCACCAGCTTTCTTGGTGATTTTCATCCTCTTATCTGGAACATACATGGCGTAATCTGCTGCTGTTTTTTGCCATTCTTCTAAAGTAGCATTATTGATTTTTTCCCACCCTAAATCATCTAACAATTGATACTCTGGAGATATTTCAGGAGGACTACCATAGCCCTCTTTCAAGTGATAAAAAACTCCGCTGTTTCCACCGACAGGGAGTTTCCACTCTAAATAAAGTTCAAAATCATCAAACTCTTCTTTTGCATAAATAATGTCGTTACCGCCTTTTTTTTCAGATTCCAGTCTTTTTTTAGTATCGAAGGTCAAAGTACCATCTTTAATAATCCATTGCTGGGGTAACGAGTCTCCATTATAGGCGCGCCAACCTTCAGTAGATGTGCCATCAAAGAGATGAATCCAATTAGCATCCTCTAATGCGGTGTCATTTTTACAATTAGTGCTCAGAATCGCAATGAAGATTAGTAGAATAAATTGTTTCATAGATTCGTTAATTTTGATTTTCACATTCTAATTTACAAAAAAACACCCTTTCTCATTCGAGTTCTCTTTTATTTCATCATTTTTTGGCACATATTTTTTATTACCTTTAAGAAAACATCGTCAATCATGGATAAAAGAGACTTTATCAAAAAAATATCACTCGCTGCTTTAGCGACGCCACTTTATTCTAGTTCCCTAAATACAAGTTTAAAAAATGTTTCAAATTACTCAGCCTCAAAACTAGCTGCCAAGGAGGATTTTTGGTTAAAGGTTAGGCAAGATTATAAGTTAAAACCTGACTATATTAATCTTGAAAGTGGTTATTATAATATAATCCCTACCCCGACGCTAGATGCCATGATCAAACATGCAAAAATGGTAAACTACCAAGGTTCTTTTTACATGCGAACTGTTCAGTGGGATAATAAAAAACGAATGTCAGAGAAATTGGCTAATATTTTGGGGAGCACTGCGAAAAATGTAATAATTACAAGAAATACAACAGAATCATTAGACATGGTTATTAAAGGTATGGATTGGAACATCGGCGACGAAGCGATATATGCAGAACAAGATTACGGCGCTATGAAAGTGATGTTTGAACAAGTTGCTAAAAGATTTAGTACTGTAAACAAAATAGTGTCAATTCCGAACCATCCAAAATCTGACGATGATATTGTAGAGATTTATGCCAAAGCAATAACTCCAAAGACAAAATTACTCATGGTATGTCATATGATTAATATTACTGGACAAATATTACCGGTAAAAAAAATATGTCAGATGGCTCATAAGAAAGGAGTTCAAGTAATGGTTGACGGAGCTCATTGTGTAGGGCATTTTAATTTTAATATTGAAGATTTAGAGTGCGATTATTACGGATCAAGCTTACACAAATGGCTAGCTGTTCCGTTAGGAGTTGGCATGTTATATGTAAAGGATAAACATATTGATACGCTTTGGCCACTATTTGCTGACTACAATCAAGAACCAGGTAATATTGTTAAGCTGAATCACACAGGTACTTTACCTGTTCATCATGATTTAACGATCGAAAATGCAATTGATTATTATAATATGTTAGGTGCCGATCGTAAAGAAAAACGTATGCGTTATTTGCAAGAATATTGGACGTCAAAGGTTCGAAATTACAGCGATATTATAGTGAATACACCTTTAGATTCGCATCGAGCATGTGGCATAGCAAACGTGGGGATTGCAAGTATGACACCAAAAGAGTTAGCTGAACGACTGATGAGTAAGTATAAGATTTTTACGGTCGCGATTAATTATGCGAATGTAAAAGGATGCAGGATTTCGCCTAATGTGTTCACTACTCTCGAAGAATTAGACGTATTAGTAAATGCTTTGAAAGAAATGGCTGCTTAATTACCATTCGTTAATTCTATTTGCATCTAATTTTATGAACACAAATAATAGTATCGTGAAGCCCCAAAGGCCAGAGCCACCATAGCTAAAAAATGGTAAAGGAATTCCAACCGTTGGGATTAATCCCATGACCATACCGATATTAATCATAAAATGAAAAAACAAAATGGATGCTACACTGTAACCATAAACACGACTGAATTGTGATTTTTGTAGTTCAGATAAGTATAGAACCCTCAAGATTAAGAAAATAAATAAAATAACAACAGTACTACTTCCTAAAAACCCCCATTCTTCACCTACTGTGCTAAAGATGTAATCTGTGTGTTGTTCGGGAACAAATTTACCAATAGTTCTTGTTCCTTCTAAAAATCCTTTACCCGAAAAACCTCCAGAGCTAATAGCTTTTTCAGATTCATTTAAATTGTATGAAATGGTACGTTTCATTTTTTGCAATTTCTCGGGGTCTTTTTCTAACCTCAACCACAAGCTTATTCTATTTTGTTGATGTGTTTGAAGAATGTTATTGTAAAATAAATGAACTCCAAAGCTAAATATCAAACAACTAAGTGAAATGAGAAAAGGTTTGTACAAAGAGCTCTTATTTTTTTTGATAAAAAAGTGATGTAAAAAAACAATCAGAGTAACAACGATACAAACTGAAATTACTGAGAATTTAAGAACTGAAATGGAAAGTGTCAAAACACTTAACACTAACATTAAGTATAGTTGCGGTACACCTTCCCTGTAGAAGACAAAGAAAAATGCTGCATAAACAAGGGTGCTACCAGCATCGTTTTGTAATAGGATGAGAAATGCAGGGATGAAAATTATGAGAGCAGTTTTTAATTGATCTTTAATGTTTTTAATGTTTGTTTGAAGGTCACTTATATATTTAGCCACAGCGAGTGCAGTGGCAAACTTGGCGAATTCGCTAGGTTGTAATGTAAATCCTCCAATACCGTACCATGAGGTTGCCCCATTTACTGTTTTACCAAAGATAAATAGGCCAAGTAATGACATTATTGAGATTAAATAAATGATACTAGCAAATCGCTCATAAAACTTTGCCTCGATACTTAAAACAACGATAATTAATAAAACTGTAAATAATATAAACACCAATTGTTTCCCATAAGGGGTGCTCATATCTAAATAACTCAACACCTCACCTTGGGCTGATGCAGATAAAATATTGATCCAGCCAAAACTGATTAGTAGTAAAAAAAGTATAATGGTTATCCAGTCGAATTTAAAATTTCGATTACGGTTTAAACTCATTCCTTATTTATTTAAACAGGGTTTGTTTTTTAACTTCTGAATCACTTATCTTCATCAGTTTTGAATTAGCGTTTATTTTAAATGGCTTGTTTGAAAAAGGTTTAGAGTATTCATGTTCTAAGGAATGCTCTAAAATCCATGTCTCAAGATCTGTTCTTGAAATAGTTCCTTTGATGTATTTTTCAATCATTAAGCTTGCAATACGTCCAGCGAATCTTGCCCCAAAGTAGCCATTTTCAACTAAAACTGCGATAGCAATTTTTGGATTATCTTTTGGAGCAAAAGCAACAAAAATCGAGTGATCGGTCAATTGAGTCCTTTGATTGTCAATTTTTGTGAAATTCTCTGCAGTTCCAGTTTTTCCACAAATATCAATTCCAGGAATTTTCAAGAAACTAGCAGTCCCTTTATTGTATACATCAAATAGTCCATTAATGACCGGTTCAAAATGACGTTTATTGATGGTTGTTTGATGTTTTGTAGTATATTTCTTATTAATAATTTCTCCGTCAATTGATTTAATAATGTGTGGTGTGTAAAAGTAGCCTCTATTTGCAATTGCAGCGGTCATATTGGCTAGCTGAATTGGAGTTACGAGTATTTCTCCTTGACCTATGGCGTTTGACAAGACGGTTGTTGCTTGCCACCTAAAATCAGGGTACCATTTGTCATAGTAGTTGCCATCAGGAATATTTCCTTTTTTCCCTATATTTAAATCGTAGCCTAAATAATTCCCAAGACCAAAACTTTTAATATGATTACTCCATACATCCATTCCATGAGTCGCATCCTCATATTTTTCAATAGATTTTCTGTAGGCATGAGCAAAATAAGCGTTACAAGATTTAGATATGCCAGTATTTAAGTTCCTTGTGCCTCCTCCACAATGGCATCCCATTTTTCGATTATTTCTACCATAGGTGTATCCGTCGTAACAAGTTACGGTAGTGTTATTAGTGATGACGCCTTCTTGTAAAGCAGCAAGAGCAACAAGGGATTTAAAAGGAGATCCTGGTTCGTGCATTCTTAAGAGCCCTTTGTCAATTAGCGGTAAGTGTATTGAATCATTATAAAGCTTCGTGTAATTACTCGATCGTTCGCGACCAACCAACATGTTGGGATTGTAGGAAGGGGCAGACACCAAGGCTAAGATTTCACCACTCTTAGGCTCAATTGCAACGATTCCTCCAATTTTATTTTGCATCAGTAATTCACCATACTCTTGTAATTGAGAATCAATGGTAATAGTTATGTCTTTACCTGGTGTAGGAATAGTGTCTTTTTCTCCATTTTTGTAGGGTCCTAAATCTCTATTAAATCGATCTTTTTGGATGAATTTCACTCCTTTTTCACCACGAAGGTTATTTTCATAAGCGACTTCAATTCCTTGTTTTCCTATTAAATCACCCATCTGATAATAAGAGTCTTTTGAAATATCTCCCTGATTGGTTTCCATTATAAAACCTAAAACATTTGCTCCAATTGTTGTTTGATAATCACGTAATGATCTTTTTTGAATATAAAAGCCCTCGTATTTTCGCATTTTTTCAGAAAGAACAGCATAATCTTTTTTCGATAGCTGTGGTACGAATGGTGAAGGTAGTCGTGGAGAATAGGTATTGGCTTTTTTAAACTTTTTTTTAAAGTCTTTTTTTGTAATCTTTAGTAGTGAACAAAATTCAATAGTGTCTAATGGCAGAACTTCTCGTGGAATAATCATTACGTCATATGAAGGTTGATTTGCAACGAGTAGTTTGTTATTTCTGTCATAGACATACCCTCTTTTTGGATAATGAAATACCTTACGAATAGCATTGTCATTGTAAAGATCATAAGGCTCGCTTGAGTAAACTTGCAAATAGAACAGTCTCGTCAAAAAGACAAATCCTACTAAGACCACGATTGAAAACAGCAATAATCGTCTCATGTGCGTTTATGGCTAAAGATTACAGTCATTAAAAGACAGAGTATGGCGGTAAAAACAGTTGAAAATATTGATTTTTTTAAAATCAACAAAAAGTATGAAATATTAAAAATCTCCAAACTGAAAAGGATGGCATGGTGGATAAAAATTAGAATTGTAAAATACGTTAGTCGTTGGACAAATTCTGCATTATTAAACTTAACTGTTTGGTGTTCATATGTCATTCCAAAAGAAAATTTAAGAATAAGTGGCCGCATATATGCTACAGTAACACACGCAGCAGCATTCACTCCACCTGAATCTAAAAAAAAGTCTACAAAAAGCCCAAGTAAAAAACTTAAAAAAATAAAAACCAAACGATTATTTTTGATTGGATACAACAAAATGAACAAGACGTAAACGTAAGGATTGATGTAGCCCAAAAAATTAATGTTGTTTAAAATCAATACTTGAACTAAAATGAGTATTGTAAAGCGCAAAATATTGATTGTGACAATGTTATTCATTCAATTCGTTTAAGCTAAGAATCTCATTTGAATCCTTGTTATTAATTACATGAACATGTCCCATGTTAGTCATGTCATTAAAAAGTTCAACATTTATATTGTAAACATCTTCAGTTTCAATCAACTTAAAGGAGGTAATAGCCCCTATTAAAATTCCTTTTGGAAAAATTATTGAATTACCACTTGTAACGATGGTGTCACCGATGGAGATGTTTGCTAAACCTTGAATGTCTGTTAATTGAGCATTTTTTGGTGATTGACCGTTCCATTTTAAGGTTCCAAAGTGATTGGTGTTTTTTAATTGAGCATTAACCCTTGAATTTGAATTTAAAATAGATAAAACCCTAGAGTACTTGGTTGAGGTTTTATCAATTATACCAATTACTCCAAGGGAGGAAACAACACCCAAATCTTCAATAATACCATCCCTTTCACCTTTATTAATAGTGATGTAATTGTTGGTGAACGAGTAACTATTTTTTAACACTTTAGCAGCAGTCACAACATATCGTTTTTCCAACAGTGAATCTATTTCTACAGGGATAGTAGTTTGAGTCTGCTGATTAAAAAGCAATGATTTTAATCGATTGTTTTCATTAAGGAGTATTCGATTTTCATCTTTTAAATTAAAATATTGATTGATATTATTCATGACATTATAAGTCCCCCCTGAAATGACATTGGCAGAGTTGATAAATTTACTTTTATGATATGAATGCGACTGTATTGTAAAAAATAAGGATAGACAAAAGAGCGTTAGAAACAAAAGAAAATTTTTGTTCCGTATTAAAAAATTAACGATTTGCTGCATTAGTTAAGAGTTGCTATTTTATCAATACACTTTTATACTTAGGGAGATTTTTCAGTACGATACCTGTGCCCCTAACAACAGCCCTTAAAGGGTCTTCTGCAATATAAACTGGAAGATCAGTTTTTTGTGAAAGGCGCTTATCGAGACCACGAAGCATAGAACCGCCACCAGCTAAATAAATGCCAGTATTATATATATCAGCAGCTAATTCTGGAGGTGTTTGAGAAAGGGTCTCCATGACAGAATCTTCAACACGTAAAATGGATTTATCTAGAGCTTTTGCAATTTCTCTGTAAGATATTTGTACTTGTTTTGGTTTACCTGTTAGAAGGTCGCGACCTTGAACACTCATCTCTTCTGGCGGTATTTCGAGGTCTTCAGTTGCTGCTCCAATTTGTATTTTAATTTTTTCAGCCGTTCTGTCACCTACATATAAATTATGTTGAGTTCGCATGTAATAGATGATGTCATTTGTAAATACATCTCCAGCAACTTTAACAGATTTGTCACATACAATACCCCCTAAGGCAATCACAGCAATTTCGGTAGTTCCTCCACCAATATCAACAATCATGTTTCCTTTTGGTTGCATGATGTCAACACCAATACCTATGGCAGCAGCCATGGGTTCATGTATCAAGTAAACTTCTTTGCCATTTACGCGTTCACATGATTCTTTAACAGCACGCATCTCTACTTCAGTAATACCAGAGGGAATACAAACAACCATTCTTAAAGCGGGCGTAAAAAGCTTCTTTTTTAGCGCAGGAATATTTTTGATAAACATGCTAATCATTTGCTCCGAAGCATCAAAATCGGCTATAACACCGTCTTTTAAAGGCCTAATAGTTTTGATATTTTCGTGTGTTTTCCCCTGCATTAAATTGGCTTCTTTCCCAACAGCAATTATTTTTCCAGAAATACGATCTCTAGCAACGATCGACGGGCTATCAACAACTACTTTATCATTGTGAATAATTAAAGTATTTGCAGTGCCTAAATCTATGGATATTTCTTCTGTTAAGAAATCAAAAAATCCCATGCTTTTTTATGAGTTATGTGAGGGTTGTTACTGTTCGTTTACGCTTGCTTGTAAATGTACTAAAATATACGATATAATTTAACATCTAAATCTTTAAAATGAGTTTGTTTTTTTATAAAATTAATGCTTGAAATGTCTTGTGCCTGTCATCACCATCGACATGTCGTTGTGATTGCAATAATCAATGCTCAATTGGTCTTTTATGGATCCGCCTGGTTGAATAATCGCTGAAATCCCCACTTTATCAGCAATTTCAACACAATCAGGAAAGGGAAAAAAAGCATCACTAGCCATAACTGCACCTTGTAAATCAAACTTAAACGATTTTGCTTTGTTTATCGCTTGATTTAGAGCGTCAACACGACTCGTTTGACCTGTTCCACTTGCACAAAGTTGCTTGTTTTTTGCGAGAACAATGGTATTTGATTTGGTGTGTTTACACAATTTTGAAGCGAATAATAAATCGTCTAGTTCTTCACTTGATGGTGCATTGTTGGTAGCATATTTTAAATCATCTAAACAATCAGTTTTGTCATCTCTGTATTGCACTAAATTACCATTTAGGCAGGTTCTAACCGTTAATTTTGGAAGTGCTATCTTTTTTTGGATTAAAATTATTCTATTTTTTTTACCTTTTAACAAGTTGATTGCGTCTTCGGAGTACGATGGCGCAATTACAACTTCACAAAATAATTTGTGAATTTCTTCAGCGGTTGTCTTATCTATTTCGGTATTACTGATTAAAATACCACCAAAGGCGGAGATCGGGTCCCCAGCTAACGCATCTAAGTAAGCCTCGTGTATTGATGCTCTTTGGGCTAAACCACACGCGTTGTTGTGTTTTAAAATTGCGAATGTTGGCAACTCTTCTTTAAATTCATTCATGAGATTTACTGCAGCGTCTACATCTAGCAGATTATTGTAGCTAAGTTCCTTTCCATGAATTTTATTAAATATGGCTTCAAAATCTCCATAAAAAAAGCCACTTTGATGTGGGTTTTCACCGTATCGCAACACTTTACCTTCAATGTTACTTATTTTTAGTGAATTTAAATCCTGAGTTTTATTAAAATAGGTGAAAATAGCTGAATCGTAGTGAGAAGAAACATTAAAGGATTTGGTTGCGAAATAGCGTCTGTCTTTGATGGTGGTATGACCATGGTTAGATGTAATTAACTCCAAAAATTCTTGATAGTCTTGTACAGATGACACGCAGATGACATCATTGTAATTTTTTGCAGCTGCTCGAATAAGTGAAATACCTCCAATATCTATTTTTTCGATAATATCCTGCTTCGACGCACCAGAGGTTACTGTTTTTTCAAATGGATATAAGTCCACGATAACACAATCAATTTGTGGAATTTCAAATTCGGATATTTCAGTCATGTCCTTGACATGATCTTGACGATTTAGAATACCTCCAAACACTTTAGGATGCAAAGTTTTAACTCTGCCTCCAAGAATTGACGGGTAGGAGGTAATGTCTTCAACAGGGACAACATCAATACCTAGCTCATTAATGAATTGTTGCGTTCCTCCAGTGGAATAGATGATAACGTTTTGCTCATTTAGTTTCTCAACAATAGGTTGTAATCCCTCTTTGTTAAAAACTGAAATAAGGGCCGATGTTATAGGTTTTGTATTGCTCATTATAGATGTATTAATAAGCCATCAAATTTATGAATTCCGTATAGTTATTTTATTAAAAAGCCCACGGACTTTTTAACGAATTCAGGGAGTTGTTAACAACTGTAGAATACCTGAAACTTGACTACAAACAAATTCTAAAAGTTCTTCATCTTTTTCAGAAAATGGATTTGCAGATTCAGAATCAATATCAATTTGACCTACGTTGACTCCATTTACAAAAACAGGAACAACAATTTCTGATTTGACACTCAAGCTACAGGCAATGTAGTTGTCTTCTGCTGAGACATCTGGAACAATAAATTTCTCATTACTAACAGCAACCTGGCCACAAATACCTTTTCCAAAAGGAATAATAGTGTGGTCTGTTGGTTCTCCGGCATAAGGCCCAAGTTTGAGTTCGTTTTTTTCACCATTTTTGAAATAAAAACCTACCCAATCGTAGTAAGTAATGCGCTGTTTAAGTAGATTACATAGGCATTTTAGACGATCGTCAACGGAGTTATTTTGATCATTAACAATGTCGATTACTTCTTTTTTTAGGTTTTTCAATATCACTGTAATTTTAATTTAAGATAAAAGTATTTAAAAAATACTTATAATCCTCTTCAGTTTATGTAATTTTAACTTTAAACATATGGGAATATATTTCGCAAAATACAAGTTAGTTATTAGATTCATTGTGCTATTTTTATTCACATATGCATTGTTGTCTATTGCTTACAAATATTATTTAGAGTTTTCAACAGGGTTTCGATATTTTCCTGATTACGCAACTAATTTAGTAGCTCAACATTGTGATAACTTGATTAATTCGTTGGGGTATCAATCAAGTATTGTTCCACATGAATCAGAGGCTTCTCTTAAACTCATCATAGAAGGTACTTATATAGCAAGAATTGTTGAGGGTTGTAATTCGATAAGTATTTTGATTTTATTCACCTCGTTCATTGTTGCGTTTGCAGATAACATTCAATCGACATTGATGTTTATTATAGCTGGAAGCATTTTAATTTATTCTATGAATCTATTAAGAATAGTCCTCATAACATTGGCCATCTATCACTATCCTGCATATCATGAAATTTTACATACCATAGTCTTTCCACTAATTATTTATGGAATGGTGTTTTTATTATGGGTTAAGTGGGTGAGAAGATTAAATATGATTAATAAGAGAAATGAGTAAAACAAGAAAATTTTTTTTCATAGTGTTGGGTGTTGGGTGTTTAATTCTAATAAGATTTTTTGAAGAACATTTATTTTATGACCCTTATCTAAATTTTTTTAAAAATGATTACTTATATATTGATTCACCACGTCGAGAGACATTCAAGTTGGTCTTATTTACAACCCTTCGATACATGTTAAACTCATTGATTTCATTGGTCATTATTTACATTGTGTGGAATGATAAAGGGATTGTAAAATTTGCAAGTTTAATTTATGTAATATCATATTGTTTTCTAGTAATTACTTTTATTTATTTTGTGGTTAATCCAAAACAAGAAGATTATTATTTATTCTTTAATATGAGAAGATTTTTAATTCAACCTGTGATTCTAATTATTTTGTTACCAGCTTTTTACTACAACAAGTTGAAGAATTGATGTTAATACTGTATTAATTGATGATAGCCTAAATTAAGTTTTTATACATTTGCATTATGGTTAAACATTTTTTACATAAGATGTTCTCTGTCTTTCTGGCACTTATTGTCTTGTCCTCAACCATGTCATTCACCATTGAAAAGCATTTTTGTGGTGATAAGTTGATAGACGTCGCTCTTTTTTCTGAGCTTAATAAGTGTAATATGGATTCTTCTAGTATTGATTTAGAGGGATTTGTAAAAAAAATGTGTTGTAAGGACGAGGTGAATATTGTGACCGGTCAAGATGAGTTGTTAATGCACGACTTCGATGACTTGAGCATGGATATTCAAACCGCGTTATTTGAAGTTACGCAATCAATTAATCACCTTGTTAGTGTTGAACCTTTGTCAAAAAAGAGTTTTAATGATTACTCGCCACCAAAATTGATAGTTAATCGCTTAATTGTTAATCAAAACTTTTTAATCTGATTGTTTTAAATAATACGACGCAAATTGTTCTATTGTGCGTCAACGCCTGATTTTTTCTCATCAGGGGGACTTTTTCAAATCTCAATTATTTAAAACACAAACAATGAAACATATAATTTTCATTTTCTTAATTACACCAATGTTAGTTTTTGCACAGGCAGAGCTTAAAGGTGTTGTTTTGGAAGCAAATAATAGTAATGAAATTATACCATTACCAGGAGCTAATATTTTTTGGCTAGATACTACTGTTGGAATTTCTACTGACATAGATGGGGCGTTTTCAATTCCCTACAAAAAAGAATATAAAAAGTTAATAATAAGCTATGTTGGGTTTTCAACTGACACATTAGATATTGCTAATTCAAACGTAATTCAACACAGGTTGAGGCCGTTGGCTACTTTAGATGAGGTGGTTTTGAATGGTAAAATAAAGGCTTCAGCCACTTCTTATTTTGAAGCAAAAAATATAATTAATATTAGCAGTGAAGAATTGCTCAAAGCCGCTTGTTGTAATTTAGCTGAAAGCTTTGAGACGAACCCTTCAATTGATGTTAATTTCGCAGACGCAGTCTCTGGGTCAAAGCAAATAAAAATGCTGGGGCTTACAAGTCCTTACATTTTAATAGCTACAGAAAACATTCCATCCATTCGTGGTGCGTCGCAGGCCTATGGATTAAGTTTTATTCCAGGGACCTGGGTGGAAAGTATCCAAATCACAAAAGGAGCAGGGAGTGTTGTAAATGGCTTTGAGAGTATTGCGGGTCAGATAAATGCAGAGCTCCAAAAGCCAACAAAAGATAATAGGCTTTTTTTTAATACCTATGTTTCGGCAAATGGTCGAATTGAGCTAAATACTCATATTAATACTAATTTGAATGAAAAGTGGAGCTCTGGTTTATACATTCATGGGGATATGAGAGATAAGAAATTTGATAAAAATGATGATTCATTTTTAGACATGCCGTTACAAAAACAAATTAATGTCATGAATCGTTGGCAATATACCGATCTTGAGAATGGATTTGTTAGTTTTTTAAACATCAGAATCTTAAACGATCAAAAGCAAGCAGGCCAATTAAATTTCAATCCGAACACTGACAAATTTACCACCAATTCGTGGGGGAGTGAAATTGATACTGAGCGTTTTGAAATTTCAGGAAAACTTGGTTATGTAAATCCTGATATTCCGTATCACAGTTTGGGTGTTCAATTTGCTTTTAGTAATCACAATCAGGAATCCTATTTTGGTCTTAATAATTATGATATTGAACACCAGAGTATTTATTCAAATATTATCTATAATTCTATTATTGGTGATTCAAGACACAAAGTGAAAACTGGAGTGTCTTTCACTTATGACAATTATGATGAGCAGGTCCTTGATAATGATTACAAACGCACGGAGAGATCTTTTGGAGCTTTTTTTGAATATACATTTGATAACATTGACGATTTAAATTTAACTGCTGGCGTTAGAGTAGATTCGCACAATTTGTTAGGGACCTTTATAACTCCAAGATTTCATTTGCGTTACACGCCTTGGGAGCGTTCTGCTTTGAGAGCCTCATTTGGTAGAGGAAAACGAAGCGCTAATATATTTGCTGAAAACCAAAATATGTTTGCGTCATCAAGAACATTTAATATTAGAAACGTGAGTGGTCCCGTTTATGGACTAGAGCCTGAAATTGCTTGGAATTATGGAGTTTCTTTTTTACAAGGATTTAATTTGTTCGATAGAAAAGCTGATGTTTTAATTGATTATTATCGTACTAATTTCAATAATCAGATTGTTGTTGATTTTGAAAATTCACAAGAAGTAAATTTTTACAACCTCAAAGGGAAAAGCTATTCGAATAGTGTTCAAATTGAACTTAATTATAATGTTTTTGAAAGGTTTGACTTAAGGGCAGCATATAAATTTTACGATATAAAAACCCAGTATGAATCGGGTGAATTAGAGAAGCCTTTAACACCAAGACATCGTATTTTTACAAATATTTCATACAGTACTCTTAAAACAGTTAATAATTCTCAATGGAAATTTGATACGACGTTTAATTGGCTTGGTAAGCAGCGTTTTTATTCAACCCAAGCGAGTCCATTACTTTATCAATTACCAAATTATACGCCAACTCTTTCAACTTTAAATGCTCAAATAACAAAAGTATTTTCTAATAAATTTGAGGTATATTTAGGTGGCGAAAATTTAACAAACGTAAAACAATCGAATCCTATTATCAGTGCTGATAACCCTTTTAGTTCAAATTTTGATGCAAATTTTGTTTATGGACCAATTTTTGGTTCTATGTATTACACTGGGATAAGGTTTAAAATAAATTAAAATTTATGAAAAATATCGTATTACTTAGTTTACTGTTTTTAGGAACAGCTGGAGATGCACAAAATAAAAATGCCAAAGCTAGTATTGAAGTAGATGGTGTTTGTATGATGTGTAAAACTAGAATTGAAAAAGCTTCTATTAAAACAAAAGGTGTTAAATATGCCAATTGGAATGTCAAGTCTCATGAATTAAAATTAATTTTTGATGAACAAAAAACAACTTTAAAAGAAATCAAACAAAACATTATTGCTGTTGGTCATGATACGAAAGAAATGAAGGCAAAAGATGAAATTTATAATAGTATAGATGCCTGCTGTAAATACCGAGATGAGAAGGTTGTAAAAGACCATCAGGATAATTAATTAAATAAATGTGATGATATGAAAAATATACTAGTGTTATTATGTTTAAGTGTTGTGTTTTCAATGCTTTCATGTAAAGAAACAAATAAAGAAGCATCCGATAATGCTGAACAGGAAGTGATGGCTGATACTGCTGCAGATCGGGCCGATGTTGCGATGGTAGCTGAGTACCAGTGCCCTATGGATTGTGAACAAGGTAAAACTTATAGTGAATCTGGAGCTTGTGCTGTTTGTAAAATGGATTTGAAGAAGTTAAAGAAGAAAAATCAAGAAGACTTGAATAAGGAGGAAGCAGTATCGAGTGAGGAACATTAAGGAGCAGTTGTTTTTATCCAAGGCGCTATTTTGTTATTTAGTGGCTTTAAAAATTCTTTTGTTAGGATGCAGTGACACTGCAATAACCGCAGAAGAGGTGGTAATGAAGTCAATTGAAAATCATGGTGGCTTAACCTCATGGCAACGAGTTAAACAACTTAGCTTTGTTAAAGAAACTACCTTGTTTTTTGAAGATGGAACAGTTGAAAATAAGATAAATCAATTGCAATCATTTCATTTGAAAACTAATTTTTCTGGATCTATAAAATGGCAGGAAAATGAAAAGAATATTGTCATATCCTTTAACGATAACGAAATATCTAAGATAATTAATGATTCACTTGTCACATCTTTTATCGAGCTAGAAGAAGCAAGAAATAGTTTTTTTGCGGCACAGTATGTTGTTGGTCAGCCATTTACATTGTTGGGTAAAGGAACAAAATTAATTTTGAAAGACAATGTTTTCATTGGTGACATAAAAACTTATGCTGTGAATGTTATTTATCCAAACGATACTAACATGTCTGATAAGTGGACTTATTTTTTTGATTCGCATACTTTTGAGATGGTTGCCAATAAAGTTGAACTATCAAATCATACAAGTTGGATTGATAATATAACATACGATGAAAGTTCAGGAATTAAATTTAACGCTCACCGAAAAAGCTATAGATTAAATAGTTTGGGAGAAAAATCATATTTGCGCGCAGAGTATTTTTATCGAAATTTCAAAATTAATTAGGCGCTTCAAGGTTACTTAAAATTCACTTATAAATCAGCGATATTAATATCGAGCCAAGTAACTCGGGTTTCAATAAATTCTCTTAGGTAGCGTAATTCTTCCTCGTATGTATTGCCAATAAAATTATTTGGCCATATATAGGTTGATAAAATAGGCCATCTATTAAAGTTTCTATCAATACTCAAGGAGCTTTGTAATATTGTCTCGTAAAAATCAATTTTATCTTGTATGGCATTATTAGACAATTGACCACTTCGTAATTCAAACCATCTGTCTTTTAATTGCATGACAAAAGCAGGGTCTTCCATTAATTTTTCCCACCAAAAAGGGATTAGCCAGAAGTCATTTGGACAACGGTCATTGAATTTGTAAGCCCAGACATTGGTATTTTCTCCACCACAATAATTTGCATTGCCAAAAGCTAAATTAAAGTCCCAAATAGGACCCATTTTTAATTTCTCATTTTTTTCTTTTGTCAGCCAAGTGCTCAATCTGTAGCCATCGACATTGTTAGCAAGTTCATTTAATATGAAAAATTCTATAAAACTGTTTACATCAATATAATTGGCATACCCTTCTTCCATATCCGCGAAATTACCATCATATAAAGCTGTTTCAAAATCATTGATGTAGGTGCTAATGTAGGTACGTTGTTCTAAGGTGATTTTTTCTGCTTTTGGATAATCATAATTGAAGTAAATTTTTTGATCACCATCGGCACCATTAGGTGTGAAGTTTGAAGCAAATGCATTGAAGTCGGTGTAAATCGTTTCATTTGCACCATCAGCTTTGTCAATTTTTAGGATATAGCCACCAGTAACATCTTCACCACTATTTTCATCTTCTTTTAGTTTGTTTATGTCAATACGATTTTCATCTCTTTTTAATTTTTCCATGAAAACATAAATACCATTGTATAAATCATTAATGGTTAACTCTACAAATTCAACGCGACTTGCATAACGTCCAATATCTCTTGATAAGTCATAAATTAACACATTCCTAAAAAGTGTTTTATCACTGTAAGGTGCATTTAAAATCCAGTCCTCTTCTTCAGGGAATTCTAAAATTGCCACATCAATATCCTCTCCAGTATCATCTCGGGTTTCAATTCCAAACTGTTTTTTTGGAAAAAATTGTGAAGAGGAACCACGTATTTCAATTCCTATTTTACCAACAAAGTTGACTGTTTCACCGGTTGTGATAGTCATGTCTGCAAGTATCTTTGGTTCATCAACTATTTCTTGCCCATTTGTATTTATAAACACTTGAGGCAATTCAATGACATCGTCAATATCGATTGATGATGATGGTGACTCAAATGTTTCATTATCACAGCTAACAATTAAAGTCACCACCGTAAAAACATATGTGATATTTCGAATTAAGTGCATTATATTGAATATAATAAACATTAAATGTAAAAAATATAAAACAATAAAAAAACGCTTCAATGCATATTTGAAGCGTTTTTTATATTCATTATTTCATGGAATTTACATCATTCCAGGCATTCCGCCACCGCCCATAGGAGGCATTGGAGGTGTGTCTTCTTTAATATCTACGAGAGCACATTCAGTTGTTAAAATCATGCCAGCAACGGAGGCTGCGTTTTCTAACGCTATTCGTGTTACTTTTTTTGGATCAATAATTCCGGCTTTTAGCATGTCAACATAGGTTTCTGATTTGGCATCATAACCAAAATCTTTTTTTCCTTCTTTTACTTTTGCTACAACCACACTTCCTTCTCCTCCTGCATTTTCTACAATTGTTCGCAATGGCGACTCAATGGCACGAGCAACAATTTGTATTCCTGTCACTTCGTCAAGATTTTCAGTAGTTATCTTTTCCAAAACCGATTTTGCTCTCACTAAAGCAACTCCACCACCAGCAACAATGCCTTCTTCTACAGCGGCTCTTGTCGCATGTAATGCGTCATCCACACGATCTTTTTTCTCTTTCATTTCAACTTCACTTGCTGCACCAACATATAATACTGCAACACCTCCAGCTAATTTCGCCAAACGTTCTTGAAGCTTTTCTTTATCGTAATCTGAAGTTGTCGTTTCTATTTGAGTTTTAATTTGATTAACTCTTGCTTTAATATCACTTGCTTTACCAGTACCATTTACAATGGTTGTATTGTCTTTATCAATAGTAACCGTCTCTGCTGTTCCTAACATGCTTAAGTCGGCACCTTCTAAGGTGAATCCTCGTTCCTCTGAAATCACTGTACCACCAGTAAGAATCGCAATATCTTCTAGCATTGCCTTTCTTCGATCACCAAAACCAGGGGCTTTTACGGCTGCAATTTTTAAACCACCTCTTAATTTATTTACAACGAGTGTTGCTAATGCTTGGCCGTCAACATCTTCGGCAATGATTAAAAGAGGACGTCCAGATTGTGCAATTGGTTCTAAAATTGGAAGAATTTCCTGTAGATTAGAAATCTTTTTATCAAATAATAAGATGTATGGATTTTCTAAATCTGCAATCATCTTATCAGCATCAGTCACAAAGTATGGTGACAAATAACCTCTGTCAAATTGCATTCCCTCTACAACATCTACGTATGTCTCCATTCCTTTGGCTTCCTCAACAGTTATCACACCTTCTTTACCAACCTTATCAAAAGCTTTTGAAATTAATTCACCAATGGTATCGTCATTGTTTGCAGAGATTGCAGCAACTTGTTTGATCATTTCAGATGAATTACCTACTTTTTTTGCTTGTTTTACTAAGTCTTTGGTAATAGCATCAACGGCCTTGTCAATTCCTCTTTTCAAATCCATTGGATTCGCTCCAGCAGCAACGTTTTTTAACCCTTCTTTGACAATAGCTTGAGCTAGTACAGTTGCTGTTGTTGTTCCATCTCCCGCAAGGTCATTTGTTTTGGAAGCAACTTCCTTAACCATTTGAGCTCCCATATTTTCAAGCTCATTCTCAATATCTATTTCTTTTGCTACCGTCACACCATCTTTAGTGACTTGAGGCGCTCCGAAAGACTTACTAATTATTACATTACGACCTTTAGGTCCCAAAGTAACCTTCACTGCATTGGCTAATGCATCAACACCACGTTTTAGTCCGTCTCGTGCTTCAATATCAAATTTTATTTCTTTTGCCATTTTTAGTTTTATTTAAATGATTAAACGATTGCAAGAATATCACTTTCTCGCATGATTAAATAGTCCTTTCCTTCTAGCTTAAGCTCTGTCCCTGAGTATTTGCCATAAAGAACTTTGTCTCCAACAGCAACTGTTATTGGGTCGTCTTTTGTGCCTTTTCCAACAGCCATCACAATACCTTGCTGAGGTTTTTCCTTAGCATTGTCTGGTATGATAATTCCAGAAGCAGTTTTAGTTTCAGCAGCAGCAGGTTCAATTACAACTCTGTCTGCCAATGGTTTAATATTTAAGCCCATTTTTTTGTTTGTTTTGATTAATAATAATTCTCTAAACTCTATTCTAAAATTATGCCATGTGTTAAGAACTGACAAAATTTCATTATTACTCAATAAAAACAAAAAATGCTAACCGTTACGGTTAGCATTTTTTGTTTAATTCTTAACTATTGTTGCTATTGGTTGCTGTCATTGGAAACAGGATTTGATTCCACAGGCGAACTAATTGGAGTTGCATTTGGTAAAGGCACACTTTGTTCTGTTGCTTCAGCATCCAAGGCTTTGGATTCTATGTCACCTCCAGCTCCTGGAATTGCGATATTTGATATTAAAATTAAAGCAAGTAGAAGTGTCGCTAAAGCCCATGTGCTTTTGTCTAAAAAATCTGTTGTTTTTTTAACACCTCCCATTTGCTGAGAACCACCTCCTCCAAATGTTGAAGCTAAACCACCTCCTTTTGGATTTTGAACCATTACCACTACCACTAATAAAAAGGCGACGATGACGATTAAAATTAGAAAAATTGAAAATGTACTCATTGTATCTTATATTTTATCAAGTATAACTTGTATTGCTTTAATTTGGTCTGCAAAGAAACCACTTTTTTCTGGATATTTCAAACTTAATATTTCGTAAGATTTAATAGCTTTAGTGTACTGTTTTTGCTCTAAATAAATTCTAGCAAGAGTTTCTGTCATTAAAGCATCTGATTTTATTAAATTTTTTGAAGCTAAATCGGCAAGCTCGTGGTCTTGTCTAATTGGTGTTATTTTTGGATTTAACTCAATAAATTTATCAATAAGATTTAGTTTTTTTTCTAATGACTTTTGGCTGATGATGGGTCGTTCTTTTTTCTCTATTTCACCTGGTCTACTAATGGGTTTGAAACTTGTAATTTTTAACCATTCAGAAAAAGAATGCACCTCATTTTTATTAAAATTTAGGGGTTTTCCAATCTCGAGTTCTTCCTCAGCTTTTAATTCAATTGATTTTGAGGGTTTTACAGTGTTAACTAAATCTTCGGTAGGTTTAGCTATTGTGCTTTTAGCTTTGAAAAGCTTTGGGTCTACAACAGCTTCAGAGTCTCTTAAATGTTGTTTCAAGGCATCGTCAACAACAACACTTTTCTTAAATGAAACATCTTCAAATTCTAAAACCTCTATTTCTTCAAGATTGGCAACACTTTCTTTAATTTGTTGGGAAATATCATTTTGGTTGAAGGAATCAGAGGTTATAAAATCAAACAACACATTTCTGTTTGTTGTGTATGCTGCGGTTGTTTTTAATGCCTGATTGTATTTGAAACTATTATTAGACTTCAGTCCTTTTAGGTATATAGCTCTTGCCGATTGAAAATATGGAAAAGTATTTAGAATTAAATTGATTTTTTTAATCTGATCCGTTTTTAAACTATGAGGGTTTATTAATATTTCAGAAAATTCTTGACGATTCATATGATTACCATTTTGCTAAGGTAGCATTAAATATATCCTGTGTAATTCGTTCAAAAATTTCTTCATGTGCGATATCTTTTTGGTTCCCTACTAGTTGTGAACTTCCGGGATAATCATAGAAAAAAGAGAAACGTTGCTCAAGGTCTTCATCGGGATTATTAGTGTCAAAAAATCTTACCTGTACTGTAATTGTCAGTCTATTTTGAGCAGCTCTGTTGTCAGATGTTGCTGTCGTAGGAGAAATACGATACTCAGTAATTTCGCCCTCATAAACTAAGTCGCCATTTGAGGGTACAAGACCTAAGCTTGTCTGATTGGTTAGTAAATCTTGAAGTGCAATAGTGAAGTCTCGATCTAGTCCAGGTTCTATTAAAGCTGATGTGTTTTGAAAATAATTAACCTGGAAAGTGTCTGCATTTAAATCACTCACTCCTGTAAAAGAATACTTCCAACAACCTTGAAAGCTCATTGTAAATAAAAGTAATATTGTATAGTGAGTGTTTTTCATTTGAATATTAAGTTCAGGTATAAATATAATATGTTCATTTAGTAATTTTGGTATAATTCTCAGTTATTTCTTTTCAATTAAAATAATTTTATTGCAAAAAAATAACCCTAAAAACTATAGATCAAACTGTTTAATTTTCCTGTATAAAGTGCGCTCACTGATACCGAGTTCTGAAGCTGCTAATTTTCGTTTACCATGGTGCCGCTCTAAAGATTTTTTAATTAATTCTAGTTCCTTGTCGTGCAGGGATAACGTTTCTTCTTCTTGTATTTCCTCAGCAAAATGATATTTATCGGTGTTATTTTCAATAATCTCAACATTTTGCGTATTTTTTTCAGGGAGTGATAAAACTTCTAAATCATCTTTTGTGTCATCACTTTCATTATCCTCCCGATAAATTTTTTGAATAAGACTTTGGTTGTCTTTTTGTACATCTTGAGTATTTCCTTTTTGCATAAGCTCAAGTGTCAATTTTTTTAAATCATTGAGATCACTTTTCATATCGAACAACACCTTATAAAGTATTTCTCGTTCATTACTGAAGTCACTTTCTTTTTTCGAAGCATTGATGACAGCGGGTAAATTTTGACCAGTATTAGGCAAATAATTTTTTAATATTTCTGGAGTAATTTCTCTTTTGTGTTCAAGAACTGAAACTTGTTCAGCAACATTTCTCAATTGCCTGATATTTCCACTCCAACGGTATTTAACAAGCATCAGTATGGCTTCAGTGTTAAGCTTTATGGTTGGCATCTTGTATTTTAACGCAAAATCACTAGCAAATTTCCTAAATAACAGATGTATGTCCTCTTTTCGCAATCTTAAAGCGGGCAAGTGTATATCTATTGTACTCAGCCTGTAGTACAAATCTTCTCTAAATTTTTCTTTTTTTATGGCATCAAACATATCCATGTTAGTAGCAGCCACAATTCGAACATTTGTTTTTTGAACTTTACTTGACCCTACTTTTATAAATTCACCGTTTTCTAGGACTCTTAGCAATCGAACTTGTGTTGTGAGAGGCAACTCTCCAACCTCATCCAAGAAAATTGTCCCACCGTCTGCAACTTCAAAATAACCTGATCGAGTTTGAGTAGCACCAGTAAAGGCCCCTTTTTCATGCCCAAACAATTCACTGTCAATAGTCCCCTCAGGAATTGCTCCACAATTTACAGCAATGTATTTACCGTGCTTTCTGTGCGAAAGTTGATGAATTATTTTTGGGACACTTTCTTTTCCCACTCCTGACTCACCTGTAACCAAAACTGAAATATCAGTTGGTGCAACTTGAATAGCTTTTTCTATGGCACGATTGAGTGCGGGATCGTTTCCAATAATACCGAAACGTTGTTTTATAGCTTGAATTGACTCCATAGATTAATTGTTTTTTGAATATTCAACGGCATTACCAATTAAAGTAGCAGAGGTGCAATCAATGATTTTGACATTTACAAAATCGCCAATGTTGTAGTGTTCTTTAGGGAAAACTGCCACTGAATTATGTTCTGTTCTTCCTGACCAATGCTCCGATGATTTTTTAGACTCTTTTTCAATTAAGACTTCAACTATTTGATCTAAGTATTTTTCTGTTCTGTACTTACTATGCTCTTGCTGTAAGGCCACAACCTCTGCAAGTCTTCTCTTTTTAATAGTTTCGGGAATATCATCTTTTAATTTTCGTGCTGCCATTGTACCTGGTCTTTCAGAGTAGGCGAACATGTAGCCAAATGAATATTTCACCTGTTCCATTAAACTTAAGGTGTCTTGATGATCTTCCTCGGATTCAGTTGGAAAACCAGTAATAAGGTCATGTGATATGGTACAATCTGGTAATATATTTTTGATTTCAGTAATCAGCGTAATGTATTCCTCACGGGAATGTTGGCGGTTCATTTCCTTTAAAATACGATTGCTACCGCTTTGCACGGGTAAATGTATATAATTACACACATTTTTGTGTTTGGACATTGCTCTCACAACATCTAATGTCATGTCTTGAGGATTAGATGTTGAAAAACGAATTCTCATTTTTGGTTGCGCCTCTGCACACATGATTAATAATTTCGCAAAATCAGTTGCTGTTGCTTTTTCTAGGTCACTTGCTTTATTAAAATCTTTTTTTAATCCTCCGCCATACCATAAATAACTGTCTACATTTTGGCCTAGTAATGTAACCTCTTTAAATCCCCTTTGGGATAAATCGTTGAGTTCTTCGATTATGCTAAATGGATCTCTACTTCGTTCACGTCCTCTTGTAAAAGGGACTACACAAAAAGTACACATGTTGTCACATCCACGAGTTATAGACACAAAAGCTGTAACACCATTACTTTGAAGTCTAACAGGAGAAATATCTCCATAGGTTTCTTCTTTTGACAAAATAACATTTACAGCATTTCTTCCTTCTTCAACTTCAGAAATAAGATTTGGCAAGTCCTTGTAGGCATCTGGACCTACAACCAAATCAACGATTTTTTCTTCCTCGAGAAATTTATTTTTTAGACGCTCTGCCATGCATCCAAGAACACCAACCTTCATTTTTGGATTGTGTTTTTTTACAGCATTGTATTTTTCTAAACGCTTTCTTACTGTCTGCTCTGCCTTGTCTCTTATCGAGCAGGTATTGACCAAAACAAGATCCGCTTCTTCTAATTTTTGCGTCGTGTTAAATCCTTCCTTTGCTAAAATTGATGCAACAATTTCACTGTCACTAAAATTCATGGCACACCCATAACTCTCAATAAAGAGTTTTCTCTTATTTGATTCGCGTTGCTCTAAACTTAGAGTTTGGCCTTGTATTTTTTCATCTATAATTTTTTCCATATCTAAATTGAAATCTGAAGCGGTCAATAAGTGTGCAAAGATACGATTTATTTCGTTTTTATGACAAAGTGGCAGTGTCACTTCTTTAATGTACGGGATTGTGTAAATTTGAAAAGTAATTTAGATTTATCATATGACGTTTATTGACATACAACATAAAATAAGTTCAGCAGAGTATTTAGATTTTGGTGAGTTGCTACATGAGAGCATAAAAAAATTTAAGGACATATGGCTAACCGGTTTAAAGATGATATTGATATTATTTTCATTTGGTTTTGTACTGTCATTTCTGTTTAATTCAATCGGAATTATTTCTAGCCCTTTAACACAAGTCTATGGCCAAGAATTTGATGTATTTAATCAGTCATTCATCACCTCGTTTAATATGTTGCCACTGACCATTTGCGTCTCATCCTTGACCATAGGGCTATTGGCAGGGTTTTACAGGTCATGTAAGCATCTTGACTTAAATCAACCTTCAAAAAATGATTTATTTTACTATTTTTCATCAGGCCATACTAGGAAAATTCTGATGTTAGGAATTTTTCACGCCGTCATAACAGCAGTGACGCAATACTTATTCTTTATTCCCTTTGTTTATGCTTTCGTGCCTTTACAATTTTTTGCAATTGTTTTTTCAAATAATACGCATTTGACAGAAATTGATATTGTTAAAATTAGTTTTAGTCTCGGAACAAAAAAATGGTTTTTGAGTTTTGGATTGTTGATTGTGACGGGAATTTTAGGAATGCTAGGAGTTCTTGCATGTGGCGTTGGATTATTTTTCACAGTCTCCATAATCTATTTGCCAGCATACCTCATTTATCGCAATGTGGTTGGTTTTGAATAGATTACAGTAAATTTAAAATGGGGTTAGTAAATCATAAAGTTTTATTAAATCTTGACACTAAGACCAACCTATTGCAATACAAATTAGGTTTTTAAAATGTTTTTCATCTACATTTGTAGCTTTAAAATCTGAAGAATGGCGAAGAATTTAGTTATTGTAGAGTCACCTGCAAAGGCAAAAACAATTGAAAAGTTTTTAGGTAAAGACTTTAAAGTTGAGTCGAGTTTTGGACATATAGCAGATTTACCATCGAAAGAGCTTGGAGTTGATGTTGAAGGAGATTTTAAGCCAAAATATGAAGTTTCCAAAGATAAAAAAGCGGTTGTAAAAAAGCTTAAGGACTTAGCAAAGAAAGCAGAAACAGTGTGGTTAGCGAGTGACGAGGATAGAGAAGGAGAAGCGATTGCATGGCATCTTGCGGAGTCTTTAAAATTAGATAAAAGTAAAACAAAACGAATTGTTTTTCATGAGATTACCAAGGGAGCTATTCAACGCGCCATAGAAAACCCAAGAAATATTGATTATCATTTAGTTGATGCACAACAAGCGCGACGTGTTCTCGATAGAATTGTAGGTTATGAATTGTCTCCGGTATTGTGGCGAAAAGTTAAAGGTGGTCTTTCTGCGGGAAGAGTGCAGTCAGTTTCGGTGAGATTGATTGTTGAAAAAGAAAGGCAAATTGAAAAATTTATGCCAATAGCATCATTTAGAATTGATGCAGAATTTTTAAACGAGAAAAATCAAAAATTTAAAGCGAAGCTACCTAAGAATTTTTCATCAAAAGAAGAAGCTCTTAGCTTTTTGGAATCAAATAAAGAGGCTGCTTTTAAAATTGCCAGTCTCGATAAAAAACCAGCAAAGAAATCGCCTTCTGCACCTTTTACGACCTCAACTCTGCAGCAGGAAGCTGCACGGAAATTAGGTTTTTCAGTTAGTAGAACTATGAGTAACGCTCAACGTCTGTATGAATCAGGACTCATAACTTACATGAGAACAGACAGTGTTAATCTGTCTGATGAGGCACGAAAAGGCGCACAAGCAGAAATTGAAAGTGCTTATGGAGAATCATATAGTAAGCCAAGAAATTTTAAGGGGAAAAGTAAAGGTGCCCAAGAAGCACACGAGGCCATTCGACCTACTAATTTTGCTCAGCACAGAGCAAATGTAGACAGGGATCAGGCCCGATTATATGAACTGATTTGGAAAAGAGCTATTGCATCTCAGATGAGCGAAGCACAATTAGAGCGCACAAGTGTCAAAATTTCGGCTTCTACCCATAATACCCTATTCTCATCAAATGGTGAAATGATCACGTTTGATGGTTTCCTAAAAGTTTATCTTGAGGGTACGGACGATGAATTTGCAGAAAAGGACGGCATGTTGCCTTCTTTAAAACTAGACGAGTCTCTGCATAACATTTTTATTTCAGCAACAGAACGTTATTCCAGACCGCCAGCGAGATTTACAGAAGCATCGCTTGTGAAAAAACTTGAAGAATTAGGGATTGGGCGACCGTCAACATATGCACCAACGATATCTACCATTCAAAATAGAAATTATGTAGAAAAAGGTAGTGTTGAAGGGGCGCCAAGGAACTACACACAATTAGTGTTAGAAAACACTGACATTTTAGAGAAAAATTTATCGGAGAACGTAGGATCGGATAAAGGTAAACTGGTTCCAACAGATATTGGTATGATTGTCACCGATTTTCTTGTTAATCATTTTGAATCAATTTTAGATTATAACTTTACAGCTAAAGTTGAAGCTAGTTTTGACGCTATTGCTGATGGTAAAGAAAATTGGACAAAAATGATGAAAACATTTTATCAAAATTTTCATCCAAAAGTAGAAGATGTCGCCGCAAATGCAGGTCGAGAATCAGGGGAACGAATTTTAGGAACAGACCCAAAAACTGGTCGTCAGGTAAGCGTTAGATTAGGTAAGTTTGGTCCTATGGTGCAAATAGGGACCGTTGATGATGAGGAGAAACCGTCCTTTGCTAGTTTATCACCTGAACAGCAATTAAGCAATATTACTTATGACGAGGCGATGGATTTATTCCAACTTCCAAAAACCATAGGTGTTTATAAAAATGAGGATATTGAAGTTAACAATGGCCGTTTCGGACCTTATGTAAAGTTTGGAAAGAAATTCGTTTCGTTACCAAAAGGAGTAAATCCCTTAGATGTAGAATTAGACCTTGCTATTGAATTGATTCAAGAAAAGGAGAAGGCAGATGCACCCATATATGTCTATCGAGATTTGCCTGTGCAAAAAGGGAAAGGACGTTTCGGGCCGTTTATTAAATGGAATAGTATGTTCATTAATGTTAACAAGAAATATGATTGGGATAATTTGTCCGAAGATGATATTATTACATTAATTGAAGATAAAATACAGAAGGAAAAGGATAAACTAATTCACGTATGGGAGTCAGAGGGCATAAGGGTAGAAAAAGCACGATGGGGAAGACATCATATTATCAAAGGTAAAGTGAAAATTGAATTACCCAAAACGGTGGATGTGTCTGACATGACCCTTGAACAAGCGAAAGATTATATTGATTCAAAAGCACCAAAGAAAAAGGTTTCTAAGAAAAAAAAATCTAAGAAAAAGTAAATTATGACATTCAATTTTGTTTCACCTGTTCAGGAATTGGTATTGGCTCACAATGAGTTGTTATCGATGCAGGTTTTTGGAAGAAAATTAAGAATACATTCAGAGCAGCACGGTTTTCCCGATTTAGAAGGAGTCAATATCGCGATAGTAGGAGTGCTTGAAAATCGAAATGATATTGACTACATCGGAGAAGATCTAAGCTTAAGTGAGATTAGAAAATCATTATACTCATTATTCCCAGGTAATTGGTTCACAACAGTTGCTGATTTAGGTGATATAAGATGTGGAGAGACAGTTGGAGATACATATTTTGCCTTGCAAGAAACCATTTCGTCATTAATAAAAAAAGAAATCATTCCAATTATTATTGGAGGTAGTCAAGATCTTACCTACGCAAATTATAGAGCGTATGACGGCGTTACACCAATGATTAATATTGTCAATGTTGATAGTAATTTTGATTTGGGAGATTCGTCTAAACCAATTAAAAATAACAGCTTTTTAGGTAAAGTTATTTTAGAACAGCCTTATAATTTATTTAACTATTCGACACTAGGGTATCAAACATATTTTAATTCGCAAGAAGAAATTGATCTTATGGATAAGCTATATTTTGAAGCTTATCGTCTTGGTGAAATTTCTACTAATTTACAGTTAGTTGAGCCTGTAATGCGTGATGCTAATGTAGTAAGTGTTGATATGAAAAGTATTCGTTCTGCTGAAGTCAGTACAAAACAAAAGTATTCTCCAAACGGTTTTGATGGTAAAGAAATTTGTACGATATCGAGGTATGCAGGAATAAGTAATAAAGTATCTTCGTTTGGTATCTATGAATACAAGCCATCTAAAGATGATGACGCAACATCGATGCTAGTATCACAAATGATTTGGTATTTCATTGAGGGTGTTAATTGTAGAGTAAAGGATGATAACTTTAAGGACGATAAAAGTTATCAAAAGTTCATTGTCTTGGTGGAAGATGAAGAGTTAATTTTTTTTAAAAGTAATAAAACAGGTCGTTGGTGGATTGAAATTCCTTTTTTACCCAACGATAGTAATAAATTGAAGAGGCACACGTTATTACCTTGCATGCATGATGATTACAATGCAGCATGCAGTGGTAAAATACCAGAACGATGGTATAAGGCATTCAAGAAGAACTGCGTGTAAATCCGATGAAATGCACCATTTTTATCGATGAAATGCATTTTTTTCAGATTAAATGCATTTTTTTTGCGAAAAAAGTTGTTTTTGTGGAAATATATAAATATGTTTACCATCTGAAATTTAGAAAGAGATAATTTAACCTCGATTGTATAATTATGAAGAAGCTGATTTTATTAACGACCGTATTAGCAGTCTTAGCAAGTTGTGGTTCTGGTGACAGGGGAGAACTTGTAGGAGTTAAAGGGAAAAACTGGCATCCAGAAAAGCCTTATGGTATGGAATTAATTCCAGGAGGCTCATTTATTATGGGTAAGTCTGATGATGATTTAGCAGGTGTCAAAAATGCACCGACTAAGACAGTGACCGTGCGATCATTTTACATGGACGCCACCGAAATAACGAACAGTGAGTATCGTCAATTTGTAGAGTGGGTAAGAGATTCTATTATTCGAACACGACTTGCAATTTTGGCCGATGAAGAAGGATTAAACCCAGTAGATAATCCAGATGGGATTGGTGAATATGCATTTCAAGATGCTGACACGACTGGTATGACAGTTTATGAAAAGTACATGATGGATAATTATGCAGGAACAGGAGATGATTTTTATGAAGGTAGAAAATTGAACAAAGACGTTGATTTAATTTTTGATACAGACGAATATCCTGATGTGTACTATACGGAAGTTATGGATAGTATGTATCTGCCAATGTCAGAATCATACAATGGACAGCGTACTTGGGATGTCAAAAAATTTAAGTTTCAGTTCCAAACAATGGATATCAAATCTGCCGCTAAATACAAAGAATTAAAGCGAAGCGATGTCATTATAAAAGAAGAAATTGAAGTTTATCCAGACACTACGGTTTGGATAAGAGATTTTGCGTATTCTTACAATGAGCCAATGCACAACGATTATTTTTGGCATGAAGCCTACAGTGATTACCCTGTCGTTGGTGTAAGTTGGAAACAAGCACAAGCTTTTGCGCAATGGAGAACTATTTATAAAAATGGTTATCAAAAATCTAAAAACAAAGATTTTGTAAATAAATATAGGTTGCCGTCTGAGGCAGAGTGGGAGTATGCAGCTCGAGGTGGTCTTCAAGGTGCAACATATCCTTGGGGTGGTCCTTATACCAAAAATGACCGTGGTTGTTTCATGGCAAATTTCAAACCTTTAAGAGGAGATTACGCAGCTGATCAGGCTCTATATACTGTAGAAGCAGATGCTTACGAGCCCAATGATTATAATCTGTACAACATGGCGGGGAATGTATCCGAATGGGTATTGGCGTCATATGATCCATCATCTTATGAATATACATCTACAATGAACCCTGACGTTAATGACGTAGATAATGAACGTAAGGTCGTAAGAGGTGGTTCTTGGAAAGATGTTGCCTATTTCTTGCAAGTTAGTTCAAGAGATTATGAATATGCAGATTCAGCAAGGAGCTACATTGGTTTTCGTGTAGTCCAGGATTATATGGGTAATGATGTGACGGCAAATGCAGCTACCAATAGCAAAAAAATTAAAAGAAGATAAAACTTAACTTAACTTAACTAAAACAAATATTATGGCACAATCAAAAGGAGGCAAGAAATTTATGAACATGGCCTACGGCTTAGGCGCATCAATCGTTATTATAGGAGCATTATTTAAAATTATTCATTTTGAAATTGGGCCACTTACAGGAAATGTCATGTTGACTATTGGTTTAGTAACTGAGGCTATTATTTTCGCATTATCTGCCTTTGAACCAGTAGATGACGATTTAGACTGGGCCCTGGTGTATCCTGAATTAGCTGGAGGTAAAATGTCAGGTAAGAAAGAAAAATCTAAAGATGCTGAAGGACTATTGTCTAAAAAATTAGATGAATTATTAAAAGAAGCTCAAATTGATGGAGAACTTATGGCAAGCCTTGGTGATAGCATCAAAAATTTTGAAGGAGCAGCAAAAAACATGACACCAACTGTAGATTCATTGAATGCTACAAAAAAATACAGTGAAGAAATGTCATTAGCTGCAGCACAAATGGAGTCGTTAAATAGTTTGTATAAAGTACAATTAGATAGTGTTAATAGACAGTCTTCTATTAATGAGGAGTCTATAGAAAATGCAGCGAAGCTCAAAGAGCAAATGCAGTCATTAGCATCAAATTTATCATCCTTAAACGGAGTATATGGTGGTATGTTAAGTGCCATGAATAAATAGGATACGTCCATTCTTAAACCCAAAACTAATAATTATGGCAGGAGGTAAATTATCCGCAAGGCAAAAAATGATTAATCTGATGTATTTGATTTTTATCGCGATGTTAGCGTTAAATATGTCAAAGGAAGTGCTTTCAGCATTTGGATTAATGAACGAAAAACTGGTTGATTCTAATCAAGCTGCAGCTCAAAGAAATACTGATTTCTTTGCTGGTTTAGAACAACAAGCTCTAGAGCAACCAGATAAGTTTAGACCATTATTAAACCAAGCAACGCAAGTACAATCTTTGGCAAATGATTTAAATACTTATATCGCAGATTTAAAGGGTCAAATGACGTCTGCTTTAGACGATCCTCAAGATTATGAAATCATGGATAAAGGAGATTTTTTAGATAATTATTTTTTCATTGGTGAAAAGTTAAAACCTGAGGGAGAAGATTTTATAAATAAAATGGCGTCTTTTAGAAATGGTATCAAAGAAGTTATAGGAGAGACATATCCTGGTATTACGGCAGATGTTGAAAAGAAATTTGCGACGGAACCTGTTACCAACAGAGATGGAAACGTACTAGATTGGCTAGATTATCATTATAGAGGTTTTCCTCTAGTGGCATCCTTGACAAAAATGACACAACTGCAAGCCGACATTAAAACCACAGAATCTGAGGTGATGTCTACAATGCTTCAGGGGAAGTTAAAAATCGAAGCATCTCTAACAAACTTTGACGCTATTGTTGTTCCAGATAAAACAGCTTTTTTTTCTGGAGAAAATTTTACAGGAACCATTATACTTGGTAAAAAGGATAACACATTAACAGCAGATAAGGTTATTGTAAATGGGAATGAACTTGCCAAAGATGCGATGCAAGCGGGTCAAACAAAGTTAAGTTTTCCTGCTGGAGCAGTAGGAGAAAGAGATATTACAGGAGAATTTCAATTTGTAGAAGGTGGAGAAACCATTACAATACCTATAAAGAGCTCATATGCGGTTGTTCCAAAACCAAATTCAGCAACTATTTCTGCTGATAAAATGAACGTTGTTTATCGTGGGGTAAAAAATCCAATGACCATTTCATTTGCAGGGGTGTCTGATAATAAAGTACAAGCAAATGCAGAAGGGCTTACCAAAATTTCAGGAGTTGGTAAATATATGATGGACGCTACTCGAATCAAGGGTAGAGAAGTGACAATCAATGTATCAGGAACGTTACCTGATGGAGATAAGGTAAGTGATAAAGCAACTTTCAGAATAAAAGATTTACCTCGACCAACAGGAACAGTAAGAGGCGAAGATGGAAACATAAAAATGCAGCGTAATGCGTTAGAAATATCAACTATTGGTGCGAAATTTGAAGACTTTGATTTCAACCTTCCGTTGAAGGTTACAGGATTTAAATTTAAAGTGTTAGGACAGCCAACCATTAATGTTAACGGTAGTAAATTAGATGGAAGAGCAAAGGCGGCGCTGCGTAAGGCAAAGCGTGGTTCAGATGTTCAAATTTTTGATATTGAAGCAAAAGCCCAAGGTGTTAGCGTCATACTTAAAAAAGTATCAGCTGTCATCATCGAGCTTACCAATTAAAATTGAAAGTCTTTTAAAAAAGTCTCTCAACATAAAATTTAGTATGATGAAAAAACAATTTATAATCACAAGTTTCGCCATTATGACCATGTCATTAGGCTTTTCTCAGGCAAATATTTTAAATGCCAAGAGCCCACAAGAAATTGGCGTAAAAACAGATGCTCAGTTAGCTCTTGATAATGACAAGCCCCTAGAATACGGTTACGTAGATGACAGAGATATTTTATATTCTCGTATGACCTGGGAAAAAGTTGTTTTAGATGAACGTGTAAATTTTCCTTTGTATTACCCAATTGACACAAACAACATAGGATCAAACAGACGTTCATTATTTGATGTTTTAATGTCAAATGTGAAAAGTGGCGCAATCAGAAATATTTACGATGATTCTTATTTTAATACAAAACGTACATTAAAAGATATTGAAGCCGCTATGGTAATGATTGATACTACTGAACTAGGTATTGAGCAATTAAATGCTGGCGAAGCACTATCACCTGAATATATCAATCGACGTGATATCACCGCAGCAGACATTGTGGAGTATCGTATAAAAGGATTGTGGTATTTTGATAAACGACTCAGTGAACTTAAATATCGTTTGTTAGGCATCGCTCCTGTGGCACCAGATGTTAACTTTATGGATACTGATAAGCCGGATTTAGTGGAATTATTTTGGGTCTTTTTCCCAGATTCAAGAGAAGCACTACATAAGGCTAAAACATTTAATAAAAAGAACAGTGCTATACCATTATCTTTCGATCACTTATTAAATTCAAGACGTTTTAATGGCTATGTCTATCAAGAAGAAAATGTTCAGGGCGATAGAAAGATCTCTGAATATATCAGTGACAATGCCTTAATGCAGTTATTAGAGTCTGATCGTGTGAAAGATAAAATAAGAAATTTTGAGATGGATATGTGGAGTTATTAAACACTCAGTCTTATCAATTCATAAAAAAACTCCTATTTATAAGGAGTTTTTTTATGAATAATTCTTTACTATTTAATCGTCCAGTTATTACTAAACAAGTCATTTTAGTTATTTTTGCGTGATGAACAATGTTGATTACTTAATTGTAGGGTCAGGACTTGCAGGAATTTTATTTGCGGAAGTTTTAACGAGACAACATAAAACTTTTTTAATAATAGATGACGCATCACAACAGTCATCAGTTGTGGCTGGTGGATTGTATAATCCAGTAATTTTAAAACGTTTTACAGGAGTTTGGAAGGCTAAAGAACAGCTAGATATCGCGATGCCTATTTACGAACGTCTCGAAAACAGTTTAGGAATTAAACTTGATCATAAAATTTCTGTAAAGCGATTATTTAATTCCATTCAAGAACAAAATAATTGGTTTTTGGCTGCTGATAAACCTAATCTTTCAAAGTTTTTATCACACAAAATTATAACAAATGACAATTCAAGTATCAAGGCAGATTTTGGTTTTGGTACGGTACTGCGTACTGGAAGAATTGACACAAGTTTATTAGTTCAAGCCTACAAGGAAGAATTAGATAAGAAGGGTTTGCTCTTTGATGAGTCCTTCAATTATAACTTGCTTGATCACCATCAGGATCATTTAAATTATAACAAGATTAAAACAAAACATGTTGTTTTTGCTGAGGGTTTCGGTTTAAAAAATAATCCCTATTTCAATCATTTACCCTTAAATGGTACCAAAGGAGAGTTAATTACAATTTTTGCTCCTGATTTAAAAATAGATTACGTTTTGAAATCAAGTGTGTTTCTCATACCGATTGGGAATGATTATTATCTTGTTGGTGCTACTTATGAATGGGAAGATAAAACGAATGCAATTACCCAAAAAGCAAAGAGTGAATTAATTTCTAAGCTAACAAAATTTATTAAATGTGATTTTGATATTGTAAATCAAGTTGCTGGAATTCGGCCTACAGTTAAAGACCGAAGGCCGCTAGTTGGAAGACACAAAATTTATGACAACATGTATGTTTTAAATGGCTTAGGGACAAGAGGGGTTATGATTGCTCCTTACGTTGCACAACAATTATTTGATTTTATTGAGCATAAATTGCCTTTAAATTTAGAAATTAATTCTAATCGTTTTGAGTGAAACTACAGGCCCTAATCGAATTAAAGAGTTACTATTTTTTTCTGTAAATTGGATCGTAATGAATGAATATATTGATCCAAATATTTCTAGATAATCTTAATATAATTGGTAAGAAAACAATAAGTGTTACAACAATACTGAGAAAAGATATATTACGGTTGCTTCCTAAGAAAAAATAAGAAATCACAAATGCAGCCATAGCAAATGCAATACCTACGGCGTAGCTCACATACATCGCACCGTAAAAAAAAGAAGGTTCAATTTTATAGGTAGTTTGACAATTTGAACACTTTTTATGCATTAATAAAGCATCAGAAAGCTGATAGGGATTTTTATTTTTATACATGCTTTCCTCGTGACACTTTGGACAAGTTCCCTTCAAAATACTATAAATCTTAAAACCTTTTAAAAACATTTTTTTTAGATTATTTTTGCTGCCTAATAACAACACAAAATTAAACTTTTTTAAAGTTTATGAGTGTAACCTTTATTACAAAAATGTTAAATATCCATAAACTTTCTATCTCGTTTCAGGGAGATTATTTATTTGAGAATATTTCTTTTAGATTAAAAGGAGGAGATCGTGTTGGTTTAATTGGTAAAAACGGTGCAGGAAAATCAACCTTACTGAAAATTATTGCTGGAGAATTAGATTTTGATGAAGGTCAGGTTGCTGAAGAAAAGGAAATTAAGCTTGGTTTTTTAAAACAAGATATTGATTTTACTTACGGTCGTTCTATTTTAGAGGAGGCTTATGAAGCATTTACTGAAATCAAACAATTAGAAACAAAATTAACTTTTATAAATGAACAGTTGGCAGAGCGCACAGATTATGAAAGTGAAGCCTACAATCAGTTAATGATTGATGTTAATGATGTTCAACATCAATATGAAATAATTGGAGGATATAATTACCAAGGAGAGACTGAAAAAATCTTACAGGGCCTTGGTTTTCATCGGAACGACTTTAGCAAATTAACAGATACCTTTTCAGGTGGTTGGCGCATGCGAATTGAGTTGGCTAAATTATTGCTTCAAAAAAATGATATTTTGTTGTTGGATGAGCCCACTAATCACTTAGACATTGAGTCAATTATTTGGTTGGAATCATTTTTAAAGAATTATGCGGGTGCGGTTGTCATCGTTTCCCATGATAAAATGTTTTTAGATAATATAACCAATAGAACAATTGAAATTTCACTTGGCAAAATTTATGATTATCCAAAACCTTACACCGAGTATCTTGTCTTGCGTGCTGAACTGAAAACCTTGCAATTAGCGTCACAAAAAAATCAGCAAAAACAAATTGAGCAAACAGAAAAATTAATAGAAAAGTTTCGTGCAAAGGCATCGAAAGCTACGATGGCGCAGTCATTGATTAAAAAATTAGATAAAATTGATAGGATTGAGGTAGATCAGGATGATAACAGCGTAATGTCTGTGAATTTTCCAGTATCTGTCGTGCCAGGAAAAGTTGTTATAGATATTCAAAATGTTTCAAAACACTATGACGAACTTCAAGTGTTAAATAATGTAAATCTTCAAGTTGAACGAAATAGTAAAATCGCGTTTGTTGGTCAAAATGGTCAAGGAAAATCGACCTTAGCAAAGATCATTGTTGGAGATTTAAGTCATGACGGATACATCAAACTTGGTCACAATGTTCAAATTGGTTATTTCGCACAAAATCAAGCTGAATACTTAGATGGGAGTAAAACGGTTTTAGATACAATGATTGATGCTGCAAATGAAACAAACCGATCAAAAGTAAGAGATATATTAGGTTCTTTTTTGTTTAGGGGAGAAGAGGTCGATAAATATGTCAGGGTGCTGTCGGGAGGAGAACGCAATCGCTTAGCACTTGCAAAATTATTATTGCAACCTCTAAATGTACTCGTCATGGATGAACCTACAAATCATTTAGATATTACATCAAAAAATGTCCTTAAAGATGCTTTGATGAAATTTTCAGGAACCTTAATACTAGTATCTCATGATCGAGATTTTTTACAAGGGTTAAATAATAAAATTTACGAATTCAAAGATCAACGCATCAAAGAATATCTGGGGGATATAGATTTCTTTCTAGAGCAACGCAATCTTGAGAATCTTCGTGAGGCTGAGAAACGGGAAGTTCATAAAAAAACCGAGACAAAATCGGATAATAAGCAATCATATAAAAATCAGAAAAAATTAAAATCTCTCAACAATAAGCTGAGTAAAGTAGAGTCTGAAATTAGTCAATTAGAAAAAGAAATTAAGGATATTGATATTGAATTAGCGGTCAATTATGATGTAACTGTCTCTGATCCAAAGTTTTTTGAAATCTACGAAAGAAAAAAGAATAATTTAACCAAGTTAATGGCAGAATGGGAATTAATTCAAGAGTCATTAGAAGAACTTTTATGAACAAAAGTGTTATTAATTTAGCTTTTTATTAACGTCTTTAGTCTTTCTTATAAATAACTTTGTCAATTAGAGAATTATCATCAATTGACATGAGAAAAATCATACTATCAGTACTTGGAATTGTTTTTATTTTGGTAGCCCTGTACTTGGGGAAAAATATTAGTGAAAGTAAAAAACAAACACGTCCAATTCCTGCCAAAGTAATTAAGACAGTATTTGTTGACACTGTAATAAATGGCAATGTTAAAATTATTATTCCTGCAAATGGGAGTCTTACCGCCAAAAGACGCATCGAATTGTTTTCAGAGGTACAAGGGGTGTTTAGAATTGGATCTAGATTGTTTAAAGCAGGGCAAAAATATAATTCGGGAGATGTTTTTATTCGTATCGACAACACAGAATATTATGCAAATGTACAATCAGCAAAGAGTAATTTTTACAATACCCTGACAGCAATCATGCCAGATCTGAAATTAGATTTTCCGGATGTATTTAAAAAATGGGAAACCTATATTGACAACATAGATTTAAAAAAAACAACCCCGAGCCTTCCTGAGTTGACTACCGAAAAAGAAAAGTATTTTATAACTGGCCGAGGTATTATTTCGGGTTATTACAATGTGAAGAATTTAGAACAACGGTTAAACAAGTACGCTATTTCTGCACCCTTCAATGGAATTTTAACCGAAGCGCTTGTAACAGAGGGTTCACTTATTAGAAGTGGGCAAAAACTAGGCGAGTATATAGATGATAGCGTTTATGAATTGGAAGTGGCGGTTAGCAGAAATTATGCAAGTCTGCTCAAGATTGGAGAAACAGTAACACTTCATAATTTGGAGAAAACAGAAACTTACAATGGTTCAGTTTCAAGAATAAATGGTAGCGTTGACCTTTCTTCCCAAACTATTAGTGCTTTTATTGAGGTAAAAGATGACGTATTAAAGGAAGGGATGTATCTAGAGGCGCAACTTGGTGCCAAGGAAGAGAAAAATGTGATTGAGATTGATAGAGCTTTATTATCAGACACAAATGAGGTCTTTATTGTAAAAGATTCCTTGTTATTGACACACCCTGTTAAACCCGTTTTTTTTGGGGATAATAAAGTCGTTATTAAAGGTATTCCAAATGGGACTTTTTTACTTGCCAAGCCAGTGCCTGGCGCTTATCCTGGAATGCTAGTAAAGCCATATGTAAACAACACCAATCAGGATTAATATGAGAAAACTTATTGGTTATTTTATAAAGCACAGTGTTGCGGTAAATATTGTCGTCATCGCCTTTATTATTTTTGGATTTTTTGGTGCTGTAAATTTGAAATCATCTTTTTTTCCCCTCACAGACTCAAAAAATATTAGTATCAATGTTATTTATCCAGGTGCTTCACCGCAAGAAGTAGAGGAGGGGATTATTTTAAAAATAGAAGACAATCTAAAGGGTCTGAATGGTGTTGAAAGGGTTACATCTACATCTCGAGAAAATAGTGGTAATATAAACGTAGAAATTGAAAAAGGTAAAGATATTGATTTCATGCTTCTTGAGGTCAAAAATGCAGTAGACCGTGTTCCGTCATTCCCTGTTGATATGGAGCCTTTAGTAGTGGCAAAGCAAGAGCCAGCAAGGCCAACTATTACCTTTGCAATTAGTGGTAGTGATATTCCTCTGGCAACATTGAAGCAAATAGGGAGACAAGTTGAAAATGACTTAAGGGGAATAAAGGGAATTTCTCAAATTAATATAACGGGATATCCTGATGAAGAAATAGAAATTGCTGTTAATGAGGCTAATTTATTAGCATTTAATTTAACCTTTTCTGAGGTATCACAGGCTATCAACCAGGCTAGTTTGATTACAACGGGTGGAACCATTAAAACGAATGCTGAGGAATACCTCATTCGCGCTAACGCACGTTCTTATTATGCAGACAAATTATCAAATGTCATTATCAGATCTGATCCTACTGGGCGTGTCATTCGTTTGAGAGACATTGCTGTTGTAAGAGATCAGTTTTCTGAAACGCCAAATGCAAATTATTTTAATGGTAATCAGTCTATAAATGTGACGATTACCAGCACCAATACTGAAGATTTAATCTCGTCCGCAGAGAAGGTGAAAAATTACATCTCGGAATTTAATCAAAAATATGAAAATGTACGCTTGGATGTTATAAGTGACTTGTCAATCACCTTGGTTCAGCGTACTGAATTACTAACTAAGAATGCTATTGCAGGAATGTTATTGGTTCTTGTATTTTTATCCTTGTTTCTCAACACGCGATTAGCTTTTTGGGTAGCCTTCGGTTTGCCAATTGCTTTTTTTGGAATGTTCATGTTAGCGAGCTATTTTAATGTAACCATTAATGTACTTTCATTATTCGGAATGATTATTGTCATTGGTATTTTAGTAGATGATGGAATTGTCATTGCTGAAAACATATACCAGCAATACGAAAAGGGAAAGTCACCAGAAGAGGCGGCTATTGACGGTGTTATGGAAGTATTACCTGCAATTATATCTGCAATTGCCACGACGATACTAGCGTTTGGAATATTTTTGTTTTTAGACGGTAGAATTGGTGATTTTTTTGGAGAGGTTTCTGTCGTAGTTATACTGACCTTAGTAGTTTCTTTAGTCGAAGCGTTGATTATTTTACCTGCGCACTTGGCACATTCCAAGGCTTTAAGAGTTCAGAGTAATAAACCAAAATTAGGTGTTGCCTCTTTATTTCAAAAACTATTTTCAAAGTTAAGGTACATCAATACATTTGGTGATTTTATCATGCGATGGCTAAGGGATAGATTATATAGCCCATTGTTGAAATTTGGTTTACAATATAAAATTTTAACCTTTTCATTTTTTATAGTGTTTATGATTCTGACCTTAGCTAGTTTTCAGGGAGGTATTATTAGAGGGGCGTTTTTTCCTCAAATAGCTAGTGATCAAGTTAGAATTACCTTGCGAATGCCAAATGGGACTAATGAAAAAGTTACTGATAGTGTTATTTCGTTTATTGAAGATAACGCAATTGACGTGACCAATTTAGTGAGTGATGAATTTTTAGGTGAAAATCCTGAAAAACCATTGGTTGAAAATATGATTCGTAATATTGGACCTGGATCATCGACTGCTTCTTTAACTATTAATCTTCTACCAGGAGAAAATCGTCCAAACGAAATTACAACAACGTTAATCTCAAATCGCCTAAGAGATGTTGTAGGCCCAATGATAGGGATCGAAAGCTTAGTGTATGGTAGTGGTGGAAATTTTGGAGGTGTTCCTGTATCTGTTTCATTGTTGGGAAGTAATATTTCAGAACTCAAGGCGGTTAAAAAAGAGCTCAAACAACAACTTCAGGACAATATATTATTGAAAGATGTCACCGATAATGATCCTGCAGGAATTAAGGAAATACGTTTACAACTTAAGGACAATGCACAAGCACTTGGATTGAACCTAAGAAATGTAATGCTTCAAGTACGTGCTGCATTTTTTGGAGTTCAAGCCCAACGCTTTCAAAGAGGTCAAGATGAAATACGTGTATGGGTGCGATATGATAGGGACAATCGTTCATCAATAGTTAATTTAGATAATATGCGAATTACCACACCAACAGGTCAAAAAGTGCCGTTGAGTGAAGTTGCCTCTTATAATATTGAAAGAGGAGATGTTGCTATCAACCATTTAGATGGGCGCAGAGAGATTCAAGTCCAGGCCGACATTAAAAATCCTAAAAAAACAAGCTCTACCGATATTATGGCAGAGGTACGAGATGAAATTATGCCTGAAATACTTTCTAAATATCCAACAGTAACGCCATCATATGAAGGACAAAATAGAGAGCGTATCAAATTAATGGACTCATTAGCTGCGGTTGGCTTTACCATTTTAGCACTAATCTATATTGTTATTGCTTTTACCTTCAGAAGTTACAGCCAGCCTCTCATGTTATTACTATTAATACCATTTAGTTTGCCTGCAGTTGCATGGGGCCACTGGATTCATGATTTCCCTGTAAATATATTATCTATGCTAGGAATAATTGCCTTAATTGGTATTATGGTTAACGATGGTCTGGTGTTAATTGGAAAATTTAATAACAATCTCAAAGAAGGTATGGCTTACGATGACGCATTATTTGAGGCAGGACGTTCTCGTTTTAGAGCTATTTTTTTAACATCTATAACTACTATTGCAGGTTTGGCTCCTTTAATTCTTGAGCAAAGTAGACAAGCACAATTTTTAATTCCAATGGCTGTATCCATAGCTTATGGTATTGGATTCGCAACTGTATTGACTCTCATCATATTACCTATTTTTCTTTCTTTTGGAAATTGGGTAAAGCGGCAGGTAAAATGGTTGTGGTTGGGGAGACATATCACAAAGGAAGAAGTAGAACGCGTAATAAAAGAACAGCATGAGCTCAACTATTAGAATTTGCAGTATTGTATACTTGTTTGTTTGTTTACAGATGCAAGGGCAACAAATATTACAAAAATCTGAAGCAATTGCTTTGGCCCTTGAGAATAATTATGGAATCAAAACTGCAAATAATAACGTCATTATTGCTGAAAATAATTCAGATGTTTTAAATTCAGGATATTTACCATCTCTATCGGGAAATGCGGGCGCAACATTAGATGTACAAAACACAGAGGGTCAATTAGTAAATGGAGAAACTAGAACGGCAGACGGTGTTGAAACTAAACGATACAATGCATCTGTCAATTTAAATTATACACTTTTTGACGGTTTAGGGAGGTATTATAATTACAAGCGTTTGAAAGAAGCTTATCAGCTCTCGGAGTTACAAGCTAGGGAAACCATCGAAAACACCATAACCCAATTGTTGTCAGTATACTTTGAGGTTGCTCAAAACACTGAAAATTTACAAACTTTAACCAAAGTGTTAGACATTTCGAAAGAACGTTTAATAAGAGCTAATTATCAGTTTGAATTTGGGCAAAATAATAAATTAGGAGTTTTAAATGCAGAAGTAGATATTAACAACGATAGTATTAATATTATTACAGCAAAACAGCGTCTTATTAGTTCAAAACGCGATTTGAATTTAGTTATGGGGAACGCCTTGAAAACAGAATTTAGTATTGATACAACAGTCGTTTTTTTATTACAGCTTAAGAAAGAAATACTACTTTCAAAATTAAAAACTAATAATGTCAATCTCCTACAAATAGATAAGAATATTAATATTAGTACTTATGACATCAAAGCGAACAAATCGACGTATTTGCCAACACTTGGCTTGTCTGGATCTTACGGTTGGAACGAGTCGTCCAACGACAATCCTTTAGCATTTACGATTCAAAATACAAATACAGGATTCTCTACAGGACTAAACTTGACATGGAATCTTTTTGATGGAGGCTCTAGTATGACTCGAATCAAGAATGCTAAAATCAATTTAGAAAATCAAGAACTTCAGAAAAATGAAATTAGTCTCACTATTGAGAGAGATTTTAATAATGCCTGGGATGACTATCAAAATAAGCTCGAAATATACCGCATACAAGAATCAAATATTATCACATCAAAAAATAATTTTGATCGTACAAATGAACAATTTAAAATAGGTAGAGCAACGTCTATAGAATTTAGACAGGCTCAGATAAACTTGTTAAACGCTCAATTGAGTGAAAATCGTGCAAAATATCAGGCGAAAACTGCCGAGATTTTGGTGTTACAAATTAGTGGGGAGTTGTTAAATATGGAATTTTAATATGAATGTGACAGAATATTTTTTTCAATGCCCATATTGCTGGGAAACGGTTTCAATGCTTATTGACACCTCTCAAACTTCTCAATCGTATATTGAAGACTGTGAAGTTTGTTGTAATCCAATCCAGTTGGATCTTAAGATTGAAAATAATATGATAATTCAGATAGAGACTCAAAATATTGAACAGTAGTAAGGTGTAATGAAAAAATTGTAAATAAAATCTTACAATTAAGCGCTTCATCGAAAAATATTGTAGTTTCATCTGATATATGCTATATTTAACAACTGAAAAAGTCCGTAAATCAGCTGTTATGTTAAAACCTATAAAACTTACATTGTTATTTTGTCTAACCTCTCTTATGACATATGCTCATATATCAACAAAAGAGAAGAATGCTTTATTGGCTATTTATAATGCCACTCAGGGTGATTATTGGACACAGACTTGGGATCTTGAGGCTGATGTATCAACATGGCAGGGATTAACTATTGAAAATAATTCAATAGTGGCCATAGATTTAAGTTTAAATAATTTAAGCGGAACGTTACCCATTGAAATTGGGCACTTACATAATCTTCAAACCCTTAATCTTTTTAGAAATAATATCTCAGGAGTTATTCCTTCAAGTATTGGAAATTTAAAACAACTTGAAACCCTAAATATTGCTTTTAATAAATTAGAAGGAGAGCTACCTGAAACAATCGGTCAACTTATGAGCTTAGTGAATCTAGAATTGTTTATGAATAATATTAACGGGTCCTTGCCAGCTAGTATTGGTAATTTATCAAAACTAGAAAAGTTAGCATTATTTAATAATCAACTTAATGGTGCTATACCTGCCGAGATAGGGAATTTGAGTCTTTTAAAAGAGATTTATTTAAGCAGTAATGACCTGTCGGGTAAAATACCAAGTTCTATTCAAAACCTAACCGTATTGGAAAAACTAAGTTTATTTGATAATAAATTGTTTGGTGCAATTCCTTCAGGGCTGGGTAAACTCGCTAGATTACAGGAGTTAATTCTTTCAGATAATTTGCTATATGGTATTGTGCCATCGGAATTAGCAGAATTAAAAAGCATCAAAGTATTGATGTTAAATAATAATCAAGTGAAAGGTGATTTTGCCAATCTTGAACGTAAATTACCACAGGGAGTTCAATTTGAGTATCGTAACTTAGATAAAATGAAAAACTCAGTATTAGCTACCAACGATTAACAGTCTACGTATTTATTCTGAGGCCAAAACATGTGCTGTCAGAAATCCTAATTACTCCAAACATACTGTTACTAGCTTTCTAATAATTGCTTTTTATTCGAAGTGATTAAATGATTGATAATATTCTTTTTTTTTATCAGTTTTTCAAGCACTATCAATAAACTTTTTGATATAAAATTTAAGCACCAATTGTTTTTTTAATTCAAAAAAGTATCTAAATTTATAGCTTTTAGAAATTTATGAGATTCTTGAAATCCCCCGGCTTATTTGTTATTATTTTATTTTGCAATTTACAAGTATTATGTGCTCAAGAACCAAGTTATATAAAATTTAGTGGAGGCCTTAATGCTATTGACAATAGCAACGGATTCAATATATTTTGGGATGTTGATCAATTTGAATTTAGTAATCCTTATTTCATTGAATTGGAGGGGAGATTTAGTGAAGATATGTCATTCTCAATAATGACAACAAGTAATGTCTTTGAGTTAAAGCGATTAAATGAGGATGGTGACGGTTATGTTTATCCATTGTTTGACTTTTTTGCTGTAAACGTCACAGGTAAGTACTATTTTGATAAATATATTTTCTATAATGAAGACACTAATTTGGATCTATATGGCGGTTTAGGAGCAGGTTATCATTATGTCGCTGAAGGTGGTGCTTTAACATTTAACGTTACGTTTGGTGCTAATTATTGGGTGTCACAATTTTTTGGAGTGTCAGTACAAGCCATTGCAAACAAGGGTTTTCGTAATGAGGTGAAATATGTTGGCGATTTTTATCAATATAATATTGGGCTCATTTATCGCTACTACACGGTACCAATTGCAAAGAAAAAGAAACGCAGTAACAAAAGAAAACCTCGAAAAGCTTCCTCAAATAAAAAGAAAAGTTCTGTAAAAGTTCAGCCCAATAAGAACAATCAAGAAACAAAGCAACAAGAGAATGAGAATATTTCTAAAAACGGTACATTAAAACAAAAAACAAAAAACAAAAAACAAAAAACAAAAAACAATAAAGATAAATAGTGTAGTTATCGTATGACTGTTGTGTTTTAGTTAATCTAAAACTAAGACTCTAATTTAGTATATTGTCAAGTTTAATTTATTTAAATAGTTTGAATAAAAAGAGTTTGGTTACCCTATTTCTGTCTTTCCATACCTCTTTTCTGTAATTGGCATTTAATATTAATAGTTTAACTCGAATAGAGACAATGTTCATCAGAATTCTTGATTTTGCCCAATAATTTCGAATATTTTTAAAGAAAACCTTTTTTTGAGCGATACCAAATAAGTAAAATATAAATTTATGATTATTTTTTAGCTCGAAAATTTTAAAATTATTGAAGTAAAAATGAGTTTTTTTTATAAATAAGGCATGAAATTTACTTGTCTTAAAAAGTGATTCTAAAATATTTTGAGAAATACTGTTTGTAGAACAAATGTAGTCATACATATTCCGTATTCCTATTGTATTGTATATGTGCCCGTAGTCATTAATTTCAAAATTAAGTATGATATTCTCGAGGATATGATATTTTGATGGAATAAAAATATTGTGATAATTTTCTTTATTTTCTAAGACATTTTGACTGATTAGAAATTTGTCATAATGTGAGTGAAGAATATGTCGATGCAACTCAACTGGAGCGAGCCCCCCATCTTTTGAGATTAAACTTAAATCATGGTGATACTCAAAATACTTTTCTCCAAAAGTACTGGTTTTATATTCATAATTGTTTCTGAGAAGTAAGGAAGCAGCCTCTTTTAATTGGGATTCTTTTACAAGAATATCAATATCTCCAATCATGCGTTCACCTATGTCTTCAAAGTAGTTTGCAGATATAAGTGCCATACCTTTTAGAAAAACGTGCTCAATATTTTGTTGTCTTAGTATAGAACTTAATTCTTTAACTTGTCCAAAAACAGCATTGTTTCTATTTCTATTTATCTGAGTTAATTCAGTGAGATAATTATTTAAATCTTTCGGTAAAATATCTAATAATTTTTTCTGTTTTAGACGACAATAAATAGGTGGGAGTACCAAGTGATGACTTCCAATTTTGACAAGCTTTTCCCAATCAGTTTCATGGTAATTTCCTAAAATAGATTTGAGATAGGTTTGATTATTCTCAAACTTTAAAATGGCTGCAATATGCTGAATTGTGTCGTATGAAAACAATGACCTTATATTTAAAGTAAATATAATAAATAGGCTCTAAGTAGTTACACTAAAGGGATTAAGTTGTTAAATACTGAAATAGCTTCATTACTATGATGATAACGGAGTTCATGAAATGATATTTTTGATAGCCACTTAATAAAAGATTTTGCGTGTAATTCACTATGAGACAGCCATGATTCAGAAATAAGTTCTTCTAAAATTATTTTAATATCACCTTTTTTGAGGGTGGTTTTTATTGGTTTGTGACTGTAACGAACAAGTACAACATTTCGACAAGGATAGTCTAATTGATTAAGATTTTTTAAGGGTTTAGGAGGAATAAATTTTTGATGGCCTTTTGTCTCATTGACATAAAGAGCAGGTAATTTGTCAAAATCTTTTACAAAAGGCTTTATTGCTTCAAAAGATTTTTCTTTAACAGAGATTGCAGCTGGAAGCACATAAATATGATTGTTTTCCCCAAGCATGGGAGTCACATCATCAGCAATTAAATCATAACCAGAGAACATTAATAAAGATGATAGGGTGCTTTTACCACTACCCGAGTTGCCAACTAGCATTATGGCTTCCTTACCATTACCAACAGTTGAGGCATGAAAAGTTCCAAGCCATTCAGGTTCTTTTTTATTGTGTATGCAATTTAAAAGTTCAAAAGTAAATTTTCCTTGAAACAAATGGATATTCTTATCATCCCAATGCCACGCTGTATTGTTTTTGTTTTTTAAAGAATAGCCGAAATTATCATAAGAGACTATTATTGTATCGTCACAATGTTTAGATATTGTTTCTAAGTGACTAAATTTTTCATAAACAGTATTCAAAGCTTTTATTGAATCATATCTAATTTGTAGTGCTTGGTCAAATACTTGTATAAATTTGGAATTATTTGAGATGATTTCAATGTCATTATTAACAAGAAAAGGATCAGAAGTATTTGTTTTTTTTGATAGGTCTGTAAACGTATTAAAAAAAGAAGTTTTGAGATTTATTGGATAACTTTTATCTAAAGCGTCAATGTATTCATGCTTTTTTTTATTTAGTTTAAAGGTTTTGTAAAAAGGATAGGTTTTAGTATCTAAAATTAGATAACTGTTTGAATTATTGAAATAAACTAAAATGTAGTCATCGATATATGTTTCTGACACCTTTAAACTGATAGTTTTTTAATTAAGAAATTGGATTATCTCCGCCACCAACGGCACTATTTGCATGCGTTCGGTTGGGATTTAAGATCATGAAGGTTCCAACTGCCGTCATCGCTGCATATTTACCCATGGTCTTTAAAGCTTCTTTACGTGTTATTTTATTCTTATTTTTTTTTCTCAAAACAATGTTATTTAGAATCTAAAATTAATATAATTTCTATAAATTACCATATATTTTATTCTTTTTGTGTTTAACATAGCAAATACGATATCATTGTTAATTATGCCGATTAGGTTGCATATCATAACTACGTATAAATCCTTGTCTTTATAAGATAATTGGTTTTTGTTTGACGTCTAAAATCAAGAAGATTCATCTTTTAAACTAATGAATAGTTGGTGCGATATTTAAAGACAATAGAAAAATTTTACAACAAAAAAGTAGATGCGACAGGTTTAGCCATATTTCGCATGATTTATGGATGTATTTTATTTTGTGTTGTTTTAGAATTATTAAAATATCGGCATTTAATATTTGATGAAATTCCCTATTTACGTTTTTCGAATATTGATTATAAGTACGTGTTAATACTATGGCTCATTGTGATTTGGCACATTATCATGGGATTATTCACGCGTATTGCGACCATCATTAATTATGTCTTATCTGTGGTCTTTATAGCAACCATTAATAATTTTGGGAATCATGTGTTTAATATTATGGTAACCATTAATTTTCTGCTAATGTTTATTTCTGTTGCGAGGGTTTATTCAATCGATGCAGTTATTATTAAAATTCAATCACCTATAAATAACATAAGGTCATCAAATGTTTCTGTTTTAAATTATTACAGTCTCGTATTTATGTCCCTTGGCTTGATGTATTTTAGTTCAATTTTTGATAAATTATTTGTTGATTATTGGGCAAATGGCATGGCTATTTGGACATTTTTCTCAATTCCTTCAGAATTTGCTCGAGATAATTTTAGTTTTTTATTGAATAATAAAATTTTGACTCAAGGATTGACATACTTGTCACTAATTTTTGAAACACTTTTTCTTTTTTTGTGTTTTAGAAGAGGTACTAGAGTCATTATGCTTGTTGTAGGCGTGTTGTTTCATATGGGGATTCTCTTTTGTTTTTCAATAACTTATTTTCAACTCACCTTCCTTAGCTTATATATCTTATTAATACCATTTTCATTTTGGTCATTTTTAAAATTAAAATGTCAATATCGTCATAAAACCACTGTATTTGTTGTGGCAGGTTATCGTTGGTCAGAACAATTGTATCAACTGCTTTTAAGCATTGATGTTTTAAACGCATTTGACTGTAAATTTGGTGATAAGACACTATTAATGGTTAACAAATCTGTAAAGGGTAAAATGATTTATATAAAAGTATCTGATAGTTACATTCACGATTACAAGCAAATCATGCCTTATCTTTTTAAAAGAATTCCCTTTTGCATGCCTTTTGTCTTAGTCATTGGGATTTCTAGAATTAGAGCTATTATTGTAAATATATTAAAGTTGATATTTAGCTTTAAAATTAAATCTACCAATGATGATAATGAAGCCTATTTAAAATCTTATAAAATTAAGACTATTGCATCAATATTATTGTTGTTTGTAATCTTACAGGGGCACGCTTTATTAGATACAAATTTTGCAAGAAAGATACATTTGCCAGAATCAAATATCCAAATTAAAGGATTAGCTAGAGCTTTTTTTGGAGTAACGCGGCATAATGTTTTTACCTATGATTATATGAATTCCAATTTAAAAATTTTCAGTGTTGGGATTAGTTATGTTGATGAATCTAATGAAAAGTGGTTACCATTAACTTTAGAAAATGGAACCGTAGGGTCTTATAAAAAAGGCCTTTGTCGAACACGAAGTTTTTATTCAAATCGAGATGGAGTTCTTGATAGCCTACAATTAAATAATTACGTTAGAGATTTTACGGCTTTTTGGAGTGTTAACAACGACATTGATTTAGACAGTGCTAATTTTAATGTCTATGTCAAAAAAGTGAGAATGTATTTTAACTGGGAAAAAGACAGGTATCAAAAAAGTCGCAGCATCCCTTGGACAAATTTAGGAAGGGTTGTTTGGAAAGATTCTACTTATATTTCCCAATTGAATCATTAAAAACATAAATTAATACAAAAGTCCATCTCATTAGGATGGACTTTTACTATGTTATGGATTATTTTTTACTTAACAAGTATTTGTTTGGAGACAGTTTGCGAGTTGTTGTTTAATTGCACTAAATAGATACCTGTGATTAAGTTTTTGACATCAATTCGGTTGGTAGTGTTATAAGCATCAATGGTTGTTTTTAAGATTGTTTTTCCATTGATATCATAAATAGTGACGTTGGTATCTTCAGCTAGTTGTCCAGAGATGATGATTTGCTTGGTGTTATGAATAGCTTTAATACTTATTTCATTGAGATTTATGCCCTTGTTTGACAAGGCATCATTAGGCTCAAAGTGTAAGAAGAAACGTCCAGTACCAGAGATAGTTTCATTGACATCAACGATGTAAGAAGTCATATCATTTAAGAGCGTCCAAGTATCTTTGTCACGATCTTCCAAGTAAATGACCACGTCATCAGGTATGACTATATCGTCAATGCTAAAGGTGATTTGTTGCCCTGTTACTGCTTCAACTCCTATTGGGACAATACTTTGAGAGACATTGTCTAGAGGCAGTGTTTGTATGGCTAATTTTTCGTCAGTGCTATCAGTGACTAATTTAGAATAAAGGTTATAATTGTCACCACTGTCAAAAATATTAGTATCGTAACCTGAATCAAATCCTTCAGACACGTTATTATTTTCTAAGAAGTAGAGTTCAGTGTGTCTTATTTGGCTGCCATTTTCAAGACTAAGTCTTAATTTGTGGAAACTCACGTCAGAGGTTGAGCGTCCATCTTGCAGAAAGTCATCACCTCCAACGATGGTTCTCATATCAGGCGTAAAGGTAACGGTTACATTATCAGATTTAGCAGCTAGATAAAATCCTTGTCCTGGTGCGATTGTTACATTATTAATAATTGCATTGGTTAGGTTATAATAAGACCAGCCATCTGTTCCATTGATGCCATTATATCCATAAACAGCCGCATAATTTTCGTCAAGAACTTCTATGTTTTCAGTAAGAAAATCACTGAGACTTACATATGATGGGTAAGGATTTCCAACCACATTCCAACGAGTTTGTACATTTCTTAAATTCACAGAGACATTACCTGTTTCTACATTACCTGTAAATTTTACAGTTCGACTATCATTTTGTGCTGTAGAAACACGATAGCCTTGACTCACATCTAGAGTTATATCTGTGGTATTAGAATAGGGGTCAGACCAGCCATAATAGCCGTTATTATAATTATAGAAGGCGTAAAGTGTTCCATTGTTATAAATACGATGTGTGCCATTACTCAGAGTGTTTTCTGTTAAAAAGCTACTCCAAGTTTGACCTGAAACAGGAGGTGAAATGATGTCATTACCATTTTCATTTGGCTCCCAATTATTAACCCATCTATGATAGTTCAGAACACCATCCACAGTCCCATTAACTATTAAACTTCCAAATTCGTCGTCATTTGAATAGCATTTAAATATTCCTGCACTCACAATATCGTTTTGAACGGTCAATGATCCATCTAAGTTAATAGTTAAGTTTCCATCACTTGAAATAGTAACATTATTAAATTCTCTGTCATCTCTAATTCTAATCTTTTTATCTGATGGAATTCGAATGTTAGAATCGGCATTTGGCACTTCACTTTTAGACCATCGTGAAGCCTCTGTTACAAAATCAAATGAATAACCCAACCAATCATTAGTATCACTATCTTCATATCCTGTCACAGTTAAATTATCTATAAATACGTAATCATTGTTGCTACTTGCATCACATCTTAAACGCAATTTATTTTTAGTATTAAATACATAATTGTTAGCGTTAAAGGTGACTATTTCTTTGACTCCAAAATTTTCAGAGCCACAATCATTATTGTTGAAATCAATTTCTTTAACGTACTGTTTTATAGTGGTCCAATTATTACCATTATCAGAGCTGAGTTCTAAAAACCAATCTTCATTTCCGTTCTCCATGCTTGCAACAAAAAAGTTATAGCTAACGGCAACAGAATTAAAATTTGAAAAATCAAATTTATTAGAAATTAAAGAAGAATTTGAGTCACTGTTGTCACGAAGTCTAACAACCTTTCCTGATAAGTTATCTACACATTCATAGGTGTCAATATCAGATAAGTTGATTATAGAACTTTCATTCATTCTGTGGACATCATTTCCACCATCATTCCAATTTCCAAAATTGGATTCAAAATTATCCTCAGATAAAACAGTTTGTGAAAATCCAGAGGAGATTATTCCAAAAACCCCTATTATGAATAATAGTATAGAGGGGAATATTCTCTTGTTTTTTGGCGCAGAAAAAAACATAGCTTGTTGGGATTATGATATTAGATTTAGGGATGATAAAATTACATTTTGTCGATTAATTATGTATTTCATCGGTAAAAATGTGAATTTTTACGTTTTTATTTTTTTCCTTATGTATACTCAGTCATAATTTATGTATACTTGGTTGTATTTTAAAATATTTTTGTAAAACTCTTATTATGATGAGATTTTATTATTGAATACGATGAATTCAATACGTTTTTAGGTGTCAAAAAGCCCTTCTAATTAGAAAGGACTTCTTCAAATGATTCTAAGAGTTTTTATTTAACAAGTATTTGTTTGGAGACAGTTTGCGAGTTGTTGTTTAATTGCACTAAATAGATACCTGTGATTAAGTTTTTAACATCAATACGGTTGGTAGTGTTATAAGCATCAATGGTTGTTTTTAAGATTGTTTTTCCATTGATATCATAGATAGTCACGTTGGTATCTTCAGCTAGTTGCCCAGAGATGATGATTTGCTTGGTGTTATGAATAGCTTTAATACTTATTTCATTGAGATTTATGCCCTTGTTTGACAAGGCATCATTAGGCTCAAAGTGTAAGAAGAAACGTCCAGTACCAGAGATAG
>CAJQLB010000003.1 GCA_905479065.1 uncultured Flavobacteriaceae bacterium | reverse complement strand
CACAATCAAACAGTCACTGTTCAAGATACTACAGCACCAACTTTTAATGAAGAACTTCCTGCTGATATTACTGCTCAATGTGATAATGTCCCAGAAGAACAAACATTAACAGCTGCTGATAATTGTGGTGATGCAACAGTTGCTTTTAATGAAACAACAACTGATGGTGATTGCCCTGGTAATTATACAATCAATAGAACATGGACTGCTACTGATGCTTGTGGAAATACAACAACTCACAATCAAACAGTCACTGTTCAAGATACTACAGCACCAACTTTTAATGGAACACTTCCATTTTACATTAAAGCTGAATGTGACGACATACCAGAACCAACTATATTAACGGCCTCCGACAATTGTGGTGATGCTACAGTCACTTTTAGCGAAACGACTTCAGAGCGTTCTTGCCCTGTACTTTATGAAATCACTAGAACTTGGACAGCAACTGATTCATGTGGTAACACTACAACTCATACACAGAGAGTGGATGTCGAAGACCTTACTCCTCCCATAGTAACAACTGTTTATGACTCTGAAATATCTGTGTCATGTGCGGAAATCCCTGAAGTTCCGCAATTAGAATTTGAAGATGCTTGTTCATCAGAAATAAATATAGAATTTGAAGAAACATCAACTAATAATGGTACAACTGCTGATTACAATATTACACGTTTTTGGATTGTAACGGATGAGTGTGGCAATACTGAAGTATTTTCTCAAATAATTTTTGTGACTGTCGACGGGACAACTGGAGGTACTACCGATTTGTGTATTGAAGAGAATTTTGAGTTTGATTTATTCTCACTACTCAGTGGTGATTATGATCTTGACGGAACTTGGGAAGTAACTTCTAATAATGCAACAATCAGTGGTAGTTCATTCAACCCGTCATCGTTATTAGATTCGAATGGTAATTACACATTTGAGCAAGTACAAGACACTTATACTTTTGCATACACGTCTACTAGTAATTGCCCAACATCAACAGAGGTATCCATAACACTTAATGATCTTTGTAGAGCTTTACCTTGTGGTGATGAGGAAGGTGTTGAAATATCAAAAGCGGTCACTGCTAACGGGGATCAATGGAATGAATATTTTACAGTCACAGGTATTGAGGGTTGTGGTTTTACAACAGAAGTTGAAATATACAATCGTTGGGGTGCTCTAGTTTATAAATCAGTAGATTATCAGAATGACTGGAATGCATTCTCTCATGACAAATCTATCGGTGGCTCTGACAAAGTTCCCACGGGAACCTACTATTATATCGTAAAACTAAAAGATAGCGGATTGAAACCTTTTGCTGGTCCAATTTACGTTGCAACAAAATAAATTAACCTATCATGAAAAAATTTATAACGTTTAACATAATTGCACTGACTTTACTATGTGGCATGCCGACATTTGGTCAACAAATTCCCCAGTTTACGCAATATATGTTTAATACAATCTCGATAAATCCCGCGTATGCAGGGAGTAGAGAAACGCTGAGTTTGGTGGGGCTTCATAGAAGTCAATGGATTGGACTTGATGGAGGGCCGTCAACGCAAACATTTTCAATACATTCACCAATGAAAAATGAGAAGGTAGGCCTAGGCTTATCCTTTATCAATGACCAATTAGGCTTTGAAAACTTCTCTTATATTTATGGGGACTTCTCTTACACGATACAAGTTGGAGAAAAAACAAAACTTGCTTTTGGACTAAAAGCTGGCTTTACATCGTACAGTATTGATCAAGAATTGAGAGATGCAGAGCCAAATGACCCTGCTATCTACGGTATAGAAAATAGATGGAGTCCAAATATCGGAGCAGGTGCTTACTTACATGCAAATCGTTGGTACTTTGGTTTATCTACACCGCGAATATTAACTAGTAAATTTTCTGGATCAGAAGATTATGAGGCCCTCGAGAAAGTAGGATATTACGTTACAGGTGGTATTGTTGTGGATGTTAATAAAACCGTAAAGTTTAAACCTTCCTTTCTCGTAAAAGTAACAAATGGCGCTCCCCTCTCCTATGATCTCACCGGTAATTTCTTGTTTAATGATAAATTATGGCTTGGAGCAGCTTACCGTTTTAATGAATCTACAGGGGCATTTGGTGCAATTGCTGATTTTCAAGTGTCAAAACAGTTTAGAATAGGCTATGCATATGAACATCCTGATTCTGATATCAGACCTTACACTGGAGGAACTCATGAAATATTATTAATGTTCGAGGTATTCAAAAGTAAACGTGTTAAATCCCCGAGATACTTCTAAAATATAACTACGATGAAAACAAAATTATTTATTTACTTATTGGTATGGTCTGTAGCCTTCAGTTTTTCTCAAACTAAAGTCGCAGATACGTTTTTTGATAATTATGCCTATGTAAAAGCGAGTGAGTTATATGAACAAGCCGTAAATGATGGAGATGAAAGCATTCATGTTTTAACCCGTTTAGGTGATTGTTATTACAATAACTCAAACTCTCAAAAAGCTAGTATATGGTACAAACGTGCTTTTGATAAAAACATAAATGAAATTGACTCTGAATATCTCTTTAAATACATTCAGACACAACGAAGTTTAGGGAATTACAATGAAGCAGAAACATGGATAAAAGTATTTAAGGAGCGTCAAAGGTCGGATAATAGAGTGGCATCAGAAATTACTGATTTGAGTATATACAATACACTAGCCTCCACTGAGAGGGTATATGTTGATATTGTTAATTTAGACTTAAATACAGCCTATTCTGATTTTGGTGGTTATGAATACAACGGTCGCATGTACTTTGCATCCACAAGACCGAATGAAAACACGAATAATAAAAAACTTTATACTTGGAATGAGCAGCCCTTTTTGGATATTTATGAAACTTCCGTTAGTGAAACAAATGGCTTAAAAGAACACGGACCTTCAATACCTATCGATATCACTTCTATTAATACTGATTTTCACGAATCAACAATTGCGATAACTAATGATGGAAAAACTATCTATTTCACTCGTGATAACCTGAACAAAAGAAATAAATTAGACGCTGATAAAAAAGGAACAACTCATTTAAAAATTTACAAAGCTTCCTATAACAATGAGGTTTGGAAAGATATTGAGGAGTTGCCGTTTAACTCAGACGACTATTCAAATGGTCACCCAGCATTAAGTCCTGATAACACAAAACTTTATTTTGTTTCTGACCGATTATATAAAGGTATGGATGTGCAAACCGACATTTATGTTGTAGACATTTTAGATGGTGGAAATGATTACAGTGTGCCAAAAAACTTAGGCTCTTCTGTAAACACATCCGGCCGTGAAATGTTTCCATTTATAGCCAAGGATAGTACATTTTATTTTTCATCAGATGGATTTATTAATTTAGGATTGTTAGATATTTACAAATCAAATATCCTCAAGGCATCTAATGAAAAGCCTATTAATTTGGGAGCTCCGTTTAATAGCGGAAATGACGACTTTGCGTTTTATGTTAATTCAGAAACTGAAACAGGTTACTTCTCATCGAACAGAGATCAAGGTAAAGGTAATGACGACATCTATAGTTTTTCATCTTATGAGTGTGCACAAACAGTTAGCGGCGTTGTTAGAGATAAACAAAACAATTTACCTGTGGCCTTGGCGACTGTTGAATTAATTAATGAAGACGGAAAAATAATAAACCGTTTTAATACAGATTTATCAGGCTCGTACAGTTTTGAAGTGGCTTGCGTCAAAAATTACAGTGTTAGAGCAAGTAAACCAGATTATGATGACGATGTTCAAAGTTTTACGACAACAACGTTAAATAAGGATGTTCATACAGTCGATTTATTATTGGATTGTCCGTTGTGTGAAATCCCCTGTGAAATTGTAATTAACCCTATTTATTTTGATTTTGATAAATGGAATATTAGAACTGATTCCAAAGTTGACCTTGAGTTAATAGTTGATATCATGAGAAATCATCCTAAAATGAAAATTACAATAGAGTCGCATACGGATAGAAGAGGCTCCTTCAAATACAATGATAAATTATCGCAAAAACGTGCGTTATCTACTCGAGACTATATCGTGTCAAGAGGAATCCCAATAGAGCGTATTGTTAGTGCTCAAGGCTTTGGTGAACGTCAATTACTCATAAGTAATGAGGCAATTAATGCGATGGCGAGCAGAAAAGAAAAAGAGGTCGCCCATCAAAAAAATAGGCGCTCCTATTTCAAAATTGTAAACTGTAACGACAATTAAAAGTGTTTCAAAACTCAAACCAAAAAAGATCTTAACGTGATCCGGTGAATAAGCACACCTTTCTTATCTACAATGAAGTGTGTATATGCTTGTTAAAGAGATGGTTGTTTTAATCCGTGAAATATTTGTAATGTAAATCGAATCTGGGATAGAATAATTTGATATTTCAATACTGAGTATAGCGCTATTTTCAACAAAACGACACACAAGGATTCTACTTGCTTAACAATCTTATGAGAAAATATTAGATAAATAAGAGTTTAGCATCTATAACATCACAATAGAAAAGCATGTGAAACGGTAGTAATTTATATTGAATTACTATTTACATTACCTGTATAAAAAAGCCGCATACTCTTATGTATGCGGCTTTAATGCTATTAATCAATTATCATGTTATCACGTGAATGATGAACGCTCTTTATTTACTAATAAAAATATTGGTGTAATACCATCTCCCATCTTCATCCATTTCAGCAGAAATATCAAAATCTGTATAATCACCCTCGATAACGTTTTTATGACCTTCGCTATTTAGCCATGCATTTACTACAGATTCTGGAGTACTAAAAGCATATGCTACATTTTCAGCAACAGTCAGTGCTCCAACATTATTCATCAAATTATTTTTTCTTTGAAAGAAATTAGCATGTGAAACTTCATCATTCTCAATCATGTAATCAGTATGTCCATAAGCCTCAGCTTTTATGGTACTCATTCCATTTAAAGGTTGTAAACCGATGTTTATTCTATGACTGTTAATTAATTCAAGAACTTCCACTTCTATAGTCTTTGTTTGAGGTATATGTGAGTTTTGAATCGCTTCAATTTTGTCTTCTTCTATCACATCTGTTGAACAAGAGAATGACATTAAACTCAGTAACACCAGCGTAGGGAGTAGCGTAGGTAGTTTCATTTTGTAGGGTTTTTTTGATTTGGTTATTCAAATATATCCTCCTAACTAAAAGAAACTGTTAATAAAGTGTTAAATTCGATAAAGTGCATGCATTTCAACGAATATTTAACACTTTTTATCGATGAAATACATAAATATTAATTTTTTTAAGCTTTTTATCGTATTTATTATGCATTTAAACGATAAATAAATATTAAGCTAAAAATCTTATTTTAAGGGGCTAAACGTGTTATGATCCAATCAAACTTTTTGTTCAATGTATAACGAATTCTATCATGTAGTCGGTTCTCTCTGCCCTGCCAAAATTCAATCTCCACAGGCTTTACGATAAATCCTCCCCAATAGGATGGGCGCTCTATTTGTTTTCCAACATACTCTTTTTCCAGCTCTTGCAGCCTATGCTCAAGCTCTTCCCTGTCTTTGACCACTTCACTTTGATTAGATGCGATCGCACCGAGCTGACTACCTCTTGGACGAGAATCGAAATATCCATCACTTAGATTTTCTGGGATTTTTTCTGCTTTGCCTTTAATTATGACCTGTCTTTCTGCAAAATTCCAGAAAAACGATAAACAGACATTTGGATTGTTTATAATTGATTTTCCTTTTTCACTTTTATAGTTGGTGTAAAAAATAAACCCCTCATACGTATATCTTTTTAGTAAAACTACGCGTCCTCTCGGATAGCCATCTAAGCCAATCGTTGCGATAGTCATCGCGTTTACTTCGTCTGCACTATTCGTTTGCTCCACCTCATAAAACCACTTTTGAAAAAGCTCAAGAGGATTTTCAGGAACATTTGCCTTAAGCAAGGCCCCTTTTTCATAAGACTTTCGATAACCACTTAAATCATTTTCCATATAAAAAATATTTATGTTATACTCTGTCAAATTTAAGACAATTGACATTTTCAAAAGAAAAAAGAGTTGTTAAATTAACGGCCCAAAAGACAATTAATATCAAACTAAAATTCGAAAACTTTACCATCTCTAGCTAATGCAACATCTTCAAAAATCTCTTTAGCTTCCAGTTTAAATTCATCAATAGAACCATATCGGGTAGAGTAATGTCCAATAATAAGCTTCTTCACATCAGCTTGTTTCGCAATTCTTGCTGCTTGTTTCGCTGTTGAATGTTTTGTTGATATTGCTAATTTAGCATGTTTTTCCAAAAATGTAGACTCGTGATACAACACATGAACATTTGCTATCATTGGAACAATAGACTCGTCAAACATTGTGTCACTGCAAAAGGCATAACTTAAAGGTTTTTTACCCTGAAACGTAACCTTTTCATTGTTTATTAATATTCCATCCTCATTAATGACATCTTTTCCTTGTTGTAATTTACTATAATAAGACATATCAATCTTCGCCTCTTCGATAGCCGTAATATTTAATTTACGATGATAATTCTTTTCTTTGAATAAAAACCCATTTGTGTAGATTCTATGCTTTAGTGGTACAGTATAAACTTGCACCTTATCATCCTCAAAAATACACTCTGAGCCTTTAGAACTTAATTCGTGAAAAATAAGCTTATAATTTGTCCAAGACTCTGACAACTTCATCTGTAGTGTTATAATTTCTTTGAGTCCTTTGGGACCATAAATATGAAGATCAGCTTCTCTTGTTAGTAACTTGAACGTTGAAATTAAACCTACAAGACCAAAAAAATGATCTCCATGAAGATGCGATATGAAAATATGTTTAATTCTTGAAAACTTAATTTTATTCAATCTTAATTGAACCTGTGTTCCTTCTCCACAATCAATTAAAAACAAATGATTTCTTATTTCCAATACCTGTGATGTTGGATTAGCATTCTTACGTGGAGTGGCACTATAACACCCTAAAATATTGAGCTTCAAAATTAAAAATCTAAGTCTCGTTCAATTTCTTCCATTTCTATGACATCATAAGCTTCTTGCATAGAAGGAACGATAAACAGCTCCTCTGGAATATCTTCAATCCTAATATGACTTGTTACAATCACAAATGATCTATTAGATGCCCGATGTCGATTAGAAATATGTACAAATTCTATTACATCTGATGACGTCAATGTTCGTGAACTAGTTAAACTGACAATCACGTTGTCATGCTCAAATCTAGTGTAAAGTATGGTGAGTTTTTTTACAAGTTCAATGATTGTAACTTTTTCTTGAGTTATGATCGAAATATTACCATCTTTTTCAAAAAACATAATCTATTGTTTAATTTTGGAGGCTAATAAATAGATAACAGCCATTCTAATAGCAACTCCATTTTGAACTTGGTCTAATATAATTGCTTGTTTTGAGTCAGCTACATCACTAGTAATTTCAACACCGCGATTGATAGGTCCTGGATGCATGATAGTAATTTCCTTATTTAGACTATTTAAAAGCTCCTTATTTACGCCATATTGTTGCTTATATTCTCTCGTTGATGGAAAATAACTTATATCCATACGTTCATTTTGAACACGCAACATATTGGCAACGTCACACCAGTTCAGAGCTTTCTTTAAATTAGTTTCAACTTGTACTCCCAATTCACCAATATATTTGGGTAATAAGGTCCTTGGGCCACAAACCATTACCTCAGCTCCTTGTAATTGTAACGCATAGATATTTGATAACGCAACACGACTATGCAGAATATCACCAACAATGACAACTTTTTTACCCTTCACTTCCCCTAATCTTTCTCTTATAGAATAAGAATCTAAGAGTGCTTGTGTTGGGTGTTCATGGGCGCCGTCACCCGCATTTATAATACTTGCATTTACATGCTTTGATAAAAAAATTCCTGCTCCTGGACTCGGATGTCGCATTACCACCATATCAACCTTCATTGATAAAATATTGTTCACAGTATCTATCAATGTTTCTCCTTTTTTTACCGATGACTGTGATGCAGAAAAATTGACAACGTCAGCAGACAATCGTTTCTCAGCCAATTCAAAAGATAATTTTGTTCTTGTAGAATTCTCAAAAAATAAATTTGCAATGGTGATATCCCTTAAGGAAGGTACTTTTTTAATTGGTCTATTGATAACTTCTTTAAAATGGTCTGCGGTTTCAAAAATGAGTTGAATATCTTGTTTATTCAAGTATTTTATTCCCAATAAGTGATTTACACTTAATTCGCTCATAATTAATTATTGATTAAATAAACTGAATCCTCACCTTCAAACTCAGCCCAATTCACTTTTACTTTTTCCTCATTTATAGCATCGACCTGTCTTCCACTGTAATCAGGCTGAATAGGTAGATGTCTGCTAAATCGTCTGTCAATGAGTGTTAATAATTCAATACCAATAGGTCTACCAAAAGACTGGATAGCTGTTAAAGCAGCCCTTATACTTCTTCCTGTATACAACACATCATCAATAAACACAACGTTTTTACCTTCAACCATAAAATTCATATCCGTAGTATTCGCCTCTAAAGGCTTATCACTTCTTCTAAAATCATCTCTAAAAAAAGTTATGTCAAGATGACCGAGTTTGATGTCTTTTTTATTGTAATTAGTAAGAAGCATGTTAGTAATGCGCTCCGCTAAAAACTTCCCTCTAGGCTGGATTCCAATTAAGACAGTTTCTGAAAAATCATCGTGGTTTTCAATAAGTTGACAAGTCAATCTGTGAAGAATAATGTTTACCTCTTTTTGATTTAGTAACACTTTTTGACTCATATAACTAACGAAGTGTATTTGCAGCAAAGTTAAGTTAAAAAATTAGGGTTTGCAATCGTTTTAATTATCAATAAAAAAGCCTCTCATTGATTGAGAGGCTTTTTAATTAAAATATAACGTTGGAAATTACTTTTTTCCATCCATTTTATCTTTAAGAGCTTGTAAGGCATCGTTCGCATCCCCTAATGTTGGTTTTGCTTCAGCTGCTTGAGCTTCAGCTTTCTTAGCCGCTGCCTTTACATTTTTAATCTCTTCTTCTCTAAATACTGCTGTATGCGAAGCTACAACACGTTTAAACTCTTTGTTAAATTCGATTATTTTGAATTCTGCCTCTTCTCCTTTTTTCAATTTTTTACCATCTTCTTTTTCAAGATGACGAGAAGGTATAAAAGCAACAATATCTTCATTAAATTCAACAGTAGCTCCCTTATCAACAATCTCTGAAATCTCTGCTTTATGCGTTGTATTTAAAGCAAAATCTTTTTCATATTTATCCCAAGGGTTGTCAGTAGTCTGCTTATGACCTAAACTTAGTTTACGCCCTTCAACATCTAATTCTAAAACCACCACATCTAAAGTATCTCCAACGGCGCAAAACTCGCTAGGATGCTTGATTTTCTTGGTCCAAGATAAATCAGAAATATAAATTAAACCATCAATACCTTCTTCTAGTTCAACAAATACTCCAAAATTAGTAAAATTCCTTACGACACCTGAATGTTTAGATCCAACAGGATATTTTTTTGTAATATCTGTCCAAGGGTCTTGAGACAATTGTTTGATACCAAGAGACATTTTACGATCTTCTCTGTCTAATGTAAGTATCTGTGCTTTAACTTTGTCGCCTACAGTCACAAAATCTTGCGCTGAGCGCAAGTGCGTAGACCATGACATTTCCGATACGTGAATAAGTCCTTCAACGCCATCTACAACCTCAATAAAGGCTCCGTAATCAGCAATAACTACAACTTTGCCTTCTACTTCATCACCAACCTTCACGTCTTCTCCTAGAGCATCCCAAGGGTGCTTACTCAACTGCTTAAGTCCTAATTGAATTCTAGATTTGTTCTCATCAAAATCAAGAATAACTACGTTTAATTTAGCATCAAGTTCAACGATTTCACTTGGGTGATTAATTCGTGACCATGATAGGTCTGTAATGTGAATTAAACCATCAACTCCTCCAAGATCCATAAATACACCATACGAAGTAATATTTTTTACGGTTCCTTCAAGTACTTGACCTTTTTCTAGCTGACTTATAATTTCCTTCTTTTGTATTTCAATATCAGCTTCAATAAGCGCTTTGTGAGACACTACAACATTTTTAAATTCATGGTTGATTTTAACAACTTTGAACTCCATAGTTTTATTGACATATTGGTCGTAATCTCTAATTGGCTTGACGTCAATTTGAGAACCAGGTAAAAATGCTTCAATTCCAAATACATCCACAATCATACCACCTTTGGTTCTGCATTTTACAAATCCATTGACGATTTCACCTGTATCGTGAGCATTATTTACGCGATCCCAAGCTTTTATGACTCTTGCCTTTCTATGCGATAAAACAAGTTGACCAGTTGCATCTTCTCTAACATCGATTAAAACTTCGACTTTATCTCCAATCTTGAGTTCAGGATTGTAGCGGAACTCATTCAAAGAAATGACACCTTCAGACTTTGCATTAATATCAATAATAACATCGCGATCTGTCATGTGAATAACTGTTCCTTCAACAACTTCATCATCTAAAGTGTCAACAAAATTTTCTGAAACTAATTTTTCAAATTCTTCTAATTGTTTGTCATCAACTGGGTCAATACCCTCTTCATAGTTATGCCAATTAAAATCTTTTAAGAATTGTTCAGGATTTACTTTAACTTCAGTGACTACTGGAGTGCTTTCGGTAACAGTTTCCGCGATTACTTCTACTGCTTTTTCTTTTTTTTCAGCCATTGCTGATTACATTTTGTATTCTGGATGCTTTCAGAAAATTTAAGCAGTTGCACACAGAAGTGTTATTATTTTACTTTTTAATCCTTTTTAATTTCTGATAATCTGCTAAAAAGGGATGCAAAAATACATATTAATAATAACAAAGCCTAATTATATAAACATCTACTTTAATCTATTTTATCACCGGCGTTTTGGCTTCCTAATTTGGCCTTTACTAAGTCCATGATTTTTTTATATTGTTGTTCCAATGTCAAAGTTGAATTATCAAAAATTACAGCATCTTTTGCTTGTATTAAAGGAGAATCATTTCTATTTGAATCAATATAATCTCTTTCTAAAACGTTGTTCAACACATCGTCATAGGTGACATTTTGATCTTGCTCAATAAGCTCCTGAAAACGTCTTCTTGCTCTAATTTCAGATGAAGCAGTCATAAATAATTTTAGTTCGGCTTGAGGAAAAACAACTGTTCCTATATCACGCCCATCCATAACTATGCCACCTTGTTTATTCATCTTTTGTTGCTCATGGACTAACTGACGTCTTATCTCAGGAGTCTCAGATACGCGACTAACATTTTCAGATACTTCCATGGTTCTAATATCACGCTCGACATTGACCCCATTTAAATAGATCTCTGCGTATCCAAGATTTTTGTTGAAAATAAACTTTAAATTAATCTTATTTAAATCTGAAATTAAATCATCAACATCTAATTGTTTGTCCTTAATGTAGTTTGACCTTAAGGCATAAAGTGTTACGGCTCTGTACATGGCACCTGAATCAACATAAACATATCCTAACTCTTTTGCTATTTGTTTGGCGATAGTACTTTTACCCGTTGATGAGTATCCATCAATTGCTATGGTTATTCTTCTCATTATTGTAAATCTATTTGAAGCCCAAAGAAACTCGCATTGGACGCACTAGAATATCTTGCATGGGTGTAACTAAAACGCATTTTATTAAGTTTAATTCCAATCCCAAAAGACAATCCAGAAAAATTTCGTTGTTCTAAAATACGTAATTCCTCTGCTCTTCTAAAATTGTATCCAATTCTTAAGTTGAATCCTCGATCTGGAAATAATTCTGCACCTAGAATTGCGTGTCTAATTACATTTGATAAAAAACCTACTTTATCTTCTGTTACATTTCCTTCTAAATCTGTTATCACTTGAGCTGGATTTGGAGCAGAAATTGGCCATTTTTGCAAGTTCTCAAACGTTAAATGCCAACGTAGCGGCATGTGCTGTAACGTTTGTGACAAACCGAAATTAATTTCTAATGGTAACCGCTCGTTAAGTCCTGCATAAGTGGTTATTTGGGTTCCCACATTTCTAATGACTAATGCTGCGTTAAAATCAAGATCCTCATTGATATAAATCAAACCAACATCTATAGCCATTCCGAAGGAAGTATATTGTTCTAATTTTGATGTAATAAATTTTAAATTCCCACCCAAATAAAAGTCTGAATAACCAATTTGACGGGAATATCCTAACGATATCGCTGTCTCATTCCCTGTAAACGCTCCGGTGGATATACCATTTTCATCATAACCATCAAAATCCCCATAATTGATGTAAGTGACTCCTGCATGAATTGTTTGTGTCCTTCTGTCCCAAGTGTAAGCGTAGGCCGCAGTTCCATAACCAATGTCTCCCAAATAACTTGAATAGTTTAGAGCAAGTTGATTGTCCATGGATACATTAATCGCTGCTGGATTATACAAACCTTGAGTTACGTCATAATCAACGTTTGTCAAAACCTTACCTCCTAATGCCGCCTGTCGCGGAGAGGATATTAAATTTAAAAATTGGTAGGTCGCCTCGCCGCCTAATTGTGAAAAGGATATTTCGTGACATGCACAGATCAAAAAAATAACAATCGTTTTTTTCATGCCATTATCATCAAAATTGTGTTAGATTTAATTTAAAACAACCTTAAGTACTTCATTGAAGTTCAAAAAAGCAATGTAATTAAATCTATCTTAAAACGATAACATTGATTTTTTATTTTTAGATTATTACAAATCATGAAATTTATTTTCAGTTTTGTTACAATATTTTTGCATTTTTCACAGACTGAGAGGTTATTGCTAAACTAACCACCTCACTCATATCTGAGACGTAATGGAACGTTAGACCTTTGAGGTATTCATCCTTAATTTCTTTGATGTCTCTTTCATTTTCAACACACAAGATAATTTCTTTGATTTTAGCGCGTTTCGCTGCTAAAATCTTCTCTTTTATCCCACCAACAGGCAATACTTTACCTCGAAGAGTTATTTCCCCAGTCATCGCTAGACTCTTTTTAACTTTACATTGCGTAAATAGTGAGACCAATGATGTTAACATGGTTACACCTGCACTTGGTCCATCTTTTGGCGTTGCTCCTTCCGGAACATGAATATGCACGTTATATGTGTCAAAAACGTCTATATTTATATCAAATTTATCTGCATTTGCTTTGATATATTCCATCGCTATTGTTGCAGACTCCTTCATTACTTTACCTAAATTACCTGTAATAGTCATGGTTCCTTTTCCCTTTGATAATATAGATTCAATAAATAAAATATCACCTCCAACACTTGTCCAAGCCAATCCAGTCACTACCCCTGCTACCTCATTGTTTTCATATTTATCGCGCTCAAGCTTAGGACCACCTAAAACTTCAATGATATCGTTGTTAGTGGCTTTTATATTGTAATTTTCTTCCATGGCAATATTTTTTGCTGCATGACGCACCATTTTTGCCAATTGCTTTTCCAAACCACGAACACCCGATTCTCTCGTGTAACCTTCAACAATTTTTTCAAGTTGTGGCTTTCCAATTTTCAGATGGTCTTTATTGAGCCCATGTTCTTTTAATTGTTTCGGCAATAAATGTCTTTTTCCAATCTCAACTTTCTCCTCTATGGTGTAACCTGTAACATTAATAATTTCCATTCTGTCTCGTAATGCTGGTTGAATAGATGCTAAACTGTTTGAGGTCGCAATAAACATCACTTTAGACAAATCAAAACCCATTTCTAGAAAATTGTCATAAAATTCAGAATTTTGCTCTGGATCTAACACCTCCAACATTGCAGAAGATGGGTCACCCTGGTGTGAGTTTGATAATTTATCAATTTCATCAAGAACAAATACTGGATTTGAGGTTCCTGCTTTTTTTAAGTTTTGTAAAATACGGCCTGGCATTGCACCAATGTAGGTTTTTCGATGACCTCTAATTTCTGCTTCGTCTCGCAAACCACCTAAAGACATTCGAATGTATTCTCGCCCTAGCGCTTCAGCAATAGATTTCCCCAAGGAAGTCTTACCAACGCCCGGAGGGCCATACAAACATAAAATTGGTGATTTCATGTCATTTCGCAATTTTAAAACGGCCAAGTATTCAATAATTCTTCTCTTGACATCATCTAGTCCAAAATGGTCACGATCTAAAATTCTCTTTGCTCTTTTTAAGTCAAATTTATCATTACTAAATTCATTCCATGGTAAGTCTAAAAAGAGGTCCAAATAATTTCTCTGTATCGAATATTCAGACACTTGAGGATTCATTCTTTGCATTTTAGACAATTCTTTATGAAAGTGCTCTTTTATCTTTTTATCCCATTTTTTGGATTTAGCGCGTTGTTTCATTTCATCAATTTCTTCTTCATAACTCACGCCTCCAAGCTCTTCTTGAATAGTTTTCATTTGCTGATGAAGAAAATATTCTCTTTGCTGCTGACTCATATCATTTTGCACTTTTGATTGAATGTCATTTTTAAGTTCCAGTTTTTGAAACTCAACATTCATGTACTTTAATGTTTCAAGTGCTCGCTCTTGTAAATCATTTGTTTCGAGTAGTTTTTGTTTTTCATCAACGGACAGATTCATGTTAGAGGAAACAAAATTTACTAAAAATGAGTTACTCTCAATATTATTAATAGCGAAAGATGCCTCACTTGGAATATTTGGACTTTGTTTGATGATTTGAAGAGCTAAATCTTTAATCGAATCAATAATTGCTGAAAACTCCTTTCTGTTTTTAATAGGAGTGCTTTCAGCTACTTCGCTTATAAGCGCATTTATGTATGGTTCTTCGCTTATCACCTCAGTTATTTGAAATCTTTTTTTCCCTTGAATGATAACCGTTGTGTTGCCGTCAGGCATTTTTAATACTTTTAATATTCTCGCCACAGTGCCAGTGTCATTAATATCCTTGGCTCTGGGGTCTTCAACCGTTTCATCCTTTTGCGAGACAACCCCAATAACCTTAGTTCCTTTATTCGCATCATCAATGAGCTTGATCGATTTGTCACGCCCTGCTGTAATAGGAATGACAACACCAGGAAATAAAACAGTATTTCTTAATGAAAGTATGGGTAATGTCTCAGGAAGTGATTCAGAGTTAATTTCTTTCTCGTCTTCAGTCGTCATTAGTGGTATCAATTCAGAATTTTCATCAAATTCTTGAAATGACAAATTGTCAAGAGTTGTAAATTTTGATTTTGCCATATAAGTTATAAGTCATTCTGTCATTTAAACAGATTTATATTTTCTTTTATTTTCTTTTAATCCAGCTTTTTACCCTTAAAATGATTTTTTAAACACGTAAACAGCTATTCATATAAACATTAGTCCAATTGTTGTGCCAACATGATTAATTTTCAGTTAAAAAAACAAGTAGATTAAATCTTTGTAACAATATATCATTTGGCACGTCTTACAACTAAACTTAATGAAGGGGTATTGGTATCAGTTAAAGTAAACTAAAAAAATCCCAATTGTAATTAAAAATATTGTCATGATCAAGCTAAGTGTATTTGTTGGATTTTTTTTATTGAGTTCTTGTTTAAATACTGCGTGGTATCAAAACGACAAGATTAATGGCAATGGTGACTTAATTTCAGAAATCAGAGATATTGGAACTTATAACAGTATATCATGTGCAGGAGCTATCAACTTTATTGTGGTTCCTGATGCTGTTGGTCATATTGAAATTGAAGGAGAATCTAATCTATTAAAATATGTCATTACTGAAATTAAAAACGAAAATCTTATTGTAAAGATTGAAAAAAACAAGAGTTTAATCTCAAGCTCTGGCATGGCCCTAAAAGTTATCATTCCGTGTAACAATAGTTTGGATAAAATCTCTTTGGCAGGGTCGGGCGATTTATGGAATGATGGTAAATTAATTACATCAAATCTTGATGTCTCTTTAGCGGGTTCAGGTGATATTAGTTTAGATATTGACACCGCAAATATGAATATAAGCTTGGCAGGTTCGGGTAACATTACGTTGAAGGGAACTACGAATAATTTAAGTGCTAATTTAGCAGGATCGGGAGACATTCATAGTTTTAATTTAGAAACCAATCATGCTGTGGTATCAGTGGCTGGCTCAGGAGATATTGAGGTTGTGAGCAACGAAACCTTAAAAGCTAGGGTGTCAGGATCAGGAGATATTCAATATAAAGGGAATCCAATTGAAAAAGATTCAAAAGTATCGGGTTCAGGAAACATTTTCAATTAATTCAAGCTGTTTTATCCTCTGTTATCTAACAAATTTATTTCCTTTGATTGTAAATAATACTAACAAGGCTAAGAAAAAGAATATTGCTAAAAATAATACTGACCATTGCATCGAATTAGTAATGGCTACTAAAAAGCCAAATACAAACATTCCTAAAACAATGGCCGTTTTTTCTGTGACATCATAAAAGCTAAAGTAGGTAGCATGATCTTCCGTATCTGGTAATAGCTTAGAATAGGTAGAACGTGCTAGTGATTGTGTCGCTCCTAAGACAAAACCAAGAACACCACCTAAGATGTAAAAATAAATATCAATATTCTCTTGATTTTTGTCTAAACTAAAAGCAATAAAACAAACCACAGCCCATATAACGAGTGTTAATTTCAAAGTTGTGATATTGCCTAATTTATTGGACAGTCTTGAAAAAACAAACGCACCAACTATTGCAACAATTTGAACTAACATGATCGTTAATATTAAATTAAACGATGGTAAACCCAACTCCTCACTTCCAAAAATACCTGCCATCAAAACAATCGTTTGAACTCCCACACTAAAAAGAAAAAAAGATATCAAAAATCTTTTGAGCTGCTCATACCTAACAAGCTCATGAAACACCTTTTTCAATTCACGAAAACCTCTCCATATGTAATCTTTTTTAGGCTTGTGATTGTAGACGTTGTTCGGTAAGCGTCGGTATGCAATTTGAGCGAACCCCAACCACCATAATCCTACCAACACAAAAGTGATTCTTGAACCATATGCCTTATCTAGCAAACCAAAAACACTTGTTTCTATCAAAATCAAACTTATAATCATGAGAATAATTGATCCCGTATATCCGTAGATAAAACCTTTTGCGCTGACGTTGTCTTGTTGTTCAGGATACGCGATTTCAGGTAAGTAGGCATTGTAAAACACAATACTTCCCCAGAAACCAACGCTTGCTGTAGTTGTAAATAGCAAAGCCACCCAGAGAGTGGATTCGTCTTTGAAGAAAAATAAACACATTACTGAGATTGAACCCAAAACGCAAAAGAATTTTAAAAACTTTAATTTATTACCAACATAATCGGCAATTCCAGAGAGTATTGGTGAAATAAAGGCAACAATTAAAAAAGAAAAAGACAAGGTGTAATCATAAAGTGTTGTCGGATTCCATAGAACCCCTAAAAATGAAATATCTCCATTTACATCTGAAAAACTTGACGTGAGCGTACTGTAGTAAATTGGAAACACAGCTGTACTAATCACCAATGAATATACAGAATTTGCCCAATCATAAAATGCCCATGCATTAAGTAAGCCTTTGTTTCCTTTTTTTATTAATGTCATAATTTCGCGGTGCCTAAAAATTGGTCGAGTTCCAAATTAGTCATTTATTTGTTACTGACATGTTTTTCTTAATCAAAACTAGTTATTCCAAATTTCTTTGCCTCATTCTTTGCTTTTTGAATACCTTTCGTAAGATTATCTATTCGTGTATCATTTGAAGGATGTGTACTTAAAAATTCAGGGGGAGCTTCACCTATTTTTGAGGATTTCATTCGTTTCCATAGTTCAGGAGCTTCAGAGGGATCATAACCCGCCACAGCCATAATAAGCAGTCCTATTTCATCTGCTTGGGATTCATGGCTTCGGCTAAATGGTAACATCCCACCCACAGATGTCACAATACCAAACGATTGATTAAATACACTTCGAGAAGATTCGTCATTGATGGCGACGTTTCCTGCCATTGCTAATCCAGACTGAATATAAGCTGCACTCATACGCTGCTGACCATGATTGGCTAACGCATGTGCAACTTCATGCCCCATGATTGTTGCTATTCCATTTTCATTTTTAGCTATTTCTAAAATTCCTGAGTAAAATACAATTTTACCGCCAGGCATACACCAAGCATTTATTAAAGTATCATTTACTAAATTATACTCCCACCTGTAATCTTTTAAATAATCTTGATAACCATTTGCATTTAACCACTTCTCTGCAGCACTTGAAATACGTTTACCAACGCGACGAATCATTTTTGAATTGGCAGTATTAACAATCACATCATGCTCTTTTAAGAATTGGTCGTATTGTAAAAATGCAGATGGAAATAAACTGGCATTAGAAACAAAAGCCATGGTTTTTTTTCCAGTAAATGGGTTAGTCGCACAACCAATCATTAGTACCGAAATAGCAATCAGTATAAAGGGTAATTTAACATTCATTAAGTGTTTTGTGTTTTATTAAATTAATTTATTTAAAAGTAATTATTAATTTTGTCATAAAGAACATTTAAAAATTTTATTGCAGAATAAAAATGATAAAATTTTTGAGAAAAATTCACCTATGAAAAACACTTTAATTACCCTAATTGCCCTCCTATTGTTAAGTTGCAACGGTACGGCGCAAAAAAACGATTCCAAGGAAGTATTTTCTATCATAAAAACGAATGATCAATGGAAAGCTCAATTAAATGAACTGGAGTATTATGTCCTAAGACAGGCCGGAACCGAGCGTGCATTTTCAAGCCCGTTAGATAAAAATTACAGTGAAGGCATTTATTTATGTGCTGGATGTGACACTCCCTTATTTAAAAGTGATGATAAATTTGACTCTGGTTCAGGATGGCCAAGCTTTGACAGAGCAATCCCAAATAACGTAAGTTATTCAGTAGATTATAATATAGGTTATGCAAGAACTGAAGAACATTGTTCTAATTGTGGTGGGCATTTAGGACATGTATTTGATGACGGGCCAAAGAAAACAACAGGTAAGCGTCACTGTATAAATGGAGCAGCTTTAAAGTTTGTTTCAATGAATAAACAACAATAATTTGATGTATCAGAATATGCTTTAATTTATCAATTTCAATGTATTTATTCCATTTTGGTTTTGTAAATTTGAAGCTTGAAAATCGACTAATAAAAATCTCATGAATAAATTTGATGTCATTGTTTTAGGTAGTGGACCTGGAGGTTACGTAACCGCTATAAGAGCCTCTCAATTAGGATTTAATACAGCCATTATAGAAAAAGAAAACCTGGGAGGCGTGTGCCTAAACTGGGGGTGCATACCGACTAAAGCTTTACTGAAATCGGCACAAGTTTTTGAGTATTTGAAACATGCTGGAGACTATGGTCTTTCTGTTGAAAATGCCGATAAAGACTTCGATGCTGTTGTTAAACGTAGTCGTGGGGTTGCAGATGGCATGAGTAAAGGTGTTCAGTTTTTAATGAAAAAAAACAAAATCACAGTCATTAACGGTTACGGAAAAATCAAATCAGGAAAAAAGATTGATGTTGATGGGTCCGAGTATAGTGCAAATCACATCATCATTGCCACAGGGGCACGTTCTCGTGAGTTGCCTAGTTTACCACAAGACGGTAAAAAAGTTATTGGTTACAGAGAAGCCATGACACTCACTAAACAACCCAAAAAAATGATCGTGGTTGGTTCTGGAGCTATCGGAGTTGAGTTTGCCTATTTCTACAACTCAATGGGAACTGAAGTAACAATTGTTGAATATTTACCGAAAATTGTTCCTGTTGAAGATGCTGATGTTTCAAAACAATTAGAACGCTCTTTTAAGAAAAGTGGTATTAAAATTATGACATCTGCTGAAGTAACTAGTGTTGATACTTCAGGTAAAGGTGTAAAAGCGACTATAAAAACAAAAAAGGGTGATGAAATTCTTGAAGCTGATATTGTACTCTCAGCTGTTGGGATTAAAACTAATATCGAAAATATTGGTCTTGAAGATGTTGGTATTGTCACTGACAGAGATAAAATCTTAGTCAACGATTACTATCAAACTAATATCCCCGGTTATTATGCTATCGGTGATGTTACTCCAGGACAAGCCCTAGCCCACGTTGCGTCAGCTGAAGGTATTTTGTGTGTTGAGAAAATTGCTGGGCAACATGTTGAAGCATTAGATTATGGAAATATTCCTGGTTGTACATATTGCTCACCAGAAATTGCGAGTGTTGGGTTAACAGAAGCTCAAGCAAAAGAGCAAGGATTTGACATTAAAGTAGGAAACTTTCCTTTTTCCGCGTCGGGAAAAGCGAGTGCTGGAGGACACAAAGAGGGCTTTGTAAAAGTCATATTTGACGCCAAATATGGAGAATGGTTAGGTTGTCATATGATAGGTGCTGGAGTCACTGATATGATTGCTGAAGCTGTTTTAGGAAGAAAACTTGAAACGACAGGACATGAAGTCTTAAAAGCGGTGCATCCTCACCCAACAATGAGTGAAGCTGTGATGGAAGCAGTTGCCGCAGCCTATGGTGAAGTCATACATTTATAACTCAAAATTAATATCAGCAAAAAAGCGCCTCATTTGAAGCGCTTTTTTGCTTTATGAACTTTATTGTTATATGAAGTTTTGAATCGCCAACTCGTAACTTTTTAATCCAAAACCTAAAATCACACCTTGTGCGTGTGGTGCTATAAAGGATTGATGTCTAAACTCTTCTCGATTAAGTGTATTGGAAATATGTACCTCAATAACCGGAGTCTGTATAGCCTTTACAGCATCACCAATACCCAACGATGTGTGAGTATACGCTGCTGCATTTAAAATAATACCATCATAACTAAACCCAACATCTTGTAATTTGTCAATCACTTCTCCCTCGATATTTGATTGATAATAATCCAAACTTATTTGAGGATACCTCTTTACCATACCATCAAAAAAATCATCAAAAGATAAGCTACCATAAATATCAGGCTCTCTCTTTCCCAGCAAGTTTAAGTTTGGTCCGTTAATGATTATAACTTTTTTCATAGGTCAAATGTATCAAAAATTATTAATGAAAACTTTAAAAATCTCTGTATTATTATGTAGTTTACACCGTTATATACACAAATCAAAAAATTTGAATCTATTGTCTATTGATGAATTGGGAACAAGCGATACAAGATTATTCTAATTATTTAAAACTCGAAAGAGGTCTTTCAAATAATTCTATTTCAAGTTACTCATTGGATATTAGAAAACTTGTCTCATATGTACATGATTTGAGACTAAATATTAATCCAGATAAAATAGAAATACAGACTGTTCAGCAATTTATTTACCATAGTGCCAAATCCATAAATCCGAGGAGTCAATCAAGGCTCATATCAGCCTTACGAGGATTTTTTGATTACTTGATTTTTGAAAACTATATGACGATAAATCCGCTAGAGTTAATAGAATCTCCTAAAATTGGAAGGAAATTACCAGATACATTATCTATTGAAGAAATTGACACATTGATCTCTTCAATAGATCTCGGCACACCACAAGGTGAGCGTAACAGAGCAATTATTGAAACTCTTTACAGCTGCGGACTTCGTGTTAGTGAATTAACAAATATTAAAATTTCTGATTTATTTTTTGAAGAAGGCTTTATTAAAGTTACTGGTAAAGGCAATAAGCAACGCTTTGTACCCATAAGCTCTCTAACTCAAAAATATATTGAGTTATACAAAGACGATGTTCGTCCTCATGTACCAATTGTAGAAGAACACCAGGATACTTTATTCTTAAACAGACGTGGAAAACAACTTACAAGAGCCATGATTTTCACTATTGTAAAGCAATTGACTGCAAAAGCAGGTATAAATAAAATTATTTCACCACATACATTTAGGCATTCTTTTGCCACTCATCTCCTTGAAAATGGAGCAGATTTGAGAGCTATTCAATTGATGCTTGGACATGAAAGTATTACAACAACTGAGATTTATATGCATGTTGATAAATCTCATTTGAGCAAAGTCATAAATACCTATCATCCTCGAAAATAAAAAAGCATCCAGAAAACTGTATGCTTTTAAATTCACTAATTTTTGTAAGTTATTTCGCAATATTTACTGCTCGCGTTTCTCTAATCACAGTGACTTTTACTTGACCAGGATACGTCATATCAGTTTGGATTTTTTGAGATATTTCAAAAGATAATTGTGATGCTTTATCATCATTGACTTTTTCGCTTTCAACGATGACCCTTAATTCTCTTCCTGCTTGAATTGCATAAGCTTTTTTGACGCCTGTAAAACCGAAGGCAATGTCTTCAAGATCTTTTAAGCGTTGAATATAAGAATCTAATACTTGACGTCGTGCGCCTGGGCGAGCTCCTGATATCGCATCACACACCTGAATGATTGGTGATAATAGTGACACCATCTCAATTTCATCATGGTGAGCTCCGATAGCATTACAAACTTCTGGCTTTTCACCGTGCTTTTCTGCCCACTGCATCCCTAAAATAGCATGAGGAGTCTCCATATCAGCTTCAGCATCCGGAACCTTACCTATATCATGTAATAATCCTGCCCGTTTTGCCAATTTTGAATTTAACCCAAGTTCTGCAGCCATTACACCACAAAGTTTTGCGACTTCCCGGGAGTGCTGTAATAAGTTCTGACCATAAGAAGATCGGTATTTCATACGTCCAACCATTTTAATCAATTCAGGATGCAAACCATGTATTCCTAAATCAATAACCGTTCGCTTTCCGACTTCGATGATCTCTTGATCAATTTGTTTTTTGGTTTTTTTGACTATCTCTTCAATTCTTGCAGGATGAATTCGGCCATCTGTAACCAATTTGTGTAGTGATAAGCGTGCAATTTCTCTTCTTACAGAATCAAAACAAGAGAGAATAATTGCTTCAGGTGTATCATCAACAATAATTTCAACCCCTGTAGCTGATTCAATAGCTCTAATATTGCGCCCCTCACGACCAATTATCCTTCCTTTTACATCATCAGATTCAATATTAAATACAGAGACACAATTATCAATAGCCTCCTCAGTACCGATTCTTTGTATCGTATTTATAATGATTTTCTTTGCATCTTGTTGAGATGTCATTTTGGCTTCTTCCATCTTATCCCGAACATAAGCCATAGCATCGTTTTTAGCCTCACCTTTCAAAGATTCTATGAGTTGTTCTTTGGCGTCTTCAGCAGATAGCCCAGAAATCACCTCTAGTTGTTGTACTTGACTTTTATGCAATTTTTCTAACTCCTCTTTTCGCTTGTCCAGATAAACTATTCTCTTATTGTAGTCATTGATTTTGTTCTCAACATCCACATTTAATTTTTTTGATCTTGCTAATTCAGATGATGTCTGAGACTCTTTATCTCGGGTTCGCTTTTCAGCTTCAGCCATTTTCTTATCTCTATTGAGAATCACCTTTTCATGTTCGGACTTTAATTCAATAAATTTTTCTTTTGCTTGAAGAATTTTGTCCTTTTTAATAGTTTCTCCTTCATGATTAGCCTCTTTTATGATTGAAGCTGCTTCATTTTTTGCAGTTTTCACTAATTTGGAAGCATTATTTTTTTCTTGATTTTTAGCTATTATAAATCCAATTACAAAACCTAATACAATACCTCCAACAATCAATACAATTGTGTTCATTTCCATGTTATCCCAGTTAGTTAAAAAAAAAGCCTACAAAAGCTGAGGTTTTGTATGAACTCCTTAAAAACAAGTTTAAGGCTAACAAGCTGATCAAGTATCTGCTCAAAGACAGCACGCTTTTACAACTTTAACTCACCTTTTTTAAAGAATTAACGTTGAGTTCATCAAAAAAATAACTAATGTAGGCAGTAACCTTTATTATGTTTAAAAGAACTTAAGAGCCTAAATACTCTCCCAATAAATGATTCATAGCATTGAGCTTTTCTTCAACTTCTTCATTTAGATATTCGGTATCTATTGCTTTCTGTTCCTTTTGAGATGCAAATTGCAATGCACACATGGCTAAAACATCTTGTTTGTCACGAACAGAATAGCTTTGCTCAAATTGTTTAATCATTGCATCAATTTTCTGAGCAGCTTTACGTAATCCCTCCTCTTGCTTTGAGTCAATAGTCAACGGATATACCCTGTTGGCTATTGAAAGTTTAATTTTTAGCTTTTCTGACATTTATACGCTGCATTTACTCTGATAACTGAGAAATACAATGATCAATCTCCCTAATTAACGTGTTTATTTTGAGCTTTGCTTCTCTTTTACTTTCATCACTGCCAAGAATTGAATTCGCAAATTTGAGTGATTCGTATTTTTCTTCCCAAGAACTAATGATAGCGTCTTTTTGCATCACTTTTTGTTGAACAGATTTCATATCTGCTTGTAGTTGGACATTTTCTTTTTGTAACACTTCAACTCGGTTCAAAATTTTGTTGATTTTGCCCTCAAGTGAATCGACAATAGACTCAATACTACTCATTTGTGCTATTCAATACTTATAACACAAAGTTAACATACCAAATCTTAAATAACAATTCTTTTGAACTAAAATTTAAAACACGCACATTATCAAGTGATTACAAGTTTTTTAAGGGTTGTAAACTAAAGGCTTTGCCAGTTAATAACAATTTAATATTTTTACATTTAAGATTAGTAATTCATGAGGCAATTTCACTTTTTATTGTTGTTTTTTCTAGTTCAAACTTCCATTGCACAAAACCCTTATCCTCAAGATTATTTTAACAGCCCCCTTGATATAAATTTGGTGCTATCTGGCACATTTGCAGAGCTAAGGTCCAATCACTTTCATTCTGGTCTAGATATCAAAACACAACACCGAGAAGGCCTCAATATCTATGCTGCGGCAAAGGGCTATGTAAGTCGTATTAAAATTTCTCATTTTGGTTATGGTAAAGCGCTGTATATAACACATCCTAATGGCTACACCACCGTTTACGCTCATTTAAAAAAATTTGCTCCCATTATTGAGGCTTATGTCAAACAAAGACAATACACAACTGAAAGTTTTGAAATTGAACTTTTCCCCGATATTAATTCCTTACCTATTAATACTAGTGACATTATCGCCTATTCCGGCAATACAGGAGGTTCGGGTGGGCCTCACTTACATTTTGAAATAAGAGACAAACAAGAAAGACCAATGAATCCTATGCTTTTTGGCATTGATATCCAGGATTCAAAAAAACCTCAAATTGCATCAATATACGCCTACCCAATTGGTAAAAATGCCCATGTTAATTTGAAAAAAGAAAAGACAGAGCTACGTTTAAAAAAACATAAAGATGATCGATACTCTATTGAAAACATTCAAGCTTTTGGTAAAATAGGATTTGGAATTGAAACCTTTGACAGACAAGATTTAGCAGCAAATAAAAATGGAGTTAGTAATATTCAAACTCATTACAACGGTAATAAAAATTTTGAACTCGATTTTAAACGATTTTCATTTAATGAAACAAAACATTTGAATCGATTAATTGATTATGAATATTATCAAAATAAAAAGTCTCGAATACAAAAATTATTTATTGAACAAAATAATCCATTGAGCCTCTACAAGAACCATATTGATAATGGTTATTTACACATTGAGGATAGCACCGCGTCTGTTTACAAAATACAGATAAAAGATTATCACGGAAATAACACATGGGTCACTTTAAATATCAATGGGGTCAAAATTGATTCTTTGAAAAATTCAGTGTCAAAAACAACTGATTTTTTTATTCAAGCCAATCAAGCAACAAGCTTAGAAAAAGAAAACGTATCTGTTTCCATACCGGCTAACACATTTTATGATGATTTTTTTATTGATTTTAATGTCGTAAATGATACTCTAACGCTTCATCAAAATGTCGTAGCACTTCAAAAAAATCTCATTATAAATTTTGATATTAGTGGTTACAATAACGTTGACAAGAATCAATTATTTATTGGTCGGCTTTCAAAATATGGTAAAAAACTTTATTACGTCTCTGCGATGAAAAAAAAGAATGTTATCACTGCATACACTAAAACACTTGGTACATACACTATTGGTATTGATAATGATAAACCAATTATTGAGCCCTTTAATTTTTTCAAAGGTAAATGGCTAAGTAAATACCGCTTTTTAAAACTAAATATACGTGATGAAACCTCAGGAATCAAAAGCTATAGAGCTACCATCAATGGCAACTGGGTATTGATGGAGTACGATTATAAGAAAAATATGCTGACTTATGATTTTAATGACGGAATGAAGACAAATGAGACCAAGTATAAATTAAAAGTAATTGTAATTGATAATGTAGGAAATAGTTCTACATTTGAAACAGATTTTTACAGAAAATAAAAACACGGACTATTGAAAATTTATTCATTCTTATTTAAAATTGTAGTTTTACTTTTACCTATATGGGGACTCGCGCAAACAGCGACCCTAAAGGGTGTGGTTCTAGATGATAGTGAGAATCCAATTGAAAGTGTTAATATCATCGCAAAATCATCTGGCACGATTACTAATTTAAATGGATTTTATCTTTTTAAAATTCCATCAAATCAAGATATTCAAATTGAATTTACACATATAAACCATAAAAAAGTACTAGCTACTTTTAATTTAAAAAATGGTGAAACGTTTGAATTTAATCCAATTATGAGCTCAGATATTGAACAAATATCTGTTGTGGTTGTGAACGGAAATCAACGAAAACAAGTGGAAGGAATTACCACTATTGATCCACAACTTATTAGAACTATTAAAGGTGCCCAACCCGGTATTGAAAACCTATTAAAAACCTTGCCTGGTGTCAACATTTCTAATGAATTAAGCACACAATATTCTGTGCGAGGAGGTAATTTTGATGAAAACCTTGTTTACGTCAATGAAATAGAGGTTTATCGGCCCTTTTTAATTCGTTCAGGTCAGCAGGAGGGGTTAAGCTTCGTGAATTCCAATATGGTTCAAAATGTCGCGTTCTCAGCAGGTGGATTTCAAGCTCAATATGGGGATAAATTATCCTCTGTTTTAGATATTACATACCGCAATCCTCTCAATATTGGTATTCGTGCTGATATGAGTTTACTTGGAGGAAGTGTTACTTATGAAACAATTTCAAAGGATACCAAATTTTCAAGTATCACAGGGCTGCGATACAGAGACAATAGCTTGCTTGTTAAAGCTAAAGAAACAGAAACAAATTACGATCCAAAATTTGGTGATGCTCAAGCATATCTTACTTATAAATTTTCAGATAAATTTCATTTGAGTTTTCTTGGAAATGCGTCTATCAATAAATATAATTACGAACCTAAAACAAGACAAACTAATTTTGGTACTCTTGCAAACCCATTAGCGTTATTGGTCTTTTATGAGGGACAAGAAAAAGATGCATATCAGACTTATTTTGGTGCTTTCAAAGGAACTTATTTCGCAAATGATGATTTGACCTTAAAATTAATAACATCTGCATACCATACAACGGAAGAAGAATATTTTGATATTCTTGCACAATACAGACTCGGTGAGGTGAATAGTAGTATCGGTGATGAAGACTTGGGTGAAGTTGAGTTTTCAGAGGGTATTGGAGGGCAACTGAATCATGCGAGAAATGATTTAGATGCGCTCATTGTCAATGTTGAACACAAAGGAGATTTGAGTTTAAAAGACGATAGTAATCTCAAATGGTCTATCAAATACACCCATGAAGATATTCGAGATCGTATTGTTGAATGGGAAGTTATTGATTCAGCAGGATTTTCAATAAATCCACCCAATATTGATGCCTTTAATGAACAACCTTATTTGGCCTATGAAGGCCCGCTAGTTGCTTTCAAAGATATACGAGCAACCAACAACACTCAAATCGATAGATTACAAGGTTATGTGCAATGGAGTAAGCGCACAAGTCTCAATAAGAACGAACTTTTTTATAATGTGGGTGTAAGAGCCCATAATTGGATTGTAAATGGTACTAATATCACCAGCAAAAGTCAAGTTGTTGTTAGCCCTCGCTTTCAATTAGCATTGAAGCCAAACTGGGACAAGGATATGCTTTTTAGAATGAGCGGTGGTTTGTATTACCAGCCACCTTTCTACCGAGAACTAAGAGATAGTGATGGCGTTGTAAATAGTCAAGTAATGGCACAAAAATCAATTCATCTTGTTATTGCCAATGAGTATAGTTTTAAACTTTGGGATAGACCTTTTAAGCTTGTCTCCGAAGCTTACTATAAAAATATGTCAGATATTAATTCTTACACTATTGAGAATGTTCGTATCCGATACAAAGCCAATAATGATGCTAAAGCTTATGCTTACGGGCTGGATTTTAGACTGAATGGAGAATTTGTACCCGGCACCGAGTCTTGGTTTAGTTTTGGCTATTTAAAAACTGAGGAAAACATAAACAACAAGGGTTATATTTCGAGGCCAACAGACCAACGATTAAAATTTGGTGTCCTTTTTCAAGATTATGTTCCCAATATCCCTAATCTAAAAATGTACTTGAATTTAGTATACAATACGGGGCTACCTGGAGGCTCACCAAGTTATGCAAACCCTTATGAGTACCAAAACAGATTACCCGACTATAAACGAGCTGATCTTGGAATTTCGTATGTTGTAATTGATTCTAAAAAGGCCTTTAAGCGCGGTTGGAAAAGTAAATTTAAAGAATTGAATATCGGCATTGAAATATTTAACATGTTCGATGTGCAAAATTCGATTACAAACACCTGGGTAAGAGACGTTTACAGTAAGCGTCAATATTCAATACCAAATTATCTTACTCCAAGAGTGTTTAATATAAGAGTTGGAATGCGTTTTTAACAATAAACCAGTTCCTGTAAACATTTCACTACATAGTCTACATCTTCTTTTGTATTAAAAATACTAAAAGAAAATCTGATAGAAGGCTTACTAAGTTCTTCCTCATTTAAAATTGCAGATAAAACATGTGACTTTTTAGTACTACCGCTTTGACAAGCACTGCCTTTAGAACATGCAATTCCCTTGAGATCTAATTGGAATAAAAACATTGCACTTTTTTCTTCAGATATCGGAAAGCATACATTTACGGAAGTATAAGCACTTTTTTCTAAATGCCCTGAATGACCATTAAATGAACACTCTGGAACAGCCTTTTTTAAAGACTCTATGAAATAAGATTTTATATTTTTTATAAAAGCTCCCTCGGCAACTAGATTAGTCGTTGCTATTTTAAATGCTTCAGCTAAGCCTGCTATATTATGTACACATTCTGTTCCAGCTCTAAAACCACGCTCTTGTTCACCACCAAAAATAATCGATTTTAACCCCGAATCTTTTCGGATAAATGCAAAACCTACACCTTTAGGTCCATGAAATTTATGAGCACTCGCAGCAAGGAAATCAATTGGAACTTTGCTAAGATCTATATCATAATGCCCAACAGCCTGAACTGTATCACTATGAAAAAGAGCCTTATGTTTTTTACATAAATTCGCAACATACTCTATATCTAATAAATTTCCAATTTCGTTGTTTACGTACATCAAGGTAGTTAGCACGTTATGATTAGTTTCTAGTAAATGCTCTAAATGTTGATAGTCCAATTCTCCATGTTCATCAATGTCAACATATCGTACGGTAATATCATATTCATTTGATAATTGATTTAATGTGTGTAAAATAGCATTATGTTCAATTTTTGAAGTTATAAATGTTTTAACTCCAAGATCTCTTGCAGCACTCCTCAATACTAAATTATCAGCTTCGGTACCACCAGAAGTAAATATTATTTCAGCAGGAGTTACATTAAAATAAGCTGCGATTTCTTTTCTATTTTTCTCAATTAAAGATCTAGATGATCTACCAAAACTATGTGTAGATGAGGCATTTCCATAATTATTTTTCATTACACTTGTTATGACTTCAATGACCTCATTACGAATGGGTGTTGTTGCTGCGTTATCAAAATAAACTGGTGTTTTCATACATTATAATAAAGCGCTAAAATAATTAAATAAAATTATTTTCAATAAACTAAGGAATAATTTACATTTCTTTTATTTTTGTTTAAAATCTGTGTCATGAGAGGGTTCTCTGTTTTTCTGCTATTTTCACTTTTTACATTGCTATCATGTAATGATGGTGACATCATTACTGTTTCTTTAGATTTTGATAAAAACCTCGATTTATGTGGTAATACTGAATCTGACAATTATGTGATCTACGATATAAAAACAGATCCCAACGAATCACTAACCCTTTTATTTCCAAGCAATAGCAATACAGATCGGATCTTCAATCCAGAGGAATCGCCCTATTCCTATGAATTATCAATTAGTAGCACAGTAAGGTTTAATTACAGAACTTATGACAATGATCCTGCAGGATTGATATGTCAGGAAATTCCAAGTTCTGAAGTGTCTATTATTGAAGATTACCTAGCATCAGGAGGGAAAGTCGTTACACAATCTACCTTTACTGATGACGATCAAGATGGCATACCATCCGAAAACGAGGACCTCAATGGAAATGGAAATTTGGAAGATGATGACTCTGATGGTGACTCAATTCCAAATTACAAAGATTTTGATGATGATGGTGATAATGTAAGTACTCGATTAGAAAAGCCAGACCCAAATAGCGATGGAAATTTGGATGATTCACAGGATACTGACAATGATGGCATTCCTGATTACTTGGACACAGATGATGACAACGACGGTTTAATCACACGTCATGAAGATGAAAACTTAAACGGCAACCTACAAGATGATTTTGCTGACGGGTCGGTAATTGCAAGATATTTAGACAATAACGCCACCGAATCTTTTGTCTATGAGGTGATTAATTCAAATGTCTTCACAAGGACCATTCTCGTAGAATTTTCAATTATTAATACGAATCTAGAGATCATTAACACAGACTTCATTGACTTGGGCATATTCACCTCCAGCCTTACTATAGAGGATTGATATCAGTGATGATTCAAACAGACCTCAGTCGCACCAAAACCATATTTTTGATAATCAGCGTCATAATAGGTCAAATCTTCATATCGTTTTAACACATACTCCAATTCTAATTTCAAGACTCCCTCTCCAACACCATGAATAAATACAATTCGTTGTATCTTTTTACTTTTTGCGAACGCCAACTGTCGTTTTATAGTCTCTAGCTGACACGTGAGTATGTCGTAATTATTCATACCGCGACTGTTTGGAATAAGCTGTTCGATGTGCAAATCTACCTCCATCACTGATTTATTTCGCTCTTTACGCCTGGCAAACCTTTGAGCTTTTTGTGAGGGAACTTTATCCGTTTTTATTTTATGTTGCGCATCCAAATTTATCAAGGATGTAGCATTTAAGAACTGATGATTCCCTTTGTGAATAAGTTGAATAGGAGAAAACTCTAATAAAAAATCGTCGTTAGTTTGAATTGTGACTAAATCATCGGTAACTAAAACCACCTCCCCTGAAAAATCTTCATCAATAACTTCTACAAAGTCGCCCTTTTTGAATGACATTAGTTGCTGTGTTGATTTTTCTCGTGTTCGCTAATATTGGCTTTATTTGAAATACCACGTGACAACCGATATAACCCCGTCATCAACATGACAACACCTCCAATTAATATATATGTGTTTTGACTCTCGTAAGCATTCGCATACAATGCCACGAGCCCACCAAGACCAATTAAAAAATAATTAAAAAATCTATTCATTTATACCAATTTACCATTTTGATTAACCGAAAACAATAAAACAAAATAACAAAATTAATCCGATACATTTTTTAACTTTGATAAACTTTTAAAATCAACGTGTTAATTCTAGAGGATTATTTGCTGCCCTGTCTCAATAAAAAATTATTAGGAATTGAATGTTTCGGATGTGGCTTTCAACGCTCGCTATTATTTTTATTTCAGGGAAAATTCACAGAAGCTTTTTTAATGTATCCAGCGATTTACCCTTTTTTAATACTGACTCTTTTTCTCATATTTAATATATTTTATAAATTTAAATATGACGAAAAAATTAAATTATTTTTAGTAGTTTTAAGCCTAAGCACAATTTTTATTAGCTATATAATTAAATTAAATGGATCATAATATTTTGGAAAAACAAAAACTTAACACAACTCCAATATACATTCTCTCTGTCCTTGGCCTTTTGTGTTGTTGCTTTTTAGGTTTCGGAATTATACCATCGACGATCTCACTTTTTCTATCTAATAAACAGTATCAGAAAGCTATTGCAGATTACGAAAATTATGACAATATAAAATCTATGAAAACAGCTAGAATTGTCTCCTTAATTGTTTTCATTATCAATCTCATTATGGTCGCAAGAGTCTTGTACGTGTTTTCAACAATCGGATACGATGATTTAATGGAGTTATATAATGAAACATTACAACAATACGAACAGACACAATAGTCTCTCCCTCTGTTTTTGAAAAACATTAACGCACAAGTTATCTACGAAATTATTCGAATTTTTTCAGGGTATTTATAATGATTGAAACACAATCATATAACTGCTCTTTTGTAATTACTAAAGGAGGAGCAAATCGTATAATATTACCATGTGTTGGTTTTGCTAACAAGCCATTATCACTCAATGCTAAGCAAATATTCCAAGCAGTATCACTTGACTCGTGATCATTAATTAATATTGCATTTAATAAACCTTTACCTCTAATAGAACTTACAATAGTACTTGTGGCTATATATTTATTCATCTCTTCCCTGAACAATTCACCTAAAACACTTGCATTATCAGCTAATTTTTCATCCTTTACCACGGTTAATGCTGCTATTGAAACTGCAGCAGCGATTGGATTTCCTCCAAACGTACTCCCATGATTTCCAGGTTGAATCACTTTCATAATCTCATCATTTGCAAGGACTGCAGAAACAGGATAAACACCGCCACTCAAAGCTTTTCCCAAAATTAAAATATCTGGTTTTACTTCAGGAACCCCAGAACAATTTTTATCTTCACACGAACAATTTCCACAGGTAGCTAACAATCTTCCTGTTCGCGCAATTCCAGTTTGAACTTCATCCGCGATAAATAAAACATTGTATTTTTCACACAACGCCTTTGCTTTTGACAAATAACCCTCAGAGGGCACAAAAACCCCCGCTTCACCTTGTATTGGCTCGACTAGAAATCCTGCTACATTAGGATTCGATTGAAGAGTAGCCTCTAACTCTTGCAAGTTGTCATATTCAATTTTTATAAAGCCATTGGTGTAAGGGCCAAAGTTTTTACGAGCAGTAGGATCATTTGAAAACGATATAATGGTCGTAGTTCTCCCATGAAAATTATTATTACATACAATAATCTCAGCTTTATTAAAATCTATACCTTTAATTTCATAAGACCATTTACGACATAATTTTAGAGCAGTTTCGACAGCCTCTGCACCAGAATTCATTGGTAATAACTTATCAAAACCAAAAAAATCACAGGCAAACTTTTCAAACTTACCTAAAACATTATTGTAAAATGCCCGAGACGTTAAGGTTAGTTTCTGCGCCTGTTCTGACATAGCATTTATTATTTTTGGATGACAATGCCCTTGATTTAATGAAGAGTAAGCCGATAAAAAATCGTAATATTTTTTACCTTCTACATCCCAAACAAAAACACCTTCTCCTCTACTTAAAACAACAGGCAGTGGGTGGTAATTATGAGCTCCGTATTTGTTTTCTAACGCAATCGCTTCTTGCGATGAAATTTGGTCTAAAACAGCCATTTTAATGAATTTTTATTGATGAGTAAAATAACCATTCCTTATCTACCTTTGTTCTCTCGACAATTCGAAAATTCAGCGTGGGAAAGAAATCATCCCTAAGGGCACGCAAAATACTAAATAAAAGTTAGTTGATAAAATCCTAAAAGAGTATTTTCTAGCACCAAATTTGATATCCTAGCTCATTGCTCTGAAATCATTACTCCTTTTTAAACTTTCCTATATGGCTATTACAATAGTTACACCTAAGAATTTGAATCACTGAGAACTCTATTTAAATATTATTTCAATAAGAGCTTTAAATATATCTCGCTATTGTTATTTTTGTGCCATGTCTAGAAAAAATAGAAAACAGATTTTCACCAATATTGACATTATCGATGCAGGTGCAAAAGGTAAAGTAATCGGAAAAGCCCCAGATGGAAAAGTCATTTTCTTGTCAAATGCTGTTCCTGGAGATATTGTTGATGTTCAAACCTTTAAAAAAAGAAAAGCTTATTACGAAGGAAAAGCTATAAAGTTCATAAAACTTTCTGAGAAGCGCACTAGCCCAAAATGTGAACATTTTGGCACATGTGGTGGCTGTAAATGGCAACATATGGATTATGAGCAGCAACTCTATTATAAAGAAAAAGAAGTAGTTAATAATTTATCGCGCATTGGGCATCTAAAACTTCCAAAAGTTACTCCAATTTTAGGCTCAGAACAACACTATTTTTACAGAAATAAAATGGAATTTTCTTTTAGTGATAGTCGATGGCTAACACCTGATGAAATTAACTCAAATGAAGATATCACGGATAAAAACGCATTAGGATTTCACATCCCAGGAATGTGGGATAAAATACTTGATATAAAAACTTGTTATCTACAAGGGCATTCATCAAATGACATTAGAAATTCAGTAAAAAAATTTGCCATTGACAACAATTTAAAATTTTTTAATCCAAGAAATCAGTCTGGATTTTTAAGAACACTCATGATACGAACATCTTCAATTGGTGAAATCATGGTTGTTTTACAATTTTTTAAAGACGATAAATCACAACGGGAACTCATACTACGTCATATTGCCTCAGATTTTCCAAATATTAACTCCTTACAATATGTGATTAACCAAAAAGGAAATGACACTATATATGATCAACAAGTTCATTGTTTTAAGGGTAGAGATTTTATCTTAGAAAAGATGGAGGGACTAACATTTAAAATAAATGCAAAGTCTTTTTATCAAACAAACTCTCAACAAGCTTACGAACTCTACAAAATAACTCGGAACTTTGCTGGCCTAACGGGTAAAGAATTAGTGTATGATTTGTATACTGGAACAGGAACCATTGCTCAATTTGTGGCAAAAAATGCAAAAAAAGTCATTGGCATTGAAGCTGTTCCTGAAGCCATTGAAGCTGCAAAAGAAAATGCTTTATTTAATCAAATCGATAATGTTGAATTTCATGTAGGTGACATGAAAACTATTTTTAATTCTCAATTCATTGAAAGTCACGGTAGGCCAGACGTCCTCATAACCGACCCGCCTCGAGACGGAATGCACAAAAATGTTGTAAGTCAAATTCTAAATATAGCACCAAATAAAATTGTTTATGTTAGTTGTAATAGCGCAACACAAGCTAGAGATCTAGCTTTGATGGATTTGGAATATGAGATTTCTAAAACACAATCGGTTGATATGTTTCCTCAAACACATCATGTGGAAAATGTTGTACTTTTGACAAAGCGATAAATTAATAAGACAAATGAAAAAAGTTAGTGTTTTATTTCTAGTGATTTCTATTTTTCTCGGTTGTGAGAAAGATGATATATGTTCCTCAGATACAGGCACCACACCACAACTTATTTTAAGATTCTATGATATTGCAAATCAAGAAGAAACCAAAGCTGTCCCAAACCTTTTGGTCTATGGCATAAACAGCTTCAATGAAATAGTCGTGTTTGACGGTATTGGATTATTGGCAACCAATACTGACTCGATTGCAATTCCATTACAAACAAGTGATAACTTTACGCGTTTTGTTCTTCATCGAGATTTGGAAGATGGTGATTTTGAAACAGGTAATATAGATGTTGTTATTACTAATTATGAGTCTGAAAACATCTATGTTTCAAGAGCTTGTGGTTACAAACAAATTTTTAATAATTTAGGAATTGATTTAGAACCAGACCCGAGTAATTGGGTCATTAATTCTGAAATTTTGTCAACAACCGTCAAAAACAAAAATGAGGCCCATGTCAAAATATTTCATTAGTCTTTATTTTCTATTTTGCTTGTGCTTTGCATCTTTTGGCCAAGTCCCAATACAAGAAACTTCTACGGACTCTGTTAAGTTTACAGAAAAATATGGTCTACGTTTAGGTGGAGATTTAAGCAAGTTATTAAAATCCTTCATGGATGATAATTATTCAGGATTTGAAGTTAATGGTGATTATCGATTAACCAAAAATATTTATGTCGCAAGTGAAATTGGTTTTGAAGAATATACAACCATCAACAGCTACTTAAATTCAACTGCTAGCGGATCCTATTTAAAGGGAGGGTTTGATTATAACATGTATGCAAATTGGTTTGGAATGGAGAATATGATATTTGCAGGATTTCGTGTTGGAGTAAGCTCATTTAAACAAATTTTAACCAGTTACACCGTTTATCAAACAGATCAAAGTTGGCCCTCCTCTACCATTAATTCGGGTACAGAATTTTCCGGATTAAATGCATTATGGGGTGAGTTATTAATTGGTATCAAGGCAGAACTTTTTACAAATTTTTACATTGGAGCAAATGTTCAACTCAAGGGTCGCGCATCAGAGAAAGAGCCTGAAAATTTTGAAAACATCTACATTCCTGGGTTTGGAAGAACCTACGACAGTGGTAGTTTTGGAATCAATTTTGGCTATAATGTATCTTATCTCATTCCTATTTACAAAAAAAACAACAAATCAAAATAGACGCTTACGAACCACTATCTTAGTCTATGCACTAAATATGTAGCGCAATATTATCTGTTGCCGCTAGCGCAGCTTCCTTAAGAGCTTCAGTAAATGTTGGATGTGCATGTGACATTCTTGAAATGTCCTCGGCAGAAGCTCTGTATTCCATAGCTACAACAGCCTCAGCGATCATGTCGGCAGCACGCGCGCCAATCATGTGAACTCCTAGAATTTCATCTGTAGTTGCATCAGCTAAAATCTTTACAAAACCATCCAAATCCATACTAGCCCTACTTCTTCCTAAGGCTCGCATAGGGAATTGACCTGTTTTGTAAGAAATACCTGCATCCTTGAGTTGCTCTTCCGTTTTACCAACTGCAGCAACCTCCGGCCACGTATAAACAACTCCTGGAATTAAATTGTAATTTATATGTGGCTTTTGTCCAGCGATAATTTCAGCGACCATCACAGCCTCCTCTGAGGCCTTATGTGCTAACATAGCACCTTTAACAACATCTCCAACAGCATATATATTAGAAACATTCGTTTGTAATTGACTATTCACCTCTATTCGTCCTCTTTCATCCTTCTTGACAGCAATTGCTTCTAGGTTTAAGCCATCAGTATATGGTCTTCTACCGACAGATACCAGACAATAATCACCTATAAATTCAACATCTTCTCCTTTTTTATTGACCGCTTTCACAACCACCTCATCCCTTGTTCTTTCAACAGATTGTACCTTGTGGGATAAATTCATTTTGAATTTTGCTTTTTTGAATACTTTATTTAGTTCTTTGGATAAGCTTACATCCATGGTGGGTATAATACGATCCATGTATTCAATTACAGAAACTTCTGAACCAAGACGTTTGTAGACCTGACCAAGTTCCAAACCAATAACACCACCACCGATGACAATTAAGTGTTTGGGAATTTCTTTTAGCTTAAGAGCTTCGGTTGAAGTAATTATTCGTTCTTTGTCAATCGATATAAAAGGTAACGAAGCTGGCTTACTTCCAGTTGCAATGATGGTATTTTTCGCCTCTATTGTTTGTGTTTCCGTACCGGTAATATCAATGTGTGTTGCATCCCTAAAACTACCCAAACCTTGATAGACATCAATTTTATTTTTATTCATCAAGAAGTCGATCCCACTAGTTGTTTGATCAACTACAGATTGTTTTCTTGCTATCATTTGTTCAATATTTACCTTTACTTCACCAGGTATTTCAATACCATGCTCTGCAAAATGTTTGATTGCATCTTCGTAATGATGTGAAGAATCCAGTAAAGCTTTACTCGGTATGCAACCAACGTTTAAGCATGTACCCCCTAGTGTGGTATACTTTTCAATTATTGCAGTTTTCATACCTAATTGTGCACAACGTATCGCTGCAACATATCCTCCAGGTCCAGATCCAATTACTGCTACATCATATGACTTCATACTAATGTTATTTTAATTTTTAATGAGACAACAAAAGTACAAATGTTTTATGGGAAGACCATATAAAAAACTTACGTACTTAACCTGTTAAATAGATATTTCACAAACCACCTCTGTTACTTGATAAAAGTTCATTTAAGAGGCACAAGTCTACTATTACAATTACAAATCTATGGCTGTTGTATATTTGACTTCATTAATCATAAACATGCTATGTGTGCTTCCAATATGATGAATGGTAGTGAGTTTTTTGACCATAAATTCTCTAAATGAAACCATGTCGGCAACGTGTACTTTTAATAGATAATCATAATCTCCACTAATGTGATAACACTCAACCACTTCATTTATTTTTACAACTTCTCGTTCAAATTTTGTGACAAAATCCTGAGAATGCTGCACGAGTTTGATATGACAAAAAGCAACAAAGGCCTTTTCAATTTTTTCTTTATTTATTAAGGCTACATAGCGATCAATCACACCATTATTTTCTAATTTTTTTATACGCTCATAAACAGCAGTAATAGATAAATTTAACTTATTCGAGAGTTCTTTATTAGTCTGCTTACAATCATTTTGAAGTAGTTCAAGTAATTTTGTATCTATAGCGTCGAAAGTCATATTGAAAAATTTTCAGATTAATAAGTATTTATTAGTGTAATTATTATACATTGATTGCAATAATACGTAATTATAGTTTTATTTTCTAAAAAAATTAATTTAGATTGATTTTTAATCATATAAAGACGAATTTTATCGTAAATTTTAATTCACATATAACATGGCATTCAAACCCGCAAATAACATTCAAGACCTTCAATATTTTGGAGAATTTGGAGGTGTAAATCCTTCAGTATCTGACTCGTCAACCTACACTTTTATATCTGCTAAAACAATGTTCGATACTTTCGAAGGCAACGCAGACGGATGCTACCTTTACTCACGTCATTCATCTCCCTCTAACTTATATCTAGGGGAAGCATTGGCCGCTATGGAGGGCTCAGAAACAGCAACAGTTACAGCCTCTGGCATGGGCGCTATCACACCAGTAATTTTACAATTATGTGGTGTAAATGATCATATTGTCTCTAGCCGTACCATTTATGGTGGCACTTATGCGTTTTTGAAAAATTTTACACCAAAATTTAACATCAACACCTCTTTCGTTGATATTATTGACTTAGCATCAGTTGAAAATGCTATCAACAACAACACTAAAATGATCTATTGTGAATCTGTTAGCAATCCATTGTTAGAGGTTGCTAACATCAAAGCACTCTCTAAAATTGCCAAAAAACACAACCTCAAATTAGTGGTTGATAATACGTTCTCACCATTATCAATATCTCCAATTAACCTCGGTGCTGATATTGTTATACACAGTTTAACTAAATTCATAAACGGTTCATCTGACACCGTTGCGGGAGTCATTTGTGGTACCCAAGAATTTATTGATAGTTTACGAAATGTCAATGACGGTGCTTGCATGTTATTAGGAGCCACCATGGATAGTTTGCGAGCCTCATCAGTTCTCAAAAATCTTAGAACACTCCATTTGCGGGTTCAACAACACAGTTTTAATGCAACTTATTTAGCAGAACAATTTACAAAAGATGGTATTAAAACAGTATACCCAGGATTAAAATCACATCCCTCACATACAGTATTCACATCCATGATGAACAAAAAATATGGTTATGGTGGCATGCTAACAATTGACGTAGGGTCAACAGAGAATGCCAACAAATTAATGGAGATGATGCAAGATAATAATCTCGGTTATTTAGCAGTAAGCTTAGGGTTTTACAAAACATTATTTTCTGCTCCCGGAAGTTCAACTTCATCAGAAATTCCAGACTCAGAAAGAAGTGAGATGGGTTTAAGCAATGGATTGATTCGATTCTCCGTCGGTTTAGACGCCGATATTGAACGTACTTACAATAAAATCAAAAATTGCCTAATTTCCCTCCAACTTTTAGAAAAGAAAAAGCAGGATGTTGTCATGCTGTAGTCTGTTATCAATAACAGGGAAAGCATCCTTATTTTCCTTTAATACGCCTCCAAAAAAAGGCTAAATCTTTAGTTGACGGAGGCACTCTATTAGCGGGTAAGATATCATAGCGCTCATCCTCTTGCTGTATGGAAAAACTAAAAACAGAGTTTTCAGGTCTTTCACTATCAAAGGATGGATATCGCAAATCGTTGTATCTAATAGTATTTGAAGATTGACTCGTTAAATTATAATAACCATTACTAAACCATGATAAGGTTTGAATGTCTGAATTAACTTGTGATACCAAGTTATGATTTTTAGAAATCAAGTGCCATTCTTGTGGTCTAGTGGAACTATCAAAGAGAGAATAAAATGACACAAAATATTCATCCTCTGTTTCGGCAATGCCATACCACAATATATTATTGAGTATTGTAGGCTGTGTTTGAAACCTTAAAAATGCAATGTTGTTTTCTTTTAATGATTTGCTAAAAACAGAAGTGATATAAGCCTTGTTGATTAATGTACAGATTAAATAACACGTACTTATACCAACTCCAGTTTTTAACCAAAATTTCCTTTGGGATGTATTTCGCTTAAAAAACATTAAGACAATTAATGATATTAAAAACGGGAGTGTGTAAGCTGGGTCGGCCACAGCGATATTATTAAACGCCACACGATAATTAGAAAACGGTGAAAACAATTGAGTACCATAAGGTGTAAAACAATCTAATAGAGAATGCGTTATGAATGCAAACAAAAATAACCAATACCAGTCTTTATTACATGTGATATTCTTTCTTTTTCCTCGATCATATATTTTATAGAATAACCATCCAAAAACAAAAGCCCCCATTAAAGCGAACAAAAAGGAATGCATAAACCCTCTGTGAAACGCCATAATATCTATTTCATTATTAAAAATTACGCGTCCTACAAAAACATCTAAATCTGGTATTGTTCCACCTAAGGCTCCTATCAAAAGAGCTTTATTTCCAATTTTTTTTCCCAATGCAACCTCTCCACAAGCTGCCCCTAAAATAATTTGTGTTAGTGAGTCCATATTTTAATTGAACAAAGGTACGTAACAAAATCAATTTGCAAATGGTTTTCCAAAATCGTAACATTACATTTAGTTAAAATATACCGTATATGATTGGTCAAGATAAAAACTCATCACAGTCTAACAACAGCACTATTATTAAAAATAAGGAGCTTAACATCTGGGAAGCACTCACTCCAGTCATCGCATTGGTTGGAATGCTAGCCTACAATATTTATGTTTTTGGAGATGATGCACTCAGCGGAAGTAACCAATTTATACTTTTAATGGGTGCTTCGATAGCAGCTATTGTTGGTTTTTTAAATAAGATATCCTATCAGCAAATGCTAGAAGAAGTTGCCGAAAATGTAAAATCAACAACGGGAGCGCTTCTCATACTCCTCATGGTTGGTGCGTTAGCAGGTACCTGGATGGTAAGTGGTGTCATCCCAACAATGATTTATTACGGACTTCAAATTTTAAATCCAAAGATATTTTTAGCAGCTTGCGTAGTCATATGCGCCATTATCTCTATCGCCACTGGCAGTAGCTGGACCACCTCAGCTACCGTTGGTATTGCGCTTGTTGGTATTGGTGAAACCTTAGGGGTGTCTATGGGTATGACAGCTGGAGCTGTTTTATCAGGCGCTTACTTTGGCGATAAAATGTCACCATTAAGTGACACAACAAATCTCGCTCCTGCCATGGCAGGAGGTGAATTATTTGATCACATAAAATACATGTCCTTTACAACCATTCCCACCATAAGTATCACCCTTATCTTATTTATCGTTATCGGGTTAAATTTAGATATAAATGGCACTCCACAAATTCAAGATAAATTAGATGCTATTAATGATGCTTTTAATATTAGCCCTTGGCTTTTTTTAGTACCTATTTCCGTTATTTTAATGATTATAAAAAAGACACCCCCACTTATAGCGTTGCTGTTAGGCGCCTTATTTGGTGGTATTGCTGCAATCATCGCACAACCAAACATCATTATGGATATTGCCGGGACAGATACGTTGACTTTTAAATCGTCATACAAAGGAGTGATTAACGCCATGACTGTTGATACCGCCGTAGAAACTACAAGCATCGAATTAAATAATCTTTTTACCTCTGGGGGAATGGCTGGAATGCTTGGTACCATCTGGTTAATTATTTGCGCCATGGTTTTTGGTGGCGTCATGGATGCTATTGGAGCTCTATCAAGAATAACCAATGCTTTATTAAATATGGCTACTACTACTTTTGGGTTATTTGCAAGTACAGTAGCCAGTTGTCTTGCATTAAATGTTACCGCATCCGATCAATATCTCGCATTAGTTGTGCCAGGAAAAATGTTTAAAAAAGCCTACGAAGACAAAGGACTAGCACCAGAAAACTTGAGTCGAACTCTAGAAGATTCAGGGACGGTCACATCTGTTTTGGTCCCTTGGAATACCTGCGGTGCTTATCACTCTAAAGTATTATTCGGGTACGCTGGGGCAACCGCTTATATTCCCTACGCATTTTTTTCAATTTTAAGTCCAATAATGACGTTATTATTTGCCGGTTTTTCAATAAAAATTAAACAACTGAAAGGTGATTTTAACTGATTTTTTATGCTCCTGGACATTGGATTACCAAACCAATCACAACATGCTGTATCCTAAGTGATTTCTTAATGCCGTTACGATAATAATTCCAATAAATGGTCAAATCCCTTTTCATGTGCATGATTATAAGCTGTTTTTCCATTTAAATCTTTACAATCCTTCATTGCTCCATTTTGTAATAATAATTCTACAATAGACTGATTATTGTAAGTAGAGGCGAACATCAAAGGTGTACTTCTTGTGTTGTTTTTCACCTCAACATTAGCGCCGTTTTGAATTAAAAGTGAGGCAATCTCTGTGTTACCTTTGTAGCACACTCCAATTAAAGCGGTATTACCTGAATAATCCTTCGCATTTACTTCTGCTTTACTTGACAACAACAATTTGGCAGCTTCAAAATTGTCAAAATAAGTAGCAAAAATAAGGGGTGTAAACCCTCTCGAATCTTGGCTATTCACAATCTTTGGATCATCATCAATAAAAGATTTTAATACATCGAAATCCTTTTCACGTATTGCATTAAAAAATAACTCGGTTGTTGTCATAAAAGGAAAAGATAAACTCAGGAGTTAGCATTGTTGATTACTTACTCCTGAGTTCCGATTATTAAAAAATTCTAACTATTGTAAATCATAACGGTCTAAATTCATGACTTTAACCCAAGCATTTATAAAATCATTCATAAAAGCTTCTTGACCATCATCAGCGCCATAAACTTCACATACTGCTCTTAATTCTGTATTTGAACCAAATATCAAATCAGCTCGAGTACCTTGAAATTTTTGAACACCAGTAAGACGATCTCGTCCAACGAATATAGAATCATTGTCATCTTTTGCAGACCACGTGTATGTGAAATCAAGAATATTTAGAAAAAAATCATTGGTTAAGCTACCCACATTATCGGTAAACACACCATAATCTGAACCATCGAAATTGCACCCCATGACACGTAAGCCTCCAATTAACACAGTCATTTCAGGTATCGAAAGCTTTAAAAGATTCGCTCGATCAATGAGTAAATCCTCATCAGCAACATCTAGTCCTGATTTTTTATAGTTTCTAAAACCATCAGCTAATGGTTCCAAATAACCAAAAGATTCTAAATCAGTTTGTTCTTGTGTTGCGTCTCCTCTTCCTTGGGCAAATGGAACCGTTATATCACGACCAATTTGTCGCGCCGCCATTTCTACACCAACAGAGCCAGCAAAGACAATTAAATCAGCCATAGAAATTACTCCCTTAAAATCATTTTTAATTGCTTCTAAGACAACAAGAACTTTGTTTAGTTCAATTGGATTATTGACAGCCCAACTTCTTTGTGGTTCTAAGCATATTCTACCTCCATTTGCACCACCTCGCATGTCTGAACCACGAAAAGTTGATGCTGAAGCCCAGGCTGTTGTGACTAATTGTGATATTGACAAATTAGAAGCCTCAATCATTGCTCTTAAAGTTTTCGTATCTGCATCTGTTAATACATAATTAACTGCTGGTATTGGATCTTGCCATAACAACTCTTCACTCGGTACCTCAGGCCCTAAGTATCGTGCTATTGGCCCCATATCACGATGTGTTAATTTGTACCAAGCACGCGCAAAAGCATCTTCAAAAGCCTGGTGATCTTTATAGAAACGCTGTGATATTTTTAAAAATTCAGGATCCATTTTTAAGGCCATGTCGGCCGTAGACATCATCAAAGCTTGAGTGCCATTTGGATCACCTGCCTTAGGAGCTGTTTTTGCATTCGAGTTGGACGTTGGTGTCCACTGATGAGCACCAGCTGGACTTTTAGTTAATTCCCAATCATAATTTAAAAGAACATCAAAATAAGCATCATCCCATTGGATTGGATTTGGCGTCCATGCCCCTTCTAAACCACTCGTAATAGTATCATCAAGTACACCAGTACCAAAAGTGTTTTTCCAACCTGTACTCATTTGCTCTATGGATGCACCATGAGGCTCAGCTCCAACATACACGTCTGGGTCAGCTGCTCCATGAGCTTTACCAAATGTGTGTCCACCTGCTACAAGCGCAACCGTTTCTTCATCATTCATAGCCATACGACCGAAAGTAATTCTAATATCATGTGCAGACTTCAAAGGATCGGGGTTACCATTTGGTCCCTCTGGGTTTACATAAATTAAACCCATGTGTACCGCACCTAGATGCCCTTCAAGATCTCCATCACTCGTATCGTATCGGTCATCATTGTTTAACCAACCTGTCTCACTACCCCAGTAAATATCCTGCTCTGGCTCCCATACATCCTCTCTTCCTCCTGCAAAACCAAATGTCTTAAAACCCATAGACTCTAGAGCGCAATTTCCTGCAAGAATCATTAAATCTGCCCAAGACAATTTTTTTCCATATTTCTTTTTAACAGGCCATAGTAGTAAACGTGCCTTATCTAGGTTTCCGTTATCCGGCCAACTATTCAGTGGTGCAAAACGCTGAGTTCCAGAGTTGGCACCACCTCGTCCATCACCTACTCTGTAAGTTCCTGCGCTGTGCCATGCCATTCTAATCATAAAACCACCGTAGTGCCCATAATCAGCGGGCCACCAATCTTGAGAATCAGTCATTAAATCGGTAACCTCCTTTTTGAGTGTTGCAAAATCAACAGAATTAAAAGCTTCCGCATAATTAAAATCACCTCCCAACGGATTAGATTTTACACCATTTTGACGCAGTATATTCAATTTTAGTTCGTTTGGCCACCAATCTCTATTGGAGGTTCCACCACCGGCAGCTTTGGCTTGTTCACCACTCATAAAAGGACATTTATTCATGTCCCCGTTTTGATTATCCATATTTTTGTATTTTAATTACTCTTTAAATTATGCTGTCTAAATTTACCTAAATAAAATGCAAAATCAGCAGTCAAAAAATTGATTGTTCTTATTTTTAAATAGATTTTCACTATAAAAAAAAACTAAGCAATCATTATTTCTTATAAAAATCCTTTGAATAATCTAGTGTAACATCTAATTAATATTTATTTTTGGCCTGCAAAAATTTAAAAAAAATAAAATGGCATCAATAACTTTAGGTGGTGTTCCTGTTAATACTTCAGGAAGTTTAACTCAAATAGGAACCAAAGCTCCAAATTTCAGATTAATAACAAATGATTTATCAACCCATATCCTATCAGACTTTCAAGGTTATAAAGTTGTATTAAATATATTTCCAAGTGTAGATACGGGCGTTTGTGCAACGTCTATTAGAAAGTTTAACGAAGCAGCTGCAGGAATGAAAAACACAAAAGTACTTTGCGTTTCAAGAGATTTACCATTCGCCCAAGCTCGTTTTTGTGGTGCTGAAGGCATCGAACATGTCACATTATTGTCTGACTACAAAGATGGTAGCTTTGGCAAAGATTATGGCCTAGATTTTGTGGATGGGGTTTTTGATGGCTTACATTCTAGATGTGTTATCATTTTGGATGCACAAGGCATGGTTCAATACACAGAACAAGTTTCTGAAATTGGCAACGAACCTGATTACACCGCAGCGTTGGATGCACTAAAAAACATTTAAACTAAAAAAGCCTTTTCATTAGAAAAGGCTTAAGTGCTATTAATTCAATTTTTTACTTAGGTAAAACTACCGAATCAATCACATGGATAACACCATTGGTGTTGTCCAAATCTGTTGCGATAACTTTGGATTTGTTACCGTTTTCGTCAGAAAGATAAACTGCTCCATCCATTAGCATGGCTGTTAATTTACCTCCTTGTACTGTTGCAATTTCTACTTTACCATTGTTACTGTTAATTAGGTTAACAACGTCTTTAGCCATAACTTTTCCAGAAACAACATGGTACGTTAAAACCGTTTGTAATTGCTTCAGATTTTCTGGCTTTAGAAGTGTCTCAACAGTTCCTGCAGGTAACTTTGCAAATGCTTCGTTTGTTGGGGCGAACACTGTAAACGGTCCTTCACTCGAAAGCACTCCTACCAGGTCACCAGCCTTAACTGCTGCAACTAAGGTGGTATGATCAGGTGAAGATATTGCTGTTTCAACAATGTTTTTGTCTTGTGCTGTAACACTTAATGATGTCCACAACGCTATTAGCATTAAGGATAGTTTTGTAAAATTTTTGAATCTCATAATTATTTTATTTTTGTTTAACAAAGTTATATAAACATTAAACAATATGATTTCACATTATAATAACTTTAACTTTCAGTAGGTCAATTAAGATTGGTTAAAACTTCGATTTGATTACTTTCAAAGAGTCGAACTTAAGATTTTATATAAGTATGAAAGCTATTCCCTTGTTCTCTCCACAACGAATTTAAAGTATGGCTTGTAGGCTCATCGACATTGAATTATTAATTTCTACAAAAATCACGTAAATTACGCGTGTTCCTTGGAATTTTAATAGTTTTGTGAGGAATATACTTATAATTATCTGCTACCCAATAGCTCCTTTAAACTTTGATTTTGACAGGTGTGCTATCTTTGGAAGCTTTCAAAAAAAACCCATTGAAAAGTTAACTGATGGCATTCATCCAAAATAGCATGTAAATATTAAAAAATTAAAAATTTAGTAACTGGCGCTATTTTAATTTACGAAGCCACCAGATTAAGTACTGGTATTGGTATTTGTTTACCTAAAATTATTAAATTTTTGAACATGTAGGATAAACAATTGTAATTTGTACTTTTGTATTACTTAATTCGTTTTAATGGCTCAAAAAAAGACTAAAACAACTAAAAAAAAATCAATATCCAATAAGAAGTCCAAAGACTACAATTTAACAAATCAACAAAAATTGATTTTTGGAAGCTTTTTAATTATTATGGGAGTCCTATTATGCCTGTCCTTTATATCTTATTTTTTTACAGGCAATGCCGATCAAAGTATCATTTCTGAATTTACATCAAGGGACATCAAAGCGGAAAACTGGTTAAACAAAGTTGGTGCCTGGACGAGCGATGTTTTAGTAAGACGAGGTTTTGGCCTTTCTTCCTTTCTGTTTTCTGGGTTAATCTTCATCTCTGGCATATATGTGCTGCTAAATATCAAAAAAGCGCGGTTAGGGAGGCATTGGTTTTGGGGAACGTTAATCATGATATGGAGTTCTATTTTGTTTGGGTTTATTTCACCAAATAGTACGCTCTTAGGAGGCATCATAGGGAACGAAATATCTGCTTTTTTCATGGACTACATTGGAGTTATAGGCGTCTCCATGATGCTGTTTTTTTGCCTCATTCTTTATTTTGCTATTCGTTTTAAATTCACGGTGGCACATATTACGAAGTATTTCAGCAAAGCTAAAAAAGAGATCAACAAAGAGTTTTTTGAAAGCACTGCGGCAGATAGCGGCACTCCCATTATTCCAGTTGACAACAGTTTGTCTGAAGAAGCCAATGCCTTTAAATCGGCCTTTGAAATTCCTACAGAAAATTTAGAACCAAACATAAAAAAGCATTCAGTACTTGATAAAAATAATGATTCTATTAATGATAAGGAACTTGAAATTACTGTGACTACAAATGATTTTGATGAGCAAGATGATTTAGAAATGACAATTTCCAGTGTCAAAGAGGAAAAATCCGAAACTGATAATCTGGCAGATAAGCTGGTTGAAGATTTTGGTCGTTTTGACCCTACCCTAGAACTAGGTAATTATCAATTTCCAAATCTTGATCTCCTAAAAAAATATGACAGCGAAAGTATCACGATTAATCAAGAAGAACTGGAAAACAATAAAAATCGCATTGTTGACACCTTGAGCAACTATAAAATTGGTATTGCAAGTATTAAAGCAACAATTGGCCCAACGGTAACCCTCTATGAAATTGTTCCAGAAGCTGGTGTAAGAATTTCTAAAATCAAAAACTTAGAGGATGACATTGCCTTATCATTATCTGCTTTAGGTATTCGTATCATAGCTCCGATTCCTGGTAAGGGCACTATCGGAATTGAAGTTCCCAACAAAAATGCAACTGTCGTTTCAATGCGATCTGTAATTGCTTCCCAAAAATTTCAAAAATCAGAGATGCATTTGCCAATTGCTCTCGGTAAAACTATCAGTAATGAAACTCTTGTTGTTGACTTAGCTAAGATGCCTCATCTATTAATGGCTGGTGCCACAGGACAGGGGAAATCTGTCGGATTAAACGCCGTTTTAACGTCCCTCCTTTACAAAAAGCATCCTGCTGAAGTAAAGTTTGTTCTGGTAGATCCAAAGAAAGTAGAATTGACACTTTTCAACAAAATTGAACGTCACTATTTAGCAAAATTACCAGATACTGATGAGGCCATTATCACCGATACTACCAAAGTTATCAATACGCTAAACTCATTATGTATAGAAATGGACAATCGTTACGATCTTCTGAAGAATGCATTTTGCAGAAACATTGCTGAGTATAACGAAAAGTTTAAAAACCGAAAATTAAATCCTAATGACGGTCATCGATTTTTACCTTACATTGTTTTGGTAGTTGATGAATTTGCTGATTTAATAATGACGGCTGGAAAAGAAGTGGAAGCACCGATAGCGCGATTAGCCCAATTAGCAAGAGCCATAGGAATTCACTTAATTATTGCGACACAACGCCCTTCAGTCAACGTGATTACCGGTTTAATTAAAGCTAATTTCCCTGCAAGAATTGCCTTTCGAGTTACATCAAAAATTGACTCTCGAACAATTTTGGATGGTTCAGGGGCAGATCAATTGATTGGTCGTGGTGATATGCTATACACTCAAGGAAATGATTTAATTAGAATTCAGTGTGCCTTTGTAGATACGCCTGAGGTTGAACGCATCACTGATTACATAGGTGCTCAAAAAGCCTATCCAGATGCATATCTGTTGCCTGAATATGTGGCTGAAGATAGTGGCACAGGAATTGATATTGATATATCTGAAAGAGACAAGTTATTTCGTGAAGCTGCAGAATTGATTGTTATTGCACAACAAGGATCAGCGTCGCTATTACAAAGAAAATTAAAACTAGGCTACAATCGTGCTGGAAGACTTATAGACCAACTGGAAGCGGCAGGTATTGTAGGACATTTTGAAGGAAGTAAAGCGAGACAGGTGCTAGTAACAGATTTGCAAGCGTTAGACCACCTGCTAGAGAATGAAAAAAATAATCTTTAAGAGAACACAATGAAAAAAATTTATATCCTATTTTTTTTAATCACGAGTCATGTATTATCTGGTCAAAGTGAAGCTGAACTTCTGTTAAATGATGTCTCATCAAAGGTAGAAAGTTACGATAATATTGTGATTTCATTTAAATATGCACTCATCAATATTGAAGAAGACATCAATCAAGAAACACGTGGTAAGGTGACAATGCAAGGAGACAAATATGTGCTAAACATTATGGATATTACAAGGATTTATGATGGTAAAACATTATACTCTATCAGCCCTGAAGACGAAGAGGTTACTATTTCATCTGAAAATTCTGAGGATGATAGCACCATAACACCAAGTAAAATGTTATCGTTTTACAAAGAGGGCTATACTTTTAAAATGGATATTATACAAACTATTAAAGGAAGAAAAATACAGTATATTAAAATGAATCCGATTGATAGTGACTCTGAAATTGATCATATATTATTGGGTATTGACATAAAAACTTATCATATTCACAACCTCATCGAGATTGGTTCAAATAAAACAAAAACAATATTGACTGTTAATTCTTTTAAAACAAATCAAGCATTATCAAAAAGCTTATTTACTTTTGATGATAAGAAATACAGCGAATATTACATCAATAAAATTGACTAGTCTTTACTCTTGAAACTGCTAGATAGATACATACTTACCACTTATTTAAAAACCTTTTTCAGTGTGTTTATCATACTTATGCTGATTTTTGTTTTGCAATCTGTTTGGTTATATATTACTGAATTAGCGGGTAAAGATCTCGAAATTGACATCATTGGTAAATTTTTGCTGTTTGTCACACCGAGATTGGTAGTCTTGGTATTACCACTCACTATTCTACTCGCCTCCATAATGGTTTTTGGCGGTTTTGCTGAAAACTATGAATTTGCAGCTATGAAATCAACGGGTATTTCCTTGCAACGGGCCATGCGTGGATTAAGTGTTTTTATTGTTGGCTTATCTATATTGACGTTTTTTTTTGCTAACAATGTCATACCAGCAGCAGAGCTGAGTTTTCATAATCTAAGACGTAACATCGCCAAAGTAAAACCAGCAATGATTATTGCTGAAGGGCAGTTCAATCAAATAGGAAACATCAACATAAAGGTAGATGGAAAAAGAGGTGATCGCGGGCAGTATTTAGATAGTGTTATCATTCATCAAAAAAAAGGAAATTTACCAGGTAATCATACCGTTTACATTGCAGAAACCGGTGAGCTTACCAGTACTGAAGATTCAGATATTCTACAATTGGTACTTTACAACGGCAATTATTATGATGATTTACAGCCAAAAAAACTTGAAGAGAAAAGAAAGTACCCAAATGTAAAAAGTGATTATAAAAAACTTACGCTAAACATAAATCTAGAGGCCATTAATAATGTTGATTTTGACAATCAAAATAATTTCAACAATAAATATACTATGCTCGGTGTAAGGGACCTAGATTACACCATCGACTCTCTAAATGTTCAACAAAATATTGAGTACGGAAATTTTAGCACGAGTATGTATAATAGATCTACAGCCTCAACCTTGCATTTGAACATCAAACCTGTAGAAGATAAAGTATTTGAAGACAAAGACTTTATTGGTTTATTTCCCAACAAAAAAAAAGTACAGCTTTTAGAGCTCGCAATAAATGCTGTAAATAGCACTAATCAAATCATTGCCATTAAGCAAAAGTCCTTTTTTCAAAGTCAAAAAAAAATTAATATGCATACCATAGCCTTGCATGAGAAGTTTGCAATAGCCATCGCCTGTATTATTTTATTTTTCATTGGAGCACCTCTAGGTGCCCTCATAAAAAAAGGCGGGATTGGTTTGCCTATCATTATTGCAATCTCATTTTTCTTGACCTATCATTTTATAGGAATTTTCGCTAAAAACAGTGCAGAAGACAATAGCCTCAACCCAATGATAGCGTCATGGCTATCTACTCTTATCATGCTACCAATTAGTATATATCTGACTAGTAGAGCTACAAAAGATCGCAGCCTTTTAGATCTTGATGCCATATTCATTCCTTTCAAAAAATTAATTCAAAGAACACAAATCGATAAAACCCCAACCTTAAAAGTTTTCGATGAAAATTCTGAAGCTTTCTTTCAACTAAATGAATATTCTAACAAAAAACTAATTGATGTATTAAAAAACTATCGCCAATACGGTTTGGGTAGCACTTACAAGAATACAGCTTTACACATTTTAAATTCGCGAGGAGTGAGTGAACAAGAATTGCGCTTTGGTGGTAATTTAGTCAATGTGACTTATGAGAGCGCGCTACGTTTTAAAAACAATTATGATGACAACTCCAAAATCGGACTACTATTTTATGGAGTCTCTATCGTTATGCTTCTTAGTGGTGGTATTTTAAACAACAATAATTTTCCTATCATTGGCAAAATTTTGATTGGAATTGGTGTTTTCACAACGCTATTTTACATTATAGCTTTTATTAAAACCATTATAAGTCAGTCTAATTTTTACAAAACTCTCAATAAAAAAGTGATTACGCATAGTATTATTTTTATCATCTTGGGAATTCCTTTATATTTCTTGTACGTTTTATATTTTAATCAAAAAATTAAAGAAGACTTAAAACAGATTAAATAGCTTATTTTTTACTATATCTTTGAATTGAAAATTTAATATGAGTATGGAGTCAGACAGCGTTAATGATACAAATAACATACAACTCAACACCATTGAGGAAGCAATCAATGATATTCGTTTAGGTAAAATTATAATTGTTGTCGATGACGAGAATAGAGAAAACGAAGGTGATTTTTTAGCGGCCGCTAGTAAAATTACTCCAGAAATGATCAACTTTATGGCAACACACGGACGTGGGTTAATATGTGCCCCACTAACCGAAGACCGTTGCAAATCATTAGATCTTAACATGATGGTTCATAATAATACAGATCCGATGGAAACAGCATTTACTGTCTCGGTTGATTTAAGAGGTAACGGCGTTACTACAGGAATTTCTGCTGCGGATCGTTCAAAAACAATTCAAGCACTAATTAACCCCACCACTAAGAGTTTTGATTTAGCAAGACCTGGACATATTTTCCCATTAGTTGCAAAACAAGGAGGTGTGTTACGTCGTACTGGCCATACAGAAGCTGCTATTGATTTTGCAAGACTTGCTGGACTTGAGCCCGCAGGAGTCATTGTGGAAATCATGAACGAAGATGGTACTATGGCACGTTTACCTGAGCTCATGATCGTTGCCGAAAGATTCAATCTAAAAATTATTTCAATTGAAGATTTAGTTGCCTATCGCATGGAACACGATTCTTTAATTGAGAAAAAGGAAGACTTTCAAATTGAAACTAGATTTGGAAGTTATCGTTTAAGAGCGTACAAGCAAACAACTAATAATCAAATACATATAGCACTTACAAAAGGAGTATGGGATATTAATGAACCGGTCCTTACCCGTATTAATTCTACCCTTATTAATAATGATATTTTAGGCACGCTAACAAACAATGCAGACAAGAAATTAGATAGCATGTTTAAGCGGGTTAATGATGCTGGTAAGGGAGCTATAGTTTTCATTAATCAACAAAGCCAATCAATGAATTTGTTAAGCAGACTTAATATCCTAAACAAGACACAGATAAAAGGCACGGTCGTTAAATCGCCAGCGATAGAAATGGATTCTAGAGATTTTGGTATTGGTGCTCAAATATTACATGACCTCAACATCCATAAGCTTCTATTAATTTCTAACAGCGCACAAACCAAACGCGTTGGAATCATTGGTTACGGACTAGAAATTATGGACTACGTGCGTTATTAAATACAGTGTATTTTTATGCAATTTGCCATGTTTAAAGCACGCGCTTGAACTTCTTGTTCAGTCCATGACAACTTAATTAAACAAGATAAATTACGACCAATGTAATGATCTGATTGTGAAAAAGTCTTATTCTTTAGTTGTCTCAAACCTTTTACGACCTCTTGCGACAGAGGATATAAACTTTTAATTTCTGATAAATGCTGCCATTTCCTTATGTAATGCCAATTATTGTCATAGTAATGAAAACAAGCATCAATGTTACTTTCCTTAAACGACTTTGACACCTGTCTAGTCATTTCTATATTTGGTAAAAAGAAATTAAGAAATGCATAACTTTCTTCTCCCCCTACTGGAACAGATCTAAATGTAACTTGGGGTATCTTTGATAAAACATCCCTAATGATCGTATAATATTTTTTTTGCAAGGCAATAACCTCTTTTAAACGTCGAACTTGTGCTAAACCTACTGCAGCGTGTAATTCTGAAATCCTAAAATTGTATCCCAAAAAAGGATGTAATTCCTTGCCTCGATCATTTCCCGAATGATCATGGCCGTGATCACTAAAATGATCAGCGTTTAATTTGTATAATTCATTGTTGGTAACAATAGCACCACCTTCACCACATGTGATCGTTTTTACAAAATCGAAAGAAAAACAACCAATATCACCGATACTTCCTAAAGGCTTTCCATCATATGTCCCCCCTATGGCTTGACACGCATCCTCTATCAATGTTAATTGATTTTTTTTACAAATATCCTTTAGAGCACCCAAATTTGCCATACTTCCGCACATGTGCACAGGCATAATTGCTTTTGTATTGTTTGTAATTGCATTTTCAACTTTCTTTATATCTAAAGTCAGTGTGTCATCAATATCTACAAGAATCGGGATTGCTCCTAACATTAATATGGCCTCAAAACTTGCTACAAATGTAAATGTAGGCATGATAACCTCATCTCCCGCTCCAATTCCAGCAGAGGCCAAAGCAACTGAAACTGCAGCAGTACCACTTGATACTAATTGAGCATGCTTGACTTGAAGGGTTTGCTCTAATGCTTGTTCAAGTTCCCTTGCTTTCCAAATATTTTGACGCATGTTTTCAAAACCATAGCGCATTAAAACCCCTGTTTCTATAACATCATTTAATTCCTTTCTTTCCTCATTTCCGAACAATTCAAATCCTGGCATAACCTATAAATAATTTAACACTTACATATCAAAATTACGATATTAAAGCTCATTCAGAAAAAGAAACCATCAAATTCATTACAAAAAATTTTGCTTGGTCAAACATGTTCCAATTTCTCAGAGTTTTGTACTTTCGTTTGAAACAAACATATATTTAAATGAAAAAATCACAAGTGTTTTTAGGATTAATTGCCCTTATTGTTGTTTTTAGTTGTGGCTCTTTAAAAAAAACTATTAAAGTAGATCCTTATATTGGGAATTGGAGCCTATTGATAGAAGACACACCGCAGGGTGACATTGCCACTAATCTCGTTATTTCCATGATGGAAGATGGAAATTACTCAGGTACATTAAGCTCTGATATGGGATCTTTTGAATTAGATGATTTTGAAATTATTGAACAAAAAATGTCAGGAACTTTTTATTATCAACAGATAGATTTTGATGTGACCGGTACTTTTGAAGATATGAGTTTTAAAGGCTATGTTTCTGGTATGGGTGAAGATTTTAAGGCTAATGGTAAAAAGCTTATTGAAGAGTAATTTTCTTTAATTTAAAATTGTGATACCTTGAGAATTCGCTTTCTTCATTCTTAAATATTAGTTTTAGTTTTTAAAGAGGAAAAAGACACGTGCAACTGGATTCTATTGACCTCATATTCCCTTCCCAAGTATCGCAAATTTTGTAACTGTTACTTTTTGCGCTATTTTTTGTTTTTGCTTTTTCTACTAAATAAAACACTAAATATTAAATTTATTTATCACAATAATGATACTTTAGTTTTTTTAATTGAAAAATGGATAACAACAGAATCATCAAAACTTTGTAAAATAAATCATTTTTTATTAACCAATACCTTTTAGATAATTGAACCCATGTTCTAATAAAATAAAAATAATAAGAACAAATTCTCAGCATTTAGAATTTAAAAAACTTGTGAAATCACTAAATTTAGATCTCGCAGGCAGAGATGGAGCAACTCATCTTTTAGCAGAATTTAATGATATTTCTAATTTAAATTATGTTGTTTTAGCATTGATGAAAAGCAAAGTAATTGGTTGCGGAGCAATCTCCAAACATAATTTTAATTCCATGGAGATTAAAAGAATGTACGTTTCTCCCGAGGCAAGAGGTCAAAGAGTTGGTGATAAGATTTTATATGAATTAGAAAACTGGTCTAAAGAGTTAGGAAATTCTAGGTGCGTGCTTTTTATGGGATCAAAACAACCTGAAGCAAGTAAACTCTATCAAAGAAACAATTATGGTTCTACTGATAAATACGGTAAGCTCAAGGACATTCCTGACAGTATATGTCTTGCAAAAGATTTGTAAATAAATACAGTGGAGCCATTATTATAGGTCGTAATGATTTAATGCTTAATAAAAGGAATAATTAATAGCTAACTTTAAACAGAATGTGATTCCGATAGATTCCAATAAACAACACTCTTTACCTACGATAAGAAGTATTTATACCAGACATGCTAAAACTTAATCAAAACAGAATATTTTTGAGAGCTAATTGGTTAAGGCTAGCATCTGCCAATTATATTGTTGATCCTGAAATACTTAAAAAACACATACCTAAGGGTACAATCCTAGAGGCATATAATGGTAAACACTATGTGAGCCTTGTGGCATTTAGATATTGTGAGACGCGCCTTCTAAATGTTCGTGTACCATATCATAACATTTTTGAGGAGATCAACTTACGTTTTTATGTGAAAAGAGAAATTACTCCCGGAAACTGGAGATCCGAAGTTGCTTTCACCAAATTATTTTTTCCAAAAACAGCACTTACTCTTGTAGCTAAATACATCTATAAAGAGAACTATGAAACAAAAAAAATGAGACACGAATGGTCTGAGAATAATCATGAATTATTCACATCATATGGGCTAAAGAAAAACCGCTGGCATGATTTTGAGCTTGTGAGCACAAAAAAAAGTAATCCAATTAATTTAAACACCTCTGAACATTTTTTTTCTAAGCATTTTTGGGGTACTTCTAAAATTAATCCTAATTCTTGTACCATTTACAAGATTGATCATACTGACTGGGAATCGCATAAGGTTATTAGCTCAAAAATAACTTTTGATTTTAATACCGTTTTTGGGGATGAATTTAAGTATTTGACAAATGTTGAACCTCACTCAATCAACTTATTCAATGGATCTGAAGTTTTTGTTCATAAGAAAAAAACAGTTTGAAAATGACTGTTAACACCTTTAAAGTAGGGCATAATTTTAAAACTATTTTTCATGGACTTAATCTCTATAATTTTGTAATTTTTTCATATGACCTATTTAATAATTCTCAAATGGAATTTTCTTCTGTCCAATATTTTTTATTGAATTGATGGTTTTTTTGCATGCTTGCAAAATTTTACACCGATTTCATGACCAATTAATACTAACTTTTCTGCTGCTTTGGCTATAGCTTCCTCAACAGATTTTGATTTACTCAAAACTGTATAAACTTTTTTAAGTTCAAGTGACTTTGAAATAGGTAAATCAACATCACCACACACTGCAATAATTGGTTTTTTATTTTTTTTAGCTAGTTGACAAACACCACTGATGACTTTACCTTCTTCTGTTTGAATATCTAATTTCCCTTCCCCTGTTATCACTAAATCACACTCCTTAATCAATGTTTCTAATTGAGTAATTTCTATGAAGTTTTGAATACCTGAAAGTAATTGTGCCCCGAGAAAAGCAAAAGCGCCTCCACCAACTCCACCGGCTGCACCTGCTCCAGGGATATCAGAAATATTAGGCAAATCATGTTCAAGTAATTTTGATGATAAATTGACTAAACCTTGGTTTAATTGTTCAATTTCAATTGAACTTGCACCTTTTTGAACACCATAAATATAAGCTGCCCCATTTTTACCATACAATAAGGTATTGACATCACAAATTACTTTCACTTGGACTTCTTTAGTCTTAAAAAGCACCTCACTGTCATCTATTCGGTTAATTAATAAAAGATTTTGCCCTATAGGTGATAGTAAATTTTCGCAGGCATCAAAAAATCGATACCCTAAAGCTGAGGCTATGCCAATTCCTCCGTCATTTGTTGCACTTCCACCGATAAATAGATTAATGGTTGTTGCTCCTTTTTGTATGGCATCAGCAATTAATTCACCCGTACCAAAAGAAGACGTAAACATGCAATTACGCTCTTCTTCCTTTAATAAAACCAAGCCAGATGCAGATGACATTTCAATATAAGCTATCTTTTGAGAACGATAATAAGTTGATTTTATGGGGCGAAATAAAGGGTCATTTACAAGTAGTTCAACAGGCTTTAAATTTAAATAATAATTTATTGTTTGTAATGAACCATCTCCCCCATCTGCCATCGGACAAGCTGTAATGTCTAGACTAGAGTTACTCTTTTTCAGTCCTTTTGCAAGGGCATTACAAACTTCGATAGCGCTTAAAGAACCTTTAAATTTATCGGGAGAAATTAAAATTTTCATCTTTAACTTTATTTAGAAGCTTAGCCATTTTTTTACATCTAGTATTACTAACCTTTACCCAAGTAATGACATAAACTATGGGTTTGTAATTATCTTTTGAATCATCCATTTCCACATTTCTTGAATACTTCCATTTTCTAAACCACAAATATCTTTTAATATGGAAACAGATTCTATGCCCATTAAAAGACTTATTGCGTTAACCATTTTATCAAATGTTTCTTTTGAAATCTCTTTTTTTAAAGGTAGAAGTGCCTCGGCTATCAATAGAATTCTTTTTCCTCCTCTCGAATAATTTTTCTTATCTCGAACGGAATTCTGCATTATTGCACCTAAATATAATCGAAATACATCTTCATTTGTAGTCAAAACCTCAAAATGATAATCAATTAATTTTTCAATCCGTGCATTTAAATTGCATACATCAATATCACCAAACAAATCATCTTTATCCATCAAGCCTCTTTGTAAAGACGCTTCTTTTAATAAGATATCCTTATTTGAAAAATAGCGATATGCTGTTGCCTTAGATATACCCGCCACTAGAGCCACTTGCTCTACACTAATATTTTCACCCTTAACTAACATCTTCTTAGCAGTTGCCAATAGTAACTCACGCGTTTTTCTTTTCTGACCTATACGTCCTGATTCTAAATAATCTTCCTCTTTGTGAGACTTTTTTCTCATAAGTTTTATATATTTGTGAGACTTTCGTCTTATAAGTACAAAGTTATAAATAATTTACAGATGTTTAAAAGCTTTAAAAAGTCATTTGCTAAGGTTAATAATGTCAATATCACTTATGTTATCGGTGGAAGTGGTCCACCATTACTGCTATTACATGGGTATCCACAAACTCATATTATTTGGCATAAAATTGCACCTACTTTAGCTACAAAATATACGGTTGTTGCAAGTGATCTTAGAGGCTACGGCGATAGTAGTAAACCTCCTACAGATAAAAAGCACGAACCTTATTCAAAAAGAGCAATGGCTGAGGACCAAGTTCAATTAATGAAAAATTTGGGGTTTGATAGGTTTTTACTGATCGGCCACGACCGAGGAGGGAGAGTGGGACATCGTTTAGCATTAGACTATCCTGAAAGTGTTGAGAAATTAGTGGTAATGGATATCGCACCGACCTATACCATGTACAAAACAACGGATATGGATTTTGCAAAAGCCTATTATCATTGGTTTTTTCTAATTCAGCCCGCAGATATTCCTGAGCGGATGATTAACGCAGACCCCATGTATTTTCTCAATAAAAAATTTGGTCAATGGGGAAGAGATAATGGTGCATTTACGAAAACTGCCTTTGCAGAATATCTGCGCTGTTTGACACCAGAGACCATCCATGCAAGTTGCGAAGATTATCGCGCTTCTGCTTCAATAGACTTAGACCACGACCAAATTGATTTAGATAATGGGCATAAAATAGCCTGCCCTGTGCTGGCAATTTGGGGTACAAAAGGTTTCGTGGGAAATAAATATGATGTCATAGCAGAATGGAAAAAATGGGCAACAAATGTTAGTGGTTATAGCCTATCTTGTGGTCATTATTTGCCAGAGGAAGCACCAAAAGAGACTTTAGCTGCTTTGCTTTCTTTTTTGTAAATTTTTAATTTAAATCAAATGAATACCTATCAAATTGCTACTATTCCTGGAGATGGAATTGGTAAAGAAGTCATTCCGGAATCAGTAAAGATTTTAAACGCTATAGCTGCTAAATGCGGTTTCCAACTAAAATTTAAAAATCACGACTATTCTTGCGAGTATTTTAAGAAATACGGCAAAATGATGCCTGAAGACGGTTTGGAGCGGTTAAGAGATAGTGATAGTATTTTTTTAGGAGCAGTTGGCTATCCGGGTGTACCAGATCATATATCTTTGTGGGGTTTATTAATTCCAATTAGAAGAAATTTTCAACAGTATGTTAATCTACGACCAGTTAAATTATTGAAAGGAGTAGCATCTCCATTAAAAAACCCAGGCCCTGTAGATTTTTACATTGTACGGGAAAATAATGAAGGAGAATATTCTTCCATTGGTGGGCGATTATATGAGGGAACAGATCACGAATTGGCGGTACAAGAAAGTATTTTTACTAGACGAGGTGTTGACAGAGTTATGAAATATGCCTTTGAATTAGCTAATAAAAGAGGTAAAAAATTAACGAGTGCTACCAAATCGAATGGGATCATCCACACAATGCCTTATTGGGATGAACGTTATAAAGCTATGAGTATAAAATACCCTGACGTGTTTACTGACCAATTTCATATTGATATATTAGCAGCACATTTTGTTCAACATCCTGACTGGTTTGATGTGGTGGTAGCTAGTAATTTATTTGGAGATATTTTATCAGATTTAGGACCTGCTGTTGTTGGAGGAATGGGAATCGCACCAGGTGCAAATATAAACCCTGAGAAAGAATTCCCTAGCATGTTTGAACCCGTTCACGGAAGTGCACCAGATATAGCAGGAAAAAAATTAGCCAACCCAATTGCTTGTATTTGGACAGCCGCAATGATGTTAGATCATTTGGGAGAAACGGAAGGCGCTAAATTGATAGTAAATGCAATTGAAAATATAACCGAAAAAGGAGATATTTTAACAAGAGATTTAGGAGGTACTGCTGGCACACAAGACGTTACGAAAGCGATTATTGAGCAAATTGCTCAGTCCTAATTTTAACCAATCGAATATGACTATCAATTCAAAAAATATCGGCTTAATTTCAGGTCCTTTGACATTCCTAATAATTCTACTTTTCTTTCATCCTGAAGGTTTAAGTCCCAGAGCAAATGCCATTTTAGCATCTACATCATGGATAGCAATTTGGTGGATTACAGAGGCTATTCCTATTGCTGTAACTGCCTTATTGCCCATTATTTTGTTTCCTTTAACAGGTGGCTTAGATTTGTCAAACACCACCGCCTCCTTTGGTCACAAATATGTCTTTCTGTATGTAGGAGGCTTTATCATTGCCATTGCCATAGAAAAATGGAATTTACACAAACGCATAGCTTTAAATATCATTAATTTCATCGGCACCAATATCGTTAATATCATACTCGGTTTTATGGTGGCAACTGCATTTATGTCGATGTGGATTTCCAATACGGCTACGACTGTTATGATGTTGCCAATCGGTATGGCAATCGTGGCACAATTAAGAGATAATCCAAAGACTATAGAAGATGAAAATCAGATTTTTGGAAAAGCCTTGATGTTGGCAATTGCCTATAGTGCTACCATTGGAGGCATGAGTACTTTGATTGGAACACCCCCTAATTTGGTACTCGCAGGCGTCGTTGAAGAGACCTTTGGATATGAAATTACTTTTGCCCAATGGTTTAAATTTGGCTTTCCTATCTCCGTAGTATTATTATTTCTATGCTGGAAATACTTAACGAGTATTTCCTTTAAATTTAAACAAAAATCTTTTCCTGATGGGCGAGCAGATATTACGAAACAATTAAAGGCATTAGGTCCAATTAGCTATGAAGAGAGATTGGTGGCAGGAGTTTTTACCTTAACGGCACTGGCCTGGATTAGTCGCTCCTTTTTTCTAAATTCTATTATGCCGGCGATTGATGACACAATTATTGGTTTAATAAGTGCTCTCATACTTTTTTTATTACCTACCAAGAATAAGGATAGGCGCCTGTTAAATTGGAAAGAGGCTGTCAAATTACCTTGGGGAATTTTATTATTATTTGGTGGAGGAATGGCATTAGCTTCAGGTTTTAAAGAGAGTGGCTTAGCTCTGTGGATCGGTTCTCAAATGACTTTACTGGACGGTATTTCACTTCTTTTATTAGTTTTTGTTTTGATAACTTCTGTTAATTTTCTTACAGAAATTACTTCTAATCTGGCAACAACAGCTATGTTATTACCTATTTTATATCCCATGGCAGAGGTCATTAATGTACATCCATTCGTTTTGATGGTTGCGGCAACCGTTGCTGCTTCGTGTGCTTTTATGTTACCTGTAGCGACCCCTCCAAACGCGGTTGTTTTTGGCTCAGGTTATTTGCGCATTCCTGATATGATGAAAACAGGGATATGGATGAACATATTATCTATTATTTTATTGACCCTTTTTGTTTATTTTCTATTGCCCTTTTTATGGGGCTTTGACCCTTTAGTATTTGAGTTTATAGCATCATTAGGGTAATTATCAAACTCTATAGCACGGAATCTCATTGGAAATTTGGCCTAATGAATATGGCCCTATTTGTTCTTTCAATCATTTGTGAAATGATTGCAGATGTGTCACCACAAAATTTGTTTCCTATTAATTTTATAGTGTATGGATCATCCTACAATCTCTGCGCTAATCGAAGCTTATTTCGTAAAAAATAATTATTCTTTAAAAAAAATTAGTTAATCACTAGTTAGTAAACTAATTGCTATCTATAAAGACGAATAATGATAGGTCTACAAATAAAATGCTTTATTGTATGATGTATTCTTAAAATTATAAATCGATAACACTATTTTTTAGCTCTTTTCTTACTTTTTTCAAATCAGCAAAAGCATCATCAGCTGCACGGTGACCTACTGGCATCACTAACACCGACTTCAGACCTCGTTTATTTAACTCAAGAAGTTGGTCATATTGATCGGGATCAAACCCTTCCATTGGACAAGCGTCAATACGCTCAACTGCACATACCGTTAACAGATTACCCATAGTCAAATAAGCTTGTTTCATAGCCCATAACTCTATTTGATTTTGATTTAATTTTTCAAAATCGTTTATTAAAAATTGTTTGAATGGCTGTAAAACTCTGTCTGGAGTCTGTCTAATACCTTTCACACGATTAAAGTAAGAGGCAATGTAGGCTTGATCAATCTGCTCTTCAATACAAAAAATTAAGACATGGGATGCCTGAGCTACTTGCTGCTGATTCATTGTATGTGGCACCAATTGGCATTGAAGTTCCTTGTTACTAAGTATCACTAATTTTACTGGTTGAAGACCATATGAAGTGGCAGTTAGATTAAATGCCTCTTTTAATGTTGCTATTTTTTCTTTAGACAGAAGCAGTGTTTCATCAAACTTTTTTGTAGCATAACGCCACTGTAATTGATCAATAACATCCATAATTAACTTTTTAATAGCGAAAGTACAACCGTTTAATTCTGTGTAAGGTCATTTTAATAAAATTTTAATACCTCTTATGAATTAAAGCATACCATGAATAGGGGTGTTTTCCACAAAAATGTTTCAAAAAATTAGATTTTAATTTGAATGAAATAAAAAAGGGTTCTATATTTGCAACCGCAATCGGAGAAATGGCAGAGTGGTCGAATGCGGCAGTCTTGAAAACTGTTGAGGGTCACACCTCCGGGGGTTCGAATCCCTCTTTCTCCGCGAAAAGAGTTACTCTTTTAATAAAAGCTCACAGACACAATGTTTGTGAGCTTTTTGTATTTATTAACGTATCATAAAAAATATACCCTAAACGAACTTAAATAACTTGCAATATGTTCTTTGACTATCACTTTTGTTTGTTCCGATTTTAAACCAAGAAAATTAAGATTGTTTTGATGTTGCTCTAATGTGACAATCATTTTAAACAATGCATGCGCCATCATCAATTGTTGTTATTATCGCAGACAATTCTTTGTTGTATGTTTTCCTGTAAGCTCCTTTGGTGTCCTCAATAAACTGATCAACATGAGTTGAATGAACTATATTAATCGTGCAACCACCAAATCCCCCACCCATCATTCGAGATCCCAAAACATAATCTAAACCTTTAGTAAGTTCCACTAAAAAATCAAGTTCCTCACAACTCACCTCATAGTGTTGTTGTAGACCGTAATGCGATTGATACAAACAATTTCCGAAATTTATAAAGTCAAAGTTTTTTAGGTGAGCTACTGCATTTATTGACCTTTTGTTTTCTTCAATGACATACAATGCCCGATGGTATATTTCGTCTGAAAGCACATGTTCAAATTCATTTAAAATTTCTAGAGGAACTTTTGATAAAAACTTATAGTTGGGGTATTTTTTCTTGATAATTGTCAGTGCAATGGAACATTCATCTCTTCTCCTATTGTATGCACTATTAGCTAAGTTGTGTGACACATTTGAATTTAATAACACGATGATGTAAGGTTTAAAATCAACTTCTATTAAATCGTACGCTAAGGTCTCACAATTTAAAAATAAAAGATGATTTTTTTTCCCTTTAATAACTGCAAATTGATCCATTATTCCACATTTGGCACCAATAAAGGTATGCTCAGTATCTCTTGATAGCTCAATGAGTTCTGTGTCAGTTAATCCAATTTTAAATAACTCATTAATCCCTTTTGCTAAACCACATTCCAATGCTGCTGATGAGCTTAAACCAGCTCCTAATGCTAAATCACTTTCTATGATGCAATCAAAACCTTTTAAGATATTTGGTTTAAGTACGTTAATATGAAATAACACCCCGAGAATAAAGTTATGCCATTGCGTATCGGTTTTGACTAAATTATTTAAATCAATTTTAAAATCATTCTTCAATAGGATAGATGTCACATGGCACATATGACTATTATTTTTCCTAAATTTTAATGTGATTTTTTGATTCATAGCGGCAGGAAGTACGTGACCACCATTATAGTCAAGATGTTCTCCAATAAAATTTATCCTACCGGGTGATTGAACAACTACCTCACTTACAAAAGAATTTACAGCTAACATTATTAATAATTTTTATGGTCTTTGTGTTTTGCTTAAGTCTCTAAATAATCAAATTAAAAACTAAAATATTAACCATAAATTTAATGATATTGTAATAATTCATATGTTCTTAGCGCTTGTTTTTCTTAAATTTTAATGATGCTAAAGGCACTCATGATGTTATGCTACAGCATTCAAATTATTTTTTCAGGTGAGGTATGGTATTTTTTAATGGTATTTTTTTTGTACTGCTCCAATTTTGATGTTAATCTTTTAAAAAAAGTTCCAAAAACATCTAATTCACGACAAAGAATACAGATGTCTATTAAACTTCAGCAACTACTTTCTATTTTTATATTGTCCCTTTCAAATTTGACTTATAAATGTTTTGTTGTCAGTACATAGCATAAATCCTTAAACAAAATTTTATGAAAACACTAAAATTAGTCACCACTATCGTAATATTAATATTTACATTCAGTTGTAATCAACTAGAGAAAACAAACAAAGAAAATTCAACTACAGGCCTTTATAAATTACAACAAACTATTTATCATGGTGGTGACATCATTACCATGGCTGGCGATATTCCAAATTACGTTGATGCCGTAGTTCAAAGAGAAGGCAAAATAGTATTTACAGGTTCCAAAGAAGAGGCAATAGCAAGATTTGGAGGTAAAGCCCTTGAGGTTAACTTGGAAGGTAAAACAATGGTTCCAGGGTTTATTGACGGCCATGGCCACGTGTTCAATGTAGGGTTGCAAGCTTTATCTGCAAATATGTTACCAGCACCAGACGGCGAAGGTAATACTGTCAGTGATTTACAACGACTTTTGAGAGATTGGATATTAAAAAATAAGGATTTTATTGAAAAAACAGGTTGGGTAATTGGTTTTGGTTATGATGATTCACAATTAGACAGATATCCAACAAAAGAAGATTTAGATGCTGTAACAACAGACTACCCTGTTATAATCATTCATCAATCAGGACATCTAAATGTTTTAAATTCTAAAGGCCTAGAGATTGCAGGATACACCGCTGAAACAAAAGATCCAAAAGGAGGTAAAATTAGAAGAGTACTTGGCTCTCAGGAACCAAATGGAATCTTAGAGGAAATTGCGCATTTTACAGTATTAATTAGAGATTTTTTACCTAAAGTAACGACAGAGTTACAAGACAACATGTTATTGAAAGGACAAAACTTATATGCTTCATTTGGCTATACAACTGCCCAAGAAGGAAGGACGACACCTGATGGCACGGCTGCGCTAGAGAGAGCATCAGAAAGTGATGCTCTGATTTTAGACGTCGTGTCATATCCTGATATTTTAAGTAATAGAAAAGCAGCAACCTCTAAGTACCATGGAAACAAGTATTATAATGGGTATAGAATTGGTGGAGTAAAGTTAAATTTAGATGGTTCTCCTCAAGGAAAAACAGCTTGGCTAACACATGCTTATCACGTTCCTCCTGATGGTGAGAATAAAGACTATCACGGATACTCAAGCATGAGTGATGAAGATGCTTACAAACATGTTGCTGACGCCTACCAAAACAATTGGCAACTCATGTCGCATTGTAATGGTGATGCCGCGATAGATCAATATGTTAAGGCCATATCAAAAGCTAACAAAGAATTTGGTAATGACGATAGAAGAATCGTAATTATTCATGCACAAACTGCTAGAGAAGATCAAGTAAAAAGCTTTGTAGAGCAAGATATCTTTCCTTCATTTTTCCCGATGCATACTTTTTATTGGGGAGACTGGCATGTAAACTCTGTTTTGGGAAAAGATAGAGCTTATAAAATATCACCCACAAACACAGCCCTAAAACTAGGCCTAAAATTCACTTCTCATCACGATGCACCAGTAGCATTACCGAGTTCAATTCGAGTTCTATCTGCGACTGTCACACGTCGCTCCAGGAGTGGAGATGTTATTGGCCCAGATGAACGGGTATCTGCCTATGTCGGATTAAAAACATTAACAGATTGGGCTGCTTATCAGCATTTTGAAGAAGATAGCAAAGGAACTATAGAAGTCGGAAAGGTTGCAGATTTTGTGGTTTTAGATAAAAATCCCTTAAAAATAGATCCCTTAGAGATTGAAAATTTAAATATTATTAATACTTATAAAAATGGTCAAGTCATTTTTGATAAAAATAATATTGACAATATCCAGTAATTAAAATTATCATGTTAAAAAAAATTCAAATTTATAGCCTGTTAATTACAATTAGTTTCTGTTTTACACAATGTCGAAACAATACAGTCTCTAAAAGCAAAAACAAGAAATTTGAGGAAAACTTTGGACAAAAAAAACAAAATCTTGTTGGAAACTGGGTTTCAATGGAGAAAAATGAAACCATTGAAAATTTAGCAAAATTAGTAGTCAAAGAAAATAATATTCCCTATCCAATTCGTACCATCGTGAACATAGAAAAACAATTGGTTAGCGGGATGAATTACAGATTTGTTATAATTTTAGATAATGGAGAGCACTGGACAACACAAATTTACGTAAATACGAAAAATGAAAAACAAATAACAACATTTACACCTATAAAACCTCTCATTAATCAATAGTAACGCAAACTTTTTATAGAACAAAGAAATCATTTTACAGTTACTAAAACAATAAACCAAAAAATATGAAACTATTTAGATACTACTTTATTTTATCGATGTGTTTAACCGTAGTTCAACTGTCGGCACAAAAAACGGAGGACGCCTCAGTAGATGCCTCAAAACCCACAAACTTATACACGCAAATTAATAGTGCTTTTGAATACCAATCACTCAAAAATGGGACACATTTATTTGGAACACGTATTAACATACAATACGCGTTTAATCCTGATAATTTATTACTTGTGGAAGTTCCTTTACTTTATAATGACAACTCTAAATCCTTTGGGATATCAGATACTCGGGTTAGATATTTTCATGTGGTGAAAAGAAATATAACATCTCGATTTATTGCGATTGCTCCATTTGCTGATGTCACAATTCCTTCAGGATCTTTCACCAAAGGGCTAGGTAGCGATGTTTGGTCAGTCACCGCAGGTTTGGTTGCAGGATACTTGGTTTCTCCAAAAATATCAATGTTTCCAGGAATTGGTTATGTCCATATTACAGATCCAAACAAGTACGCTGGCAGTTCGCAAAATGGTTTAAATATTCAGACAAACATGAGTGTTAGTTTTTCTAAACGAGCCTTTCTTTTCATCAATCCAATTGTAACCTTTCTTTCAAAAACCATTTGGACTGGTGAATTAAATTTTAATTACATGATTACACCAAATAAATTAAAAATTAACTTCGGTTATTTCCCAAATTTCACCAATGATATCAGTACCTTTAGAATTGGAACAACACTCTTTCTATGACAGCAACCTCTCTTCAACAAAAAGTACAAAAAATACTTATAAAATTCCTCATTATTAGCATCGCCGTACTAGCTCTTTTCCTATGGGCATGTTCTTGGACTTACTCTGAAGGCACACGTTCTGGAAATCTTATTAAGGTTTCAAAAAAAGGAGTTGTTTTCAAAACCTATGAGGGAGAACTTAATCTAGGCGGTGTGCGCATGACTGAAGGACTAGAAGGCAATATTTGGTCATTTACAATCCTAAATGAAGACCTTATTAATAGTCTAAAGGATTTTGAAGGTAAACGCGTAAAACTCTATTACAAAGAAAGATATCGCACCATGCCTTGGCTTGGAGACACAAACTACATCATGACTAGTGTTGAAGAATTCAAACCTTAATAAATGGTTATTTAATCTGTCTCTTTTTAAAATTACTTTGATCTTAATATAAGTAGTGGAATAGAGATCTGTTGCGTTAAATTTTCTGAAACATTACCAAGTAACAAACGGTTAAAAAACGAACGTTTTTTTTGAGTAATTGCTAAAAAGTCAACTTTATTAAATGTACAGAATTCATGAATAGACTCTAAAAATCTTGAATCTTGTAATTCAAAAAAATTAGTAGATGTTTCATTAGTGAGATGTCCTTTTAGTGAATCTCTGTTTTTCTTTTGTATAAACGAAAGTTTGTCTTTTTTAGAAATGTGCAGTAACTGAAGGCTCGAATCATGAGTCTTCAAAATACTGGTTAGCGGCTTAAATTCATTCTCTATAATTGCTGTTGAATAATCCGTTAAATAGACTGATTTTTTGAACTCTTGAAAATGATAATTATTAGGAATTACCATCATCGGGCATACACCGCGACGAATTAACTTTATCGTATTACTCCCAAAAATAACTTGATTAAGGCCTGACACTCCTTTTGTTCCCAAGACGACTAAATCAATTTTATTCAACGTGCATAACTGATTTGTGGCATCTATAAAATTATCAAAATCTACAATGGATATAAACTTATGATTTAGATTTAAATACTTTGATTTTAGTGTTATTATTAAATTGTCTATGGACTTTTTAGAGGTTTGAATTAGGGATTGATAAAGATTCATCGAAGGGGTAGCTGTCATCAAATCGTCAGAAATAAACGATGTAGCTTTCTGCACATTCAAAATAAAAAAAGTACACTTGCTTTTGGCAAAAATTTGCATCGCCCCATCAATTGCATTTAAAGAATTATTGGAAAAATCTGTCGGTAGTAATATTCCTTTCATATGACGAATTATTCCTCTAAATTACCTCAAAACGTCATAAGAATTTATGATATAAGTCACTTAAAAGATTATGCTAGTAAAATAAAATCTTTAAACGTATTTTTGCCTTAAACATAGAAGCATTCTAAAGATTGTTGAAATAAAAAGTGTATGAATCGATTCATTATAATAGTATTAGGTCTTATCAGTTTTGTTATAAGTGGTCAAAATAATACCATTGCCCCTGGTGAAAAATTAACATTTACAGCCTCCTATAACATGTCTGGATTATTGACCGATTTTGCGCAAATCACTATGGAGACAACTACATTTAAAACCTCTAAATCTGAATTTTTACGTCTGCGATGTAAAGCACAAACCTATGAGAAATGGAATCAATTTTTTGCGATCAACGATACTTATGAAACTTTTGTTAATCCAACTAATTTAGAGCCTTACATACATAAAAGACAGATTAATGAAGGTGGTTATTTCAAAAAAATGCAGTACAACTTTGACAGTAAATCTCAATCTGTTAAAAGTATCAAAACTAAACGTAGAAAAGACGGAACTTTCTGGGATGAAAAAAACACCTTTCGAGTAAGTGAGCAAACAAAGGACATCATAACCACCCTCTATGCACTACGAAATTCAGACATTCATAAAGCTAAAATTGGAACTAAGGATCGCATAACCGTTTTGTTTGACAACAAAGAAACAGAAATTACGATAGCTTTAATCGCTATTGAAACAATAGACACAAAACTTGGTATGATCAAATGTTATAAAGTGGGTGTTTCGTTGCAAAACTCTGAAATTCTAAATAACGATAACGATAATGTTATCTGGTTAACAGCCGACAAAAATAAAGTGCCAGTATATGTGAAGTTTAAAGTGCCTGTAGGAAATGGGGAACTCAAAATTCAACATGCAACTGGTTTAAAATTCTAATCTATGAGATTTATATTATTATTCGCATCGTGCTTATTAGCTTTTATTAGCACAGCCCTGTCGGTCCTTCCTTTTGGTTTAATTGCTTTCATCCCAATTGCCATCGGATTAACACTTAGTTGGGTTTGTTACAAAAAAACCTTGAGTGATGGTAAAAAACTAATTTTTATTCAGCTCATTATTGCTGTTTTTGTGTGCTCTAGTTGTTTAACGCTCTACAATACGTTTAGGCCTAATACAATTGTCAACGCTGATGAAGCATCAGAAATAGAAAAACAAAATGATATAGAGACTTTAGAAGAATTAGAAAATCTTGAGATTGAAAATTAATGAAATTTTCACGTTATTTATGAACTATCTAAAAACAGTTTGATGAAGTTTTACATCGTTGCATCTATTTTATCTTTTATTGGCTCCTGCGCAACGTTGAGTCATAAAGAAAAGATTGAGAATATTAAAAATAGTATTATTATTAACCAACCGAGTCAAATCGTCTCTTACGCAAATACTATTACGGCTAGAGAACTCAATAACCATCTTTACCAATTTGCATCAACAGATTTTGAAGGAAGAAATGTTGGTAATTCCGGACACAAAAAAGCTTCAAATTATCTCCGTGATTATTATATCTCACAAAACATCCCGTCACCAATTAATGATAGTATTTATTATCAAGCTATTCCTTCTTTCAAATACGATGGTAAGAAATTTGACTCCTCGAATAACGTCGTAGCTTTTATTGAAGGAAGTGAGAAAGCTGAAGAAATAATAATTATATCGGCTCATATGGATCATATCGGTATTGATGACTCCGGAGATGTTTTTCAAGGAGCGGATGATAATGCTTCTGGAACCGCTGCTCTACTTGAGATAGCTCAAGCTTTTCAAAAAGCAAAAAATGATGGTTTTGGCCCCAAACGTTCACTTCTTTTTATACATTTTACTGCAGAAGAAAAAAATCTTCGTGGTTCTGAATTCTATGTAAATAATCCTATTTTCCCACTCGAGAAGACAGTATCTAATTTGAACGCAGATATGATTGGTCGTATTGATAATAGACACGAATTTGATCCAAATTATATTTATCTCATTGGTTCTGATAGATTGAGCAGAGAATTACATTGGATATCAGAAGCCGTTAATTCAAAATTTATCAATTTAAATTTAGACTATAAATACAACGATGAATCAGACAGTAATCGCTATTATTATCGCTCAGATCATTATAATTTTGCAAAAAATGGTATTCCAATTATTTTTTATTTTAATGGAAAACATGATGATTATCATAAAACAACAGATACCCCTGATAAAATCATTTACACTTTATTAGAAAAAAGAACCAAGTTAATCTTCGTAACTGCTTGGCAGCTGGCTAATCAGAAAAATCGATTAATAATTGATAATTAATTGAAATTATAAAAGTTTGTTAAAAGGTTGAACATAAGAAGAAAGAACTCTTGCTTTTTGTAATATCGTAATTTAAAAATAATACCCATGAAAAATATATTTATTCTTGTTTCTACATTGTTCTGTCTTAGTTGTGGAACTCCGAAAGAGTCCTCTACAGTAAAAGAAGCCAAAACAACTCCAATTGATATTATAGAGTTTGGTTCTACTATCACCCAAGACGAATTAAAGGACATGCTCTATGTTTATGCTTCAGATGCTTTTGAAGGAAGAGAAACTGGAGAACCTGGTCATGAAAAAGCAGTCAATTACATCAAAGATTTTTACAGTTCAAAATCAATTGCGCCATTGCAGTCTAGTGGTGATTATTTTCAAGAAGTTACATTTCAACAGCTATTCGTGCCTAAGGTTAGTACTACTATTAATGGAACTACACTAAAGACATTTGATGACATTATTTCTTTATCTCCTGCAATGTCTGCAAGTATGTCAAGTGATGAGTTGTTTTATGTTGGATATGGCATTGATGACCCAAATTATAGTGATTTTAATAATATTAATGTCAAAGGTAAAATTCTCATTGCCAAAGCTGGAGAACCACAAAGTGATGACGGTGTATTTTTAGTCTCCGGAACAAAAGAAAAATCTAAATGGTCAAACGGACGACAAGGTCGAAGATCAAAGCAGGATGCAGCTAAACGTATGGGAGCAAAAGCACTTTTGTTTGTGGATAATGCTGCCTTCAAATATTATTCATACGCCTACAGACAACGTTCAGAAAATAACGCATCTATAGGCCTATCCCTTGGTGATGGCAGCACAGTAAAGGATGATATGCCCTTCATGTTACTATCGGAATCGGTGCTATCGTCCATTGATTCAAATTTAATGCAGTCAAATATCCCACAGTCTATCAAAGCTGACATTTCCTTAAATCAAAAAAATAAAAGTACCGCTATAGTTTCAAATAATGTAGCTAGTATTATAAGAGGCTCAGAGTTTCCTAACGAATACATTATCATAAGTGCACATTCAGATCATGTCGGTGTCAATGGTGATGGAGAAGTTTATAATGGCGCTGACGATGATGGTTCTGGATCTGTTGCTATTTTAGAAATAGCCGAAGCCTTCAAAATTGCGGAGTCTCGAGGTTTAGCGCCTCGCCGATCCATTATTTTCTTGCATGTTACAGGAGAGGAGAAAGGTCTCCTTGGATCACAATACTACACAGATATTGAACCATTAGTCCCACTAGCCAACACCGTTGCCAATTTAAATATTGATATGATTGGTAGAATCGATCCAAAAAGAGAAGGTAAAAGAAATTACTTATATCTGATAGGAAGCGATAAGTTGAGTTCAGAATTACATACTATATCTGAAACTGTCAATCAAAAGTATTCTAATATTGAATTTGATTATACGTTTAATGATGATAATGACCCAAATCGCTTTTACTACCGTTCGGATCATTACAATTTTGCAAAAAACAATGTCCCCATTATTTTTTATTTCAATGGTACTCATGAAGACTATCATCAAATTGGTGATACACCAGATAAAATAGAATATGATTTATTAGAGAACAGATCACGCTTAATATTCTACACTGCTTGGGAATTAGCAAATCGGGAAGAGCGCATTAAGGTTGATAAAACAAGTAAATAAGTATTAATTCAACTAACCAGTACTAATCAAAAAAGCTTCTCTTAGAATAGAGAAGCTTTTTTTTGGGTGGAAGATGGGATTCGAACCCACGACCCTCGGTACCACAAACCGATGCTCTAACCAACTGAGCTACAACCACCATTTTATTGCTCAAAATGCGATTGCAAATGTAATTTATTTCGATTTTTAAACAAAGATTTTTTGTAAATAATTATTTTAAATCATCAAAAGAAGCAATCGCAATATGTCGTTCTGTTGTAAAGCCTTCTGCGTAATCAACATGAATGAGTCTTCCCAAATCACGAGCTCTATAGGCGACACTATCCTTAAAATTCTTATTAGATATTGGGGTTTTAGGCTCATTACTTTGAGGGTCAAAAAATTGAGTTTTATATGCTTCAATCGCCTTCATCTTTTGACTCATAAAACCAGTTACATCTAAAACAAAATCAGGTTCTATGTGTTGCCATTGTATGTAATGAAAAACATGTTTTGGTCGCCATGGTTTTTGCCATGTTTTTTCACTTTCTGATCGTGTTTTTACTTTTATTAAACCACTTAGGAAACAAGCATTACTCACTAATTTACTCCCTTTTCCATGATCAATATGCCGATCTTTAATCGCATTACATAATACAATATCAGGTTGATATTTTCTAATCTTTGTTATCAGTGCTAATTGATGCTCCTTGTCATTTATGAAAAACCCATCTGCAAACTGCATATTTTCGCGGATAGTAACCCCTAAAATATTCGCAGCATCGGCAGCCTCTAAATCTCGAGTCTCAGCCGTGCCGCGTGTTCCTAACTCTCCTCTTGTTAAATCTATAATACCTATCTTCTTTCCTCGTGATATTTCTTTGGCTATGCTGGCGCCACATCCTAATTCAACATCATCTGGGTGCGCCCCTATCGCTAATATATCTAGTTTCATACAATAAAATTTAAATCTTCAAAAACACTAAATAAGGTTATGGTTCATACGGTTAATCGCTATTTATATTTCTAAATACACACACCTTATCCAATTGTCTTGTGCAATGCATTGTTTATATCAATTAATAAATCATCACTATTTTCCATTCCTACAGAAAAACGAATTAATCCATCACTAATACCTTGATCAGCACGTTCCTCAGGAGACAATAATGCATGTGATGTAAGTGATGGCAAAAGCATGGTGCTTTCAATTCCTGCTAAGCTCATTGACGGTTTGATAAGTTTTAAAGCTTTTAAAAATTGCTCTGAATCAATACCATCAATAAATTTAAACGACAACATTGCTCCAAACCCATTCATTTGTTTTTTCGCCAATTCATAATTTGGATGTGATTTTAGACCCGGGTAATAAACAGTATCAACGTACTTGTTCTTTTGAAGTTTTTTCGCCAACTTTTTGGCGTTTTTTTGCTGTGCCTTTACACGCACACTTAAGGTTTTCATGCTACGTTCTAGCATCCAAACCATAAAATCACTGAGGTTTCCTCCAAGATTTTTTCCTAAATTCCACACCGTATCAATGTGTTCTTGTTTCGCGGCTAAAGCTCCAGCACTTATATCACTATGTCCACCAAAATATTTTGTGGCACTATGTAAAACAATATCAATACCAAAATCAATAGGTCTCTGAATAATTGGGGTTGCAAAAGTATTGTCAATTACTGATAGGATATTATGAGACTTTGCAAGATTTGCAATTGCCGCAATATCTACTATTTTCAATAATGGATTTGAAGGTGTCTCTATGTAAATAAGTTTTGTGTTTTGCTGAATACAACATTCAAAATCATTTACACAAAGCCCTGATGTAAAGGTATATTTAATACCGTAACGATTAAACTGCTCCTCAACAAGATTACGTGTTCCGCCGTAAATGTCTTTTTGAAGTACAATATGGTCACCTGACCCTAAAAATGCTAACAGTGTTGTACTAATAGCCGCCATTCCTGAACTAAAAATCATAGCACCTTCAGAATGTTCTAATTGAGCAATTTTTTTGGATAAAAATTCTTGATTTGGTGTATTAAAATACCGTGGATAACGCTTTACATCGACTTCCATGAACTCATACGATGAGGCCATATAAATGGGTGAAATCGCTCCTCTAAATTGCTTGTCTGGTGTTTCTCCTGTGTGAACACAAATCGTTTTTTGACCCGAGTTTTTGTGTGATGCCATAGTACTTCATTTAAAGATACCTTAAATATAAAAAAAAGCAATACATTGTTCTCCAAATGAGACAAGAAAAACATTCCCATTACATTTTACACAAGCCTTTTCGCTATCTCAGTCAATTTATAAATAATCAGAGTAAACGAAAAAATAAAAAACTACTTGGGGACCTTTATGAATTTGCCCAAGGAACCATGGCTATTGGACGATTAGATGAAACCTCTGAAGGACTGTTGTTATTGACCACTAATGGTAAATTGAGTGCCTACGTTTCAAGTCAGAAAATAGAAAAAGAATATTATGTGCAAGTAGACGGTTTGATTAACGAACAAGCAATTGAAAAATTACGGTTAGGTGTTACTATTTCAATACATGGTCACATGTATACAACTAAAAAATGTCGCGTTAATTTATTAAAGAATTTAGAGACATTCCCCTTTGAAAAACGGTTTGTGAGAGCTGACCGTCATGGCCCAACTTCTTGGATTTCAATTACTCTGAAAGAAGGGAAATTCAGACAAATTAGAAAAATGACCGCCGCGGTTAATTTTCCAACCTTAAGATTAATAAGGGTTAGGATTGGGTCTACAATATTGACGCTAGGTGCAGGAGAAGTAATACAAGTTAACCAGTTTGCATTAGAGTAACTAAGGTAAAGTATCGTATTTAACATATTGCTACGACATCACTAAACGCTAAAAGCTGTCAAAAATATAATGAAACTATAGATATTACATCGTGTTTTATTTATCTTCACAAAAAAAATGTTAAGAGCAGTGATTTTTGATATGGATGGGGTGATTGTAGACACAGAGCCCCTACACCGAAAAGCATATCAATTAATGTTTGATGTGGTTGACATACACGTTACAAAGAAACTTTATGAGTCATTTACAGGTCAATCAACCATAAATATTTGTAAAGCTTTAGTAACAAAATTTAATCTATCGGATACTCCTGAAAATTTAGTTGCTATAAAACGACAGTTTTTTCAAGAACTTTTTGAAACAGACAAAGATTTGCAACTCATTGATGGCGTATTGGATTGTATTAATAATTATGTCAATAATGGCCTATTATTAGTCCTAGCATCCTCTGCATCAATGGATACAATTGATAATGTCTTTAAGCGTTTTCATCTGGAATCATTTTTTCGTACAAAATTATCAGGGGCAGACCTAACAGCATCAAAACCACATCCAGAAATTTTTATTAAAGCAGCACAATCTATATCATGTGATATCAATGAATGCATTGTTATTGAAGATTCGACCAATGGCATCAAAGCAGCAAAAGCTGCTAATATTTACTGTATAGGATTTAAAAGTCCAAACTCTAAAAACCAAAATTATCACTTAGCAGACCTCGTTATTGATGATTTTAAAGATGTTACGTATGATAATATCATCACACTCATATAATCCTATTATCCATTTGGCGAACAGAGATAGAAAGATGCCCTCTTTACCTATATAATCTTGGATTATAATAATAGTACAAGGTCTAAATTGTATGTTTTGACAGCCTTTTTATTATCCGCAAGGAACCCCAAACAAGGATTTAATCAAACAATAATTTCAATCTGTAAAGAAGTATAATAAAATTTATTGAGTGCTATAATCTAACTTTCTAATCTTTAGACAATCCCTTTTAGATCATTCGTTAAGGGATTTAATGGTTTATTTAACATAAAAAAACCTTGAAATGTATCAATTTAAACTGATTACGCTAACAACCTTCCCTACGTTATTATCACATCCAACAAAAAGTAACAAAATGAAAACAAAAAATAATACTATTTTTTATCAATAGCATCGTACGCTCTTATTATTACAATTGCCCAGATCGTAACACAAACGGCAATAAAAATCGAAAAATAAAGTACGATATCATTTGCTTCCATTGTCCACGAGTTTAAATAAGATTATTAACCCTAGAAGCATTGGCGCCCAAAGTCCTATGAAGATACCGTGCAATTTATTTCCTGACAGAAATAAAGATTCGGAAACTATGATAATCAACGCACATACAAATAACATGACGAGATATGGAACACCTAATTTTTTCAGAAATTTCATATTGACTATTTAAGACTGTAATATAATAAATTTACCCTTTAATAAACAATAAAAAAATTAAGAATTTTTAAAGTATTTGACGTAATTACGATGAGAGAAAATCCCCAATATAGCAATGACAAGTACTGATCCCAAAATAAAATAAACACTTACCTCTTGATCGTCTTTTGCATAACTATGTAATCCTGCTAAATAAAAGTTGACACCAAAGTACGTCATGAGAATACTTGCGAAAGCATAAATAGAAAGTAAATTAAATAAAAAACGACCTCGTAATCCGGGCACCAATCGTATATGTAAAACAAACGCATATACCATAATGCTTATCAAAGCCCATGTCTCTTTAGGATCCCAGCCCCAATAACGTCCCCAACTTTCATTAGCCCACATACCTCCAAGAAAATTTCCAATTGTTAACATTACAAGACCAACAGTCATTGCCATTTCATTCACCAAGGTGAGTTCTTTTATGTTCAGCCACATCTTCTTTTTATTTCGTTTGTTGGTCAATACCATTAGTAACAGACTAACAACGCCTAAAATCATAGCCAAAGTGAAGGGACCATAGCTTCCAACAATGACTGCTACATGAATCATTAGCCAATAACTATCGAGAACAGGTTGCAAATTTGCAATAGCAGGGTCCATCCAATTCCAATGCGCAATCATTAAAATCATGGATGTAACAAAAGCAGTAGCTGCAAACGTAATATCACTTTTTTTACCAAATAACAAACCAAATAACATGGTTGCCCAGGCAACATAAATCATAGACTCATAGGCATCACTCCATGGAGCATGACCGGAAATATACCATCGAGCGACTAAGCCCATCGTATGCAAAATAAATAAACCTAATATCACATACTTAAAAAATTTAATTGATGAATCAATTAATCGACTTTTATCTTTAAAGATTTGAATGATTAACAACACAAACATTAATGTCCCTGCGTACATGTACCAACTGAATAATTTTTTGAAAACATCGTATTTATTGTACAAAATTTCAGCTTCAATTTTATCATCAGATAACATCACTGCAGCTCCAACTTTCTGTTGTGATTTTTTTATCGCATCAAGCAACTTATCACTTTCGGTAAAATCTCCTGATTGCTTTCCTTGATTGAGCATGTAGAGATAGGCTTTAAAACCAGTATTAATAAAATTTCCATACAAAGAATCTTTTACTGGATAAGCTCCCTCTCTATATGCGTACGGAGTTATCCATTTGTTATTGATCTCATCAGGAATAGGAAAAATATTAATGGCCTCTCCGTTGACTGCACGATATATCAAATTAACGCGTTGATCTGCTTCTTTGAATTCTTTTTGATAAGAATTTGGTACCTGAGCTTTATAAGCCTCTTCAAGGTAAGGAGCTAATTTATAATCTCCTCGCGGTGTTAAGAAGTCAGCCAAGCTTGCATATTTCTGGTCTTTGGAAATTCCAATGATTGAACGTATGGAATCCGCTTTTTTTGGTTTCAAATAAATCACGGGAACATTATACCACAAAAAGGGACTTTCATGAACTGAAAGAAACACTTGATTCGCATTAAGTGATTCATAAGTATCTCGTTTACTTAACTTTCGTAAAAATTCTGAAGCATAGGTATTGATAGGTTTCATTCGACCATCAAGATCTTGAATTACCAATTTTCCAAATTTGTTGGCTTCTGCTTTTGGTGCAACATTTAAAGTTAAAATAGAATCTATTTGATATTTTGTAGGTTTACTGTGATCGTGACCATCACCCTCTTCATGTATCACCTGTGCCACAGTTGTCATTGACAATGATAATGCGATTAATGTAAACAACTTTGCCTTTTGAAATTTAATCTTTCTTAATTTATTTCTTAAGTCATCAAACCGCGTGCGCTTTGCGAATAGAATTGCCATCATCCCAAAGTAAAGTAAAAAATATCCGAGATACGTCAAATTTGTTCCTAAACTATCATGATTTACAGATAAAATAGTTCCAAGTTCATCGGGATCAAAAGATGCCTGAAAAAATCTGTACCCTTCATGATCAAGAATATTATTCATGAAAATTCGGTAGTCAAAGCTTCCATTCTTATCATCAATAAGAGTTACCTCACTTGCAAAGGATGAATAGCTATTTTCAGTACCTGGATATCGCTCTGCAATAAAATCATTTAACTTAATACTAAAAGGTAATTCAAGGACTTTTGAACCATACTTAAATGCAAAGTCTAAACCGCCAACTGTCTCTTGCTTAAAGGCGTTATTCATTCCCTTACCTCCTAATAATTTAATAATTTTTGTTTCCTCGTTAGCTGTTACTTTGAGTGCAATCCCATCCTCATCACCTTTAAGTAATTCTGATTTTTTTACAACATCAAATTTACCTTTAATTACAGGTTTTGGAAACACTAACGCTTGATTTCCAATGATGTACCTTGAACGCAACATCAAAGGTTGAATGCTATCTACCGACACCTTTCCTTGTTCCCCCGTGGCCATCGTCAAATACTCTCCTTTAAAAGGAGACTGAATTGTCAAAGTAGAATCTGTAAACCGAATATTGACAGCACCATCTGTTGGCTTGTTTAATGTAAATAAAACATTATGAATGCTTTGAACTTGACCTTCTTTTAAAAAATGGTTGTGCGGAACTCCTGCTCCTGCTTCCACCAGTTTGAGATACCTCTCTCCTGATTCGTCAGGTACAATGTCTTCCTCTGCTCCTGATATAAAATCGATTAATTCAACTTTTATATCTTGACCGTTGTAGTCTGTTTCATAACTATATGAGTTATTCAATCTTTTGGAAAAATCTACCTCATCATTTCTTACCAAACGCTGCACTTGATTATTAACCATATAATCACCATCAATGTAGGTGGTCACATAAGTTTTTTGTGACAAAAATGTTTGCTCTGTTGCACCCTCTCTTATGGCCATCATTCCTTCAAAACCGATGTAACGTGTTACAAAAGCCCCCAACAAAATGAAAATAAAAGCAAGATGCATGGTTAATGTGGCCCATTTTTCTTTTCGCAACAATTTATATCGAAAAATATTTCCCGTAAAATTTAAGACAAACATGACCATAATAGCTTCAAACCACCAAGCATTGTAAATTAGAGCTCTCGAATAAGGGGTTGGTGAGGTCTCTTGTCCTGCATCTATAAATGTACCAACAGCCATTGCAAACGCATACACTATAAATAAGGTGGCTGTTAGTCTTGTTGAAAAAAGAATATTGAGGAGTTTTTTAAGCATCGTAACAAGCAACTTTTAAAGTCGTGCAAATTTAATGCTTTTTGTTCAAAAATTTATTTTAAAAACCATCTTTTAACAGTAAATTCATAAACTCTAAAATCACACTTCTTTATCACACTCATTTTATTGGACAATCTCGATAAAGAACTTGGCGAAGTTTTTAATTTATTGTTTACTTGCTTACTTTAGCAATATGATTTCAGTGACTCTAATTGGTGCCGGTAACGTGGCTCAACATTTATTCAAGGCATTTTCAATTTCTCAAAAGGTTCTTATTCACCAATGGTTTAATAGAGATTTAAAACGTATTGAATGTTATAAAAATGACGTACAAATTACTAATAATTTATCCGAGTTAAACGATGCAGATATTTTTATCATTTCTGTGAGTGATGATGCAATTGTTGACATATCGAAAAAACTATTATTTTCTGATAAATTAACCCTTCATACGTCCGGCAGTATCAATATGCACCATTTGGACAAAAAAAATCATCGTGGAGTTTTTTATCCTTTACAAACATTCACAGAAAACTCAAAACTAGACTTTAAAGATGTTCCTGTTTGTATTGAAGTTGAACGAAAATCTGATTATAACATTGTCAAAACATTAGCTTTGGAATTGGGTGGCCAAACTTTGAGAATTAACTCTGATCAGCGTGCTGCTTTACATCTTGCTGCTGTTTTTGTCAATAATTTCACAAATCAATTATTTCGAGTGGCTCATGAAATTACAGAAGCCCAAGGAGTAGATTTTGACATTTTAAAGCCTCTAATATCTGAAACAGCAAAAAAAATACAATACCTTTCTCCCTACATGGCTCAAACAGGGCCGGCATTGAGAGGAGATGAAACAACGATTAAAAAACATTTAGAATTATTAGACGAAAATATGCATAAGTCAATTTACGAGTTATTAACCAAAGCAATAAAAAAAACACATGGAGTCTAAAAGTTATAAACAATTATTGAGCACCATAACAACCTTTATCCTCGATATCGATGGCGTTCTTACAGATGGGACCGTACATGTTACCTCTTCTGGAGAACTACTGAGAACAATGAACGTTAAGGATGGTTATGCCTTAAAAACAGCAATCAAGTTAGGTTATCACATATGCATCATTTCTGGTGGTAAAAATGAAGGTGTCAAAATACGTTTACAAGGCCTAGGAATACAGCATATTTATCTCGGAGTTCGTGATAAAGTAAAATGCTTAGAAACATTTACAAATGCTCATGCTATTGCCACTAAAAATATTGTTTATATGGGAGACGATATTCCTGATTTACAGGTGATACAAAAGGTTGGTTTACCATGTTGTCCTCAAGACGCTATTCCGGAAATTAAAGCTGTTTGCAATTACATTTCTCATAAAAATGGAGGTCAGGGAGCAGTAAGAGATATCCTTGAACAGGTTATGAAAGTTCAAGGTAAGTGGGCAAAAAATTTTGATGCGAATTATGATTAGTTTTTTAAAACTAATTCGTTGGAAAAATTTATTTCTAATAGCCCTTTCTCAAATTTTAGTTAAATACGCACTGATAGAGCCTTTTGGTGTTGTAAATTTTACATTAAACACATTTACTTTCTGTCTACTCGTTACCGCCACGCTACTTATAGCAGCAGCAGGATATATTATAAATGATATTTTTGATATTGAAACTGATACCATCAATAAACCAACAAAAGTCATTGTTGGAAGAAAAATTTCGGAAAAATTAGCTTTCAGTGCATATGTAACCTTTACTTCCATCGGAGTAATTTTGGGGTTTTACGTATCAAATCTTATAAATCAAAATACACTATCGTCAATATTTGTGATTGTTTCTGTTCTTTTGTATTTATATGCTGTTCAACTTAAAAGAACCATTCTTGTTGGAAATATCATTATCTCAATTCTAGTAGCATCCAGTGTGCTAATTGTAGGAGTATTTGATTTATTCCCAGCAATAACCGTGAAAAACCAAGTGACTCAATCAACATTTTTTTTTATAATCATTGATTACGCTTTATTTGCATTTCTCATAAACTTATTGCGAGAAATCATCAAAGATATTCAAGATATTAATGGTGATCATAAGGCAAATATGATCACCTTACCAATTGCCATAGGTGTTGACCGCACGCTCAAGATTGTTTTTTTTATTTCGTGTCTTCCCATAATGGCAGTTATTTATTACATCGTCATTTACTTATATAACTACAATCTAGCTGTTGGTTATTTTTTACTATTTTTACTAGGACCCCTACTCTATTTTTCTTTAAAGCTATTAAAACCAGTGTCAAATAAAGACCTTGTTTCGTTATCTTCGTTACTCAAAATAATCATGTTTTTTGGTGTTTTATCCCTATTATTGTATCCATTTATCATCAAACCATAATGCTCAAAGAACAATTAGCGAACTACACGATTATTTTAGCATCTTCTTCGCCAAGAAGACAAGAGTTATTAACATCATTAAATATTGATTTTGAAGTTCGATTAAAACCTGTAAAAGAGAACTTTCCCGATTATTTATGTCATCACGAAATAAGTGATTTTTTAGCAGTTTTAAAATCGAGGCCTTTTATTAACGACTTAAAGTCAAAGGAAATTTTAATTACGAGCGATACCATTGTTTGGCACAACAACAAAGCATTAGGTAAACCTACAACTCAACAAGAAGCTATCGACATGCTTAAGTCATTAAGTCATCAAACACATGAAGTCATTACCTCTGTATGTTTCACAACATACAATACACAAAAAACCATTAATAGTGTTACCAAAGTAAAGTTTAAGGAGTTATCTGATGACGAAATTTGGTATTATGTTACGAAGTACAACCCTATGGATAAGGCAGGTGCTTATGGCATTCAAGACTGGATAGGTCAAATTGGTATTGTAAAAATTGAAGGTTCATATTTTAATGTTATGGGATTACCCATTGATCTTGTTTACAAGAATTTACTAGATCTTACCTCCTTAAAAAAAACCTAAATAAAATGATGTAAATACCTTTCTTTCCTATATTTGAGCAAGAACAAATTCTCATTTAATGTTACGAACTATACTAGCTCTGTTTTTTGCGACGTCATTTACTTTATTACTGCACTCCCAAAAGCCAAAGAAATTAAATGCAACTCAGATTTATGAGTCCATACAAAAATTAAATTTTTTAGGTTCAGTACTTTATGTTGCTGCGCATCCTGATGATGAAAACACACGATTAATTTCATATTTTTCAAACGAAATTAAGGCAAGAACCGCATACTTATCACTAACTAGAGGTGATGGAGGACAAAATCTAATAGGTCCTGAACTTAGAGAATTGCTAGGAGTATTGCGCACGCAAGAATTACTCGCGGCAAGAAGCATTGACGGAGGTAGTCAAATATTTACCAGAGCCAATGACTTTGGTTATTCAAAGCATCCTGATGAAACATTAGAAATTTGGGATAAAGAAAGTGTGCTAAGTGACGTTGTATGGGCAATTAGATCATTTAAACCAGATGTCATTATTAATAGATTTGATCATGAGAGTGCAGGCAAAACTCATGGACATCACACGAGTTCTGCTTTGTTAAGTATGGAAGCCTTTGACTTGGTAAGTGATAAAACAAAATTTTCAGATCAATTAAAATATGTTGAGACATGGCAGCCTACACGTCTGTTCTTTAATACAAGTTGGTGGTTTTACGGAAGTCAAGAAAATTTTAATAAAGCAGATAAATCTGATATGCTAAAAATGGACATCGGTGTTTATTACCCATTGAAAGGACTGTCCAACAATGAAGTTGCGTCCTTGGCGAGTAGTCAACATCTATGCCAAGGGTTTGGTAGGTTAACACAACGTGGCTCACAAGAGGAATACATCAAATTTCTGAAGGGTGATTTTCCGGAAGACCAAAATAATTTATTTTCTGGGATTGACACGTCATGGCATCGCATCGAAGGAGGTCGAGAAATAGGAAAAATACTAAAAGACGTAGAAACTAATTTCAATTTTGAAAATCCATCAAGCCATGTAAATGATTTAATGAGGGCATATCAACTTATTACAACACTCAAAAACACGCATTGGAAAATCATTAAAACAGAAGAGATTAAAACAATTATTGAGGCTTGTACTGGGCTTTACCTTGAGGCCTCCTCAAATACTCCAACCGTGAGTAATTCAGGTGAAATTTCACTAAAACTTGAGGTCTTAAATAGAAGTGACATCTCTTGTAATCTAGTCTCTTACAACATGTCTACCATCGAAGAAAGCATTCAAAAGAATATAAAGTTACTATCCAATAATAAATTCAATTTTGAAGAATCCTTAAATTTAACCAATGCCAATTACACCACTCCATATTGGTTAAATAAAAAAGGGACATTAGGCATGTATGAAGTTGATGATAGGGTTTTAATTGGACAACCAGAAACACCACGAGACATCCATGTAACTTTCAATTTACGAATAAATAACATGCCTATATCATTTAAAAAAGATGTTGTTTACAGATATTCTAAACCAGACAAAGGTGAACTTTATAGACCACTTGAAATCATTCCAGAGGTGTCAGCAAGCATTACAGAAAAAGTGATCATTTTTGACAACGACCAACAACAAAATATTCAAGTAAAAGTGAGGGCAGGTAAAGATGGTGTCGATGGCCATATTCAGCTTGCATATCCAGAGGGATGGACCACATATCCTAACAAGCAAAGAATTAAACTCAACAATAAGGATGAAGAACAATTACTAACATTTACCATTATCCCACCTAAAAATCAAAGTGAAGGTTACATAACACCCATAGTTTCTGTTGGTGATAATATTTATACAAAAGAGTTGGTGGAGATTAGCTACGAGCATATTCCGTTTCAAACAGTATTGTTGCCGAGTCAAAGTAAAGTTGTCCGTATAAATTTAGAAAAACGCGGAGAAAACATTGCCTATATTGAAGGTGCTGGTGATGTGGTTCCTGAAAGTTTACAACAAATAGGTTATCAAGTTGTTAAATTAAAACCTGAAGATATTAGTGCTAAATCACTGTCGAGGTTTGATGCAGTTGTTCTAGGTATTCGCGCTTACAACGTTCTCGATGAATTAAAATTTAAACAACAGTTGTTATTTGATTATGTTGAAAAAGGAGGCAACATGATTGTACAATATAACACCAATCGTGGTATTAAAGTAGCACAATTGGCACCTTATCCTTTAAAACTTTCTAGAGATAGAGTTACCGATGAAAATTCGGAAGTTCGTATCATACAACCCAACCATGAATTATTAAACTTCCCAAATAAGATAACACAAGAAGATTTTAAAGGTTGGACTCAAGAAAGAGGACTTTATTTTCCAGGAGAATGGAGCGAAAATTTCATGCCTCTTTTGGCTCTCAATGATAAAGGAGAAGCTCCGAAGACAGGAAGTCTTTTGGTTGCCAAACATGGAAAAGGATATTATATCTACACTGGATTAAGTTTCTTTAGAGAATTCCCAGCTGGTGTTCCTGGTGCATTTCGACTATTTGCAAATATGCTATCTATAGGTAAAAATCATGAAAGTCTGAAAAAAAATTAATTTACTATCTATGAAACATTTAAAAATTAAAGATCTTCAATGGAAATCATGGTATACATTCGTGCTTGTAGCTAACATGATATATTTTGTCATATTTTACCTTCTAACAATGTCATATAACTAAAATGAATAATTTTAAAGAATTAGCAACCATTGATTGGGTCATCTTAGTAGCCACGTTACTAATCATTGTCTTATACGGCACTTACAAAACAAGAAAAAACAAAAATGTTCAAGACTATCTAAAAGGAGGTAATCAATCTAAATGGTGGACCATTGGACTTTCTGTCATGGCAACACAAGCGAGTGCGATCACATTTTTATCCACTCCAGGTGAGGCCTTCAATAATGGTATGGGATTTGTTCAATTTTATTTCGGTGTCCCTATTGCCATTGTTATCATTTGTATGGTTTTTATTCCCATGTATCACCGTTTAAAAGTGTATACAGCTTATCAGTTTCTTGAAGAAAGATTTGATAAAAAAACTAGAACTTTAACAGCCTCTCTCTTTTTGATTCAGCGCGGACTATCTGCAGGAATTACAATTTTTGCACCGGCCATCATCTTATCGGTAGTCCTTGGTTGGAATTTATTATTGCTCAATATTATTATTGGTTTATTAGTAATCATTTACACTGTTTCAGGAGGAACTCAAGCAGTAAATGTTACTCAAAAACACCAAATGATTGTCATTCTTTCTGGAATGGTCATTGCGTTTGTAATAATTGTTAATAAACTTCCAGACGATATCACATTTTCAAAAGCAATTGAAATTGCAGGAGCAAGTGGTAAAATGAATGTCTTAGATTTTTCCTTTAGTCTAGAAAATCGTTATACATTTTGGAGTGGAATTATTGGTGGTACTTTTTTGGCACTTTCTTATTTTGGAACAGATCAAAGTCAAGTACAGCGGTATTTATCGGGTAAATCTCTAAAAGAAATGCAGCTAGGCTTACTATTTAATGGCTTATTCAAAATACCCATGCAATTTTTTATTTTATTTGTAGGAATCATGGTTTTTGTTTTTTACCAGTTTAATGAATCTCCATTAAATTTCAATCCAAAAGCCTCAGAGATTGTTTTAAAATCACAATTTAGTGATGATTATAAAACACTTGAATACGAGCACAAGAAACTTTTCCAAGACAAACAATTACTAATTTCAGATTTTGTCAGTTCAAACTCTGAAGAAACATCTCGTGCAATTGCTTTAGCTAATCAAACAAATGACACATTAAGATCTAAGGCAAAGAAGCTTATAGAAAAGGCAGTGACATTAGAAAAGTTAAAGGTTGAAACAAATGACATGGATTATGTGTTTATCAACTTCATTTTAAATAATTTGCCACGAGGGTTAATCGGATTACTACTTGCTGTTATTTTAAGTGCCGCTATGTCGAGTACCTCTAGTGAACTGAATGCGCTGGCGTCAACGACAACTATAGATTTATACAAAAAGAGTAATCCCAATAAATCTGAATTAGAGATGGTTACCATGTCTAAATGGTTCACTTTGGGATGGGGAATACTAGCCATTGGCATTGCCTGTGTTGCCAACCTTGCGGAAAATTTAATTCAGTTAGTTAACATTATAGGATCTATTTTTTATGGAAACGTTTTGGGGATTTTTCTTTTAGCATTCTTTGTGAAAAATATAAATGGAAACTCCGTTTTTAAGGCAGCATTAATGACTCAATTTATTATTATTGGATTATTTCTTTTAGATAAATACGAATACATCAACCTCCCTTATTTATGGTTAAATTTTGTTGGCTGTGCCATCGTCATGACCTTAGCAATGATTATACAATCAGTAGATAACAACCTGAGAAACATATAAAGATATATTTACATAAATAAAAAAGCGCAATAATTATTGCGCTTTTTTATTTTATAGTATTAAAACTATAATAGAACTGAATTAATCTACAATGATACGTTTCATATTCCCTGCTCTATTATTTCCTATTCGAACAAAATACACCCCTGAGGATGCTGCAGCCATGTTAAGGTTGTACTCATAGCCTTGTCCATTTTTATTTGATAGTGTTTTCAAATAAATCATTTGACCTAAAGAATTCATTACCGTTAATTTTAAATCTTCAGTTATGGAAGTTGTTGGCAGTTTGACTAAATAATTACCATTGTTTTGATAGACAACAATCAAATCTGTATCTACAATTAAATCAGTAACACTCAAGGCGAGCCCGGCGCAAATTTGAATATTCCAATCCAATATAAAACCGATTGCTCCACTACCTCCTACATTTGTAACCACAAGGGACCAATCACCTAATGATGATTCACCATTAAAATCATTCAAATCACCATCTGGTATATATGAACCTGTAAAAGGCGCAATGTCTGAACCAATATTAGAATCTGCATCATCATCAAAAATAGTATCTATATAATTATCGCCATTACCTCCATTAGCATTTGACAAAATAACTTCAGTGTTGTTTGGACTGACCAATTTAACTTCCAAATCACCAACATCTATGTGTTGTATATTGAGCGTTACATTAATATCTGAAATTATTTTGTTCTCTGCAACGTTTATAATTGATTCAGCAGGAGAACCTGCTCTAATGAGGACATTAGCTGTATTTTCATCAGAAGTACAATCAAAATTTTCTACAAGTTTTGAGGATGCATCATTTGACGTGTCACCATCATCTCGTAAGTCGGTAGACGATGTGAAATTATAATTACCAGATCCAGAGATATTCGCTAAAGTATTAAAAGAATAAGTGATTTTATCGCCAGCGGATAAGGTTTCAGTAACGGTTTCAACCACAGGAGACGCTCCGTTTATGCTATAATTAACGTCAAAATTGGATTGGTCAGCAGTTCCGAAGTTACTAATTACCACTGTAACTATTTCAGATGATAGGCCTTCCCCAGTATTTGGAGTAACAATGTCAAGGACACCTAAATCATCAGGAAAAACATTACGAACACTTTTTTCAATTTCGTCATTTGTAACAAATTCATCAGAACCTAACAAGGTTTTCGCTTTCAATGTATACGTTTGGCCACCTGTTGATAAATCAATTACTTCTGAAAATGTAAAATTATCTGACGTACCAGCGGTCAGTGTTCCTGTGTATGTTTCTGTAGCCATTAAAACCTCATCAACATATAATTCTAAGTCAAAGTTACTCTGGTCTAAAACACCATAATTTTTAACACGCACTTGAACAATTTCAGATGCTCCGAGAGTCGCATCACTTGGTGATATAATTTCTGCAACTCCAAGGTCATTTTCAAAACCACCCGAAAGACTAAATGATGCAACTCGCGTTGACCAAGAATTTAGTGCATTAAAATATTCTGCAGTATGCCAAAAAGTAAAATCATCTGGATCCATTGTCAAGTGGGAGTAATCTCCAAATCGATTTGAAAAATTTTGAACACCTTGTCCTTCAATGATCGTTGTTTCTTCTACAGTCATAGTCCCAAGAGGGTCATCAAAATACCTACCTGTATATCTAATTCCTGGCTCCAAAGTAGCACTTGCAATGCTAAAACCGAGTCCAATATTACCCTGAACATCTATGGCTGCACTACCCATAAATCGACTGTGTCCATCATCGGGAGCATAAGTACCCTCTTGATAGATACTCCAAGGGTCTGTTGCGTTATTTCGTAATTCAAACCATCTCACTCCGGATGTGTCATTTCCATCAACATCCACATTAAAGGTAATTATCATGGAGTTATGACTTGCAAATTTTCTGTAATTAACCATGTAAGAAACCACACCTCCTATCATATCTATTTTCTGACCAGTACCCGGTTGTTCAACATCACCTGTTCCAAATGGAGCAAATGTAGACTCGAAGGGCACTGTGGGTAATTCTAATGGCACTGTTGAAATAGTTGAATTACTTGTAGTAACCCAATCCATTTCAATTTCCCAAATTTTTAAATGATCTTCCGATATAGCACCTGACCAACCATCATCTTGTAAATAAATGATGTAACCAGGAGTTTCAGCGTCATACAAGGACCCAAGCAAATTAGCTGGTTCAGGACTGAAAACAGTATTCGTATTATTGACAATTCCTGGTAACGTGAATCCTACAATCGCCGGACTTGAAGCTCCGTCAATTAATGCTTGACGATCTATGGCATACGTACTGTTCCCGCTTTTATTGGCAGTGAGAAAATAAGCATCATGCCAGATAGTGTAATGCGGATAGTCAGGAAATGAATCTAATGGGAATTCCCATGTGTTATATGTTCCTGTAGGATCAGGTGTTGTAGAAATTGCAATCAATAACCCATTTGTTGCTTGTCTAAATTCACTGATAAACCAACGGTCAGCTAACTGATCGTATAAAATAATTGGATCACCGTCATTAACTCCTGAAAATAATGATCCTAAATTTGAAGGACCTGCTAAAACGTTTCCTGATTTGTCAAAAATTTTAAAAGCAGAATTGACAGCGTGCACGTAATGATTTGGTCCCACCGCACCTGTTGGATCTGGTGGCACAAAACCTTGTGTTTCGCCTATATTCGTTCCTTCAAAATTTTCTTCAAGAGCGTATGAATGGATACCTCCAAAATCACGCTGTGCTTTTGTCTCGCCATTTAGTGGCAAGGCATTTTGATTAAACTTTTTTGGATAACGCATTTCGTTATTTCCAAATTTAAAATTAGCTGGATCATTGTTGTGTGTTGGCACAACCTTCGGCAAATCTCTCAAAGGTTGGGAAACACCTAAATAAGTTGCATTTGATAAATACGTTGGTTCTGATTTTTGAGCATTCGTGATCCATCCTATTGTAAGACAAATAAGAACTAAAAACTTTTTCATATCCGGGGGATTTTAATTTTTATGCAAGAATAAGACATTTTTTTTGTTTTTTAATACATAATATTGTTAATAAATTCGACTTGAACTTATTAAAATCATCATTAAAGTTCTATTATTTATCATAAATTTGCCTCTTTAATTTGAATTTCAAATCAGGTCAAATGATTCATTTCTTCGGAAACGCAAAGCATTCTGTTTATGCTGTTTACATGACAGCTAAATTGTCAAACGAAACAATTGAAAAACTATCTTGGTTATTTGGAAATAACCCAAAAATTGAACAAGCATCGATAGATGCTTTTTTTGTTGGACCAAGGGCATCCATGGTCACTCCTTGGAGTACTAACGCAGTTGAAATTACCCAAAACATGGGAATCAAAGGCATTGTAAGAATTGAAGAGTTTAAGAGAGCTGTATCAGATTTTTCTGATTTTGACACGATGTTGTTTCAAAAATACAACACTTTAAATCAAAAAATATTTCACACCAATAGTACTCCAGATAATATCATTAATATTACTGATATTGCTGCTTACAACAAAAAGGAAGGACTCGCACTTAATAAGGAAGAAGTTGCCTATTTAAGTACGATTTCGAACAAGATAGGAAGACCTTTAACAGATTCTGAAGTATTTGGCTTCTCTCAAGTAAATTCAGAACATTGCCGCCATAAAATTTTTAATGGCACTTTCATCATTGATGGTAAAGAAAAGCCAAAATCATTATTTGGACTCATAAAAGAAACTTCCAAAGCACACCCGAACAGTATCGTGTCTGCCTACAAGGATAATGTCGCATTTTTAAAAGGTCCAAAAATCGAACAATTTGCTCCAAAGCGCGCAGACATCCCTGATTATTACAAAACAGAAACATTTGACTCTGTCATTTCTGTAAAAGCAGAAACTCACAATTTTCCAACAACAGTCGAACCTTTCAATGGCGCTGCTACAGGCTCTGGAGGAGAAATAAGAGATCGATTGGCTGGAGGAAAAGGTTCATTGCCTTTGGCAGGCACAGCCGTTTACATGACCTCATACCCTCGTTTAGAAGAACATAGAGCATGGGAGAAAAAATTAAGCGAACGGACTTGGTTATATCAAACACCTATGGATATCTTGATAAAAGCGTCTAACGGTGCTTCTGATTTTGGTAATAAATTTGGCCAACCTCTAATCTGTGGGTCTGTGCTAACCTTTGAACATGAGGAAGAGAATAGAAAACTGGGTTATGACAAAGTAATTATGCAGGCAGGTGGGATCGGTTATGGTAAGGCAAATCAAGCGCTAAAAGACAAACCTCAAAATTATGACAAAATCGTCATATTAGGAGGAGACAACTATCGAATTGGTATGGGGGGAGCGGCAGTATCCTCAGCTGATACTGGCGAATTTGCTTCAGGTATTGAATTAAATGCGGTACAACGTTCTAACCCTGAAATGCAGAAACGTGCTGCTAACGCCATTAGAGGTATGGTAGAAAGTAAAGAGAATAATATTGTATCAATTCACGATCACGGTGCAGGTGGACATCTGAATTGCTTGTCAGAACTCGTTGAGGAAACAGGTGGTTTAATTGATTTGGACCAATTACCCGTTGGGGATCCAACACTTTCTGCCAAAGAAATTATAGGAAATGAGTCTCAGGAGCGCATGGGATTGGTTATTTCAGACAAAAATATTGACACACTCAACAGAATTGCAAATCGTGAACGAGCACCCATATACGTCGTCGGAGATGTCACCGGAGATCACCGATTTACCTTTAAATCTAAATCAAGAGGTGAAAAACCAATGGATTTAGAGCTCAGTGACATGTTTGGTAGTTCTCCAAAAACAATCATGAATGATGTTGTTATTTCTAGAAATTATGACCCCATTTATTATAATAGCGAAAACTTTGACCATTACTTAAAGCAAGTTTTACAATTAGAGTCTGTGGCTTGCAAAGATTGGCTAACTAATAAGGTAGATCGATGTGTTGGTGGTAAAGTTGCAAAACAACAGTGTGCTGGAACTTTGCAATTACCATTAAATAACCTTGGCGTGATGGCTTTAGACTTTAAAGGGAAAGAGGGAGTTGCCACTTCCATTGGACATTCACCAATTTCAGCTCTCATAAACCCAACGGCCGGAAGTCGAAACTCTATTGCTGAGGCCTTAACCAACATTGTTTGGGCTCCCCTGAAGGAAGGCTTGAAAAGTGTCTCATTGTCAGCGAATTGGATGTGGCCTTGTAAAAATGAAGGTGAAGACGCACGACTGTATGAAGCAGTTGAAGCAATTTCAGAATTTGCAATTGACTTAGGAATCAATATTCCGACAGGAAAAGATTCACTGTCAATGAAACAAAAATATCCAGATGAGGAAGTTATCGCTCCTGGAACAGTTATCATATCTGCTGCAGCTAATTGTCATGACATTTCCAAAACAATCGAACCGGTATTTCAGGAGTGTGGTGGTAGTATTTACTACATCAATATTTCTCAAGAAAAATTTAAATTAGGAGGAAGTGCGTTCGGTCAAGTAATGAACAAAATTGGTAATGATGTCCCCAATGTTAAAAGCGCTAGTTATCTGAAAAATGTTTTTAATACCCTCCAACATTTAATTATAGAAAAACAAATTGTTGCAGGGCATGACATCGCGTCGGGAGGATTGGTAACTACCCTTCTTGAAATGTGCTTTTCGAACAATAATATTGGTGCTAATATCGATTTGACAGCATTACAAGAAACAGATGCTATCAAAGTATTGTTTGCAGAAAATGTTGGGGTTGTAATTCAATCAACAAATGATCAAATTGAATCTGTTTTTTCTAAAAAAGGAATTGAAGCAATTAACATTGGTAATGTAACCACAAACAATCAATTACACCTAAAAAATTATGCCACTGACCACAAGTTAATCATATCAGAATTAAGAGACACGTGGTATAAAACATCATTTTTACTCGATCAACAACAAACTAAAAATAACCTAGCAAAGACGAGGTTTGAGAACTATCATAGACAACCTTTGGTTTTTAAGTTTCCTAAACATTTTACAGGAAAGCTACCTCTTATTTCATCAAAAAAACCAAAAGCAGCCATCTTACGTGAAAAAGGAAGTAATTCAGAACGTGAAATGGCAAATGCTATGTATCTCGCTGGTTTTGATGTTAAAGATGTACACATGACAGATTTGATATCAGGACGAGAAACACTTGAAGACATTCAATTTATTGGTGCTGTTGGTGGATTTTCAAATTCAGATGTCTTAGGGTCTGCTAAGGGATGGGCTGGGGTTTTTAGATATAATGACAATGCGAAAAACGCACTTCAAAAGTTCTTTGAACGACAAGACACATTATCCGTTGGAATTTGCAATGGTGCACAGCTATGGATGGAATTGGAATTGATAAACCCAAGTCATGCTCAGCACGGAAAACTAACATTCAATGACTCAGGAAAACATGAAAGTGCTTTTACCTCTGTGAAAATAGAAGACAACAAATCAGTCATGTTATCTTCATTATCAGGAGCTACTTTAGGTGTATGGATATCACATGGTGAGGGAAAGTTTGATTTACCACTTGCAAGAGAATCCTATAATATCGTAGCAACTTATGGGTATGATGAGTATCCTTCAAATCCAAACGGATCAGATTTCAATGTTGCAATGATGTGTGATAACTCGGGAAGACACCTCGTGACAATGCCCCACATAGAACGTTCTACATTTCAGTGGAATTGGGCAAATTATCCTGGACAAAGAAACGATGACGTCTCACCTTGGATTGAAGCTTTTGTAAATGCCCGAGAATGGATTGAATATCATGACTCCACAAAATAATAATGAGCACAAATTACTGCGATAATGCATGAAATTTTGTGGTTTTCAACTCGTGAAATACATTCAAGATTAACATAAAAAAACATACCTTCGCAAAAAAGTGACCTGTTATGAAAAAAATACTTTCTATTTTCATTATAATAATGATCTCGGCCTTTAACCTAAATGCCCAGAGTATTTCAGAAATATACCACAGAGCAAAAATTTACTATGACCAACCCTCTGATGTCGAATTTTTAGAGTCTCAAGGGATTTCGTTAGATCATGGTTTCCACAAAAAAAACAACTCATTTGAATCAGACTTTTCTGAAAAAGAAATCGAAAAAGCACAATCTATGGGATATACCGTAGAAATTGTTATTGAAGATGTCAAATCCTACTATGTTGCAAGAAATAAATCTGATTACAATAATTTTGTGACGCTAGACAGAACTAAAAATTCTTCTTGTAATACAACATCTGCAGATTATGTTACACCTTTCAATTACGATATCAAAGACCCAAATGATTTTGGTGGCTTTTACACCTATTCAGAGATGCTTCAAGAGTTAGATGACATGAAAACTCAGTACCCTAATTTAATCACCACCAGAGCTGACATTAAAGACCCTTTAGATACCTCATTACCTCACAAACATCAAACCCAAGAGGGACGTTATTTACAATGGGTCAAAATTTCTGACAATCCTGAAACAAGTGAGGAAGAATCGCAAATTCTTTATACAGCGATTCACCACGCACGAGAACCCGCATCACTTCAACAATTAATTTTTTACATGTGGTACCTTTTAGAAAATTACGATACCGATACCGATGTAAAAGCGATAATTGATAACACAGAATTATTTTTTATCCCGATAGTCAATCCTGACGGCTACATTTACAATGAAACAACCAACCCTTTTGGAGGCGGGTTGTGGAGGAAAAACAGAAAAGACAACCAAAATGGAAGTTATGGTGTCGATTTAAATAGAAATTATTCATACGTTACACCAGAGGGAGAAGAAGTATGGAACACTGCTGGAACATCTAATAACACTTCTGATAACACCTATGCGGGAACCATGCCATTTTCAGAGCCAGAAAGTAAGGCAGTTCGTTATTTTATTGAATTGCATGAATTTAAAATTGCGTTAAATAATCATTCCTACAGTCAATTACTTCTATATCCTTTTGGATACGATTTCAACCAACCTACCGAAGACAACGATACCTTCGTTGCATTATCAAAGACGATGGTATCACAGAACGGATATGCTAATATTATAGCCTCCGACTTGTACCCTGCAGCAGGGGATAGCGATGATTTCATGTATGGTCTTTTGGAAACGGAAAATGGAGGAACAAGAGAAAAAATTTATGCCATGACTCCTGAAATAGGAGCTAGTTTTTGGCCAGCAGCTTCTTCCATTGAAAGCATCTGTAAAGAGATGGTGTTTCATAATTTGAGTGCGGCAAAATTTGTCGGGAATTATGCAGCATTAACAGATTTATCGTCCAACTACACCAATGATATTGTGACCGATGCACAATTCCGTTTAAAAAGAATTGGGTTGAGCGAGCCAGGAGTTTTCACAGTAAACGTTACCCCTGTGAGTGATAATATTTTAGCAGTAGGTAGCGCTGCGACTTTTAATAATTTGAGTTATTTGGAAACAATTGATGGCAGCATAGCGATCAATTTAAATCCAGCAATACTTACTGGAGACACATACACCTATGACCTCATAATTGACAACGGTTTGTTTTCTGAAAAACAAACACTGACCAAAACATATGGTGAACCATCAATATTTTTGAACGATCCAGGTGATGATACCAACACAAATTGGACAACGACATCGTGGTCAACAACAACGGAGGACTACGTTTCAACGTTTAGTTCTATAACAGATTCTCCTGGATCAAATTATGCCAACGGGGAAAATAGTTACTTAACGCTGTCTAATTCAATTGACTTATTTGGAGTAACCGACGCCAATTTAACTTTTCAAGCAAAATGGGATATTGAATCTAATTACGATTATGTTCAAATTGAGGTGTCCATAGATAACGGTAATTCTTGGATTCCTCAATGTGGAAACTTTACCAATGAAGGCGTCACTAACCAGAGTAATGCGAGCGGTGAACCACTTTACGACGGCTCACAAAGTACATGGGTTTCAGAATTTATTGATTTAAAAGGTTACATTGGAGAGTCAATACTTCTTCGGTTCTCACTAATTTCAGATTTCGGTGTCACAGGAGATGGCTTTTATTTTGATGATTTAAAAATTAATCTTCTCCAAAACACACTAAGTTTGGACGCATCACTGGGTACGAAATTTAGGTTGTATCCGAATCCCTTAAAAGAATTGTTATTTATTGATAGTTCGGTAAAGGATTTTGACATTGACATATATAATCTTAGTGGACAATTAGTATTAAACTCGAAAGGGCAATCACATAACACAGCAATAAATTGTTCAACACTAGCCTCTGGAGTTTACCTCTTAAAACTTAAGACTGACAAGGAGGTTCAAAGCTTTAAAATTATAAAACAATAATTTAAAGTGTCGTCTTTTAATGTTGTTTGATATACATCATAATTTTCATACTTTGCACATTCTATAACTTTCATAATTCATAGTGATGAAGATTACGCGCATATTTGATTTTCCATATTACCAACTTAACACCTACAACCTTAAAAATGCATTTATAACAAAACACGGAGGGAAATGGAAATCTACTTCTACTCAAGAATACATTGATTTAGCAAATACGATAAGTAGAGGCTTACTGAGGCTTGGAGTCAAAGCAAATGATAAAATTGCTGTCATTTCATCTACTAACAGAACTGAATGGAATATTGTGGATATCGGAATTTTACAAATTGGTGCACAAAATGTTCCCATTTATCCCACGATATCAAAAGAGGACTACGAGTATATCTTGAATCACTCTGAAGCCTCATATTGCTTTGTATCTGATCAAGATATCCTGACAAAACTCAATGCAATTAAGGGAAAAACGACCTTAAAAGAAGTCTTTACTTTCAATGATATTGCTAATGAAAAAAGTTGGAGTGACGTTTTGAAACTTGGATTAGATACGGGTAATCAATCTGAGGTTGATACTCAAAAAAAGAAAGTTAAACCCAATGATCTTGCAACTCTCATCTACACATCAGGTACAACGGGAAAACCAAAAGGTGTTATGTTATCACATGATAACATTGTTTCGAACGTATTAGAAAGTGAAAAACGTGTTCCTTTTGATCACGGAAATTCTAAGGCTTTAAGTTTTTTACCAGTTTGTCATGTATTTGAACGCATGATTTTATACTTATATCAATACTGCGGTGTTGAAATTTATTTTGCAGAATCCATTGATAAGATGAGTGATAATTTAAAAGAAATAAAGCCAAACGTAATGACCGCTGTTCCAAGGCTTTACGAAAAAGTATATGACAAAATTGTCGCTAAAGGAAGTGAATTAAAAGGCATTAAAAAACTATTATTTTTTTGGGCTGTTAGCTTGGGTTTAAAGTATGAACCTTATGGTCAAAACGGATGGTTCTATGAGCGACAATTAGCATTAGCTCGAAAACTTATTTTTAGTAAATGGAAAGAAGGCTTAGGAGGTAATCTGGATTTAATGGTTTCAGGAAGTGCCGCCCTACAAACACGATTAACACGTGTTTTTGCTGCTGCAGAAATGCCAATTATGGAAGGGTATGGCTTAACAGAAACCTCACCTGTGGTCTCGGTCAATGATCAAAGAAATGGCGGGTTTAAAGTTGGAAGTGTTGGTCGCGTTATCGATAATGTTACTGTTAAAATTGCTGATGATGGAGAAATATTAGTGAAAGGACCAAATGTTATGCAAGGTTATTTTAAAGACAAGGATAAGACCGCAGAAGTGATATCTGATGGCTATTTTCACACGGGTGACATTGGAGAAATTTGTGAAGATGGTTTTCTTAAAATTACAGACAGGAAAAAAGATATGTTTAAAACATCAGGAGGTAAGTACGTCGTTCCGTCATTGTTGGAAAATCAATTGAAACAATCCCGTTTTATCGAACAAATTTTAGTTATTGGTGAAGGTGAAAAAATGCCTGCTGCTTTAATTCAACCAAATTTTGAATTCATAGAGGGATGGATTGCTAAAAAACAACAATCTATTGGTACACATTTTACAGACATCACCAATTCTCAAATTATCGTTGACCGAATTCAAAGAGAAATTGATGTTTGTAATCAAAACTTTGGCAAATGGGAGCAAATTAAAAAATTCAAACTCACACCTGAAATTTGGTCAATCGATGAGGGTCACCTCACTCCTACAATGAAAATGAAACGTAAAGTTATCAAAGAAAAATACGCTACACTAATCGAAGCTATTTACCGTCCTTAAACAACAACTTTCTACACCACACTCATTATTATAATTTAAAAAATACTATGCATGCATAGTATTTTTTAGTATCTTTGTGTCATATAATTACGAACATGAAAGATAAAACCATTGATTATTTACTGAGAACCACTTGGTTAGCAGTAATTAAGATGTATAATGAAGAAGCTTCCAAATTTGACACGACTATGGCAACTGGATTTACTCTATTAAGTATTGATCCTGACGGTGGAACACCCTCTACGAGCTTGGGGCCAAAAATGGGAATGGAAGCAACTAGTTTGTCACGAACTTTAAAAACAATGGAAGAAAAAGGGTTGATTGAACGTAAACCTAATCCTGAAGATGGAAGGGGTGTTTTAATTCACCTAACTGATTTTGGAAAAGAAAAAAGGGATTACTCTAGAGAGCGCGTCCTTATTTTCAATGAAGCCATAAAATCAAAAGTGTCAGAAGAACAACTTCAACATTTTTATGAGGTTACAGAGACCATCAACGACATGATTATTAACAAAAGAATTTATAACTAAAACCTATTTCATAGATAATGAGTAAGCGTAGAATAAAAAAAGTAGCCATTGTTGGATCTGGAATTATGGGAAGCGGTATTGCATGTCATTTTGCCAATATAGGCGTTGATGTACTTCTATTGGACATCGTCCCTAGGGAATTAACGGATAAAGAGAAAGCTAAAAACCTGACTCTAAACGACAAAATGGTTAGAAACCGTCTTGTAAATGATGCGTTAACAACTGCATTAAAATCAAAACCATCTCCAATCTACAGTAAAAAATTTACATCAAGAATTACAACAGGTAATTTAGAGGATGACCTTGAGAAAGTCAAGGATGTTGATTGGATTATGGAGGTTGTTGTTGAGCGATTGGATATTAAGCAGCAAGTTTTCGAACAGATAGAGAAATATCGGAAACCTGGAACAATAGTGTCGTCCAATACATCAGGAATTCCAATCTCTTTTATGAATGAAGGACGTTCTGAAGATTTCAGAAAACATTTTGCTGTCACACACTTTTTTAACCCTCCACGATATTTAAAACTTTTTGAGGTCGTACCAGGTCCTGATTGCCTTCCAGAAATCACTTCTTTTCTAATGGAGTACGGTGAGAAGTTTTTGGGAAAAACCTCTGTTTTAGCAAAAGACACCCCTGCATTTATTGGTAACAGGATTGGTATATTTGGAATTCAAAGTCTTTTCCATCAAGTCAATGAACTCGATTTAACAGTGGAAGAAATTGATAAATTGACAGGTCCAGTAATTGGACGGCCGAAGTCTGCGACTTTTAGAACCGTTGATGTTGTGGGGTTAGACACCCTGGTACATGTAGCCAATGGAATACATCAAAATTGTCCCAATGACGAAGCGCATGATTTATTCAAATTGCCTGATTTTATAAAAACAATGATGGACAACCAATGGTTAGGCAGTAAAACTGGTCAAGGCTTCTACAAAAAATCAGTAAATGAACAAGGTAAAAAAGAAATTCTTTCTTTAGATCTAAACACTTTGGAATATAGGCCCTCCAAAAAAGCCAAATTTGCCACTTTGGAATTAACCAAAACAATCGATAAACCTATTGATAGGTTTAGTGTATTAATTAATGGGAAAGATAAAGCAGGTACTTTTTATAGGAAAAATTTTGGAGCCATGTTCGCTTATGTTCAAAATAGAATACCAGAAATTTCAGACGAATTATATCGTATAGATGACGCCATGAAAGCTGGCTTTGGATGGGAAAATGGACCGTTTGAAATTTGGGACGCAATAGGTGTCGAAACAGGGATATCCTTAATGAAGGAAGAAGGTCATGAACCAGCACCATGGGTCTTAAATATGTTGAAAGAGGGAATTACGACCTTTTATACTATAAAACATGGTGCAACCTATTTTTATGATATTTCTTCAAAATCGCAAATGAAACAGCCTGGTCAAGAGTCTTTCATCATTCTTGATAATATCAGAGAATCCAATAAAGTTTTCAAAAACTCTGAGGTTGTAATTGAAGATTTAGGTGATGGAATTTTAAATTGTGAGTTTCAATCTAAAATGAATAGTATTGGCGGAGATGTCCTTGCGGGTCTGAATAAGGCTGTAGATTTTGCTGAAAAAGATTTTGACGGACTTGTTATAGGTAATCAAGGATCAAACTTTTCAGTAGGAGCAAATATTGGAATGATTTTTATGATGGCTGTAGAACAAGAATATGATGAGTTGAATATGGCCATTAAATATTTTCAAGATACTGTCATGCGCATGCGATATTCCTCCATTCCAACTGTTGTTGCTCCTCATGGATTATCATTGGGTGGAGCTTGTGAATTATCAATGCATGCAGACAAAGTAGTTGCTGCTGCGGAAACATATATAGGTTTAGTCGAATTTGGCGTTGGAGTTATTCCTGGCGGTGCCGGTTCAAAAGAAATGGCTCTTCGAGCCTCTGACACTTTTCACACGGGAGATGTTGAACTTAACGTATTACAAGATTATTTTCTAACTGTTGGAATGGCCAAAGTTGCGACTTCAGCTTACGAAGCATTCGATTTGGGAATCTTACAAAAAGGAAAGGACATCGTTGTTGTGAATAGAGACAGACAAATTGCTACAGCCAAAGCCCATGCAAGATTGATGGCAGACAGCGGGTACACACAACCTGTTAGGCGTAAAGATGTCAAGGTATTGGGTAAACAAGCACTGGGAATGTTTTTAGTCGGTACTGATGCAATGGAAGCGAGTCGATACATCAGTGAACATGATCAAAAAATTGCCAACAAACTTGCTTATGTAATGGCAGGAGGTGATTTATCACAGCCCACATTAGTAAGCGAGCAGTATTTGTTGGATTTAGAAAGAGAGGCATTTTTGAGTCTTTGTACTGAACGAAAAACATTAGAACGCATTCAACACATGTTAAAAACTGGTAAACCTTTAAGAAATTAAATCATGAAAACAGCATACATAGTAAAAGGGTATAGAACAGCCGTTGGCAAATCTAAAAAAGGAGGACTAAGGTTCAAAAGAGCTGATGAACTTGCTGCCGAAACCATCAAATATATGATGAATAAATTACCTGATTTTGACGTTAACCGCATCGATGATGTCATCGTAGGAAACGCGATGCCAGAAGGAGCTCAAGGTTTAAATATGGCACGCATCATTTCCTTAATTGGACTTGATACCGTACATGTCCCAGGTGTCACTGTAAATCGATTTTGCTCTTCGGGATTAGAGACAATTGCAATGGCAGTCGCGAAAATTCAATCAGGTATGGCAGACTGTATTATCGCAGGAGGCACAGAGAGTATGAGTTCGGTTCCTATGACAGGTTTTAAACCAGAATTAAACTACAACATCGTTCAAGCCGGGCATGAAGATTACTATTGGGGAATGGGAAATACTGCAGAGGCAGTAGCAAACAAATACAATATTTCAAGAAAGGACCAAGATGAATTCGCATATCATTCTCACATAAAAGCATTGAAAGCGCTCGAAAATGATCGTTTTCAAGACCAAATTGTACCGATACAAGTCGAGGAGATTTTTGTAAATAACCAAGGTAAAAAATCAGCCCGCAACTACACTTTTACAAAAGATGAAGGGCCTAGACAAGGAACAAGTAAAGAAGCGTTATCAAGGTTAAGGCCTGTTTTTGCGCAGGGAGGTTCTGTTACCGCGGGTAATTCGTCTCAAACCAGTGATGGTGCTGCTTTCGTATTGGTAATGAGTGAGGCGATGGTCAATGAGCTGAATCTGAATCCTATAGCTCGGCTTGCGAGTTATGCGGCAGCAGGTGTTGAACCAAGAATCATGGGAATTGGTCCAGTAGCAGCTGTTCCAAAAGCATTGAAGCAAAGCGGTTTATCATTAAATGACATAGATTTAATTGAACTTAACGAAGCCTTTGCTTCACAATCCTTAGCTGTCATCCGCGAATTAGATCTAAATAACGAAATAATAAATGTAAATGGTGGTGCTGTTGCCTTAGGTCATCCTCTAGGATGTACAGGTGCCAAACTTTCAGTTCAATTATTTGACGAAATGCGTAAAAGAGAGCATCAAAACAAGTATGGTATGGTTACCATGTGTGTTGGAACGGGTCAAGGCGCTGCCGGAATTTTTGAATTTTTAAATTAAACTTAACAAACAATATAATGAACACAATTGATAAAGAACTTTTACGAGGTGGTCAATTTTTAGTAAAGGAATCAAAGTGTGAAGACATCTTTACACCAGAAGATTTTTCAGAGGAACAACAAATGATGAAAGAAGCTGTCATGGAATTTAATGAGCGTGAAATTATTGCTCATCGAGACCGCTTTGAGAAAAAAGATTATGCCTTCACAGAAGCTTGTATGCGAAAAGCAGGTGATCTTGGCTTTTTAGGTGTTGCAGTACCTGAAGCTTACGGTGGTCTAGAAATGGGATTTGTCTCAACGATGTTAGTTTGTGATTATATATCGTCAGGAACTGGCTCTTTTAGTACCGCCTTTGGTGCTCACACCGGTATTGGAACAATGCCCATCACCCTGTATGGAACCGATGAACAAAAACAAAAATACGTCCCTCAATTAGCAAGTGGTGAGTGGTTCGGTGCATATTGTTTAACAGAACCAGGTGCAGGCTCAGATGCCAACTCTGGTAAAACAACCGCATCACTTACAGAGGACGGAAAACATTTTAAAATTAATGGTCAAAAAATGTGGATCTCTAATGCTGGTTTTTGTAAGTTGTTTATTGTTTTTGCCAGAATTGAAAATGATAAAAATATCACAGGATTTATTGTTGAAAACGACACAAAAAATGGCATTACACTTGGAGAGGAAGAACATAAATTGGGAATTAGAGCGAGTTCTACACGACAAGTGTTTTTCAATGACACTATGGTACCAGTTGACAATATGCTAGCTGGACGAGGAGAAGGGTTCAAAATTGCAATGAACGCCTTGAATGTTGGCAGGATAAAACTTGCTGCAGCCTGCTTAGACTCACAGCGACGAATTTTAACAACAGCGGTACAGTACGCCACTGAACGTAAACAATTTAAAACACCAATAGCTGACTTTGGTGCCATAAAATCAAAAATCGCCGAGATGGCCACGAATACTTATGCAGGAGAATCTGCTTCTTACAGAGCAGCAAAAAATATTGAAGATCGTATTGCTTTGAGAATTGAAGCTGGTAACACACATCAAGAAGCTGAATTGAAAGGTGTTGAAGAATACGCAATTGAATGTTCAATTTTAAAGGTTGCTGTATCCGAAGATGTACAAAATTGTGCAGATGAAGGCATACAAATTTTTGGTGGTATGGGCTTTTCAGAAGACACACCAATGGAAGCGGCATGGAGGGATGCAAGAATTGCTAGGATTTATGAAGGCACAAATGAAATTAACCGAATGTTATCAGTAGGAATGTTAGTTAAAAAAGCGATGAAGGGACATGTAGATTTGCTTGGTCCAGCTATGTCTGTATCAGACGAACTAATGGGTATCCCATCTTTTGACACTCCTGATTATTCAAAATTATTTTCTGAAGAGAAAGAAATGATTTCTAGATTAAAGAAAGTTTTTTTGATGGTCGCAGGCTCTGCCGTTCAAAAATTTGGACCTCAACTAGAACAACATCAGCAGCTTTTAATGGCGGCCTCAAATATTTTAATTGAGATTTACATGGCCGAATCAACCTTATTAAGAACTGAAAAAAATGTTAAGCGATTTGGTGAAAAAGAGCAAGAGACACACATCCATATGGCGCAATTATATTTATTTAATGCTGTAGAAATTATAAAGAAAAACGGTATTGAAGGAATTGTTTCTTTTGCCGAGGGTGATGAACAACGAATGATGCTAATGGGATTAAAACGTTTTACAAAATACGTCAACTATCCAAATGTGGTTCATTTAAGAAATGCTATTGCTAGCAAAGTGACCACTGAAAATAAATATTGTTTTTAATCTTTATTACTTCAAGTTATTAAAAAGCCAATTTTGAATTCAAAATTGGCTTTTTAAATTTATTATCTTTACGTAAAATTAGGACCTTGAAACACCTTTTAACTTACCTCATATTTCTTTGCTCGTTTGTCTTGTTCTCTCAGTCAAATACAGAAATATTCATGTTTGATTTAAAATTAGCTCAAGATAACATAGAAGTGTCAAACATGATTAACATTTCAAACAATGACGGCTATGACAATCAACCATTTTTTGAAAATGATACCATTATTTACTACTCTAGTAATCGTAATGGTCAAACTGATATTTTGAAATATAATCGTTTTAATGATTCAAAACAATTCATTAATAATTCAGATGGAAGCGAATATTCTCCACAAAAAATTCCAAAAAGCAACAAATTATCTGCCATTCGCCTTGACACAGATGGAGCACAAAATTTTTATACGTTTGATCTAAACGACGGTCAAGCTTATCGTATAAAAACTAATTTAATCATTGCCTATTACACATGGCTTGACAATGAAACAATTGTGTCGGCAGTCATAGAGGGTGATGCTTTAAATCTATTCACTATAAACACTAAAAATGGTAAATCACAAAAATTAGAAAACCGTGTTGGGCGCTCATTTCAAAAGATTCCAAAAACAAACTTGATAAGTTTTATTTCAAAAGAAGACGAGAAAGACTGGAAAATAAAAACTTTCAATCCCATAAATGGACATGCCCAAATTATTACAAGTACTTTGAATAATCAAGAAGATATTTACTGGTTAACAACGAATACAATCATAACTAGTAAAAATAGTGTTTTATATAAATACACTTTAGGAAAGAGCTCAGAGTGGGAACAAGTTACAGACTTAAAATCACGTGGACTATTAAACATCACAAGAATGAGATCCAACACAAAAAACACTAAGTTATTAATCGTTGCAGAACAACAATAAACCATGTTCAATGGAATCTATGACATAATAATGAGACTAAATTACAAACAACATTATCTATAATCACAAAAAAAATAAGACGATTTAACATTACATTATGCAAAGACAATTACCCAAGTATTTCTCTGTTGCAACAGCCTTTATGCTCATAGTGAGTTTCTCCTGTGCTAAAGACGACGGCGTTGACAACAATTCTGGTGGAGGTGGTAGTCTTCTAATTCCAAATGGATGCGACAATGTGGGATATCCAAATTGGTCTGTTTCACCACACCTGCTTCCTTACCCCGTTGGTCAATCTTATGCCATAGGTTTGAGCCATTGTGGAGGTGCACAACATGCCGCTGGTCTTCCCGATCAATTTGCCATTGATATTGTTATGGATATAGGCACTTTAGTAACAGCATCTCGAAAAGGAATTATTGTCTTTGTGGAAGATTCTGGAGGTGATTTTGAGCCTTTAAATAATGTGGTTGTTTTAAGAGATGAGGATGGTTATTTCTTACAATACCAGCATCTTACCCAAAATGGCGCACTTGTTGAACAGGGACAGATCGTCTATGCAGGAGATCCAATTGGGTATAGCGGGGCGTCAGGTAATGCAAGATATCCACATTTACATTTTATTGCAACCAATTGGGATTATAACAGGCCTTATGGGTCTTATCCCTATCAATCCTTACCCATTACATTTAGTAATACACGTGCAAATCCAAAAAGTTTAATCCAAAATGAAGTTTATGAAGCGCTACCTTATTAACAGCACTATGACAACAAAGAAAATAATACTAGTGAATTTATTTTTAGTTTTATCATTACTTGTAACTGCCCAAACAGACCAGATGATGTACAACATCATTGATGCCGTCTCTGAGAAACGTATTCAACAAGACGTTCAAACTTTAACTGATTTTGGTACACGGCATACACTCAGTGATACGATTTCCGCCACACGAGGTATTGGAGCAGCTCGACGATGGATAAAAACTGAATTTGAAAAAATAAGTGACCAGTGCAATAAGTGCTTGGATGTTTTTTATCAAAAAGATTTTGTTGAAAAAGGTGATAACCCTCGAATAGTTCATGATGTTAATATTGTCAATGTTTTGGCAATTCAAAAAGGAACAAAATTTCCAAATCGCTACATCGTTATGAGTGGAGATATTGATTCACGAGTCTCAGATCCCAATGATTTCACATCAGACTCACCAGGGGCAAACGATAATGCCTCAGGAATGGCCGGAACCATTGAAGCTGCGCGAGTATTGAGTAACTATACCTTTGATAATAGTATTATTTATGTTGGATTATCAGGAGAGGAACAAGGACTTTATGGAGGCAAAGGATTAGCTGAATTTGCTAAACAAAATAAATGGCAGATAATTGGGATTATGAATAATGATATGATTGGAAACATAAAAGGTATTGACGGAGTCATTGATAATAGAACTTTTAGAATTTTCTCAGAACCTGTACCACCCACAGAAACACAAAAAGAAAGACAAATGAGACGCTTTTATGGTGGTGAAGTTGATGGTGTTTCAAGACAATTAGCACGTTACATCCATAAAAATGTAAAATTATATATGCCAGAAATGAATCCTCTAATGGTTTATCGTCTCGATCGGTTTGGACGTGGTGGACACCACAGACCATTCAATGATGCTGGTTATGCAGGAGTTAGAATTATGGAAGCACACGAAAATTACACGCAGCAACACCAAGATCTACGTGTTGAAAATGGCATTGGCTATGGCGATACGTTTGAGCATGTGAATTTTGCTTACGCAAAAAAACTAACAGCTGTTAACGCAATCAATTTAGCCAGCTTAGCGAGTGCTCCACCGGCACCAAAAAATATAAAAATTGGAGGTATTGTTGAACCATCCGTAAAGTTAAAGTGGGATAAAGCTAAAGATGCTGTTGGCTATAAAATCTACTGGAGAGACACAACATCACCGACTTGGGATTACAGTCGGTATGTTGGTGACATTTCAGAATTTTTACTCAAAGGTATTGTTATAGATAATTTTTTCTTTGGAGTTGCTTCAGTCGGAAAAGACGGCCATGAGAGTTTGATTATATTTCCAAATAAAACATTTTAATGAAAGCACAAAGCATGAAAAAAAACATCTTTTTGATTTTAATTTTTTTTTTAAAGCCTGATTCTTCAGCGATATTAGCACAAGGGCTACTTCAAAATAAAACGCTTTTTACAAAACAAGATACCCTAAGAGGCTCCATCACTGAGGAACGTGCTTGGTGGGATCTCAATCATTACCATCTCGATATTAAGGTTGATCCCGAAAAAAAATATATCTCAGGACATAACACTATTCAGTATACCGTTTTGAAAAGTCATTCCAAAATGCAAATTGACTTGCAAGCGCCATTAGTTATTACAAAAGTAACTCAAGATAGTATCATATTACCAGTGGAGAGTGTCGGGAGTGCTCATTTTATATCCCTTGCTGAAACTCAAAACGTGGGAGATATTAATTATCTAAAAGTACACTATGAGGGTCATCCACAGGAAGCAAAAAATGCCCCTTGGGATGGTGGAGTTTCATGGAAAAAAGACCCCAATGGTAATCATTTTATTGCCACCTCTTGTCAAGGCATAGGGGCGAGTATTTGGTGGCCAAATAAGGATCATATGTACGATGAAGTTGATAGTATGCATATTAGTGTAAATATTCCAAAAAATCTAACAAATATTTCAAATGGAAGACTACTCGACTTAGAACAGCATAATGACGACACAGTAACCTCTCATTGGTTTGTGAGCAACCCTATAAATAACTACGGTGTCAATATAAATATTGGAGACTATGCTCACTTTTCTGAAGTTTTTAATGGAGAAAAAGGAGCATTAGACTTAGACTATTATGTATTAAAAGACAACTTAAAAAAGGCCAAATTACATTTTAAGGACGCTCCAAAAATGATGAGTGCGTTTGAGTTTTGGTTAGGACCTTATCCTTTTTATGAAGATGGTTTTAAATTAGTAGAAGTACCATATTTAGGTATGGAACATCAAAGTTCTATTACTTATGGCAATCAATATTTAAAGGGATATCTTGGAAATGATTTATCAAAAACTGGATGGGGTTTAAAATTTGATTTTATAATAATACACGAAGCAGGGCACGAGTGGTTTGCAAATAATATCACCTATCGAGATATCGCTGATATGTGGATTCATGAAGGGTTTACTGCCTATATTGAAAGTTTGTATTTAGAATATCATTTTGGCAAAAAAGCAGGTAATGAATACGCTGTAGGAAAAGGTCAAGTTATTCGAAATGATAAGCCTATTATTGGTCATTATAACGTAAATAACGAGGGTTCAAGCGACATGTATAACAAAGGAGCTTTTATGCTGCATACCTTGAGGCAACTTATTGGTAATGATGAAAAATGGCGCAACATCTTACGTGGTCTAAACACAACATTTTACCATCAAACGGTAACAACCAAAGAGATTGAAGAATACTTAAGTAAGACGTCTCAAATAAACCTAACTGCATTCTTTAATCAATATCTTCGGGATGTTCGAATACCGACAATTGAATACAAACTACATAATGATAACGTCACCTATCGATACACTAACATTGTCAATAATTTTGACATGCCTGTCAAGTTAAAATTAAAAGAAGGGTACCAATGGATATATCCCAAAGCTGAATGGCAGGACTTGGATCTAAAAGAAACCTCTTTTACCATTGATGAAAACTTCTTAATAAAGTCTGTCAGAGTTAATTAAATACACGAAACTAAAAATTAATGATCTTGATTGGAGCTATATTTCACCTGATGATGTTTACAGGTCATTTATAAAACTACCATACGGATCCTTAAATTGAATGCCTTCAGTGAACCGGTATTTACTTAATTGCTTAAACTCAACTAACGCCCATAATATAAATTCTTTCACAAAATAACTTTCAGTTGCAACTAAATTGGGCTGATACTGGCCTATCAAATCATCTAACGGCACAATTGCATCTAATTTCGCCTTATACTCCTTATCTCTTAATTCATCCAACAACTCAAATCCTTCTTTTTGATTAAAAACCCAAGAAATCAAATCATCATATGGACTTTCCTCACTTTGTTTTTGAAGCTTTTCAATTTTAGGAAAGAATTCTACAAATAAGTGTTTGATTGCCTCTCCTATTAAATTTTGCGCCACCTGTGAAGCGCCTTCCTGCTCTCCTTCATAAACCAATTCTATTTTACCCGTAATAGCAGGAATTACTCCCATGAAATCACTGAGCCTAACCACTGTCTTATCCTCATTATTTAATAGGGACCGACGTTCGGCAGTACTTACTAAATTCTCGTAAGCAGAAATACTCAAACGTGCACTAATACCACTCTTAGCATCCACATATTCACTCTCTCTAGCCTCAAAGACAATTTGCTCTAATAAATCTTTTGCCAAATCTGGGACTGCAATGTTATCTTTTTGCTTTTTTAAAATATTTGCTTCTTGATGGGTTATGGTACGAGCTGTTTCAATATCTAAGGGATAGTGTGTTAGTATTTGAGAACCAATTCTGTCTTTTAATGGCGTCACAATACTTCCTCTGTTGGTATAATCTTCTGGATTTGCCGTAAACACAAATTGAATATCCAAGGGTAATCGTAATTTAAATCCTCTGATCTGAATATCCCCTTCTTGTAAAATATTAAACAAAGCCACTTGAATCCTAGCTTGTAAATCTGGTAATTCATTTATCACAAAAATACATCTGTTAGCTCGAGGAATCATTCCATAATGAATGACACGGTCATCAGCATAACTCAATTTTAAATTGGCTGCTTTAATCGGGTCAACATCTCCAATAATATCGGCCACTGTCACATCTGGGGTTGCAAGTTTTTCAGAAAAACGATCATTTCTATGCAGCCACTCTATAGCAGTGCCGTCTTTATCTTTTTTAATTAATTCAATTGCATATCTTGAAATTGGATGTAATGGATCGTCATTAATTTCTGAGCCTTTAACCACTGGTACATATTCATCTAATAAATTTAGCATTAACCTAGCCAAACGGGTTTTGGCTTGACCTCTAAGACCAAGAAGGTTGATGTTATGTCTCGATAAAATTGCTCTTTCCAATTCAGGTATAACAGTATCGCCGTATCCATGGACTCCATGAAACACATTTTCTTTGTTCATCATTTTTTTTAAAAGATTATCTCGTAATTCATCTTTTATTGATTTTGATTGATATCCTATCTCTTTTAGAGCTCCTAAAGTTGTAATTGTCGTTGTTTTCATAGTTAACCTTTAATTCTTTTTTTTCTATTTGTCTCATAATCTTCAAAAATCATTTCTCCCAGTCCTTTGATTCCAGTGTAAAATGCCTTACCCCTATTGGCTTTGGTAAATTCTTCTACAAAACGCATTAAATATTGATCTTTAGCTATCATGAAAGTTGTGATAGGCATATGTAATTTTCGAGCCTGTTGAGCCATAGCATAGCACTTATTTGTGATATGTGGGTTGAGACCATTACTGTCTTTGTAATAACGTCCATCCGGTAACCGTAAACAACTTGGTTTTCCGTCAGTAATCATAAATATTTGCTTATTAGTGTTTCGCTTACGTCTAAGTAAATCTAACGCTAATTGGAGCCCTGCTACTGTATTTGTATGATATGGACCTACATTGAGATATGGTAAATCTTTTATTTTAATTGTCCAAGCATCATTACCAAAAACCAATATATCTAGAGAGTCTTTTGGATAGCGGGTTGTTATTAATTCTGCTAATGCCATAGCAACTTTTTTTGCTGGTGTAATACGGTCTTCACCATACAAAATCATACTGTGACTTATATCGATCATAAGCACAGTACTCATTTGAGATTTGTGTTGTGTTTCCTCAACAACCAAATCATCTTCAGTTAACTGAAAATCAATTAGGCCGTTATTAATTTGTGAATTTCTAATGCTTTCGGTCATCGCTACCTTATCAAAAGCATCTCCGAATTGATAGGGTCTGTAGTCTCCGCTGTGCTCATCGCCTTTGCCTAACCCATTACTTTTATGATTACCAAAACCCTTTCGCTTAATATTTCCAAAAATTTGATTTAATGCTTGTTGTCTTATGGCACGCTCAGTTTTGGCTGTTATGGTATTTCCTTTTTTACCATTTGGAAGAAGTGTTTCCTGAATAAATCCTTTTTCTTTAAGATCTTCAATAAAGTCATCAATTGTATAGTCGGGGGTTGTCAATTGGTATTCGACGTCTAATTGACGTAACCAATCAATAGCCTCATCAAAATCACCTGAGGTATGAGTGATAAGTTCTTTAAAAATATCGAATAATTTATCGAAGGGAGACTGATGGGGTGTTTCGTAATTTTTAAATACAAATCCCTTTTGAAGGACCTTTTTTTTCATAGCATTATAAAAATACTACTTTTTTTAAAGTGAATTTCGTGCATTAACATCGAATTAAGAAATTTCTTAGACCTTTTCGCTAACTTTAAAGCTTTGGTATAAACAATATTTAATACAATGAAAAAATATTCTCTCATTTGTGCTCTTTGTTCTATTTTCATGCTCTCTGCACAAGAAATTTCAATGAATTTATTAGAAAATATGGCGCCGCGTAACATTGGTCCAGGTGGTATGTCGGGACGTGTTACAAGTATTGACGCCGTTCATGCAAATCCTGATATCATGTATGTTGGAACAGCCTCAGGAGGGTTGTGGAAATCTACCTCTGGGGGCATCAAATGGGATCCTATTTTTGATAAAGAATTGACAGCTTCCATAGGCTCCATCGCTATTCAACAATCAAACCCAAGTGTTCTTTGGGTTGGAACAGGTGAGGGAAATCCTCGGAATAGTTTAAACAGTGGATTTGGAATCTATAAATCCATGGATGCAGGTAAGACATGGAAGTCAATGGGATTAGAAAACACGCGACATATTCACCGTGTAATTATTCATCCAACAAATCCTAACGTTGTTTATGTAGCTGCTATAGGGTCTCCATGGGGAGAACATTCTGATCGTGGTGTATACAAAACGACAGATGGGGGTAAGACTTGGAATAACATATTATTCAAAAATGACAAAACTGGTGCTGCCGATCTCATTATGGATCCAACAAATCCGAACAAACTTATTGCTACCATGTGGGAACATAAACGTGATCCCTGGTTTTTTAAATCTGGTGGGGAAGGCTCAGGTCTATACATCACTTATGATGGAGGTGAAAACTGGACAAAAAAAACAAGTCAAGATGGTCTTCCAAAAGGTGAGTTAGGTCGTATAGGTGTCGCTATCGCTCCAAGTAAACCGACTGTCATATATGCCTTAATTGAGTCAGAAAAAAATGCCCTGTATCGCAGCGTGAATAGTGGTGATAGTTGGGAAAAAATAAATGATGATATGAATCAAATTGGAAATCGTCCTTTTTATTACGGTGAAATTCATGTCGACTCAGAGAATGAAAACCGATTATTTTCTGTTTTCACATACATCAATGTTAGCGAAGATGGCGGTAACACTTTCTCCCAATTAATGCCAGCTTATGGTGTCTCCAATGGTGTACATCCCGACCACCATGCCTGGTGGATTCATCCTGAAAACAGTCTTTTTATGATGGACGGAAACGATGGAGGAATGAACATTACCAAAGATGGCGGTAAAACCTGGAGATTTATTGGAAATATTCCAGTTGCACAGTTTTATCACATAAACGTAGATAATGATTTTCCATATAACGTGTATGGAGGTATGCAAGATAACGGATCGTGGCGAGGTCCCGCTTATGTTTGGAGAGCACAAGGTATTCGCAATAGTTATTGGCAGGAAATTAGTTTTGGGGATGGTTTTGATGTCATTCCTGACAAAAACAATTCAAGATTTGGTTGGACGATGAGTCAACAAGGGTCAGTAAGTAGATATGATTGGGAAACTGGGAATAATTACAGTGTACAACCCACTCATCCAAATCCCGACATCACATTGAGATTTAATTGGAATGCAGCAATCAATACTGATCCTTTTGAATCAAGCACTGTTTATTTTGGTAGCCAGTTCGTTCATAAATCATTAGACAAAGGAGAAACTTGGAGTATCATATCGCCAGATTTAACAACAAATAATCCTGAGAAACAAAAGCAAAGTGAAAGTGGTGGTTTAACGATGGATGCAACAGGCGCAGAAAATCATACAACCATACTTGTCATTGAACCATCTCCAATTGAAAAAAATATGATATGGGTTGGAACAGATGATGGTCGCGTACACACAACGCAAGATGGTGGTCAAACCTGGTTGGATGTCTCGAAAAACTTAAAAGGATTACCTGAGGGAAGTTGGATACCACAAATAAAAGCTTCAAACAAAAATAAAGGAGAAGCACTTCTCATTGCAAATGATTACAGACGTTTTAATTACACACCTTATGCATACCGAACTAAAAATTATGGTAAATCATGGACTAGAATAGTTGATGAAAAAGACGTACAAAGCTATACTTTGTCAATTATTGAAGACATCGAAGAGCCAAATCTAATGTTTTTAGGTACTGATGACGGATTGTACCTTTCTATCGATGCCGGTGAAAATTGGAAAAAATGGACTCAAGGCTTTCCTACCGTATCGGTAAAAGACATGGTGATTCATCCAAGAGAACATGATTTAATCATAGGGACGTTTGGTCGTGCTGCCTGGATTTTAGATGATATTCGCCCGCTCAGAGCCATTGCTAATTCCAGTACTATTCTCAATAAAAAATTACATCTATTTGATCCCCCAACCGCTTATTTAGCGGCTTATCAACAAGCCACTGGAAGTCGCTTTGGAGCAGATGCTATGTTTAACGGAACCAACAGAAAAAGAGGGGCACAACTTTCCTATTTTATAAACACCAAAAGTAAGAGTGCAAAAGCTTCAGTAAATGAAAAGGGAGTAAACAAAATTGAATGGGACTCTATTTATATGGATATTTTTCTTGATAAAACATTGATTAGGAGTTTGAAGAAAAAGAGTCCAAAAAAGACAGGTGTTTATAAGTGGATTTGGGGAATGAACGAAAAAGGAGTCGATAGACCATCAAGAAAATTAAGATCAAGTCGTATCGAACCCATAGGAATCACCGTAAAACCTGGAGTCTATAAAGTTGTGATGCGTTATGGAAATCAACATTCTGAAACATCAATTACCGTAAATGATGATCCGAGAATAAAACGGGAATTAGATAATGTCACAGAAGTTTTTGAGACCTTAAAATCGTTAGAAAACTTACAACAGCTTGCTGCAGATGCCGTAAAGCAATTAGTTGAAAGTCAAACTACTGCAAAAAAGTATTCAAAAGTACTAGCTCAATTAGATGAACCAAAAAACAAAATACATATTGAAACTTCCAAAAATATAAGTGACAAAATAGAGCAGCTCATTGCATTATATCTTGGAACAGTAGATGAGCGTCAAGGTATTACGAGAAATCCAGAAATGACTGTGATGCGTAGACTTGGTAAAGCAAGACGTTATGTAGGCTCAAGACAAAATGGCATTACATCAACAGAAATAACGCTGATAAATCATGCAGAAAACGATTTAAAAAGTGCCTTAGAGAAAACAAATGCGTTTTTTCAAAAAGAATGGACACCATATAAAAAAGACATTGAAGGTCTTAACATGACTTTCTTTAAAAACACCGAGGTTATTAAAATGAATTAACTATAACAGTTAAAAGGAAAAAGTCTTAGAGAACATGACTAATTTTATTCAACATGCTTGAGTCCTGATGGGTCTTCTATTTTTATTTGCTTCCCTATGGTAGAAATCAGACCTTCCTTTTTAAATTGAGATAAAACTCGAATGGCAGACTCTGTAGCTGTCCCAACTAAACTTGCTAAGTCTTCTCTTGATAGAATGACACTAAGTGTCCCATCTTGATTAACTCCGTAATTACTGTGAATATTTGTCAATACTTCAGCCATTCTTTTTCGAACTGTTTTTTGAGCCATGTTTACGATAATATCATCAGCCTCACGCAAATCAAGTGCCATATTTTGAAGAACGTCATAAGTGAATGCTGGATTCTTTTTCAAATCGTTTATAATTTCTGCTTTTGGAATAAAACAAACCTCCATATCATTTAAAGCAACTGCCTGAAGATTTGAACGCTCATCTGACACCAATGAATGCTGACCGAGTAAATCTCCTTTTATCACCAACTTCACGATTTGGTCCTTGCCATTTGCACTTAGCTTGGATAATTTACAAATACCATCCTTAACACAAAAAACTCCATTAAGCATATCCCCTTCATTGAATATTATTTCACCTCTCTTTATTATTTTAGTTGTTTTACAACCAGAAATTCTTAAAAGTTCATCTTTCGTTAAAGATTTTAAAGAATTAAACTGTCGGATGATACATTGTTCACACTTCACCATAGGTTACAAATAAACAATTTAATTAAAAGATAATCACTATCAAATTATAATTTTCGATTATCGGTGATTTTTGTGATAAATATAACTGAGCATATATATGGACGCAACCTTTTATGTATACTGGAGCAAAAGAAATTTGTAATTTGACTATTATTCATTTAACTTTCCCATTCAATACTAAACTTAAAAAACCATGAAAAGATTGCAATTTTCACTACTCCTTTTAGCATTTTCAATTACCCTAATAAATTGTAAAAATGAAACTAAAGAACAAGAAGCTAATGAAACTGAGAAGACGCCTGTATCTTCAGATTCTATGAAAAATAATGACATGACGGTAATTGATAGTCTCAGTGTTTTATTAGACTCCAAAAGCAAAAGTACTGCCAAAGGAAATGTTGTTTTTAGACAACGTTCTAACACCGTTTCCATGACTGCTGTTTTTACTGGATTAGAGGAAGGTATGCATGCCGTTCATCTGCATGAAAAAAGTGATTGTTCATCAGATGATGGTTCATCGGCAGGTGGACACTGGAATCCAATGGCATTACCACACGGTAAGTGGGGAGATGAAAATGGATATCACAAAGGTGACATTGGTAACTTTTCAGCAGATTCAAATGGTATTGGTACAGTGACATTTTTGACCAAAGAATGGTGTATTGGTTGCGGAGATGACTCGAAAGACATTATTGGCAAATCAATTATTGTACATCAAGGAACTGACGACTTTAAATCCCAACCATCAGGAGCAGCGGGAAGTCGTATAAGTTGCGGAGGAATCATTCAATAAATTGAGATCAACACCCGTTAAGTTTTATGAATTACTGTCTCATGGTTGATATGGATAGTAAGATGTCACTCATTTGCAATAATGTATTTTATATTTTTTAATAAAAATAATATATGAATCCTTCAGCTCGCGGTTGGATTGCAAAACTGTTGAACATATTATCAGACGATCAAGAACTTCTGAATCAATCAGAGCAATCATTCTATGAAAATTTAAGAACCACTGGTTTTATCTATGGTAATAACAAAAATACGGTGGCTAATTTCATTGATTCTAAACAATTATCTGATGATGAAATATGTAAAATAAACTTATTTTTATCACTTTACTTTACCCATAATAATTCGAACAGTAACATTCCTTTTTTAGAGAGTATTATTACTTTTTATAAAAATATTAATGTTTACAAATTCTCCTTTTTTAATTTCATCTTCAATAGCAAAGAAGACTATAGCTTATTAGAAAAAATATTACATAAACGAATTCAAATAGATGATAATATTTTAATAAAAAATTTTAATTATTTTGTCATAAATGCTCTTCTTTATGTAGACATACTGGCCTATAAAGAATTTCTTTTGCACAATTCCATTTCCTTGAGCTACATCCAAAATTTAGAAGCATCTATTGAGAAAAATGTGCTAGAGGTACTCAATTCAAAAATAAATAAAACAACTTATGACCAAAGCCTCATAACGCTTTTAAAGTTATCCATGCGATTTCAAAACAACGCTCACATAAGTCAAAAAGAGGCTGTTAAAAACATAGTGACTTTAAATGAAAAATGGTATTTGTTTGATATTGCTTGTATGGCCACATGGAGTGATAGAGTCATTGATAAAAAAGAACGTCATTTTTTAGTTGATTTAGGAAGTAAACTGTGTCTCCCTAAAACCACCATTAAACGTTCAATAAACTCAGTTAACACCTTTTACAGTATCAACAAAAATAATATTGATCTACTAAGTTCTAGAAATATTGTAGAAAATTTTTATACCAATTCAAGTAAATTGGTGAATAAATTAGTGTCACGAAATAAAACAAGACTTCAAAAAGAGTTTCGACAGAGTAAAGAACTGATGATACTTATCAGTCAATCTACAGTGAGAGATTTAACCCGTGATGAAACTAAGCGTTTACAAGAACAACTTCTTGATATTATTAAAACAATACCGAGCTTAGCAATCTTTTTGTTACCCGGAGGCGCCTTATTACTTCCTTTGTTTATAAAAATCATTCCAAAACTTTTACCCTCGGCGTTTGATGATAATCGTATAGAAAACTAATAATTGATGATAGAAATAAAAAAAATATTACATCAAACTAATATTCTCGAAGTTTCCAAACTAGCAACATCCATTTGGAGTGAACATTACATTCCAATTATTGGAGCCAATCAAGTTACCTACATGCTTGATAAATTTCAGTCAGAAGAAGCAATTGATGAACAAATATCTAAAAAACATTTCCACTATTATGGAATATATTTTGCCACCTTATTAATTGGATATTTTTCTATACGACAAGAACATTCTCAATTATTTTTAAGTAAAGTTTACATCCTAAAAGACTTTAGAGGAAAAGGATATGGAAAAATTACGATTGACTTTATTGTTTCATTTGCATTTCAAGCAAATTGCGAAACTATTTACTTAACGGTTAATAAAAATAATATTCATTCTATTAGGTTTTATGAGTTATCAGGATTTAAAAAATCTGAATCGCTCGTAATTGACATCGGAAATGGATATATCATGGATGATTTTAAAATGGTTAGATGTTTATTAAATTAACACAGCCTACCTCCCATTTAAACAAATATTTTGGTATTTTTAGTTCAAAGTAATATCTCTAAGTAACATTATCTATCATGCACTACAATTTGAAATCTATTTGTTTAACGTTATTAATCGCTAGTTTTAATGTCATAATTAGTCAAGTCACTCTCGAAGAATCTTCTATACCTACAGATTTTTACCAACAACTAGAGTGGCGAAATATAGGTCCTTATCGTGGTGGTCGTTCTCTTGGAGCAGCAGGAAGTCCTGGAAGAACAAATGAGTATTATTTTGGAGCAACAGGTGGCGGTCTTTGGAAAACTGTTGACGGTGGTACTGAATGGTTTCCCGTGACTGATGGCCAAATTACAAGTTCATCTGTTGGAGCTGTTGCAGTTGCTGAAACGAACCCTGACATTGTTTACATCGGAATGGGAGAAGTTCAATTGAGAGGTAGTATCACTCAAGGCGATGGTGTATACAAAACAGTTGATGGCGGAAAAACTTGGCGCCATTTAGGATTAGAGGAAACACAAGCAATTGCTCGAATTCGAGTACATCCTACCAACCCTGACATCGTCTATGTTGCCGCATTGGGTCATCCTTACGGGGATAATTCTGAGCGTGGTGTCTTCAAAAGTACAGATGGTGGAAATACTTGGGAAAAAACTCTTTTTGTAAGTGAAAAAGCCGGTGCTGTAGATTTAATTATTGACCGTAATAATCCAAAAGTTTTGTATGCAAGTACTTGGCAAGTACAACGGAAAGCATGGAAAATGTGGGGAGGAGGACCAGATTGTAAACTTTGGAAAAGTGTGGATGGTGGTGGTACATGGGCCAATTTAACAGGCAATGCAGGTATGCCAAAAGGACCGATAGGTAAAATTGGAGTTACCGTTTCACCTGCTGACTCTAATAGAGTTTGGGCTATCATTGAAGCCAACGAGGGCGGTGTATTCCGTTCTGATGATGCTGGTAAAACATGGATACGTACCAATGATGAACGTAAATTGAGACAACGAGCATTTTATTATTCTCGAATTTATGCAGACCCACTAGATAAAAACATTGTTTATGGTTTAAATACAGGGCTATACAAGTCCTTGGACGGTGGTAGAACTTTTGATATCACGATAAAAGTACCCCATGGAGATAACCATGATTTATGGATTGACCCTAACAATCCAAAACGTATGATAAATGCGAATGATGGAGGAGGAAATATCACTATTAATGGAGGTGAAAGTTGGACAGAACAAGATTATGTGACCACTCAATTGTACCATGTCATGACAACTTCAGATATACCGTATCATGTTGCTGGTGCACAACAAGATAATAGTACTGTTGCTGTTCCAAGTGATGGATGGGGTCATAAACAAGGAAGAGGACCTAACCATGGTTGGTATTATTCTGTTGGTGGTGGTGAGAGTGGTTGGATTACACAACACCCCAGTAAGCCTGATGTTTTCTATGCTGGTAGCCAAGGTGCTCTCCTAACACGTTACAATCGAAATACTGGACAAATTAGAGATATTCAAGTTTATCCTCGCTTTTTTTCAGGAGAACCAGCGAGTGCCCTTCCTGAGCGCTGGCAATGGACATTTCCAATTATGTTTGCCCCACAAGACGATAATGTCATGTACACCTGTTCTCAACATGTGTGGAAAACACGCAATGACGGTCAAACTTGGGAGCGAATTAGTCCTGATTTAACCTATGCTGACCCATCAACATTAGGAAAAACTGGAGGGGTAATCACCATGGACATGAATGGCCCTGAAATTTACGCTACTGTTTTTGCTCTTGCACCGTCAAATCATGATATCAAAACAATATGGGCAGGATCAGATGATGGAAAAATGCACATTACTCGAAACGGTGGAGAAACCTGGGAAGATATTACTCCAAAAGAACTACCAAAATTTTCTAGAATTAGTATTATTGACGAATCTCGACACAAACCAGGTACTTTATACCTCGCAGCAAACCGCTATCAAGTTGATGACAGAGCTCCGTATGTTTTTAAAACTCATGACTACGGAAAAACATGGACAAAAATCATTAATGGTATTGCTGAAGGGCATTTTGCACGAGCCATAAGAGAAGATCCTGTTCGACCAGGTTTATTGTTTTTAGCTACAGAACACGGGGTTTATTTCTCAATTAATGATGGTCAAAAATGGCAAAAAATTCAGTTGAATCTACCTGATACTCCTGTAAGAGACTTGGTGATTAAAGATAATGATATTGTAATCGGAACACATGGACGTGGATTTTGGATTCTTGATGATATTCAACCGATACGTCAATATCAGCAATCTATATCCAATAAATCTGTTTTTCTTTTTGAGCCAGCAGATGCTATACGAGGTGTTTATGATGCAAAAATTCAATATTATTTAGAAAAAGAATTTGATAAGGTCACATTTGAAATATTAGATAGAAACAACCGTATAATATCAACTCACATCGGAGATAAACCTGAGTACCAACCCGACCCTAATGTTCCTTGGTGGCGACGAGGCGGCTCATCAAAACCGACTACTGCTAAAGGCTTAAATAATTTCACATGGGATTTACGTTATCCAGGTGCAACCACCTTCGATGGCATGATTATTTGGAGTGCTCAACCTAAACGAGGGCCAAAAGCTCCGCCGGGTAATTATAAAGTAAAAATGACTGCCGGTGATTATACACAAACTTATGATTTTGATATTCATATTAACCCAAATTTAGAAGACATCACCGAAGCTGATTTGCAAGAACAATTTACTTTAGCATCAAAAATAATGAATAAAACAAGCGATGCCAACCAAGCTGTCATAACAATCAGACTCATAAAGTCTCAAATTAAAAAAGCTGATTACGTTTCTACCTCAGCTTACAAAAAAACGATTATACCTTTTGTTGAAAAAATTTCAACTATAGAAGAAACCCTTTACCAAGTTAAAAATCAGTCAGGACAAGATCCATTAAATTTTCCTATAAAATTAAATAATAGACTTGCGTCCTTAAGACGAAGCGTAGAAAACGGCGATGCAAAACCAACCGATGGTGCCTATGAGGTATTTGAAGAGCTATCCATTGAACTGGATAAAAATCTTGGTCAATTAAAAAATCTCTTGGAAACAGAGGTTCCAACAATAAATAAGCTCTTAAAAAAACCATTAGAATTCAAATAACACTTATTGTTTAAATATAAAAGTATCTAAAAATACGGTCATTGATTAACAAGTGTATCCCTCTTAAATATCATTTGGCATCCATTTATACGGTAAAAATGAGTAATGACACCTACTCCGCAAAAAGGTTCAAAATAGTAGCAAGGGTGAAATTATAAAATACCGTAACTTAATCCAACCTACAATAAATTAGATACAGTCCTCCCATTTTATTTCCGAATGTATGATATGTTATCATGTCTATATTATTTATATTATTAATTGCATTTAACAATAAATGACATATATTTGAATTATAACCTTAAAAACAACAACCAATGAAAAAATTATTAACAACCATTTTCTTATTAAGTGCAATGATAACAATGGCTCAAAAAACAGTATCAATGCACATGTATATTAATGTAGCGCCAGAAAACCAAGAGACATTTGAACGTCTTGAAATAGATTATTGGTCAAAAGTAGCTAAAGAGGAAATTAAAAAAGGAAACATGACCGGTTGGGGTTTGATGAAAAATATAGGACTAAACGAAAATAATTCTGACGCTAATTACCTTATTGTGAATACCTTTAAAGACTTAGAACAAGCATTCTCCAGTCAAGCAAATTGGGACACCAGTATTTTAGGTGTCTCTGCAGAAGATATTAGTACTGAAAATATTCGCGAGGTGAAAGCCATCAGATGGTATCAAAACGAAAGTTCTATTGATGGTAATGATACAAATTTTACCATATTTAATTATGGTAGACCAAATAGTGTTGCTGATTTTGTAAATGAGAATAAAAACATTTATCGTGACATTCATATTTCAATGCAAAAGAACACGAAATTAGATAGTTGGGGGGTTCATACAAGAATACATCCAAAGGGCACTGCCAGTAAAGCATCAATATTCACGCGTGATGGATTTTCAACTTTATTGGATGCGATGGCGTATCTTTCATACAAGGATGACAATACCTATCAAAAAATGGCTTCAAAATCTAAAATGAATGAAATTTTACCTGATGGCTTTGGTTATACAATCATAAGGAAAACATTACTTTGGGTTAATTAATACATTTAAAAATATCAATAAAAAACCCTTCAAATTATTTGAAGGGTTTTTTATTGATAAGTATTCTTTTTTAGTACACTATTTTCAAATAGATACAGTATTAACAGGACAATAAAATCTTTTTTAGCTACACTGCAAACTAGCATCTGTGAAAATCAAACATAAACAAATAACTTAATTTTTATCTTCTAATAAAGGAACAAATCTAAAATCTCCAAATTCATGTTTTTCAAATTGCTTAACACCTTTTCGAATTATTAAAGTCATAACCTGAACCTTATCTCCTACAGGAATCACCAAACGGCCACCCAGTCTTAGTTGGCTCAATAGTGGTTTGGGTACAAATGGAGCACCTGCAGTCACGATAATACCGTCAAAGGGTGCCTGTTCAGTTAAGCCTTTATAACCATCACCAAAAATAAGTTGTTTTGGGCGATAGCCTAGTTTGGGTAAAAAAAGTTTGGTTTTTTTAAATAACTCCAATTGTCTTTCAATACTGTACACCCTGGCTCCCAACTCACAAAGAACTGCAGATTGGTATCCGCTACCTGTGCCTATCTCGAGTATTTTATTTCCTTTATTTACTTTTAAAAGTTCTGTCTGAAAAGCGACCGTATACGGTTGTGAAATGGTTTGATCTGCACCAATTGGGAAAGCTTTATCCTGATACGCGTGATCCAAAAAACTTGAATCCATAAAAAGGTGTCGTGGAATATTTTGAATTGCATCAAGTACAAATTTATCATTTATCCCCTTGTTTTTTAAAATACTAACAAGCTGCTTTCTCAATCCTTGGTGCTTAAATGTGTCCTTCAAAAACTGTGTATTTATAAAAACTAAAAATAAACGAATCATCATAAAGTTCAAACGGTTTTTCCCATTTTCTTTTTCTTTTTTTTGTCTCAAAAAAGCTATTTTTGTCTAAAATTATATTTATGTTAAAAGCGGGCGTTCTGGGTGCTGGTCATCTTGGTAAAATTCATTTAAGACTCCTCGATCAGTCAGACCAATATGAACTTGTTGGTTTTTATGATCCTGACAAAAACAATGGCAAAAAAGTTGAATCAGAATTTGGCTTTAAGTTCTTTGAGTCAATGGATAACCTTATCGACGCTGTTGATATGGTGGACATTGTAACTCCTACTCTTTCTCATTATGACTGCGCTGTAAAAAGCATTAAGAAAGGCAAACACATTTTTATCGAGAAACCAATCACCAACACGGTTGAAGAAGCTGAAAACATTAGATCATTACTATCTGATTACAATTTAAAAGGGCAAGTTGGGCATGTTGAGCGTTTTAATCCTGCTTTTAAAGCCATAAAACACCAATTGAAAAGTCCGATGTTCATTGAGACGCATCGATTAGCCGAATTTAACCCGAGGGGTACAGATGTTCCTGTTGTTTTAGATTTAATGATTCATGACATCGATATCATATTGAGTGTTGTTAAATCAACGGTTAAACACGTGTCTGCAAGTGGTGTATCTGTTTTAAGTGAAACCCCAGACATAGCAAACGCACGGCTTGAATTTGAGAATGGGTGTGTTGCTAATTTAACAGCAAGTAGAATTTCATTAAAAAATATGCGTAAAACGCGATTTTTTCAAAAAGATGCTTACATATCAGTGGACTTTCTAGAAAAAAAATGTGAAGTGGTTAAAATGAAAGATGCTCCAGAAAATCCTGGTGATTTTGATATGATCCTTCAAAATGCTGAAGGTGTCAAAAAACAAATTTACTTTGATAATCCTACTGTCGATAATAACAATGCCATTCTTGACGAATTAGATACCTTTGCAGAAGCAATAAATAATCAAACTACACCCATTGTAACACTTCACGATGGTACCGAAGCTTTGCGTGTAGCAACTCAAATCATTAATAGTTTTTAAAAAATACATATATGAAAAATGTGGCCGTCATTGGAGCAGGAACAATGGGTAATGGAATTGCTCACACCTTTGCCCAAAATGGATTTAAGGTTCAATTGATAGATATCAGTGAAGCTTCTCTCAAGAAAGGGATTAACACCATTACAAAGAATTTGGAAAGAATGGTAGCAAAAAATATAATCACCTTAGATAAAAAAGAAGAAACTCTTAATAATATTTCAGTATACACAAGCATTAAAGAGGGTGTTGAATACGCGAGTCTTGTTGTCGAAGCCGCCACTGAAAATAAAACATTGAAATTTCAAATATTTAAACAATTAGATGAAGCGTGTCCTGATGATACTATTTTAGCAACCAATACCTCATCTATTTCCATCACAGAAATTGCCTCAATGACCTCAAGACCCGATATGGTTATTGGTATGCATTTTATGAACCCTGTCCCACTAATGAATTTGGTTGAGATAATTCGAGGTTATAATACAAGTGACGAGGTTACAAATTTGATCATGACATTGTCTAAATCATTAGGAAAAACGCCCGTTGAGGTTAATGATTATCCGGGATTTGTTGCTAACAGAATATTGATACCAATGTTAAATGAAGCTATTGAAACACTTTTTAACGGTGTTGCTGGTGTGTTAGAAATTGACACGGTCATGAAACTCGGCATGGCACATCCTATGGGACCATTGCAACTCGCAGACTTTATTGGGTTAGATGTTTGCCTTTCAATTCTGAATGTTATGTATGACGGTTATAAAAATCCTAAATATGCCCCATGTCCTTTATTAGTTAATATGGTTAATGCAGGAAAGCTAGGACTAAAAACGGGTAGCGGTTTTTATGATTACTCCAAAACTCGTAAAGCCGAACATGTAGCTAAACAATTCTCATAGACCATGAGTATCAAATCAAATCTAGCTGCAGTTAGGAAACAACTTATGAATGATACCATCTTGGTTGCTGTTTCCAAAACAAAGCCAGTGAGCGCTATTTTGGAGGCTTATCAAGAAGGACAACGTATCTTTGGGGAAAATAAAGTTCAAGAAATGGTGGAGAAATACCATGAAATGCCCAAGGATATTCATTGGCATATGATTGGACACCTGCAACGTAACAAAGTAAAACACATTGCGAGTTTTGTAACACTTATTCATGGCGTTGATAATTTTAAATTATTAAAAGAAATTAATAAACAAGCAGAAAAACAACACAGAATTATAAATTGCTTATTTCAAATTAAAATTGCTAGCGAAGATTCAAAATTTGGTATGACCGAGCAGGAACTCACCACCATTATTCAATCTGAAGAATTTTTGAGTTTAGAACACATTCGCATTAAAGGCTTGATGGGAATGGCAACTTTTACTGATGACGACAGCCAAATTAAAAAAGAATTCTTAGAACTAAAAAGACTATTTGAATCGTTGAAGGAAGTACATTACCCCACTATGAATTTAGAAACTTTATCCATGGGTATGAGTGGTGATTTTAAATTAGCTATCGCATGTGGAAGTAATATGGTAAGAATAGGGAGTACCATTTTTGGCACTAGATAAGTTACACGATAAAAACAAAATTATTTACGCAATTTTAGACATAGAAACCACAGGAGGCAAATACAATGAGGAAGGTATTACCGAAATTGCCATTTATAAATTTGATGGACATGCCGTTATTGATCAGTTTATAAGTTTAGTTAATCCTGAAAGAGAGATTCAGCCATTTGTTGTTAATCTAACAGGAATCAACAAAAATATGCTGAAAAATGCTCCTAAATTTTTTGAGGTTGCAAAACGTATCGTTGAAATCACTGAAAATTGTATCATTGTTGCTCATAATGCTAAATTTGATCACAGAATTCTCAAAGCAGAATTTGAACGTCTCGGATTTGAATTTAAAAGACGTACACTCTGCACAGTCGAGTTATCAAAAGAACTTATTCCAGGGCAACAATCATACAGCCTAGGTAAATTAGCAAGATCTTTAGGGATTCCTGTTAGCGACAGACACCGTGCTTCTGGTGACGCACTGGCGACGGTTACACTGTTTAAAATGTTGCTAGCAAAGGACTCTAAAAAAAATATCATACAAGAGTCTATTAGATTTGAACCCAAATTTCAAATGGAGCCAAGACTCAAAGATATTATCGATAGTTTACCTTCAATTACTGGAGTTTATTATATGCATAGATCCAATGGCGAAATTATCTACATTGGAAAAAGTAAAAATATCAAAAGCCGAATAAACCAACATTTTACTGGAACAAACAGGAAATCAAAAAAAATGCAACTTCAAGTAGCGGCAGTAACTTACGAAAGTACAGGCAGTGAACTTGTGGCTCTTTTAAAAGAAAGTGAAGAAATTAAAAAAAATAAGCCCATTTTTAACAGAGCGCAACGGCGAACCATTTTCACTTATGGCTTATTTAGTTTTAAGGACGATGCTGGTTACCTAAATCTAAAATTATCAAAAATAGATGGTAAAGAGAGGCCAATAACTACTTTTGCCAACCTGCAGAGTGGTAAAAGTTTTATGACGAAAATAGTTGATAAACACACCCTGTGTCAAAAACTCACAGGTATGTATCAAACCTCAAGTAACTGTTTTAATTATACCATAAAACAATGTTATGGAGCTTGTATTAAGGATGAATCGGTAAACAATTATAATGAACGAGTTTCAAAAATAATCGAATTTCATAGTTTTGAAAATCAAAATATGGTTATCATTGATCAAGGAAGAGACCATGATGAACGCAGTGCAATTTTAATTGAAAATGGTGTCTATCAAGGATTTGGTTTTTATAATTTGAACTATCAAATTCACAACATTGATATTTTAAAAAATATCATCACACCTATGCAACATAATAAAGATTCACAACATATTATTCAAAGTTACATGAGACGTAACAAGCGACTCAAAGTACTTAAATTGGGTAATCCTTAATCTTTTATTACATTTGGTTTCCATGAACGCTCATAAATCAAACAAAAAAAATAATTGGAAGCATTTACTCCATGAGGTAATATATGAGGCGGATACGCCAAAAGGTAAAATCTTTGACATCCTGTTGCTTATAACAATTATTGCAAGTATTGTGTTGGTAATGCTTGAGAGTGTTGAAAGTTTTGATTCTAAATATCACGACTTTTTAAATGTTTCTGAATGGATCATAACCATTCTTTTTTCAATAGAATATATTGCTAGAATTATTGCTGTTAAACATCCTTTAAAATATATTTTTAGCTTTTACGGAATTATTGATTTACTGTCAACAATTCCAAAGTATTTATCCATTTTCTTAATTGGAACACACTCTTTAATTGCTTTGAGAGCACTAAGATTAATGCGTATTTTCCGAATTTTGAAACTCGCAAGATTTATTGGAGAGTCAACAAACTTCGCCAGAGCACTAAAAGCTAGTAAGGCAAAGATTGCTGTATTTCTCCTATTTGTTATAATTTTATGCATCGTTTTAGGCACTGTGATGTACCTCGTGGAAAGTGATCAAGATAGTGGTTTCACGAGTATTCCAAGGAGTGTTTATTGGGCCATTGTTACTCTTACAACCGTTGGGTATGGAGATATTGCACCAATTACTGCACTAGGTCAATTTATTGCGTCAATCATAATGATAATGGGGTACGGAATAATTGCAATTCCTACCGGAATTGTGTCTTCTCAGATGACTAGATTTAACCGAAAAAGTATCGCGACCAATACTCAATCCTGCTCAAATTGCCTGGTAGACACACATAATGATAATGCAGAATTTTGTTACAACTGTGGAAACAAATTAAATGAGTAAGTATCTAATTACCATCGTTGGGCCTACTGCAATCGGTAAAACCTCACTAAGCATTGCACTTGCTCAATTTTTTAACACAGACATCATTTCTGCTGATTCTAGACAATTCTACAAAGAACTCCGTATTGGAACGGCCGCTCCTAATAGTAAAGAACTCAAGCAAGCCAAGCACCATTTTATTCATCATAAATCTGTTTTAGATGAGTATAGTGTTGGAAATTTTGAACGAGAAGCACTCAGTGTTTTAGAGTCGTTATTTAAATCAAATAACGTCGTCGTTTTGGTGGGTGGTTCTGGACTATACATCGATGCAATTTTAAAAGGGTTAGATACTTTTCCAAAAATTGAAAAATCAATTAGAGAACAACTAAATAAGGATTTAAAAACCTCAGGACTTTTGTCCCTACAAAATAAATTAAAAGTATTAGATAGGATTTCTTATGAAAAAATTGCAATTGACAACCCACATCGCGTCATAAGAGCTTTAGAAATCTGTATCGGTACCGGAAAACCATATTCGTCATATTTAACACAACATAAGAGTCAACGTCCATTTACAACCATAACCATTGGACTTACAGCTGAACGAGATATCATCTACCAACGTATTAACGAACGTGTTGATGTCATGATGAAAGATGGCCTTTTGTTAGAAGTAAAAAATCTAATAAAATATAAGCAATTAAATGCTTTAAATACAGTAGGTTATAAAGAGTTATTTCAATTTATTGATAACACTATTAACTTAGATGAAGCCGTAGCAGAAATTAAGAAAAACACCAGACGCTATGCAAAGAGACAACTTACATGGTTTAATAAAAATTCAGAAATCCAGTGGTTTGGTATTGATCATGACACTAACAACATTATTGATTACATCAAAGAAAAAATCCAATTTAAAGATTAATTTAAATTGGATTCTTGTAGTATCGATAATCTTGTTAATTATTTTAGATTTTGGTTTACCACTAATCTAAAACCTTCCCCATGAATGTTTAAAATTTCAACATTTCCATCAACTTTAAGATATTTTCTCAACTTCGCGATATACACATCCATACTTCTCGAGGTAAAGTAATTATCGTCTCTCCAAATTTTTGTTAATGCCAGTTCTCTTGGCATTAGGTCATTTTCATGAAGTGCCAATAATCGTAATAGCTCATTTTCTTTAGGTGAAAGCTTCGTGGGATCTCCTCCTTTATACTTTAAAAATCTCAACTTAGAATTTAAATGAAAATTCCCAATTTCAAATTCAAATTGCTTACTGTCTGCGACACTGTCAGTGGCTTTGCGTTGAATGATTGCTTTTATTTTCATCAATAACACCTCGCTATCAAAAGGCTTATTTAAATAATCATCAGCTCCCACTTTATAGCCTTTCAAGACATCTTCCTTCATGGCTTTGGCTGTCAAAAAGATGATAGGGACATCCGTATTTTTTTCTCGTATTTCCTTGGCAAGCGTAAATCCATCTTTGTAAGGCATCATCACATCGAGTATGCACAAGTCATAATCATCTCTTTTAAACTTCTCAAACCCTTCCATACCATTTTTAGCATGTACGACGTCATAGTCATTCATCATTAAATAGTCTCTCAAAACAGTCCCAAAATTAGGATCGTCTTCTACTAGTAAAATTTTTTTGTTTACTTCTTCCATAACTTTCTTATGATATTAACGGTAGTTTAATAATAAAGGTACTACCATGTCCTTTTTCACTTTCAACACTAACATGACCTGAGTGATCATCGACGATACGCTTGACATAAGCGAGACCTAAACCGTGACCTTTCACATTATGAACATCGCCTGTATGCTCTCTGTAAAATTTCTCAAACACTCTTTTTGACACTGACTTTGTCATCCCACTACCACGGTCACTTATTTTTAATATGATATTATTTCCAATATTTTCGGTTGTCATATTTATTTCTGGTTTACCATTTGTATATTTTACAGCGTTATCTAAAATATTTACAATAACATTAGTAAAATGAGTTTCATTGGCTAACACCGATGATAATTTTGCATCTAAATTTGTATTAATATAACCATTTCTATTTTCAACAATTAATTCAATGTGCGTGATGGCATCTAAAATTAATTCATGTAAATCAACTTGATCTTTACTTATATTTAATTCATTTTTTTCAAGTTTTGATATTCGCAGAACATTTTCAACCTGTGCGTGCATTCTATTATTTTCATCTTTAATCATTTTAAGGTAACGTTTCACTTTATCCTCATCACCAATAATTTTTGGATTTTTAATTGCATCTAAAGCCAAACTTATGGTGGCAATTGGCGTCTTAAATTCATGTGTCATGTTATTTATAAAATCCGTTTTAATCTGTGCTATCTTTCGCTGTTTAATTAATTGATAAATGGCACTCGTATAAGCTATGATAATGATGGTTGTAAAAATTATTGACAACAAAGCCAATCCTAAAATAGATGATAAAATAAAGCGATTTCGTTTAGGAAAATTTACATACAACTTATATTCACTCTCATCGTTGTTATCCAAAAAAATTGGAACCCCGTAAGAAATATCTTGTAACAATTCAAAATTTTCTGTTTGAACTTTTGTTGCCAAATCCTTGTGATAAATAGAATATTCAAAAGTGATATCAATGTTGTTATCTGTAAGCTTTTGGGATAACAAATCCGATAAATCATTTCTTGAGACACGCAAATGTATTGGTGACCGTTTGGCCATATCTTTATACGCTGTTTCAAACATCACCTCTTTACTTCGAGAAATTTGTGCTGATTGTAATAACAACGCTTCTGGTGACACTTCTAAAGATGCTGCATTACTATTCCCATCAAAGTTGTCGTAACTGTTTTTTCTAGAAATACGTGTTTCTCGTTCATTCGATATTCGTGTAATATTAATACTATCTAAACCGATGTCAATGAACGATGGAATTTTAAAATTTTCCTCTAAAATTCCGTTTCTGTAAATGAGAGTTTCGTTTGAATTAAGATCATCCTGAATAATCCACAAATTTCTAATATCAGTGGTATCAACCTGAACTCCCTTTTCTGCCATCAGCTCTCTGAAACGAAACGCATATTCCTTATACTCTAATTCCTCTATAGTGGTGGCAGTAGAGCTTAAAACACGCTTCACTTTGTCAGTAAACTGTTCCTCTTCATTCTTCACCGTATTGTTAATGTGATACGCCTGTACAAAAATAATTCCTATCAAAGACAGACTCATTAGTACCACTAACAAGACAAATAACCTTTTACTCATTGTTCAAAATTAACATTTTAACATTTAGTATATTGAGCATTTAACCTTACCTTAACAAAAATGTTAAATTTTAATTGAAACTACAGTTTTTTAAGTAGTTTTTCGTGAATTTCCTTTACCAACAATTTTGTTTGCTTCAAATTAGTGTTTTCAATAACAAAATCCGACATTTTAATTTTTTTCTTATCGCTCCATTGGTTGTTCATTATCGCCTTAATTTGTTTTTTTGACTTTATATCACGTTGCATGATTCGTCTTATTTTACATTCTTCAGGAGCCACAACGGTGATAATTGCATCAAGTGATTTATAACTACCGTTCTCAAAAAAAATAGCAGCTTCCTTAATCACATAAGGGCTTTCTTGGAGACCTAACCATTTATTAAAATGAATAGCAACTACTGGATGAACAATATTGTTTATGGCCTTGAGTGTTGTTTTATCTTTAAAAATAGACTCAGATATAAGCAGTTTATTTAATTGTCCATTTTCATATACCTTTGGGCCAAATAAGGATATTAACTCACTTTTTAAAAGAGGTGATTCTAACATTAATTTTTGCGCCTCATCATCAGCAATATAAATGGGAACACTTAGTTCTTTAAAAAAATTAGCCACCGTAGTTTTGCCACTTCCAATACCTCCTGTTAGACCAACTATATACGGTAATACTTTCATTTTTTAAGAATAAATTCAATTGACTTTGTACCTAACCTGACGTTCTTTACCTGTGTAGGTTTTTCAATAACTTTTGGAATTAATTGATTTTCAAAATCATTTAAGGCACCAAAATCACATTCAACTTTAAAACTATTAATAGAAATGTTACCGTAATTTTCAAGGCTTGTGTAAAAAATAACCTCAATTTCTTTCGGAAAATAATTAATTGATAAATTTTCTGGTAGATTAGTAATTCTCACTGGTACAAAAATAGATCCCTCAGTAAACTTTGTGACTGCACCAAATACCTCAACCTGACTTGATGACACCAAAAAGTCATCGCTGTTGTTTGGCAAATTTAGAGTTACAATAAAATTAATATCGCTGTTAACATCACTTAGAGATAGTGTTTCTGTTTTAATTTGTTTTAAGGTATCTATGACCATTTTGGAACCAATGACGTCTATGGAATCTGGTTCAAGAACATACGAATCGGCAATATCAAATCCTGACGCAAATTTTATATTTTGTTCTAAAACTACAGGAAGTCGCTTGATAAATCGTGCATCATAATTAAATTTAATAGTGTCTGGTTTTAATGCGTTTATAGAAGTTGCTACATTAAATTGATTCACAATACTTTGAAATTGGCTATTCTTGGTCCATACATAGTGCTTTTTATCACGCTTAATGGTACTAAAATCAAAATTTAATTGAGGATCAATGAGATAATATTTAAGTAAATTAAAACCAGAACTGGTTAAAGTTACATCAAGCATTTGAACCGAATCTTTGAGAATAACGTATTGACTTGGTACATTGGTCATTTCAATATCAAAAGAAATTGTTTTTGTGTAATCTTTGGATAATTTTGTCAATATAGAGAAAAGCAAAGCCAATAAGACAAAAACTAGAAGTACATTAATTTTTTTACTTTTAAATAATCTTGATATATGAATTTTTAGTCGTGACATTATGTTGCTTTAAAAAATAATTCAGGAAAGCGCGCTTCTATATTATAATTGGACGACATTAATCGCACTGTAGACTTCAAAAACCCTTTTCCATAACCAAAAAATTGAATACCAATAGCGACTAAAGATAATAAAGAAACTATGATGTTTTTTGTCGCATTAAAGGCTATAAAAAAAGCTGTCAAAAAATAGACCCCTAGTAAAAATACCGGCCAATATACAGCATTTACAGCCAAGATAATTGCTAGTACAGATCCCAAACTAAACAACGTTGGAAACCAATAAGTGATACTCCTGGTATGAGGGTGCCATGTATTCAATATAGGTCTCACCAATCCAAACTTGTACACTTGACTATAAAATTTAGTGAGAGAAATACGACGTTTATGATAGACATAAGCCTTTGAAATTAAGACCGTTTTAAATCCCAATTTATTTAATCTAATAGATAAGTCAGGGTCTTCACCTGGATGAATATTTCCAAAACCACTAGTTGCCTCAAACGCTTTTTTAGACAAACCCATATTAAAACTTCTTGGTTGAAAAGTATTCACACTGCGATGTTTGCCCCGAATACCACCCGTTGAAATAAAAGATGTTAAAGAAAAATTAATCGCTTTTTGAATAGGACTAAATGACGAGTGTGCAGCATCTGGACCACCAAAGCAGTCTATTTGTGAAACAGTGAGGTGCTGAAGTACTGTGTTTAAATAGTGTGTTGGTAATAAACAATCTGAATCTAAAATGATAAAAAAACTGCCCTTAGCCATACGCATACCGACATTTCTTGAATCACCGGGACCAGAATTTACTTTGGTATGATAAGAAATATCTAAATGCTGTGAATATTGTAAAATAATACTGTGAGATGTTATTGTAGAACCATCTTCAATAATGACAATCTCAAACTTATGATCTCCTTCAAGTAGCAAAAAACTTTCAAGAAGCTCTTTAATTTCATCAGGTCTGTTAAAAACCGGAATGATAAATGATATATCCTTGGCTGTCATACGAACAAAGATAATTAAACAGGAGTTAACACCCTCAAAAAAAAAGCCACCAAATAATTGGTGGCTTTTTAAATAAAATATTAAAATTATTGCTTAATTACACGAACTGTTTGTATTGTAGTTCCAACAGTTACTTGCATAAAATAGGTTCCTGACTGTAATTTAGACATGTCTAATTGACTATCTAATGCTTGAGGTTGTGAATACATCACTTCTTGCCCAAGCATGTTATATATGTAAATCGATTCAATATTTCGTTGCCCATTCAATGTCAAGACATTCTTTACAGGGTTTGGGTAATATTGAAATAATTTTGGATTGTCAAAATCATTGATTGATAAACCAGTGAAATTTGCAACTATATCAAAGGTTCCCTCTGTTCTTGTTGATGCAACACCATCACTCCAAACTCTTATATAATAAGTTCCTGCAACTAAATTTCCTGATATAGTTTCTCCAGCACCTGCATCTGAGCAAAATGCTATAACTTCATCTTCTTCTAAACCACTATCTGATGTATACACCGTAACATTTGCTTGATCTGAATTACCTGATATGGTGGTGACTATTTGTAGGTCTCCTTCCTCTGCTAGTGTAACTGTGTACCAAACATCAGCAATGGAACCAAATGGATCACACGCTGGTTGATCTTGAGAGCCATCTTGTGTTGCCCCCTCTGTTGTTCCTTGTACAGACGCATCAAGAGTCAAAGCGACAGCATCGCCAACCTCATCGTTGGATGGTGGTGGTGTTGTACTTGCACATGAAATAGTCATATCCACTAATCCTGTGGTACCTGAGTAACCATTTACATTGATATAGTAAGTCGTTGAACCGTCAGAGATAAATGAACCATAAGATCTAAATCCAGCACCACATACAGCTGAATTATCATCATTACCACCAACAGCAACTAAATTTCCTGAAGTACCTGTATACACAATAAAGGCTGTATCATAGCCAGAGGCACATAAATCAACGGTAACATCTTCTTCCGTGCCAGATCCTGTGTATGAATACCAAATATTTGCAGTATCATTGGAAGCACCAAAACCATCCGGAGCATCTGTTTCAGTAAAATTAGCATTGGTTGTATCACCAGTATAATTACCATCACAAACAACAGCAATCGCATTCTCAAGTAAATCGTTACTAGGAGGAGGTAACGCATTTGTTGTGAAACTCAGAGGACCAATATAATCCGACGTTCCGTCAGAACCACAGTTTGTTTGGATAAAAATATCATAAGGTGTGTTAGCTTGTAAAACATTACCTGTAGAAAATTGAGATGTTGTTGTTGAACCACTAGCTGGGGCACCGACAGTACCTTGAGCAGTGCCATCTGGCTGCACTTCCCATTCATATGATAATCCGCCGACATCCGACCATATAAAATCACCTGACACATCAGTGAGAAATTCAATAAAGACTGTCCCTACTTCTGGACAGGCAATTTCTTCAATACTCCAATTAAAAGGCCCACTACTCCATCTGTTACTCCACTCAATGTAGTAATCTGTTCCAGCAGTAACAGGAATTGACACTTGTGATGCAAATGCGGATCCTCCTTCGCTAGTTGAGCAAAAATCATCATTAGATCCTGCAAGATTCAATGAACCACATGTACCGGTTCCAATTGCTAGATATGTATCAGATCCTCCATTACATGAAGAAACAACAATACTTGCATCTTCAGTTGGTGTATAAACAAACCAGGCTGAACCAACTCCCGTACCTAGTTCTGCACCTGTGCCAGTAATTTCTGTTTGCGTAAAAGAGCCCGGCGTTACCGCCACTGCTGCTCCACATGTGTCACCACCATTTTGAGAAAACCCAAAGGATGCAGTTAAAATCGTAAATAATAAAGTAATTTTTTTCATATTTTGCTGAGTTATAAGTTAGTTCTCATAAAAATATGTTAAAAAGGTCAATAAATATAAAAGTTAAAAAGGCTAATCGATGAAATACCAATAAAGAGGTTGTAAATCATAAAAATGCAATAATACCCAAAAAAAAGAATGCTTTTTTGTGAAAAACATTCATTTTTAAAAATTATTTGTAAAATTGATTATATGAATTAGGGTTGTCTTCCTTTTACTCCTCAATAAAATGTTCCATCACAGCATCACTCACACCCATATTACTGAATCCGCCATCATTGTAAAGATTTTGTAGCGTGACGCGCTTGGTGAGGTCGCTAAATAAGGTTACCGTATAATTGGCACAATCAAGAGCAGTGGCATTTCCTAACGGTGACATTTTTTCTGCATAAGCTATAAACCCATCGAACCCTTTTACACCTTGACCTGCCGTTGTTGGTGTTGGAGACTGCGAAATCGTATTCACACGAACTTTTTTATCTCGACCAAAAAAATACCCAAAACTACGCGCTATACTTTCAAGATAAGCTTTATTATCTGCCATATCATTGTAATCGGGAAACACACGTTGTGCCGCCATATAGGTTAAGGCAACAATGCTCCCCCACTCATTCATAGCATCCCCCTGATACAAAGCTTGCATGACTTTATGAAACGACATCGCTGAAACATCTGTTCCTTTTTTAGTCCAATCATATTTTTGATCTGTGTAAGCACGACCTTTTCGCACATTAACAGACATACCTATAGAATGCAAAACAAAATCTATTTTACCTCCTAGAATTTCCATTGATTGCTCAACGAGATTTTGTAAATCCTCCTCTAATGTCGCGTCAGCTGGAATAATTTGTGAGCCTGTTTTTTCAGCAAGTTCTTTTATTTGTCCCATTCGCATAGCTATCGGTGCGTTGGTTAATACAAACTCTCCACCTTCTTCATGAACACGCTCTGCTGTTTTCCATGCAATAGAATTTGCATCAAGTGCTCCAAAAATAATTCCTTTCTTTCCTTTTAATAAATTGTATGACATGGTATTCTAAATTTTTTATTGGCCAAATATAAGACTAATTGAGCAACTGCTTTGCATGAGCAATTGCAGAAGTTGATATTTTTTCACCTCCTAACATTTGAGCTATTTCAACAATACGATCTTCATCATTTAATTTTATCAAATGTGTGGCTGTTTTATCATTGGTGTCTTTTTTATATACCTTAAAATGATGGTCTCCTTTCGCAGCTATTTGTGGCAAATGAGTAATTGAAAACACCTGCATTGAGCGGCTCAATTGGTGCATGATCGTTGCCATTTTTGTTGAAATTTCTCCCGAGACTCCCGTGTCTATTTCGTCAAACATTATGGTAGGTAATTTTATATAATGAGCGAGAATAGATTTAATGGATAACATGATTCTTGACAGTTCCCCTCCTGAAGCTGCTTTCTGTAAGGGTAAAAAACTACTTCCTTTATTTGCCCGAAATAGTAAATCGATGCTGTCTTTACCTTTAGAGTTATAATTTTCTTGAAAATCTAGCGCTATTTTGAAATCGGCATTTGGCATCCCTAAATCCTTTAAAATAGCTGCCATTTGAGCAATAAATACTGGAACAACCTCAACTCTACTACGATGAAGGAGTGTCGCCAAGGCATTGAGCTTTTCCATTTGCATTTCAAGATCTCTTTCCTTTTGAACAATATCATCGTCAATTGTTTCAAAAGATTCTACTTTTTCGTGCAACGTGTTTTGAATCATTATTAATGCATCAACATCAGAAACACCATGCTTCAGTAATAAATTATTAATTAATTGTAAGGTGGCATTCACTTGCTCTAATCTTTTAGGATTAAGCTCGAGACTCTCTTGAACCTCTATAATCTCCGATGACATATCATCCATTTCAATCAAACTGCTTGACGCACGTTCGTAAAGCGCAGTATAGATTTTGGAAATATCAGCTAGTTTATAAAAACTTGCTTTTAACCGAGATAAATTTTCTAAGATGCCTAGTTGCTCTTCATTAAGTAATGCATTCGCAAGTTTCAATTCTTCCAAAACAAATTCAATATTACTTAAGGTTGCTTGTTCATCCTCTAAGGCACTTAAATCGACAGACAACAGTTGTGCTTCTTCTAATTCATTCCATAAAAACACGTTATAATCGTGGTCTTTCAGAGCTTGATTTTTTTGCGCCTTTAATTCCTCTAAGAATGCCTTTGTTTTTTTATAAACAACAAACTTTTCTTGATATTCTAGAAGCGTCACTTTGTTGTTTGCAAGTGCATCTAAAATATCTAATTGCATGTCTACATTTGTAATCTGTAAAGTTTGATGTTGTGAATGAATGTCAATTAGTTGTACTCCTAGTAAAGAAAGTATATTTAAATTAACAGGTGAATCATTTACAAATGCGCGAGATTTACCTGACGGTAAGATTTCTCTTCGAATGATAGTTTCGGCATCGTAATCTAAATCATTATCCTTAAACAGTGATTTTAAATTATAATTAGCGATGTCAAAGGTAGCTTCTATCACACATTTTTTACTCGAGTCATTCATCGCTGTTAAATCAGCACGCTTACCCAAAATCAATGATAACCCCCCTAGCAAAATTGACTTCCCTGCCCCAGTTTCACCTGTAATAATAGATAGCCCATTATTGAAGTCCATTTGCAGTTCTTCAATTAGTGCATAATTTTTTATGGTGAGTTTATTTATCAAATGTGATAAAAATTAAATGATGAAACTTGAGCGTCAAAAAGGCTAAGCAAATATATCAAAAACCTATATTTCTCCATTTACTCGAATGCATTGGAGCTATTTTTGATAAAGTATTTGTTAGTTTTTTAATATCCACACTCGGACCATCTGAAAAAACTTGTTCGATTTCATCAGACTTTGCGTCAAAAAACACCCTTAAAATAAAAGAATTTGGACGCCTAGAATTCATGACCTGTAAGCTTGTCAATGCCTCCGCAACAACTACCTTACCATTCTTTGGATTTTCGTGCATTCCATCTAAGCCCATTCGATGATATTTGTAGAGCACTTCTCTATACTCTTTGTAGGTAGTAGACATAACATTATCTAATAGCTGGCTTCTAGTTTGATCCCCTCCTTTTGGTGGTGCCCAACCAACCGCATTGTTTTGTTGCGAATATCCAACGATAGTTCGAGCTTGCTCAAAATATTTTTGACCTCCTTTTAACTCAAACGTGTCAGCATCCATTCCTAAAATCATGTACACATGAAATGCAATAACTGATACTAAATTAGACTCAAATTGTGTTGGACTATAATTCAAATTTTGAAATTCTAGATATCTAAAATTAAAATCTTTGTCATTAAAATTATATATCGGTGACTCATATGATGAATTAAAAATTGGACGTGCTGACTGAACCTGTATAGAGGCTTTAAATGTGTCGTTGTTGTAATCTTGAATATTAATCACCATACTTGCATTAATGCGTTCCTGTGATGCTACAATTCTATTGGTCCATTTAGTGTTACTTACAAATTCTTGTAGTTGCTTTTCAAGTGTTTTAAACACCTGGACATTTTCATTTCCAGTCTGTTGTGCATTGACAATCAGGCTACAATTCAGTTCTTGAGAACTGACATTCATGATAGCCAAAATAAATAATAATAATAATAAGCAATTACGCATCGATCAGTTTTAGTATTTCATTTAAAATATCTTTAGACACCTCTGCCTTAGACTTAAGGGGAAAATTAGTTGTACTCAGATCACGCTTTATCAGTGTGACCTTATTTGTATTTGTGCCAAAACCAGCACCTTTATCACTTAACGAATTTAAAACAATTAAATCTAAATTCTTATTTTTTAGTTTTTTAATTGCATTTGTAATTTCATTATCAGTTTCTAAAGCGAAACCAACAAGTAATTGGTTGTTTTTTAACTTTCCAAGAGATGCTAGAATATCTTGAGTTTTTTCTAACTCTAATGTTAAAGAGTGTTCTTCCTTTTTTATCTTTTGATTAGATATAAATTTAATTTTGTAGTCTGCGACAGCAGCAGATAATATGGCAATATCACAATTTTCATAAAATTGATGCACTTGCTCATACATTTCTTGTGCACTAACAACTGGTATGACAGTGATGAGATTTGATGAAATTTTTTGGTGGGTTGGACCAGTAATTAATCGTACCTCAGCGCCTAAATTAGAGGCTGCTTTAGCAATTTCAAAACCCATTTTACCACTTGAGTGATTCCCTATAAATCGAACAGGATCTATCGCTTCGTAGGTTGGACCTGCAGTTATTAAAATTTTCTTTTGATAAAGTGGTAACCCCTCTAAAATATGACTCTCGATAAATTTTACAATCGTTGCTGGCTCGGCCATTCTTCCCGCACCAACTAAACCACTTGCCAACTCCCCAACTTCTGCAGGAATAATGATGTTCCCATAACTTTGAAGTGTCGACATTGATGTTTTGGATGAAGCGTGACGGTACATATCCAAATCCATTGCAGGTGCCACATAAACCGGACATTTCGCAGATAAATAGATTGCTAAAAGCAAATTATCACTGTTCCCAGAAGCCATTTTAGACATGGTATTGGCTGTGGCAGGGGCAATTAAAAAAATATCTGCCCAAAGACCTAACTCAACATGATTGTTCCAAACTTCGTTATCATCATCTTCATTGGTAAACGAATCAAGAACTGGATTTTTTGATAGTGTAGATAAGGTAAGAGGCGTTATAAATTCCTTCGACGCAGGTGTCATAACGACTTTAACATGAGCTCCATTTTTGACAAAAAGCCTCACTAGTGAGGCTGTTTTGTACGCGGCTATACCAGCAGTTATGCCTAGTAGTATATGTTTACCGCTTAAGATTGACATGACAATTATTCTACTTGAGAATCTTGATCTGTGTTTCTGTAATAAATTTTTTCTTTAAGCCATTCTTGGACAGCTAAAGCATGAGGTTTAGGTAATTTTTCATAAAACTTAGAAACTTCAATTTGTTCCTTGTTTTCGAAGATTTCTTCTAAACTGTCGTTGTAGGTTGCAAACTCCTCTAATTTATCAATAAGTTCTTTTCGAATCTCGGTATTGATTTGCTCTGCTCGTCTTGAAATGACTGATATGGCCTCATATATATTCTCTGTAGGCGCATCTATTTCATTTCTGTCATATGTTTCAGTATTTACAGGAGCATTTACTTTTTTTAAATCCATTTTTTCTATTGTATTAACTTTTTGAACTGTAAGGTTGCATTTGAGTGACTAATTCTTCACCCATACTTTTGATTTCTTCATTAAATTTTGATTCAGAATACAACTTCACAAAGGTATCATATAAACTTTTAGCCTCTTTCAAACGTTGCTCTTTTTTCCACTCAACACTATTTATTGCCATTTTAAATGCAGAATCTAGTCTGTAAAACATGGCATCTTCCTTTAATGTTGTACCAGGAAAATCGATGATGAAATTATCAAATGCTGAAATGGCTGCCTGATAATCTCTACTGTAAGGTCCTGTTGTGTTGTATTCTTTGGCTATTTCAAATGCCTTTTTTTCTAATTTGTAATCCAGTTCTTTTACTAGGGTATTTGCACTAGCCAAATACTCAGAATCAGGATAACTGTTTATAAATCCCTGTAATTTACCAATAGCGTCGACGGTTTCTTTTTGTTCTTTTGAATACACCGGAGACAGAAAATAGTAGCTTTTTGCTGCCAAAAAAGCAATTTCTTCAGCCTTTATACTTTCTGGATAAGCATTTACAAAACGTTCCATCTGATAATTTGCAGTATAAAAATCTCTCATTTCATAGAAAGTCCTGGAGTACATGTACATGAGTTTTTCAGCTTGTGGCTTACCTCTGTATTTTGGCACAATCTGAACGAACAAGCGATTCGCTTTCCCAAACTTGCCGTCATCATACAGCTCCGTACCCATTGCAAATTTCTCAGCAATGTTGGTTGACTTTAAAGCTTTCTGGTATTCACTGCAAGAGCTTGTGATAATCAGGATAAATGTGATGTAAAGTAAATTCTTCATATTTCAATTGAGGATGCAAAAATAAGTATTTCAAACGAATATTAAAATAAATATTTAACCCTTCGTTTATTAACTTATTATTAGGCTAACGAAGTTTTCTTTTTATCATTGCCCATAATTGATAATAAATGACTTGATCTCTGTCTTTAAACTATTAGATGCAGCTACCAATGGCAAGCGAACCACATCCAAACAAAGCTCTAAGCTATTAAGTACAGCTTTGATTCCTGCTGGATTATTTTCGCGAAATATTAATGAGGTTATTGGCATCAATTTAAAATGTAACTCGTGAGCCTCTTTTGTGTTTCCGGACACTCCTAAACGAATCATTTTTGAAAATTCTTTGGGAAACGCTTGGCCTAAAACAGAAATGACTCCTGCTCCACCCGCTAAAACTGTGCCTAAGGCTAGGTCATCATCTCCAGAAATAACAAGAAAATCTTTTGGTTTATTTTTAAGTAATTCCAAATACTGCTGAGTGTTATTTCCTGCCTCCTTCACCGCTACAATGTTTTTAAAATCACTAGCAAGTCGTAGCACGGTGTTAGGCAACATGTTTTTTGAGGTCCTTCCCGGCACATTGTAAACAATGATAGGTTTTGGTGACGCTTGAGATATTGCCTTAAAATGTTGATAAATCCCTTCTTGTGTTGGCTTACTGTAATAGGGAGAAACTGAGAGTATTGCTGTGATTTCGCTTAAATCAGTCATTTGAATTTCTTCTATAACTGCTCTCGTATCGTTACCTCCGATACCTAACACTAAAGGCAATCTACCGTTATTTACGCGAGATACGGTTTTGAGTATATTGATTTTTTCAGATTTTGACACAGTGACACTTTCACCTGTGGTACCCATAACAACCAAGTAATCAATGTCATTATCAATATTATAATTAACAACCCTTTCGAGCGCATCATGATCAACACTTAAATCTTTTTTAAAAGGCGTCACTAATGCAACACCGGTTCCTTTTAATGCATTCATCTATATCTTATTAAAAACTTTTAAATACTTTAACAACTCTTTTTTAAATATTTCTACTTGGTTAGGGTCAATACTTATAATTAAATCATGCAGTCTTTCATCTACATTAGAAATTCCGATTTTAAATTTTGCTTTTGATAACGTGGTAACTAAATGTAATTCCAATTGATTTATCTGATAATAACTTATGAGCATATCAAATGATTCATTGACAAAATCTGTTAAATCAACACCTTCAATATTTCCCCTCCATTTAAAATTTTCAGGATAAAAATAAGCATCCCAGCTGTTTGGCCTTGATTTATGGTCATCGATAAAAGTTATAAACTTAATTTTATTCTCTTTTATGTCCAGAGATCTTAAAAGGGATAATAATTGATCCGAATCTTTAAATTCGTTACTATTTAAAATAACACCCACAGACTGAATGACGCTTTCATCAACCAATGGCGTTCTATTATTTAAACTATTATTTAAATATTTTTGATTAGATTTTTTCTTTAATCGTTTAAAAATCATTTAAATTTATACTTTTAGCAAAAGTAAGAAACATGTCCTAAAAATGGTATTGAAAAATCATATATTAATCAAGAACAAACTCATTTTAGTTGGGCTAGTTCTTTGTTTTTTTTCCTGTAAAGACAATTTTCACCTCAATAAAATTGAAGGTTCAAGATTGGAAATAAATTCTCAAATCAAAGAGGATTCGTTGATCAATAATTTCATGGAGCCATACCGGTTAAACGTCAATAAAAATTTAGACAGTGTGCTCGCTTTTTCCATTGATACTTATTCTAAAAATGACGGTGAATTAAACACAGCGATTGGAAATTTAATGGCTGATGCTGTTTTTAAAGAAGCTAATCCAATTTTCAAATCAAAAACACAAGAGTCAATTGATTTTGTATTGTTAAACCATGGTGGTATCAGATCTATTTTACCAAAAGGTCCAGTTACAACACGCTCAGCATATCAACTTATGCCCTTTGAAAATAGTGTTGTGGTTGCAAAACTTAAAGGTATCGTTGTCAAGGAATTGGTGAATTATTTACAATACGCAAAACGAGCACATCCTATTTCAGGATTAACAATTAAATTGGATAAAGATTCTCAATTATTGGAAGCAAAGATTCATGGAGAAATTATAAACGATGACCACTACTATAATGTTGCCACTAATGATTACTTGTATAATGGTGGGGATAACATGTCCTTTTTTCAAAAAAGCGATACTCTTCACATTCTCAACTATAAAATAAGAAATGTTCTGATCGATTATTTTTCAAAAAATGATACCATCCGCCCTATGATTGACCAACGATTCATTAGAATAAATTAAATTAAGATATTTATGAGAAGAAGAGATTTTTTGCGTCAATCTAGTGCCTCTGCTACTCTTTTGAGTTTGAGCAGTCTTTCGTTAACGTCTTTTGTACCTGAAACTGACTCGCGTCAAATAACAATCTTACACACCAATGATGTACACAGTCATATCGATGCATTTGGTCCGGAAAGTGGACGAAATTCCAATAAAGGAGGTGTCGCTAGAAGAGCTTCACTCATTCAGTCCTTAAGAGAGCAAAATCCAAACACTTTACTATTGGATGCAGGAGATATTTTTCAAGGTACTCCCTATTTTAATTATTATGGTGGAGAGCTAGAGTTTAAACTCATGAGCATGCTTAAATATGACCTTGCAACAATAGGAAATCATGATTTTGATAATGGTATTGAAGGTTTATACAAACAGCTACCACATGCCAATTTTGAATTTGTTTCTGCGAACTATGATTTTTCAAAAACGGTCATGAATGAACATGTAAAACCTTACAAAATCTTTAAAAAAAATGGAATTAAAATTGGTGTTTTTGGATTGGGTATAGAACTAAATGGGTTGGTGTTAAAAAAACAATATAAAGAAACTGTTTATAGAGACCCAATTGAGATATCTCAAGACATGAGTAGAATTTTAAAGGAAGACGAGCAATGCGATTTAATCATATGCTTGTCTCATCTTGGTCATTATTATAAAAAAGATCCTAACAAAATATCTGACGTAGTGCTTGCTAGGGCGACCAAACATATCGATTTAATCATTGGGGGCCATACACACACTTTTTTAAAAAAACCAATCATTGAAAAAAATATATTGGGTGAAAATGTTTTAATAAATCAAGTAGGATGTTACGGATTATACATGGGGAAAATAGATTTCTTTTTCGATTCTAATAAATCAAAAAAAGTAAGAGGAACCACCATTTTAGTATAACTATTCAATGTTTTTTAAAAAGGGAACGCTCTCGTAATGAGTTCTTCTAGAGTAAGACATATCTGACTGTACATACAAAAATGTGAAGGCAAAAATCAAAAGAATAATGTAACTAACTCCCAGAAGGGTATTGTTTTCAGAGACATAGAAAGTTGCAACTTGTAGTATTTCAGAAAACACAAGGCACAAAGAACCTAATAACAAGTTCATTGCTTTTTTAGAATCTCGATTGATATAGCCCATTAGCGCTACCGTCAACAAAAACATCACAACCCCATTGTATATAACTTCGATAATTTTATCCACATTATAAACAAAATTTGGACTTCGGAAGGCAGTCTCACTCACGAGATATATTGTGTAAATATCAAGAACAAACAGTATCATGATATGAACAGGAAATTTATCAATCACACTTTTAAAACTATAAGATTTTAAGATTTCTAAAATTAAAAATATATATGCCGTAATAGATGATAAGTTACCAATGTAAAAGTGATAAAAAGACACATTTAATGTTCCTATTTTAAAATTATCATAGTTTTCCATCCAAACTAAAGACTCGGCGATTGAAAAGAATAATAAGAAAAAGAAAAAATAAGAAGTTTTTCCCTTGTTTTTAAAAAAGTATAAAAATGTTAGCAATGGTACAATAAAACTTCGTGTTATATTACCGCTTGGATCTTCAATTATCTCGAAGAAGACCGTTGCTATTGATAGGGATATTAATATACCTGCAATTAATTTAGATTTCATATTTCGCGCAGTTGTTAGAGCCAAATATATAATAAAATATACACATTATCGATAAAAAGTGTATTTTATCGATGAAATAGACTAATTTAGAATTAATCTAAATTATATTATCCAAGAAATCATCTTCCGAAATCATTTGAATATTAAGTTTATTTGCTTTGGACAACTTACTTGGCCCCATGTTACTGCCAGCAATTAAATAACTTGTTTTAGAGGAAATTGAAGAGGATATTTTACCACCATTATCTTCTATTAACTGCTTCAATCTTTTCCTAGAAACACGCTCAAAAACACCTGAGATAACAAAACTACTTCCTTTTAGTTTATCCGTTTGATTGGCTAATAATTGTTCTGAAAGTGACAATTGAATGCCAAAATTGGTCAGCTTTTCTACAATCAAGTTATTCTCTTGTGAATTAAAAAAATCAACAACGCTTTCAGCTATTCTTATTCCTATTTCGTCTACATTAATTAAATCTTCAGAAGTGGCATTTGCCAAAGCTTGGATATTTTTGTAGTGTTTCGCTAATTTTTTAGCCACTGTTTCACCAACATATCGAATACCTAATGCAAATAAAACACGTTCAAAAGTAATCTGCTTAGATGCCGCAAGACCGGCTATTAGATTATTGGCACTTTTTTGCGCCATTCTCTCTAAAGGAAGTAACTGCTCTAAAGTTAAACCATATAAATCTGAATAATCTTTTATCAAACCTTCATCAACTAACAGAGACACTGTCTCACCTCCTAAGCCTTCAACATCCATGGCCTTTCTGGAAATAAAGTGTTGTATTCTTCCCGTCATTTGAGTCTTACAACCTTGATAATTTGGACAATAATGTTTAGCATCTCCATCTTGTCTAACCAACGGTGTTTGACATTCTGGACAATGTGTAATGTAATTTGTTTTTTTAGTGTTTTTAGGTCGTTTAGTAAGATCAACCGAAATTATTTTTGGTATGATCTCACCACCTTTTTCAACAAACACCTCATCACCCACTCGAACATCTAATTTTTGAATTTGGTCTGCGTTGTGTAAAGAAGCTCTTTTTACAGTTGTACCCGCCAGCTCAACTGGTTGTAAATTTGCAACCGGCGTTATTGCCCCAGTGCGTCCTACTTGATATGAAATCTCATTCAATCGTGTAGAAACTTGTTCTGCTTTATACTTATAGGCAATTGCCCAACGTGGTGCTTTAGCTGTAAAGCCTAATTCTTCTTGCTGTTGTAGATTATTCACCTTGATAACGACACCGTCTGTTTCATAAGTCAAAGCATGTCGATGTGTGTCCCAATAATCAATAAATTCAAAAACTTCATTTATTGATGTTACTAGCTGAGCAGCCTTGGGAACTTTAAATCCCATGAGTCTTGCCAATTGTAAACTTTCGAATTGTGTTTGAACTCCTAAGTTTACACCTGCCATATTGTAAAGTAAGCATTCTAAGGGCCGTTTGGCAACTTCCCTACTGTCTTGTAATTTCAAACTTCCTGATGCTGTGTTTCTTGGATTTCGAAAGGGCTCCTCTCCTTTTACTAAACGCTCTTCGTTCATTTTGTTAAACCCTTCAAATGGTAAAACAATTTCTCCTCGAATATCAAACTTCAACGGAAACTTACCTGCGAGTTTTAAAGGAACAGATTTTATTGTTTTGATATTCGCCGTAACATTATCACCTTGAGTGCCGTCACCACGTGTAACAGCCTGTTCTAAAACACCATTTTCATAGGTTAAACTTATTGAAGCTCCGTCATATTTTAGTTCACAGACATAAGCAATATCACCATCGATTAATTTTTTAATTCGCTTTTCCCACTCATAAAGTTCCTCTTTTGAATAAGAGTTATCTAAAGAATACATTCTGTTCTCATGAACTACAGTTTCGAAATTTTTTGTTATTTCTCCTCCAACACGCTGAGTTGGTGAATTTTTGTCTGCAAATTCTGGGTACTGATTTTCCCAACGCTGCAATTGCTTTAATTTTAAATCAAATTCATAATCACTGATAGTCGGGTTATCAAGGGTGTAATAATTATAATTATGCTGACGTAGCTCTTTACTAAGAATTTTAATTTGCTCCTCGATTTTCATTAATTTACTTGAAAAAAAGTTAACTTTTTATCTATCTTTAAAGCATCTAATATACTAAAATGCACTACAAGAATATACTCGGCGCTCTAGTTTTTATGAGCATGTTATTAAATTGTAAAAATGATGAAAATTCAATTCCCCTTATCAATATTATCCCACAGCCTTTAGAAATTAATTCTAGTGATGGATATTTTGAATTAAATGAATTTACCGGCATCATTTACGATGATGATTTCAAAGTGTCTGGTGATTTTTTAAAATCCTACCTTCGAACAGGATTGAATAAAGAACTCAATGGGCCTCATAAGATTCAATTTATTCAAGATCTCAATCTCAGCCCAGAGGCCTATGTTTTAAATATCAAAAAAAAATCAATTGATATTACAGCACAATCTGATCAGGGAGCCTTTTATGCTATTCAATCTTTAAGACAATTACTCCCAGCGGCTTTCGAAAATAAAACATTTTCGAATACAACAACGCAAATACCCTGCGTCTTAATAAAAGATCAACCAGAATTTTCATACCGAGGAATGCATTTAGATGTGGGTCGCCACCTGTTTTCTGTTGATTTTATTAAGAAGTATATTGATGCGCTCGCTATGTTAAAAATGAATACATTTCACTGGCATCTAACTGAAGATCAAGGTTGGCGCATTGAAATAAAAAAATATCCCAAACTACAAGAAATCGCTGCATATCGCCAAGAAACACTAATTGGTCATTACAATGACCAACCACATCAATTTGACAACCAAAAATACGGAGGATTTTATACTCAAGAAGAAATTAAAGATATTGTTCAATATGCAAACAGTCGTTTTATTACAATCATCCCGGAGATAGAACTTCCTGGTCATAGTCAAGCAGCTATTGCAGCATATCCAAGTCTTGGATGCACAAACGAACCTGTTAAGGTTGCCACCAAATGGGGTGTTTTTGAAGATATTTATTGCCCTAAAGAAGAAACCTTCGCCTTTTTAGAGGATGTACTTGACGAAGTACTAACATTATTTCCAAGTAGATATATTCATATTGGTGGAGATGAGGCACCAAAAACAAGATGGAAAAACTGTGATCATTGTAATGAACTGATTTTAAGAGAGGGTCTAAAAGATGAGAACGAGCTGCAAAGCTATTTTATTTCTAGAATTGAAAACTATTTAAATTCAAAAGGAAGACAAATTATAGGTTGGGATGAAATATTAGAAGGAGGACTTGCACCGAATGCAACCGTCATGTCATGGAGAGGTGTCACCGGTGCGGTGGAGGCTGCAAAACAACAACACCATGTTATCATGACGCCAACATCACATTGCTACTTTGATTATTACCAGTCGGAAAACGAACAGGAACCCCTGGCGATAGGTGGGTATCTTCCCCTTGAAAAAGTTTACAATTTTAACCCTATTCCAGATGAACTAAATGATGATGAAACTAAATTTGTATTAGGCGCCCAAGGCAATGTTTGGACAGAATACATGCAAACCTCAGAACAAGTTGAATATATGGTATTTCCTCGTATACTTGCCATGAGCGAGACAGTGTGGTCAAAAAAAGAACGTAAAAATTATGCTAATTTTATAAAACGTCTAGAAAATTTTCATGAGCGATTAGACTTCTTAGATATCAATTATGCCAACCATCTTTATGAAATCCAAGGTGAGCTCAATTCCAATAATGAAGGTTTAAGTTACCATCTTAAAACTCTTACAGAGGGTAAAACAATTCGATTTACATTGGATAATTCTGAACCCCTACTCTCTTCTAAAATTTACACCAATTCGATTCTACTCAAAGAAAGTGTTCATGTCAAAGCAGCTTTATTTAACTCAAGCAATAAACTAGGAGAAACTTTTTCTCAGTATATTAATTTACATAAAGCTGTTGGTCAAAAGATAGCCATAGACACAGAATTAAACGAGTCTTACGCGGGTAGTGGTGCCCAAGGGTTGATTAACGGTATCTCCGGAAGCAATTCACGCTATGGTGATAAAGAATGGCTAGGGTTTTCAGGAAAAGATATTGAAATAACAATCGATTTTAATGAAAAAATACAGATAAACTCGATAAAAACTAGGTTTTATAATGGACGTGGACAATGGATTTATGCCCCAAAACATATTTTCATAACTTTCAACAATGAAGAGCCCGTTAAAGTTACGATACTTGATTCAGAAGATTTAGTTGTTCCAGTCAATTTTCAAGGGCATGATGATGTCAAACGTTTGTCATTTACAATCCCAAACTATGGTGTCATTTCTGACGGAAAACAAGGAGCAGGTAACAAAGCATGGACATTTATAGATGAAATTATAATTAATTAATTAAATGAAATTAGAAATATGTGCGAATTCATATGATTCGGCTATTACCGCTGAGAAATTCGGAGCAGATCGCATTGAGTTGTGCTCAGAAATTTCGAACGGAGGTATTACACCGAGTTACGGGATGTTAACACGAGTAATTGACAACATCTCAATTCCTGCTTTTGTTCTTATCAGACCAAGAAGTGGCAATTTTGTTTATTCAAATCAGGAGTTTGAAATCATGAAACAAAACATCAATCTCTGTAAAAAATTAGGGTATCAAGGTATTGTATCCGGCGTACTAAATAGTAATAATTCTATTGACTCAAAACGCACAAGAGTTTTGGTTGAATTGGCGAGGCCTTTAAAATTCACTTTTCACCGTGCTTTTGATTGCGTCAACTCTCCTGATATTGCTTTAAATCAGTTATGTGAGTTAGGGGTTGACCGGATTTTAACTTCGGGACAAGCTCCAACAGCTGAAGCTGGCTTAAAACAACTTAAACGACTTCAAAAAAAATCCTTTGGAAAAATTATATTGCTTCCCGGTGGTGGTATTAATTCTAGTAATGTTGAGCAATTTAAGAAGGCAGGCTTTGCAGAAATACACACCTCAGCATCCTCTAAAAAGCTCTCGAAAAGCTCATTATTCTCAGCAGAAATAACTTATTCTGATCCCGATAAAATAAAAGCAATTCTGAATGAGATATAGTCTTTTGTTACTCATATTTACATGGCTCGGGTGTGAAACAAAAATTGAGACCCCACAAGTGATAGAGCTTCACAATGATTGGGATTTTAAAAACATTTCCGATAGCCTTTGGTACAGTGCAATTATCCCTGGAAATATTCATTCTGATTTACTAAAACACAATCTTATTGAACACCCATTTATTTTAAATAACGAACACAACACGCAATGGATTTCAAAAACTGACTGGGAATACAAAACAATGTTTAACATCGATAAAAAAGTACTTCAAAAAAACAATATCATTCTTTGTTTTGAAGGATTAGACACCTATGCATCAATATATTTAAACGATAATCTATTACTAAATACCAACAATGCTTTTCGAAAATTTCAAGTTGATGTCAAGTCTATTTTGACAGAAAATAACACCCTGAAAATAGTATTTGATAATACGACAAAACATGAAGAGGAAAGCAAAAAACAATTAAATTATTCACTGCCTGAAGGAAATCGAATTTTCACGAGAAAAGCTCAATTTCAATATGGTTGGGATTGGGGCCCAAAAATAAACACCTCGGGTATTTGGCGCCCAGTCAAATTAATTGCATGGAATGATACTAAAATCAATGATGTATACATTGAACAAAATGAACTTAATGAATCAATCGCTAAACTCACAGTGCATATTGACTGTTCTAATTCAAACACAGAGCAATATACTTTTGAAATATTTGTCAATGACACCTTAGTCTCAAAGACCACAGATAGCTTTAATAATAAATCAGTTTCAATTCCCATTGAGATAAAAAACCCTAAACGGTGGTGGCCACACAATGTAGGTGACCCCTATTTGTACGGCGTAAAAATTATTATCAAAAAAGATGACACTATCGTCGATGAGGCATTTGTCAAAAAGGGCCTTCGAACCATAGAACTTATCACCGAAAAAGATGAAAGTGGTGAGTCTTTTTATTTTAAAATCAATGACGTCCCTATATACGTAAAAGGAGCCAATTACATTCCTCAAAATAGTTTACAAAATATGGTAACTACTACTCATTATGAAAAGCTACTTGATGATGTCGTAGCTGCAAATATGAATACGCTTCGTGTTTGGGGAGGAGGTATTTATGAAAACGACATATTCTATGATTTATGTGACGAAAAAGGACTTTTGGTATGGCAAGATTTTATGTTTGCATGTGCCATGTATCCTGGAGACATAGCATATTTAAAAAATGTACAACAAGAGGCAATTGACAATGTCAAACGTTTGCGAAATCATGCTTCAATAGCACTTTGGTGTGGTAATAATGAAAGCAGTGAAGGTTGGTATCGATGGGGTTGGCAAGCTGACCGATCAGAAACTGAAAAAGAAATAATTTGGGATAATTATTTAAAAATATTTGATTCAATTTTACCCAATACAATTTCAAATTTAACTGATACAAATTATTGGGAAAGCTCTCCAAAATATGGTCGTGGAAATCCCAAATACCAATTTGAAGGTGACGCTCATGACTGGTGGATTTGGCATGATGCATATCCATTTGAACATTTAGAAAAACAAGTGCCAAGATTTATGAGTGAGTTTGGAATGCAATCTTTTCCCAGTTATGAAGTCATTAGACACATCAATCAAAATGATTCATTAAACCTTACTTCGAAAGGGTTGCGAAATCATCAAAAACACCATCGTGGTTTTGAATTAATTAACACCTATATGTTACGTGATTTTCCGGTACCGTCATTAGAAGAAGACTATATTTATATGAGTCAATTAGTTCAAGCTTATGGCATTACAAAAGGCATTGAAGCACAGAGACGAGCAAAGCCTTATAACATGGGGACTTTATTTTGGCAACTTAATGACTGTTGGCCTTCCATTTCATGGTCAAGTATTGACTTTTTTGGAAATTGGAAAGCCCTACATTACAAAGTAAAAAAAGTCTTTAAGAATATTTTGGTATCCTCAAGGGTTGAAGGTAATCTGTTAAAAACATTTGTTATTAATGACCGATTAAATAGCGTACCTCTAGAATTAAAGTTAGAATTGATTGATTTTGAAGGAAATAAATTATGGGATAACTTTAAAAACATTGACTGCGGCGGCATTTCCAATACGCAAATTAATAGCCTTAATTTAAACCAATTAAATTTCGATCACACTAATGCCATTTTTGTTGTTTCAAATACCACTAATAGGTGGCTACATTATTTTACAAATCCTAAAAATTTAAAATTACACAAAGAAGAGATTAACAAACAAATTATAAAAACATCCTCTGGATTCACAATACTGTTGTCAAGTTCAACTCTACAAAAAGATGTATTTCTTTACACTCAAAACAAAGGCCATTTCAGCGATAATTTCTTAGATTTATTACCGAATGAAACCATTAAAATTCATTTTAAAACGACATCAGAAACATTGGAAGATCTTTCGATAAAGACCTTGAATCAATTTCTTTATTAAGTTCTATTTGCTTTCAACCATTTTGGCACATCCTGTGGTTTGTAGTGTCTCATTTTGTCAAGCAATATATCAATATCATCTTCAACAATCAATAAATCCAAATTTATAAGCTTTAAAAAACCGTTAACAACCATTCTGTCCAACATTTTAATGAGGTCGTCGTAAAAGCCATTTATATTCAGCAATCCTATTGGCTTTTGATGCAAACCTAATTGCGCCCAAGTCATTATTTCAAATAATTCTTCAAATGTACCGTACCCACCAGGAAGCGTTATAAAGCCATTTGAAAGTTCATGCATTTTTAATTTTCGCTCATGCATATTCGAGGTCGTTATTAATTGACTCAACCCCAAGTGAACAACTTCTTTTAATTTCAAAAACTCCGGAATAACTCCAATTACTTTTCCGTGATTATCTAGGACACCTTGTGCCACTTTACCCATAATACCTATTTTGGCTGCACCATAAACCAAGGTTATCTCTTCTTTTGCTAAAGTATGCCCCAATATCTCAGCTTGTGAAATAATTTCAGTATCATTGCCTTCACTACTTCCACAAAAAACTGCAATTGCTTTTAAATCAATCATTTTTTATTCGCTTTTATCATTCTGTCTTTCATAAACAAATCTTTCTTGAGTTCAATATTACAATAGTTTAATTTCTGTACGAGCTGTCGTGTCAAATTGCCTAAAAATTCATTTATTTCAAAATATAAAAATCCTTTGCTTTTTAGTGTGTTGTTAGCAACCTCTACTATACTTCTGTAAAACAACAGGGGATCATCATCTTTGACAAAAAGCGCTAGATGGGGCTCATGATTTAAAACATTAGGACTCATTGTTTCTTTTTCCAATTCACGGACATATGGCGGATTAGATACAATAACGTCGAATTGTAAATTTCCTAAATCAACATCAAAAATATCAGCCTCAATAAATTCTATGGTAACCCCGTTATCCACGGCATTTTGTCTTGCGATTCTTAGAGCTTTTTCGGAAACGTCTAAAGCAAAAACTTTCGCTTCAGGCAGGTTTTTGGCTAAAGCAATAGCAATACAACCGCTTCCAGTCCCCACGTCTAAAATAGAAATATTTTGTTTGTTATTTTGATCATTTATAATCCAAGCTACGAGTTCTTCTGTTTCCGGTCTTGGAATCAAGGTAGCAGCATTCACCTTTAATGTTAAATTATAAAATTCAGTGTTTCCTATAATGTATTGTATCGGTATATAATTTTTTAATTTATTTACTGCATTCTGAAACTTCTCCTGCTTTTTTCCTGATATTACAGCATACAAGTTTTGAGCAATATCAATACGTTGCATTTTGAGTATATCCGCTGATAATAAATTAAAAAATGAGACTATTTCCGTCTCCGCATAGTAGTCAATTAAGGTTTTAATAAAATTATTTCGCAGAGTTTTTAAAATCATATTAATTCCTTTTTCATATATATTCCACAAATAGAATGTCCTGTTTTACCTTGTGGCGAGTCTATGTGCTCAAATCCATTTTTTTCATACAACTTAAGGGCTGATTTAAGTTGAGATGCTGATTCTAAATAACAAATCTTAAAATTAAAATTTCTAGCAGAGTCTATGCATAAATTCAATAATTTTTGTCCAAATCCTCGCCCACGAGCATCAGGATGGAAATACATTTTTTGCAACTCACATATGTGATTACCAGCACCCAATAACTGTTTTATACCGCCCCCACCTAAAATCTTACCCTCTCCTTCAACAACATAATAAACAGCTCTTGATTGTTGAAACCCTTGATACATATGTTTTGTGTCAATATCCTCGAGTGACGAACCAGTAATTGGCAAATCATATTCCTTAAAACAACTTGTTATAATTGCCTTAATAGACAAGTTATCCTGAGGTAAGATTTCTCTAATAATCATAATTAATTACCAATAATTAAGTATTACTTTTGTGAAGTGAAGATACACGAAAAATATATACATCGCTGTTTACAAATTGCTAAAAATGGTTTTGGTCTCACTGCCCCAAATCCTGCAGTAGGATGTGTTATTGTTTGTGATAACAAAATAATTGGTGAAGGCTACACGAGTCCTTATGGGGGCAACCATGCTGAGGTAAACGCCATTAACGCCGTGAAAAACAAATCCCTATTGAAAGATGCAACACTCTATGTCACTTTAGAACCCTGTAGCCATTTTGGAAAAACACCTCCCTGTAGTAATCTTATTATCAAACACCACATTCCTAATGTGGTCGTTGGCTGCATCGATGACAATAAATTAGTTGCAGGCAGAGGAATTGATGTCTTAAAAAAAAATGGTTGTAATGTAACAATTGGTGTTTTAGAAAATCTCTGCAAGCAACATCATAAAAGGTTTTTCACCTTTCACAATAAAAAGCGTCCTTTCATCATACTAAAATGGGCCGAAACTTTAGACGGATTCATTGCTCCTTTTAACAAAAAAGAAAAAAAACCCACTTGGATTACAAACCCTTATTCAAGACAATTGGTTCACAAGTGGCGTGCTAAAGAACAGGCAATTTTAATTGGTTCAAACACCGCTAAAGACGATAATCCGAAGCTAACAACACGAGATTGGAAAGGGAACAATCCTGTTCGTGTAGTCTTAGATAAAGATGATAGGCTCTCTGACACACTTTGTGTGTTTAACCAAGAAGCTAAAACGATTAAAGTTACAGAATCGAACATACAGAGTATTTGTGATAAATTATTTAAACATAATATAAATTCAGTCATAATTGAGGGTGGCGCACAGACATTACAACTCTTTATTGATTCAGGTATTTGGGATGAAGCGAGGGTGTTTATTGGTAAATCTCTTTTTAATGAAGGCATAAAAGCTCCAAAATTAATCTGCAAATCTAACGCGCTGACTCAGATAAATGATGATACTTTAAAGATTTATGTCCAAAATTAAAACCATCATATTTGATTTTGGAGATGTCTTCATCAATCTTGATAAAGTAGCCACATCAAAAAACTTTTTAAAATTAGGTGTTTCGGAAAATTTTAAATCTGAGATGCACAATACATTATTAGATTATGAGAGAGGACTCATTACCACCAAAAAATTTTTAGTAAATTTTAATGAAAAATTTCCAAAAATACCTTCTCAAAAAATTATTGATGCCTGGAACAGTATGATCCTTGATTTCCCTGAGCACCGTCTAGAATTTATTGAAAATTTAGCATTAAAAAACAAATACAAACTTTTATTACTAAGTAACACCAATGATTTACATATGCAACAGGTCATTAAGAATATGGGGCGTGTTCGCTTCTCCCGTTTTAAAAATTGCTTTGATAAATTTTACCTATCTCAACATATTCATCTAACTAAGCCAGCGAATTCTATTTATGAGTTTGTATTACAATCCAATAATTTACAAGCTGATGAATGTCTATTTATTGATGATTTAAAAGAAAATACGGAGGCTGCTTTAAAGATGGGAATTCATGTGTGGAATATAATTCCAACAGCTCAGGACGTAACACAATTATTTGATTTAAAGACAGACATATTTTGATTTATTTAATACTTAGCATTCTTGCATCGACTGCCATATTCGTGGTATTTAAGCTATTTAACCGATTTAAAATTCATACTTTACAAGCTATTGTTGTCAATTACATAACAGCAGCGACCTTCGGCATCTTTAGTTATAATTCAACTGTAGATGTTACAACAATAATTAATTCCACTTGGTTTTTTGGAGCCATATTTCTTGGCTTTCTCTTTATCTGTGTATTTAACTTAATGGCGTTAACAGCCCAAAGAAATGGACTGTCTGTAGCATCAGTTGCAGGAAAGATGAGCGTAATTATTCCGGTTATTTTTGGTTTATATGCCTACGATGAAAGTTTAAAATTTCAAAAGATCTTCGGTATTGTTTTAGCACTTATTGCTGTTTACTTAACTGCTGTGAAATCAAAACCTGAGCAATCTTCTAAACAAGGCTTACTTTTGCCGTTTTTACTTTTTCTAGGTTCAGGAATTATTGATGCATCCATTAAATATTTTGAAACTGCTTATGTTCCTAAAAATGGAATTCCAATTTTTTCAGCTACCATATTTGGATTTGCAGGATTTATAGGGCTTCTTATTCTCATTTATAACAGGGCCAACAAAACATTTAAATTTGAAGGTAAAAATTTCTTTGGTGGTGTAATACTTGGTGCAATTAATTACTATTCTATCATCTATTTACTTAAGGCTCTTCAATACAACGGATTAGAGAGCTCTACCTTATTTACTGTTAATAATGTCGCCATTGTGATGGTTTCAACACTATTAGGATTACTATTATTCAAAGAATCAATATCGAAAATGAATTGGTTAGGAATTAGTTTAGCCATTGTCTCAATCTTATTAGTAACTTTAGCTTAATTTGGAAATTCGTGATACATACAGGACAATTTCACAACCCTTTAAAGAAGTTCTCTTTAAAGAAAAAAATAGTAAATTTTTTGGATATGCTTATCATGTCTCTAAAGAAGAGGATGTGAAATATCATCTTGAAACACTCAAAAAACAGCATCGTACTGCAGGACATTGGTGCTATGCGTATCACATTGGAGTAGATGATGTAAAATACCGGACCAATGATGACGGTGAGCCAAAAAATAGTGCAGGAATTCCCATTTTTGGACAAATTCAGTCATTTGAACTAACCAACGTACTCATCGTGGTAGTAAGGTATTTTGGAGGAACAAAATTAGGCATTAGTGGCTTAATAAATGCCTATAAGAAAACAGCTAATTTGGTATTAACAGAATCTAAAATCGTCAAAAAAACATTATCTATTGACTATGCCATCATTTTTGACTATCAAAACATGAATCGTGTTATGCGAGTCATTAAAGAGAAAAAACTTCATATTATAAAACAGGTTTTAGAAATGAAATGCAACATTAATATTCGTGTAAGAAAAAAAGATGCTTTTTCAGTCTATGAGACTTTTTCTAATCTTCATGAAATAGTGATCAAAAAAATTGATTAAGACAGGGCATCTAGAATGTATTGAGGACAGCGGATGGGTCTATTTAAGTCTTTGTTTACAAATGCTAAGATTGTCGATGCAGTAGCCAAAATTTCTCGTTGTTGATTCATTAATTTATATGAAAACTCAATCGATGCTGTTGGTAACCTAACCAATTCTGTTTGAATTGTAATAAGATCATCATAGTGCACAGGTCTTTTGTATTTAATTGATAATGATACTACAGGAAGCATAATGCCTTCTGATTCCATCTTTTTGTAAGAGATATTTAAGGATCTTAACCATTCCAATCGACCAACTTCAAAATAGTTTGAATAATTGCCATGATATACGACACCCATTTGATCGGTCTCACCATATCTTACTCTTATCTGTATTTCATTGTATTTCATCAAATATGTTATCTGCTTTTGAAAATAATGTTGTACATTTCTTTCGAATTAAACATGCGAAAAAAAAACTTAAAATTCAATGGTTTTGAATTTTTTTTTTTAGAATTTTGTTCACATATTTGTCTAAGATAAAAACTCCCGGAGAATTACCCAACCTCTCTTTGTTTTTGACTGACTAACTAACTAAAATTTACAACTAGGAATGAATAGAACTGCTCAATCGGTATGGGATAACTGTCTAGATTTTATTAAAGATAATATTCAACCGCAAGCCTTTAAGACATGGTTTGAACCCATTGTAGCAGTTAAGCTCACTGAAAATGCACTCAGCATCCAAGTTCCAAGTAAATTTTTCTATGAATGGTTGGAAGAACACTACGTCAAAATATTAAAAGTTTCCTTGAATAAAGAACTCGGTGAAACTGCCAAATTGGTTTACATTATCAAAATGGAGAACACTTATGGCAACAAACAACCATTTACAGAAAAAATACCTAGTTCGAATAGAACATCTCTGAAATCGCAAGATGTTGACGTTCCTTTTAATAATAAAAATCCAGAATTACGAAATCCTTTTATTATACCCGGAATAAGAAATGTCAAAATTGAATCACAGCTTAACCCTAGCTACAATTTTGAAAATTTTCTCGAGGGAGATTCAAACAGATTAGCAAGAAATGCAGGAATTGCAGTGGCCAATAAACCAGGTGGAACATCTTTCAACCCGCTATTGATATTTGGAGGTGTTGGATTAGGAAAAACACACCTCGCTCATGCAATAGGCGTTGACATAAAAGACAAATATCCTGAAAAAACTGTCTTATATATTTCTGCAGAAAAATTCACACAACAATACATCGATTCTGTCAAAAAAAACAATAGAAATGATTTCATTCATTTTTATCAAATTATTGATGTACTCATTATTGATGATGTTCAGTTCCTCTCAGGTAAGTCAGGAACACAAGATGTCTTTTTTCATATTTTCAATCACTTACATCAAAATGGCAAACAGGTAATTTTAACCAGTGACAAGGCACCAGTAGACATGCAGGATATTGAACAACGTTTACTATCTCGATTTAAGTGGGGTTTATCCGCTGAATTACAAAATCCTGATTTCGAAACAAGAGTATCAATACTAAAAAACAAGCTATATCGTGATGGTGTAGAAATGGATGATGATGTCATTGATTATGTTGCAAAAAACATTAAATCGAATGTTCGCGAACTTGAGGGCGCCATAATTTCCTTAATTGCCCAGTCATCTTTTAATAAAAAAGAAATCACTGTCAATCTAGCGAAAGATATTGTTGAAAAATTTGTAAAAAACACAAAACGTGAAGTTTCCATTGATTACATCCAAAAGGTTGTCTCTGATTATTTTCAAATGGATGTGGATACCCTGCAATCAAAGACTCGTAAGCGACATATTGTTCAAGCCCGACAGCTTGCAATGTTTTTTGCAAAGAAATTTACCAAAGCTTCACTAGCAAGTATTGGTTCACAAATAGGTAAGAGAGATCACGCTACAGTGCTTCATGCTTGCAAAACAGTTGACAATTTGTCCTCAACTGATAAACAATTTAGAAAATATGTCGAAGATCTCACGAAAAAACTGTCTTTATAACCAGTAGTTCCAATGAAAATATTAATGGTTTGCTTAGGAAATATTTGCAGATCTCCGTTGGCTGAAGGTATTTTAAAATCTAAATTATCCCCTGATATGTTCGTTGTAGATTCTGCAGGAACTAGTAATTATCACATCGGTCAGTTTCCTGACTCGAGGTCTATTCAAATCGCAAAACGTCACACAATCGATATTAGCAATCAACGAGGCCGTCAATTTAAAATAAGTGATTTTGACACTTACGATGTCATTTATGCCATGGACACATCAAACTATCAATATCTAAAAGGTAAAGCAAGAACGAATGTTGATCAAAATAAAATTAAATTAATACTCACAGAGATGGATAACATGCCAACAAGAGATGTCCCTGACCCTTATTATAGTGGCGTTGATGGTTTTTTAGAAGTCTTTGAACTGCTAGACGTGGTCTGTGACAATATTGCTGCAAAATTGATATCAAATAATACTTAAATTACCTTCACCTCGATTTCACAATTAAATTGTAAATTGCTAATTAATTAAGACCAAAAAATTAACGCTATGAAAAACATTCTATTTTTTGTGTTTCAACTATTTACGTGTATAATTTGTGCACAACTAGACGTGACCATTGATAATTTTGGGTCAGGTTTTGATAACCCGGTTGGCATTAAAAATGCTGGTGATACTCGTATGTTTATTGTTGAAAAACCCGGCTATATTCAAATACTCAATGCTTCAGGTAATACAAATTCATCGCCTTTTTTAGACATTGACAATCTCGTAATCGATATCACAGCAAATGACGAAAGAGGCCTATTGGGATTGGCCTTTCATCCCAATTTTAATACTAATGGATACTTCTTTGTCAACTATATTAATTTATCTGGAAATACCGTAATTTCAAGATTTTCAGTTTCTGAAAATCCTGATATTGCAGATCCGCAGTCAGAACAAATTATTTTATCATTTACTCAACCATATGCTAATCACAATGGTGGAGATTTACATTTTGGTAGTGACGGATATCTCTACATAAGTGTTGGTGACGGAGGCAGCTTTGGAGACCCTGAAGAGAATTCCCAAAATTTAGAAACTTTATTAGGCACCATATTAAGAATCGATATTGACGCAGTATCAAATGGCAATAATTACGGTATTCCACCGGACAATCCTTTTGTCTCTAATGAGAGCGCGAGGGATGAAATATGGGCTTATGGTTTACGAAATCCATGGAGGTTTTCATTTGATCCACTTAATGACAATTTATGGATTGCTGATGTTGGTGCACAGAGTATTGAGGAAATCAATATGATAAACAGTAGTGTTTCTGGTCCTAATTTTGGTTGGCGCTGTTACGAGGGTTCTTCAACAAATGATTTAAGAAATTGTCCAGACTCAGAAACATTAACTTTTCCCATTGTTGAATACACCCATTTTGCCAGTGGTAATTTTAAATGTTCCATAACTGGTGGTTATGTTCATAGAGGATCATTACATACAACTTTTAATGGGTTTTATTTTTTTGCAGATTACTGTAGTAACGAAATAGGAACAATAGACTTTGACGGGAATGATTATACAATTCATTATTCAGAACAATTTAGCGGTAATAATTGGACAACATTTGGGCAAGATATGAATGGAGAATTATACATTGCAGGAGGCACATCTGGCAATATTTATAAAATAATCCCCCAAACTCTCAGTACAACTAACAAGGAATTTTCGTCCGTTAAGATATTTCCAAATCCAGTTAGTGATGTGGTACAAATAAATGTAACTAGTGCATTACCTAACTCTGATATATCTATTTTTGACAGCCATGGGAAACTCATTAATTCACATGAATACACAACTCAAAATATAATTACGTTTTCAACTAAAAATTATGCAAAAGGTATCTATGTAATTAAAATTCCTATGATAAAAGGCGGAATAGTGTACAAAAAATTAGTCATTCGTTAATGATAGAAAAAGACGGCAAATTATATTTAATCCCAACACGCCTAGGGGACAACGCTCCTTTAGAAGTGCTTCCTATTTCAATTAAAAAAATTATTGAATCTTTAGATGAGTATATCGTTGAAAATGAAAAAACAGCAAGACGGTTTATAAAGAGAATCTGCCCCGGTAAATCACAAGCATCCTTAAGACTGCATGTGTTAAATAAATATACTGACGCAAGTCAGTTACCCCTATTTTTAAAAGGTTGTGAGCAAGGAGAAGCTATTGGATTATTATCTGAGGCCGGATGTCCTGGAATTGCTGATCCTGGTGCTGATGTTGTAAAAATTGCACATGAGAACGACATAAGAGTTATTCCATTAGTAGGACCATCATCAATTTTATTGGCACTAATGAGTTCAGGAATGAATGGCCAACAATTTACCTTTAATGGATACTTACCTATTGAAAAGAGTGAAAGAAAAAAAGAATTAAAACTTCTTGAAAAAATTTCATACGAACGCAATCAATCACAAATTTTCATAGAAACACCGTACAGAAATAATAGTATGTTGAGTGATATTTGTGATATATTGGGTAAGCATACGAGTCTATGCATTGCAAGTGACATAACCTTACCAACAGAATACATAAAAACAAAAACAATTGCACAGTGGAGACACGTGTCAGTTGATCTGCACAAAAGACCAACAATATTTATTATTCAAAAAGGCTAATTACATCAAGTTTGCTTTTGCCTTTCTATTACCAACAACAAAAGACGTATCATAACCTGAGAAATTATTCATGTATTTTTTAATAGTTGTCCCATAAGCATCGGCAAAACCAATGGCTCCGTAACTACGAAGGTACTTCTTTACGCTTCCTGGACCTGCTAAATGTGCAGCCGCTAAAATCCCAGACTCTGTAATTAGCACGCCTTCAATATATGTTCCACAGAAACGCTTGATATCTCTTCTTAAAATCCATTTGTTCCTAGCTACGTTGGCCAAAAACGCTTTTTCTTGTAGTTTTGGATTTGACAAAAATGTATTTGTATTGTGAACACCTATTAGTTGCAAGGTACTTTTACCAAATTGATATTTTCCCAGATACCCGAAAGTATTGATTGAAAAGTAATTTCCACGAGACTCTTTAAAAGCCAATGCTTCTTTAAATCCAGTGAAACTCTTATCCAATTTTGGTGTCAGAAAATAATTATCAAAACCTGAGGATACCACATCGTTTTCATATTCTAAAGTATCGTAAGTCAAGTTAAAATTCAAATCAAGACCAGCGACCGAATACAGCTCAGAATCTATATTTTTTTCCTTATTTAGATTACCAAAAACAAAGGTCATCAACATCAAAGGAATCATTGAAAATGCTATTAATCTTTTATCCATGACTTTAAAATTCATTTCTCAAACTGATTAGAATCTTTATGCATTTAAATATGTGAAAATCAGCGTGCAAAATTAGGAGTATTTAGCGCTAATTCAAAATTTATCGACAAAATGTATACTTTAAAAGCAGAAAAGACGAACTACAGTCTTAAAATAAGCGTAAAAATTGTAACCAAAATAAAAATTTTATCGATTGATTCCTTGTTTTGAAAGATAATTTTGATACTCCCTGGCGTTATTGTTGTGCTGCTTAAGTGTCTTTGCAAATTTATGAAATCCTGGATTGCTTGCATCTGCTGCAAAATAAAAAAATGAATGTTTCTCATAGTTGAGAACAGAATCAATTGCAGAGATATCTGGCATGGATATTAAACCCGGTGGTAATCCTGTGTTTTTATAGGTATTGTAAGGTGATTCTATTTCTTTGTGTTCATTAAGAACTCGCTTAATGATAGTGTTTTTATACCTTGGTATTTTATATGCTGCAAACTTAAGGGTGGGATCTGCTTGTAATAGCCAATTATTTTTTAATCTATTGATATAGACTCCCGCTATTGTTGGTTGTTCGTTTTTTTGCTTAGATTCCTCATAAACGATCGAGGCTAAAGTCATCACTTCATTTTTGGTCATCCCTAGGGCCTCAGCTTTGCTCGCTCTGCTATCTGTCCAAAATGATTCATACTCGGACAACATGCGCTCTCTAAACTTTTCTGCGTTGGTATTCCAAAAGACCTCATAACTATTTGGTATGTACATGCCGAGTTGAGTAGCACTTGAAAATCCATGTTTAGAATTAAACACGTCATCACGCATCGCAGATACTAATGAGGTACTATCTGCATCAATTTGAAATGCAATACGCCCCGCCAACTCCTCTATGGAATTCTGATTATTAAATGATAAAACAACTGGAATGTTGTTACTTCTAATGGAATTAATAATATCATTATTTGTCATACCTTTCTCGATACGATATCTACCCGGCTTCACAAATTGGTCGTATTGCTTCTGCTTTGCCAAAACATCAAAAGTTTCAATATCCTCTAACAAAGGCTCTAACTGTTTCTTAACATCCTGATAGTTATCATCTTTTGATACCCATATAAATGCTTCTTGATTTTGAAAATTAGTATTTGGAGTCAGCATGACTTGGTAAACAAAATTAGCAAACCAAGCACACACAATTAAACCGATAACTGCAATCGATAAAAGGATTTTTTTAAAGTACATTTGAATTAATTAATTGCAATAAATATTCATTATTAAACGTATTGTTCTTGAACGTCCAGTCTTGTTTTAAGCCAACTTTTTTGAAACCTGCATTTAAAAACAATTTCAAACTTGCATCATTGTCCTCAGAAACGTTACAATATATTTGATGTAATTGTAAATGTAAAAAACAATAATTAATCAGCAATTCTAAAGCTTCAGTTCCAAAACCTTTTTTTCTATCCTTTGGTTCCTTTATCAAAATACCCAAACCAGCCCGTTTATTGAAAAAATCAAAATCAAATAAGTCAATTAGGCCAATAGACTCTGACTTAAAATTTGAAATTACGAGACGCAACTGTTTGGTTTCAAATAGATCACTTTGTGCAGATTCTAAATATTGTTTAATAACATATTTAGAATAAGGAACTTTTGTCTGACTCAAATACCATATCTGCTCATCATTTTCAATATCATGGATAAATTCTAAATCCTCAGGTTCAATTGCACGTAAAAAAACCTGTTTTCCTTTCAGTGTTACCATTTTATAGAACCTTTATAAACTTGAACTGCAGGTCCAATTAACCAAATGTCATTGTAGATACCATTGTCCACATCGAACGACACCTGTAACGCACCACCCAAAGTTAGAATATCCAAATTTGTGCTGGATGTCGTTTTATTATGATGCATCGCAATGGCAACAGCAGTAACACCAGTTCCACAAGACAAAGTTTCATCCTCAACTCCTCGTTCATAAGTCCTCACTTTAAATGTTGATGCATTAATCTTTTCTACAAAATTTACGTTAGCTCCTAATGCTCCATAAAGTTCCCCAAATCTTATCTGAGACCCCAAATCTTTTACATTTAAGAGGTCTAAATTAGTACAAATTTCAACATGATGAGGAGATCCTGTGTCTAAAAACACAGCATCTTTACTGTATTGAATATCAGATACATTGTGCATACTAAGATGTATTTTATCATCTTTTATTTTGGCCCGATGAAACCCATCAATTGCCGAAAAAGAAGCATCGTTATCTATGATTCCTAAATATTTTGCAAAATGAACAACACAACGCCCCCCATTGCCACACATAGTGCTTTCACAACCATCCGAGTTAAAATAAATCATCTTAAAATCAGATGTTAAGTCATCTTCCAAAATAATTAGACCATCTGCACCAATACCAAATTTTCGATCACATAAGTGCGCTATATGTTTTGAATTCTTTATGTCAAAGTCATTTTGACGATTATCAATCATCACAAAATCGTTTCCAGTTCCCTGATATTTGAAAAATTGATTCTTCATACAAACAAAGATATAAATATTAAACTGTATTTAACATGTTAAAAACATCGTTAAAAATCGTTAAAATTCAACATCAAATTCAATAATTTAATAATTTTATTCGTTAAACATTTAAACTCAAACTAATATAAATGAACATGAAAAAAATAATAACACTTGTTTTAGTTTCAGCATTAGGTGGCGCCATTACCTTGGGCAGTTACAAATACTTTTTAGAGGAAAAACCTACTGTTGTAAAAACTCACGAATTGATTGAACTACCACCGAAGGTTGTTGCAAATTACGAAACAAACACAGTCAATTTAGAATCATTAAATCCAAACTTTGTCACGGCTGCTGAAAACACGATTAACACCGTTGTTCATGTTCAAAACACAGCCATAGGCCGCCGACAAATGACAATGGAAGATTTATTTTTTGGCAGACAATCTCAACGCCCCCAGATTGGAACTGGCTCTGGTGTCATCATTTCCTCAGATGGATATATCATAACAAATAATCATGTAATAGAAGGTGCTGAATCCATCATGATAACTACTAACAACAACAAAACTTACGATGCTGAACTGATAGGGACAGATCCGAAAACAGACATTGCATTATTAAAAATCAATGCAGATAATGATTTACCGTATTCAACATTTGGAGACAGTGACACATCCAAGATTGGAGAATGGGTACTAGCAGTCGGTAACCCATTTAATTTGAATTCAACGGTTACGGCCGGTATCATAAGTGCAAAATCAAGAAATTTAGATCAAACAGGAACCAATACACAATCATTCATTCAAACAGATGCTGCTGTCAATCCAGGAAATTCTGGCGGTGCACTTGTAAATATAAGAGGAGAACTGATTGGTATTAACACGGCAATAACATCACAAACGGGATCTTACATTGGATATTCATTTGCTGTTCCTAGTAATATAGCCAGAAAAGTTATCGCTGATATCATGGAATTTGGAAACGTCCAAAATGGTATACTTGGAGTGATGGGAGGTGAACTCAATGGAAAAAATGCTGAAGATTTAGGTGTCAATGAAACTGAAGGATTTTTTATTAGTGAGGTACAAAAGAGATCAGGAGCAGACAAAGCAGGACTTAAAAGAGGAGATATTATTAAAAAAATTGATGGAACAAACATTACAAAATTTGCAGATTTAAAAGGGTTTTTAAGCACAAAAAGACCTAATGATATTGTAAACGTAACTATTTTGAGAGATCAAGAAATAACAGTAATCCCAGTAACACTGTATAAAAATACGACTGTAAATATCGCTGTAATTGGTACACTGAAAAAGCCAAGCAAAGAAGAACTTGAAAAACACAATTTAGATTATGGCTTAGTTATTTCAAATCTTAATAATCGATATCAAAGTGAGTGGATCGATGATGGCGTAAATGAAGGAAGTATTGTGACCGCTATAAATGGTGAAAAGCTAAATACAGTTGAACAAGTTGAACAACTATTAGAGAAACGGTCGGCATATGAGCCAATGCGCATAGAAATAGTAAAACAAAATGGTGAAAAAGTAACTTATCGATTTAAATAATAAAAATAATTGACTTAAAAACCCTCTTTTAGTTCATGATAATTGAGGGTTTTTCTTTTTTTGAAATTTAAGCTACGAAAACGTTTGAAATATCCTATTTTTGCAAAAAATTTAACAACCTAACAACTATTATAATGAGTATTAGTGAAACTTATGAAAAGGAGTTAGCTTTTCAAGCAGATAGACGTCGTGCAACCGTAGAATTTATAAAAATTATAAGTGATTTGTGGTATGATAAATCCATCGAGCTAGTCCTATTTAGAAATCAACTTATTGACAGAAACGTTAGTGAAATTCTAAATCTTCACGAATATGCTGGAGAATTTGTACAAAAACCTATCTCTATTTTTGACTCCGTTGAAATTGCTCAAGCAATTAAGGACACAGACTTGCCTCCAGCCAAGCTTGATATTGGAAAATTGACGTACGAATTTCATTTAGAAGATGATAAATATAACAATGCAGCCTCTTTTGTAGCTGACAAATTGAAAGATGCCAAAACTAACGGAAGCATCGAACCGAAAGATGTGGTTTTGTATGGTTTTGGAAGAATTGGTCGTTTAGTCGCTAGAGAGTTAATGACCAGGACGGGAAAAGGTAGTCAACTGCGTTTGAGAGCAATTGTCACCAGGGGAAACATCAATAAAACTGTTTTAGAAAAAAGAGCCTCACTATTGTGTAACGATTCAGTTCATGGAGATTTCTCCGGTACAGTCACAACAGATATTAAAAATAATGCCTTAATTATCAACGGTACGACTGTTAATATGATTTCAGCGAATGCCCCAGAGGATATTGATTACTCGATATATGGTATCAAAAACGCTCTTATCATTGATAATACAGGTGCCTTTAGAGACAAAGAAGCATTGAAAAGGCATTTATCAGCTAAAGGTGCTCAAAAAGTATTATTAACGGCACCAGGAAAAGGAGTTCCAAATATTGTTCATGGTGTTAATCAACTCGAAAACAACCCAGACACCCTAAATATTTTTTCAGCCGCATCGTGCACGACAAATGCCATTACACCAATTTTAAAGGTAATGGAGGACTCTTTCGGTGTCGAAAGTGGTCATTTAGAAACCATTCATGCTTATACGAATGATCAAAATCTGGTTGATAATTTTCATAAAAAATATCGACGAGGGAGATCGGCTGCCTTAAATATGGTTATCACAGAGACTGGCGCAGGTAAAGCAGTGACAAAAGCTCTACCATCATTTGAAGGAAAACTAACTTCGAATGCTATTCGAGTGCCCGTACCAAACGGCTCTCTGGCTATTCTTAATCTTAATTTAAGTTGTAAAACATCCGTTGTAGGGATAAACACCGTGATGAAAAAATATGCTTTGGAAGGCGATTTAGTTGAACAAATAAAATATGAAATTAATGATGAGCTTGTTTCAAGTGATATAATTGGTAGTTCTGCTCCCGCAATTTATGATAGTAAGGCTACAATTGTGAGAAAAGATGGCAAAAATGTCATTTTATACGTGTGGTATGACAACGAATATGGATACAGTCATCAAGTAATCAGATTAGCCAAATACATCTCAAAAGTTAGAAGATTTACCTATTATTAGAAATATTTAAATCACTTTAAAATTTAAAGCCTCGTATTTTACGAGGCTTTAAATTTAATAATTATATTGGTACACGTTTTTTTGCTAACCATACAATTTGAACTTCAACAATGAAAACTATTAAATTATTAGCGTTTCTAACACTTTCAATATCAAGTATTTCAATAATTAATGCCCAAACTTCGACAACACAATCGATTAATGAAGGAAGTATTGATGATCAATTTAATTATGTTTTAAGAAAATCTGGAAACTTTCGAGGTACCAATGGACAAATGTATGAAGCCGTTAGCCGACGTATGCTATTAGATTTGCAATTACATACCTCTGATTCGTTAAAAACTCTTCAAGTGAAACTTGACACATCCAAAAGCACTATAAATCAACAACTTTCTGAAATAAGCTCTTTAAAAACAAATTTAATAAACACACAATTAGATTTAGATCAAACGACATTAGAAAAAAACAACATGTCTCTACTGGGTGTATCTATGAGTAAGACTAGTTATAGTATGTTAATGTGGTCATTAATCACGGCCCTACTAACCTTACTTATAATCTTCATTGTTAGATTTAAAAATAGTAATGCCGTCACCAAGGCTGCTAAAAAGTCGTTACTTGAAATAGAAGATGCGTTTGAAGAACACAGAAGAACAGCGTTAGAAAGAGAGCAAAAAGTTAGACGACAACTTCAAGATGAATTAAATAAGCAAAAAGGGGGCAATTAATCCTTTTTTATTGATTTAAAACCATGATTATATTTTTTAAAATTTAGAGGAATCTATTATCTTTGTTAATTGTTATTTCACCTTAATTCCCAGTACAATAATGAAGAGAATTAATCATATTGAAAATGAAATTTCTGAATTAAGAAATCAACTAAAAACACATCCTTTATACGATAACTTAAAAACGATTGATGACATAAAAATTTTTATGGAAAATCACGTTTTTGCCGTTTGGGACTTCATGTCATTATTAAAGAGTCTTCAAATAAAACTTACAAATGTCGAAATTCCATGGACTCCACCGTCTAATCCGAAACTCTCAAGGTTTATAAATGAGATTGTTCATGGGGAGGAAAGTGATATCAATGAGTTAGGTGAGCCAAAAAGTCATTTTGAAATGTATCTTGATGCCATGTCACAAACTGGCGCTAATACACAAGAAATTTGTCGGTTTACGGAGTTGATAAAAAAAGGGGTTGGTGTAGACGAAGCATTGAACATAGTTAATATAGATTATGAGGTTACAAATTTTGTAAAATTTTCTTTTTCAATCATAAACTCTTCAAAGTCACATCTCATTGCATCAGCCTTTACATTTGGGCGTGAAGATGTGATTCCAGATATGTTTATAGAAATTTTAAATCAGTCACCTAAAAAGGGTTCAGAAGAAAGTAAGTTACTTTATTATCTTGAAAGGCATATTGAACTTGATGGAGATGAGCACGGTCCTCTGTCACTTGAAATGGTCACAGAGCTCTGTGGGAATGATGATCATAAATGGTGTGAAGCCTTGAATATTGCCAAAGAATCTCTTGAAAAAAGAATTGCTTTATGGAACACCATTAACAACTTAATTATTAAAGAAAAACAATCCGTTTTAGGTTGTGTTAACGTCATTTAATTGTATTATTGATGTTTTACTGGTCTAACATTTTAAACACATGAAGTTTCTTTTCTTTTTTCTGTAATATTTGCATCTTTGCATTATGCGCATTGATATAATCACGGTATTACCGGAACTGATGAAAAGTCCTTTTGAAGCGTCAATCATGAAACGCTCAATAGCTGCAGGTATCGTTCAAGTTTACTTCCATAACCTTAGAGATTACACATCTGATAATTATAAGTCTATCGATGACACCCAATATGGCGGTGGTGCTGGAATGGTTATGATGGTAGAACCCATCGATAAATGTATCAGAAAACTGCAAGAGCAAAGGTCCTACGATGAAGTTATTTATATGACACCAGATGGGCAAACATTAAATCAAGGCATTGCCAATCATATCTCGTTAAAACAAAATATCATTATTTTGTGTGGTCATTATAAAGGAGTTGACCAGCGAGTTCGAGATCACCTAATAACGCGTGAAATTTCAATCGGTGATTATGTTTTATCAGGAGGCGAATTAGGAGCTGTTGTTCTATGTGATGCTATTGTTCGTTTGATTCCGGGAGTTCTTGGAAATGAAACATCTGCCCTAACAGACAGTTTCCAAGACAATTTATTAGCACCACCTATATACACAAAGCCGCGGGATTATAAAGGCTGGAAAGTGCCCCCTGTATTATTTAGTGGAAACTTTCCTGAAATAGAAAAATGGCGTGACGAACAAGCTTTCAAACACACCAAAACCAATAGACCTGATTTATTGGGTGATGATGTGTAAGGTACTCAAGTATGATAAAAACAGTAATGTTTAATAAACATGATGTTTCTAAAATTGACCATTGAAATAGTAATTATTTAAAACAAGTATTAAAGGAAGTCAAAATAAACTTATCAAACTATTGTCTATTTGCAATAATTCTTTATTTTTGCACCCAATTTCGGGTTAACCTCTGGCGATAATCGTGAACGTTGTTTCGAAATAATTATAAAATTAAAACATGGAATCTTTAGTAAAATTTGTTCAAGATGAATTTGTAACAAGAAAAGACTTTCCCGATTTTTCGGCGGGTGATACAATCACTGTATACTACGAAATCAAGGAAGGTAACAAAACACGTACTCAGTTTTTTAGAGGAGTTGTTTTACAACGTCGTGGCACAGGAAGTTCAGAAACCTTCACTATTAGAAAAATGTCTGGATCGATTGGTGTTGAGAGAATTTTCCCAGTAAATCTGCCTGCCTTACAAAAGGTAGAGGTTAATAAAAAAGGTAGTGTTCGTAGAGCAAGAATCTTTTACTTCAGAGGTCTAACTGGTAAAAAAGCAAGAATCAAAGAACGTCGTTTCTAAAAAATATATTAGTCAATTACTAAAACCTCGGTTCTTCCGAGGTTTTTTGGTTATTAACAATTGTTAATAACAACAGTTTATAACACGTTGATATGTAAACTTCAAAAAAATTTGGAAAAATCAAATCATTGCCTACATTAGCAGAAGAGTTAAGGAAAAAGTTGCATTGTAACTTTCAGTTGTTTTCGGACAATTACCTAAACTTGATAAAGTAACGTTCTTTATATAATTGTTTTTTGAGTTTTCGAGGCGCCACGTGTATGCGTGTGTTAGCAAAGAAAGCATGAAGTTCCAAAACGATTTGTATGTTAAATCAGACAAAAACCGAATGGAATGGAAAGTCAATCAGAGCGAGGAGGATCGAAAGTGGGACTGAGCAATGTAGACAATGTTTTTGAAATCAGTATTTCATGCAAATGGCATAATGAATGATAAAAGATCAAGAAAGACAATTAAAACCTGAAATATCAAGATTAGCACATCAATACATTTTGAAAAGCTATGACGATGTTTCTTTTGAAGCGGTAAACGCCTTGAGCTGAAAAGATTTTCATAAATCTAATTTGTGAAATTCAAAGTTTACAGTGATGTAAAATAGGCCATGTAAGTTGCTGATTCAAAAAAGCCATGTCAACGTAGAGTAATCTATACTGATATGGCTTTTGTTTTTTATTGAAAGACCAAATTTTTATATGCCTATATATCCTCATCGCGTCATGTAAATAGAGTCAAATTTTAAAAAATGTGACTGCTCATTATTTTTCGAAATGCACTCACAGTTTTCAGCACTTACACTTTACAAAATCTTTCATATTAAGAGTGACAGAAGATCACTAATAAAATTTCAATTAAGCTTAAAGTTGCTCCCTCTACAAATCGCATTAAGAGACAAATTTTGTATATTCGCGTACTAAAAATTTACGGTTAATACATCGAAAAGCGACAGCTTTCTAAATTCAAAATCATTCGAATAATATGTCGAAAATCATTTACACAAAAACGGACGAGGCACCAGCACTAGCAACACATTCATTTTTACCAATCGTAAAAGCATTTACAAAATCATCTGGTATTAATATTGAAACAAAAGACATCTCATTGGCTGGGCGGATTTTAGCTAATTTTTCAGATTTTCTCACTCATGACCAAAAGCAAAATGACGCATTAGAAGAATTAGGTCATCTCGTAAAACAACCAGAGGCAAACATTATAAAACTACCAAACATCAGTGCTTCTATTCCACAACTAAAAGGAGCCATTATTGAACTACAAGAACAAGGTTTTTCTTTACCAGATTATCCAGATGAACCAATTAGCGACGTTGAAAAAAGTATAAAATTACGATACGACAAAATAAAAGGTAGTGCAGTAAATCCTGTGCTCCGTGAAGGAAATTCTGACAGACGAGCTCCAAAAGCAGTAAAAAACTATGCCAAGAATAACCCCCACTCAATGGGTGTATGGACATCAACATCGCGATCTCATGTAGCGTCAATGTCTGAAGGTGATTTTTATCATAATGAAAAATCCCTTACGCTAAAAACATCTAAAAATGTACGAATTGAACATACAGATAGTGAAGGGAACATTACGCTACTAAAAAGCAATATCGCCCTGAAGAAAGGAGAGATTATTGATATTTCAAAAATGGAAAAATTAGCCTTGATTAATTTTTTAAAGAATGAGATTCAAGATGCAAAAGAAAATAAAATATTATTTTCTTTACACATGAAAGCAACCATGATGAAAGTGTCAGACCCGATTATTTTTGGTCATGCTGTTCGCGTATTCTTCCGAGATATTATCGATAAACATTCTGAAACACTGGATGCTATTGGGGTCAATTTCAATAATGGGTTTGGTGATTTAATATCACAACTTTCTAAATTATCCAACGACAAACAACAAGAAATACTAAATGATATAGAAGCTTGCTACAGTAATAATCCAGATTTAGCAATGGTAAATTCTGATAAAGGTATTAGTAATTTACACGTACCAAGTGATGTTATTATTGATGCTTCTATGCCAGCAATGATAAGAACTTCTGGGCAAATGTGGAACGCTGACGGGCAATTACAGGACACAAAAGCAGTCATTCCAGATAGTAGTTATGCTGGTATTTACAGTGCGACGATTGATTTTTGTAAAGAACATGGTGCCTTTGACCCCACTACTATGGGTACCGTTTCAAACGTTGGACTCATGGCACAAAAAGCTGAGGAATATGGGTCTCACGACAAAACCTTTGAAATCAATACCTCTGGTAAAGTGAGTGTTAAAGATGAACGCAATCAAATATTATTAGAGCATTTCGTTTCTGCTGGAGATATATGGAGAATGTGTCAAGTTAAAGATGCTCCAATACAAGATTGGATCAAATTGGCTGTCTCGAGGGCAAAAGCAACAAACACCCCTGCAATTTTTTGGTTAGATAAGAATAGAGCACATGATGCACAGCTTATTAAAAAAGTGAAGGAGTATTTGCCAAATTATGATACAACAGGCCTAGATATTCAAATTTTGTCACCTGTTGAAGCTACCCATTTTACATTATTGAGAACAAAACAAGGTCGAGATACTGTGTCTGTTTCAGGGAATGTTCTTCGAGATTATCTTACCGACTTATTCCCGATTTTGGAACTAGGTACAAGCGCAAAAATGTTATCAATCGTACCGCTAATGAATGGTGGAGGACTTTTTGAAACAGGTGCTGGTGGCTCAGCCCCAAAACACGTCATGCAATTTTTAAAAGAAAATCATCTACGTTGGGATTCGCTTGGTGAATTTCTTGCATTAGGAGTTTCTTTAGAGCATTTATCTGAAAAAACAGATAATATCAAAGCCAAAATATTAGCAGAGACTCTCGATAAAGCAACAGAGAAATTACTTAAAAATATGAAAGGACCTTCACGAAAGGTTAAAGAATTAGACAATAGAGGAAGTCATTTTTATCTTGCGATGTACTGGGCTCAAGAAATATCAGCTCAAAATATAGATGATGATTTAAAAAATGAATTTACTGGTATTGCTAATAATTTAATTTCGAATGAAGCTAATATTGTTCAAGAATTAAAGGACATGCAAGGCTCAAAAATAGAAATTGGTGGTTATTATCGTCCAAATGACGCTCAAGTTTCGTCAGCCATGAGGCCTAGTAAGTTATTTAATGCCATTATTAATACGATATAAAAAGTATTAAGTTACTGTTAAAAGCTCCATTATTACAATGGAGCTTTTTATTTTTGTAAAAAATTGCAAATGATATTTCCTTTGAGAAGTTTATATCTACTATTCTGTTTCTTTACTTTATTTGGTTTTGCACAAGAAAAATTCACATTGAGTGGCAGTGTTACTGATAAAAGCAGCAATGAAACACTTATTGGAGCAAACATCATTGTCCATACTTTACAAACTGGCGCCATTAGTAATGAGTACGGATTTTATTCCCTTACCCTTGGCAAGGGTATTTACGAATTTCAGATTAGCTATTTAGGGTATACAAGTATCGTACAAACTATTCAATTAGATAAAAATCAAACTTTAAATTTTGAGCTCTCAACTTCCAGTGAAAGTTTAGATGAAGTTGTTATTTTGGAAGATGTTGAGAAACTAAGTATTAGAAAACCTCAAATGAGTTTGAATGCACTCTCAATTAATACGATAAAACAAATCCCTGTAGTCTTAGGTGAAGTTGATCTAATTAAATCCATTACGTTGCTTCCTGGTGTTACAACTGCTGGTGAAGGAGCTTCTGGATTCAATGTTCGAGGTGGTGCTGCTGATCAAAACCTCATTCTTTTGGATGAAGCTACCATTTTTAATTCATCCCATTTATTCGGTTTATTTTCAGTTTTTAATCCTGACGCCATTAAAGACATTAAACTATACAAGGGCGGAATTCCTGCAAAATATGGAGGCCGTGTCTCTTCTGTGTTAGATATTTATCAAAAAGAAGGAAATAGTAATGAGTTCAAAATTAATGGTGGATTAGGGTTAGTATCGAGTAGACTCCTAGTTGAAGGGCCCTTAAAAAAAGAAAGAGGAGCTTTTCTATTTGGAGGCCGCAGCAGTTACGCACATCTGTTCTTGCCTTTATTTGACATTGACAATATTGCCTATTTTTATGATTTGAACACCAAATTAAATTATAAAATAAATGAGACCAACAGTGTATTTTTATCAGGATATTTCGGTAGAGATGTATTTAATATTTCCGATAGTTTCGAAAATGCCTATGGCAATGCTGTGATTAATTTCAGATGGAATCATTTATTTTCAGATCAGTTATTTTCTAACCTTTCCTTAATTTATTCAGATTACGATTATGATTTAAAATTAAATTTTGTAGAATTTGATTGGACCTCTGGCATTCGAAATTTAAATATCAAATACGATTTAAAACATTATATCAGTAATGATTTTAAATTATATTATGGGATTAATAGTATTTATTACAAATTCAATCCTGGAGACATCAAGCCCACTACAGAAACTTCTGGAATTAATCCTGTAAAATTAATTGACAAATATGCATTTGAAAACGCAATATACTTAGAGGCTGAACACGAAATTTCAAATCGACTAGCTATGAACTATGGCCTACGACTGAGTTCTTTTTTAAGATTGGGTCAAGACGAAATTAACGTCTATGAAAATAATAATCCTGTGATTTTTAATTCTGAACTTAATATTTATGAAAAAGCCACACCTATTGGAACAGAAAATTTAAAACGTAACGAGGTTATTAAATCCTTCTTCAATTTTGAACCACGTTTGGCATTGGCCTATCAATTTAATGACGAGACTTCCTTAAAGGCAAGTTATAATAAAATAAGTCAATATCTACACTTACTATCTAATACAAGTTCTCCTACACCATTAGATGTTTGGGCTCCTAGTGGAGATTTCATTAAACCTCAAATATTACATCAGTATGCACTTGGATTTTTCAAAACCATCAGTGACAACACCTATAATCTAGAGTTAGAAGCTTTTTATAAAAATATAGATAACAGAATTGATTACACAGATAGCGCTGATTTAATTGCAAATAATGCCATAGAACAGGTTATTTTAAAGGGACAAGCCAGAGCCTATGGTCTCGAATTATTGTTGAGAAAAAATAAAGGTGATTTTCAAGGATGGATTGCTTATACTTTATCAAAATCGGAACAACAAACGAAAGGCAGGACATCTTCTGAAATAGGTATTAACGGTGGTCGTTGGTATAACACACCTTATGATAAAACACATGATGTGTCAATAACAACATCATATCAACTAAATGAAACATGGAGTTTCAATGCCAATTTTTTATTTCAAACGGGGCTACCCGTGACGTATCCAAAGGGTCAATACAATTATAACGGTATATCGATACCTATTTATGAAGATAGAAACTCTAATAGAATTCCAAACTATCATCGCATGGATGTGTCAGCAAAATACATTCCAAAATTAAATTCTGGAAGAAAATGGAAAACAGAATGGGTTTTTAGTATTTACAATATTTACAATCGCAACAACGCCTCATCCATAAGTTTTAGAGAAAATCGTACAACTGGAGTTAATGAATCTTTTAAACAATCTTTGTTTGGAATTATTCCCTCAATATCTTACAATTTTAAATTTTAAAAAATGAAGAAGTTAATAATCATAGTTTTAAGCATTGTAACTTATTCTTGTGAGGAGCCTATTGATTTAAGATTAAACACATCTGAACCTCAATTAGTCATTGATGCATCTATTAATTGGGTTAAAGGATCTAGTGGAAACATTCAAGAAATAAAATTATCATTAACCGCACCCTATTACGACTTAAATACACCACCGGCTAATAATGCCTCTGTCATTATCTACAATACAAATAATGAAGTATATAATTTTATTGAAGACGGAACAAGCGGTGTTTATCGAAATAATAATTTCATTCCTATCATTAATGCCCATTATACCCTTGAAATAATCTATAATGGCGAGGTTTATTCTGCAACAGAAATTTTAAAATCTGTATCTCCCATTGAGTATGTAGAACAAAAAAATGATGGTGGTTTTTCAGGAACAGAAACTGAATTAAAAGCCTATTACACTGATCCAGAAAATGTTGAAAACTATTATTTATTCGAATTTCAAAATAATTTTACTGCGTTACCTAGTCTCGAGGTCTATAAAGATGAGTTTACAGATGGCAATCAAATTTTCGGTTTTTACACAGAAGAAGATTTAACGACTGGCGATGAGGTCATCATAAGAAATATTGGAATTTCAAAAGCGTATTATAATTACATGTTTATTCTCTTACAGCAAAATAGTGAAGAAGGTGGCGGACCATTTGAAACAACACCAGCAACTGTCAGAGGTAATTGTGTCAATGAAACAAATTCCAATAATTTTCCTTTTGGCTTCTTTCGGCTTTCAGAAGTTGACGAATTAATCTATACAGTAGAATAACATTGTATAAATTGATTACTTTTGAATCATGACTTTCACGAAAACTACTGAACAAGATTCTCACTATAATCATCTTGAAACGATGAGTGTGTCAGAATTACTTCTCAATATTAATAAAGAAGACAGCACGGTTCCTTTAGCTGTTAACAAGGCTTTAGAGCAAATAGAATCTCTCATCAATCAAATACTTCTTAAGATAAACTCAGGGGGACGTTTATTTTATATTGGTGCCGGAACCAGTGGAAGACTTGGCATTTTAGACGCTAGTGAATGTCCTCCTACGTTTGGAGTTTCACATGATATGGTAGTCGGTTTGATTGCAGGTGGTGATATTGCAATAAGAAAAGCTGTAGAATTTGCTGAGGACTCCTTAACACAAGGATGGCATGATTTAAAAAAATATAATATTTCAACAAATGATGTGGTAGTAGGTATTGCAGCGTCAGGAACAACGCCATATGTCATCTCTGCTTTAAAGTCTTGCAATGATCATCACATCATAACAGGTTGTATTACTTGCAATCACAATAGTCCATTGTCACGCGCAGCCAAGTACCCTATTGAAGTGGTTGTTGGACCAGAATTTGTAACTGGTAGCTCTCGTATGAAAGCTGGAACAGCACAAAAATTGGTGCTTAATATGATCACAACAGCAACAATGGTCAAATTAGGAAAAGTAAAAGGAAATAAAATGATTGACATGCAATTAAGCAATCATAAGTTAGTGGAACGCGGTGTTAAAATGATTATGAATCAGCTTCAAATAGCTAGATCAAAAGCTGAATACCTATTGAAAAAACACGGAAGCGTCAGAGCTTCCATAAATGCATATCATCATGGAGACTAAAAGAACCAACAAAGACATTCTCATCAAGGGATTAAAAAAAATGGGGCTATCCGTGGTCATGATGTTTGCCGGCCCTACCCTATTTTATATTGCCACAACCAATAAGGATAAATTTTTATACATCCCCATATTAATTATTAGTATTTGTATCTGCCTCGCTGCTGGTATTATTGCTTTTAAAGGGCTTCAAACAATTATGGATAGTATGTTTGATCCAAAGAAGAAATCTAAGTAAACTTTTTAGTTATCGCCACCCTTTTATGTTTGGATTAATTATTTACCAATATAACACAAAAAACCCTTACTAAATACATAGTAAGGGTTTCAAAAAAGGCGGTGACCTACTCTTCCACAAGTGTA
>CAJQLB010000002.1 GCA_905479065.1 uncultured Flavobacteriaceae bacterium | reverse complement strand
ATACTAACATCGATTGGGGCTCATTCCTCAATTAAAGCAATGGCAAAAGTCGCTGATGTAGATATTATAATGATTGATTCAGAGGAAAAACTTTCTGGAGATGAGCTTCAGAAAGCTATTGGAGAATTGACCATGGACCAACGAAAACGATTGTTTGCAGTAGTAGCTACAGCTGGAACAACAAATGCAGGAATTATTGACGATTTATCTGCGATTTCTGAAGTTTGCAACAATGAAAATATTTGGTTTCACATCGATGCTGCTTATGGAGGAGGTGCTCTGGTAGCAGACTCTGTTAGACATCTGTTTGAGGGGATTGAGAGGGCTGATAGCATAACTATTGATCCTCATAAATGGATGTTTTCTCCTTATGATTGTGGTGCAGTAATTTACAAAAACCCAAAATTAGCAATTAAAGCGCACTCACAAGAAGGTTCATATCTTGATATTTTTAAGGATGAAGGTGCTCATGGATTCAATCCTACAGATTATCAAATACAATTGACACGACGTGTGAGAGGACTGCCATTGTGGTTTTCGTTGGCTACTCATGGTACCGATAGGTATCGTGAAGCGGTAGAACGTGGCATAGAATTAGCTCAGATTGCAGGTGAAATGATTAAAGAAAGTCCACACCTCGAATTAGTGAGGGAACCAAGTTTATCATGTGTTTTATTTAGAAGATTAGGTTGGAGTCCAGAAGATTATAAAAATTGGACTTATCACAATCATGATAAAGGACTTGCGCTTGTTGCTCCAACAAAATGGAAACAAAAAGATTATTTTGAAACAGTTACACGTTTTTGTTTTATCAATCCTGATACCTCAAGGGAGGATATTAAAATTATACTAGATACAATGACGTAAATAGAAGAGTTTATTCAGCCGTTAAAAACTTTTAAACAACTGATTAAAAAAATGGTTTTAGCGACTATTAAAAAACAGCAAATGATTACTTTTGAACATGCAACATGACAAGGTATTAATTTTAGACTTTGGATCTCAGTATACACAGCTTATTGCGCGTCGAGTAAGAGAACTCAACATCTATTCTGAGATTCACCCATTTAATAAAATTCCATCAAATATTGATGATTATAAGGCTGTAATTCTTTCTGGGAGCCCATTTTCTGTAAGAGGGAATGAAGCTTTACATCCTGATCTATCTAAAATAAGGGGTAAGAAACCGCTTTTAGGAGTTTGTTATGGAGCTCAATATTTAGCTCATTTTTTTGGAGGAAATGTAGCGCCATCAAACACGAGAGAGTATGGAAGAGCTCATTTATCCAAAATCAATGAACATGGACTTTTTTTTAAAGGTATTAGCAATGGATCACAAGTATGGATGAGTCATAGTGATACAATCCAAATATTACCAGAAAATGGAGTGTTGTTAGCAAGTACCGACGCAGTTGAGAATGCGGCATTTAAAATCAAAGATGAAACAACTTATGCCATTCAATTCCATCCTGAAGTCTATCATTCAAAGGATGGGAAAAAATTATTAGAAAATTTTTTAGTTCATATAGCTCATGTTACTCCTGATTGGACACCAGCGTCATTTGTTGAAGAAACTGTTGACTTTTTAAAGAAAAAAATAGGAGATGACAAAGTAGTGTTAGGATTATCGGGAGGTGTTGATTCAACTGTAGCGGCAGTGCTACTTCATAAAGCAATTGGAGAAAATTTATATTGTGTTTTTGTAAACAATGGATTATTGAGAAAAAATGAATTTAAGAGTGTTTTACATCAATATGAAGGAATGGGACTCAATGTTAAAGGGGTCGATGCATCTCGTCGTTTTATGGAGGCCTTGAGTTTACAAGATGATCCCGAAACAAAAAGAAAAATAATTGGTCGTGTTTTTATTGAAGTTTTTGATGATGAAGCTCACCGAATTGAAAATGTGAAATGGTTAGCGCAAGGAACGATTTACCCTGACGTTATTGAAAGTGTCTCCGCTACCGGAGGGCCAAGTGCTACGATTAAGAGTCATCATAATGTTGGAGGCTTGCCTGATTTTATGAAACTTAAAATTGTTGAGCCACTAAAAACGCTTTTTAAGGACGAAGTAAGACGAGTTGGAGCTGCTCTAGAAATTGATGCTGATTTATTAGGAAGGCATCCTTTTCCCGGGCCAGGGTTAGCGATCAGAATTTTAGGTGACATAACAGAAGAAAAGGTTCGTATTTTGCAGGAGGTTGACGCTATTTTTATCAATGGTTTGAAAGAGGCCAATTTGTATAATAAAGTTTGGCAAGCTGGAGCAATGTTACTTCCAATTAATAGTGTTGGAGTTATGGGTGATGAGCGAACATATGAAAAGTGTGTGGCATTGAGAGCTGTTGAAAGTACAGATGGTATGACCGCTGATTGGGTAAATTTACCATATGAGTTTTTACAAAAAACTTCCAATGATATAATTAATCAGGTGAAAGGAGTGAACAGAGTAGTCTATGATATTAGCTCAAAACCACCTGCGACTATAGAATGGGAATAGTTGCAGTAATGTTGTCAACTTACAAATCCGTTTTGCAATTATCGTCGTATATATTTAAATTGATGAGATGAAAAAGTTATTGATTATTTTCAGTTTTCTAGTTTGCAATAATATATTTTCTCAAAACCATACAACTCATGAGGTTAAACTCGGAGAAACTATTGAAGAAATAGCCAAAACGTATATGGTAACTCCTTTTGATATTTATGCGTTAAATCCAGACATTGATTCGAAATTAAAACCAAAAACACAATTAATTATTCCTGTTTCTAAATTATTAGACGTTCCGGTAGAGGTTAAGAAAGAAAAAATTGATGGTTATATTTTTCATAAAGTAAAAAGAAAAGAAACACTTTTTAGTATTGCTAAAAAATATGGGCTTTCAGTCGATGATTTGAAAAAGTACAATGTCTACTTATACTCAGAAAATTTAAGAAAAGGAGATAAGCTTCAAATTCCTAAATTCACAACGGTAAAGACATTGAGTAAGCTAGTAAATACTATCAAAAAATATGAAGTACTGCCAAAGGAAGGTAAATGGCGTATTGCTTATAAATTTGGAATTTCTGTTTCTGAGTTAGAGGGATTAAACCCACATAAACTAGATTCATTACAAGTGGGTCAAGAAATAAACGTACCTAATATAGGAGCCAATAAAGAACGCATCATTGAAGATAATTATGATTATTACACAGTGTTAGCGAAAGAAGGGTTTTATAGACTAAAAATAAAACTAGGGCTTGACAAAAATCAGATAATAGTGTTAAATCCAGAATTAAAGGGTACTAATCTTCGAGAGGGAATGATTTTGAAAGTACCAAGAAATATTTTGTACAAACACGGATTGAGTAACCCTAACTACACTGCATTGGCTGATAAAATAGTCAATTTAAAAGAAAAGCGAATGGCAGTCATGATTCCATTTCAATTGAATCGTATTGATTTTGACTCAATTCATATAGTGAAGAAGCAAATTCAAAATGATCGATTACTAAATATATCGATTGACTTTTACTCAGGAGTGTTAATGGCTTTAGATTCTTTAAAACAATTAGGGCTAACAACAAATGTAGATGTTTATGATACAGAGGCTCAGTTAAGTAAAATTTCTGAAATTATTAATAAAAATGATTTTTCGAAATATGATGCTGTTATTGGACCATTTATATCAAATAATTTTGAGCGTGCAGCAACACTTTTGAAACGCGACAATGTTCCAATAGTGTCCCCGTTAACGATTCCCAAAAATTTATATGAAAATGTATTTCAAACAATTCCATCAGACACATATTTAATAAACAAAATGGTGAATTTTATTAAGCAAGATACATCTAAATACGCAATGATTGTTATTGCTGATGATGGGCACAGAGCGACGAGTAATAGTATAAAATCACAGTTTAGTCAGGCAAATCAAATTTTTTCACGAAAAAATGAAGAAGGTAAAGAATCGTTTTATATTCTTAAAGAAGATATTGAGGAGTTATTACCTGAGGGGAAAAGCTACGTGTTTTTAGAGACTGAGAATGAAGGTTTTGTATCCAACGTTTCTAGTATGTTAAATGGATTTAATGGAATAAATATTGTCAAAGCTGAAAGCGAGGAAGAGGAAGATGAGGAGATAGAGAGAGAAATTATCATGGTTACATCAAATAGAAACTCAAGAGCCTATGAAGGAGGAAATGTTTCAAATTTTGATTTGTCAAATCTTCAATTTCATTATGCCTCCTACAATATGAAATATAATTTAGAGAACTCAAAGACATTCGTAAATAATTATGAAAGGATTTACGGAGGGCTGCCTAGTAAATACGCTATACGTGGTTATGACTTAACTATGGATGTATTACTTCGACTAGCATCTGCGAAAAATTTATATGAAGCGACCAATGATGCCATTGAGACGCGATATATAGAGAATAAATTTAGATACTCAAAAAAGTTGTTTGGTGGATATTATAATGATGCTGCATTTATCGCCAAATACGAGGATTTAAATATCATTGAAATAAGGCAATGATAGACGAGCCTTGAAAGCTATCCAGACAAATATATATTTTAAATGCAAGAATTATTTGGAGATAAACAATTTTTAATCAAGCTCTCCAAAGCTAAAATGCCTTTTGGGAAATACAAAGATACTTACCTAAGTGATTTGCCTGAATATTATATGATTTGGTATAAAAATAAAGGTTTTCCCAAAGGTCAAATAGGTGAAATGATGGCTACTGTTTATGAATTAAAATTAAATGGATTAGAATATTTATTACAAAGAATAAGACGCTATTGATATGCTCATTGTGCGTTAAATTGCAAGATAAATATGGTTGCTGCTCTTTTAATTGACGTTTATTAGTGACTGATTTGTAGCCACATTAATGCGTTATTAACAATGGCTCATAAATAACCAAAATCTATTATCAAATAACTATATATATTTTGTAAATTCGCTTGCGTTTACTAACGCAATATGACAAACAGTATTAAATATATTTTCGTTACTGGAGGCGTGACTTCTTCACTAGGTAAAGGAATAATTGCAGCTTCACTTGCTAAGTTGCTTCAAGCTCAAGGCTATAGAACGACAATCCAAAAACTGGATCCTTATATCAATGTTGATCCAGGTACTCTCAATCCATATGAGCATGGAGAATGTTATGTTACTGATGATGGTGCTGAAACGGATTTAGATTTAGGGCATTATGAGCGTTTTTTAAACGTACCAACTTCACAGGCGAATAATGTTACAACAGGTCGTATTTATCAAAGCGTTATTGAAAAAGAACGACGCGGAGAGTTCCTCGGGAAAACAGTTCAAGTCATTCCGCACATTACAGATGAAATTAAAAACAGGGTTCAAATCTTAGGTAATTCTGGGCAATATGATATCGTAATTACAGAAATTGGTGGGACTGTTGGTGATATTGAATCACTACCGTATGTTGAAGCTGTTCGTCAATTAAAATGGGACTTGGGTGAAAATAATGCGATTGTTATTCATTTAACTTTGGTGCCTTTTCTATCAGCAGCAGGTGAACTTAAAACGAAGCCTACACAACACAGTGTAAAGACATTAATGGAAAGTGGAATTATGGCAGATATTTTGGTTTGCCGAACAGAACACGAATTACCTAAAGATTTAAGAAGAAAATTAGCATTATTTTGTAATGTTCGTGAGGAGGCTGTTATTCAATCTATCGATGCGTCTACGATTTATGACGTCCCTAATTTAATGCTCGAGCAAGGTTTAGATAAAGTAGTTTTGAAAAAATTAAATCTAACATCTGACAAACCAGATTTGTCATTGTGGAACAAATTTTTATCACGGCATAAAAACCCTAAAAGTGAGGTTCGTATTGGCCTTATAGGTAAGTATGTCGAATTACAAGACTCGTATAAGTCAATTTTAGAGGCGTTTATTCACGCTGGTGCAGCAAATGAAGTCAAGGTTACTGTTGAATCCATACATTCAGAACATTTAAATGATAACAATGCTAAATTAAAGTTATCACATTTGGATGGGGTTTTAGTTGCTCCAGGTTTTGGTGAACGTGGAATTGAAGGAAAAATTAATGCTATTAAATACGTGCGAGAACAACAAATTCCATTTTTAGGAATTTGTTTAGGCATGCAAATGGCTGTTATAGAATATACTCGAAATGTTTTAGGCTTAACTGATGCAAATTCAACTGAAATGTTTCCAGCCACGAAATATCCAGTAATTGACCTAATGGAATCACAAAAAACTATTATTAATAAAGGGGGAACAATGCGTTTAGGTGCTTGGGAATGCGAACTAGTTAATAACAGTATTGTATCGAAAGTCTACGGTTCAAAAACTATTATGGAACGACATAGACATCGCTACGAATTCAACAATAAATATAAATCTGATTTAGAAGCTGCTGGAATGATTGCAACAGGCGCTAACCCAAAAACAGGGTTAGTAGAAATTATTGAAATACCTAAGCATCCATGGTTTGTTGGTGTTCAGTATCATCCTGAATACAAAAGTACAGTTGCTAACCCACATCCATTATTTGTAGCTTTTGTTAAAGCATCATTAAAACAAAAAAAGACCAAAAACAGTGTCAGTATGGCATGAAAGTTCATTTCGGATTCTTTTTTGATAAATTTACAAACAAGACCAGTCATTACTTATGGAAGAAAAAAAACTTGACATTAACTCCATTATAGGTTTCATACTCATTTTTGGAATTTTACTTTGGATGTTATACAACAATCAGCCTACACCGGAGGAATTACAAGTCCAGGAGAAAGCAAAACAAGAACAAATTGAATCTGAAAATAAGGTATCTAGTGATTCAGATATAGATATTTCAGAAGTTGCCTCTGCTGATTTTGACATCAATAATCCTGAAGATTCGTTACAAATGGCAAATCTGAAGAATAAAGTTGGTGCCTTCGCGTATTCAGCGAATGCAATGAGTAATTCTGCAGAAACTATATTAGAAAACGAAGTACTTTATTTGAAAATTAACAACAAGGGAGGGTATATCTCAGAAGTTAAGTTAAAAAAATACGTAAAGTATGATTCGTTGCCCGTATTTTTAATTAAAGATCAAAACTCCATTTTTAATATTAATTTCGGAACTTCAGATAATAGAACACTGAATACAAAGGATCTTTATTTCCAACCAACAGTGTCAAGTAAGAATGGGAATCAGATAGTTTCAATGAAGTTAAAAGTTTCTGATTCACGTTTTCTAGAATACAGATATGAGATAGAGCCAAATAATTACATGCTTGATTTTACAGTAAAATCACAAGGTTTGAGCAGTACATTGAATAGCCAACAAGACATTACTCTTGACTGGAAGCTCAAAGGAAGGCGTCAAGCCAAGAGCATCTCATACGAAAACAGATATACCCGTTTAACTTATCAGTATGAGGGTGATAAGGTTGATAAACTAGCTCAAATGGGTGATGATGAAGAATTAGAAAAGGACATCTCTTGGCTGTCATTTAGACAACATTTTTTTAGTTCTATTTTGTTAACAGACAAACCGTTCAAAACAACAAAATTAAATACAGAAAACTTAATGAATGACGAGGAGATTGATACCTTGTTCACAAAAAGCTTTGCAGTCGCCATTCCTTTAGATTTAGATGGAGGGGAGTTTAATGAATCAATGAATTTATATTTTGGGCCTACAGATAGTACCACCTTAAAAGAGTATGATAAAAATTTAGAGGAAAGTATACCTTTTGGTTGGGGTATTTTTGGTTGGATTAATAAGTCCTTGTTTATTCCATTATTTAGTCTTCTTAGTGGGTTTTTTCCTTATGGGATTGCTATTATAATTATGACTATACTAGTGAGGTTAGTATTATCTCCGGTGCTTTACAAGTCTTATTTATCTCAGGCAAAAATGAAAATTTTGAAGCCAGAAATTGCCGAAATATCTGAAAAGTATAAGGATAATGCCATGAAAAAACAGAAAGAAACCATGGCATTATATAACAAAGCTGGTGCGAACCCTATGAGTGGGTGCTTGCCTGCGTTTGTTCAATTACCAGTATTTTACGCACTGTTCATGTTTTTCCCTACTGCTTTTGAACTTCGCCAAAAAAGCTTTTTGTGGGCCGATGACTTGTCATCATATGACGTTGTTGCGGAATTACCGTTTCATATTCCATTTTATGGTGATCATGTTAGTTTATTTCCAATTTTGGCTGCTGTTGCTATTTTCTTTTATATGAAAATGACAACAGGACAGCAGGTTGCCTCTCAACCAACACAAGAGGGTATGCCAGATATGGGTAAAATGATGAAATATATGATTTATTTTTCACCATTGATGATGTTAGTTTTCTTTAATAATTATGCTTCCGGTTTGAGTTTGTATTATTTTATTTCCAATCTTATCACAATTGGTATTATGTTGGTTATAAAAAACTATATCCTTGACGAAGATAAAATTCATGCTCAAATGCAAGAAAATAAAAAGAAGCCAAAAAAACAGGGAAAATTCGCAAAAAAAATGGCTGAGATGATGGAAAAAGCTGAGGAACAAAAGCGCGTACAAAACAGAAAAAAATAGTACCACAGACCCCTCATAGGGGTCATAATACATATTTTTTGCTTATCACAGCTTTTGTTGAATGTTTGAAGTAATAGATGTTAGTAGATATATTTATTAATATATTTACGTGTGTAAAAGTGTTAAACGTTTGATTAAACCTTGATTTAAATGTTATCCTTCCGATTTGTTATAGGTGTAATATGCTTTATGAGCATCACTGTTAATTCCCAAGAAATTAATCAATTTGACAACGATAATAAGCGTCACGGTGTTTGGAGAAAAACATTCAAAGGGACTAATCAAGTACGCTATGAAGGTCAATTTGAGCATGGCAGAGAGACTGGAGAGTTTAAATTTTATAAACTTTACAATAATAAAAGTGTTCTCTCAGCAACTAAGCTTTTTCACGATAAGACGAGCCAAGTTGCAGTGAAATTTTATACTTCAAGAGGAAAATTAATTAGTGAAGGGTCTATGATTGGTAAAATTCACATTGGGAAGTGGATTTACTATCATAAAAACTCTTCTAAAATCATGACTTCAGAGACATATGACAATAGGGGACTTTTACAAGGAGACCAACTAGTTTATTATGATAATGGGGTGTTAGCAGAGAAAACTTATTTTCTAAATGGTAAAAAAGAAGGTGTTTCAGAAATTTTTTCTTTAAAGGGAGTTGTTTTAAAACATTTAAATTATGCCAATGATACATTACACGGCCTTTCGAAATCTTATAATGGAAAGGGAGAATTACTGTCTGAGGGACAGTTTAAAAAAGGTAAAAAAACAGGTGTTTGGTTATATTACAACAACAACAAATTAATAAATAAGAAAGATTTTACCTATTATTCGAAATTTCAAAAACCCAAGAAATAATATAAATAAAGCTCCTTAGTTTCCTAAGGAGCTTTTTAATATAGGCTTCTTCAAGCCTATACCTAACAACCAATCTATTCGAGTTATTACTAACCAATATTTACTCGAAAAATCTTAATTATTTAAAATAACTTTATCTATAACGTGTACCACACCATTAGCTGCTTGTATATCTACTAGTGCTGTAATTATATTACTTACACGGTCGTTTGGATCTGTTAACGTAAATGCTGTTGCATCTGCTGTTATGTCACCACCTAAGGTAGAAACTACTCCAGTTTGTAATTGGCTTGATTGTACATTTGCACCCACTATGTGGTAAAGTAAAACTGTATCAATTTGTGCTGGTGTTAAATCTGTCAATGCGCTTATTTCTAATTCACCTAACAAGTCAACAAAAGCATCATTTGTTGGTGCAAATACTGTAAATGGTCCTGCTGTTGGATTAGACACTGTATCGATATAAGGCACGGTTGGATTTCCTGTATCAGCGTAAGCTAATGCATCCACTAAAATGGATAAGGCACTGTTGGTAGTTGCGAAAGTAGCGATTGTCGGTAAATCGATGACCGCGTCCACAACATGAATGACACCATTAGTTGCAATAATATCTGCAGCTATGACAGCAGATCCTCCATTTAATGTTACACCACTATCAACGTTTATGTACATGCTCAAAGGCGTATCTGTTCCATTTAATGTAGCTGCGGTGTTAACATATGCATTTGTTAAGGACGTTGAAATCGCTGTAGCACCGGGAATAACATGGTTTGCTAAGACATTATTAACATCATTAGTAGTTGTGAATGAAGCAAAAGCATCATTTGTTGGGGCAAAAACGGTGAAATCTCCTGGAGTTGATAATAATCCCGTGAATGTTGTATTACCATCAGCGGTCAATGCTCCTACTAAACTTGTTAAATTTGGATTTGCAACCGCGTGATCAACAATATTAGGTAAACCAATTACAGCATCTACTATATGGATTACTCCATTTGAGGCATCGACATCTGCAACTGAAACATTACTTACACCATTTAACGTAACTCCGTTTGACGTATCTATATATATACTCAAGTTTTCTCCACTACCGTTTTTTGTTGCTAAAGTGTTACCATAGCTCGTGGTTAACGACGTTGAAAACACCTCACCAGCTATCACGTGGTTTAATAAAACCTGTGTCAAAACGTCTACTGGAATGTCTGATAAACCACTGAAATTGTTATCAGCTAAAAAGTTTTCAAAAGCAGCGTTTGTAGGAGCAAAAACGGTAAACGACCCTTCAGAATCAAGTGTTGAGTCTAAACCAGCTGCTTGTAGCGCTGAAACTAAAATACTTAAGTCATTTGATTCGCTTGCAAGAGCCGTAATAGTTGTTGATTGAGGCTCTTCAGGTGCGCTGTATCCATCATCGTCATTATTACAAGAAAATGCAAAACATGATATGGTTACTACGAGGGCTAATTGTTTAAAATAGTGTGTTGTTTTCATTTTTATTTTTGTTTAAATTATTGATACAAAGATTAAACAAATCTCATTATTGTTTAATAATGTTATGTTAAACTTAAACAAAATAAATCTTAAAATTTTTGACATGAACATGAAAATTAGCCTTTCTTAAAGAGTTAAACATGTATCTTTGTAACTTATAAAAAAGCAATGAAAACGGTTGTCGTAGGTTTATCTGGCGGTGTAGATTCAAGTGTTGCAGCCTTTTTGTTAAAGGAGCAAGGTTATCATGTTATCGGATTGTTTATGAAAAATTGGCATGATGATTCTGTCACCATTTCAAATGAATGTCCTTGGTTAGAAGATAGTAATGATGCCATGCTTGTGGCCGAAAAATTAGGCATACCTTTTCAGACAGTTGACCTAAGCAAAGAATATAAGAAACGCATTGTCGATTATATGTTTAACGAATATGCACTTGGTCGAACTCCAAATCCGGATATTCTTTGTAATCGAGAAATAAAATTTGACGTTTTTATGAATATTGCTTTAAATCTTGGTGCTGATTATGTTGCAACTGGTCATTATTGTAGAAAAAAATCTTTTAAAAAAAACGGCGTACAAATATATCAACTGTTTGCTGGTCAGGACGACACTAAAGATCAATCTTACTTTTTGTGTCAACTGTCACAAATCCAATTGTCTAAAACATTATTTCCACTAGGAAGTCTTTTAAAATCTGAAGTTCGACGTATCGCTCAAAAAGAAAATTTAATCACAGCAGAAAAGAGAGATTCTCAAGGATTGTGTTTCATAGGAAAAGTAAAACTTCCAGAATTTTTACAGCAAAAATTAAAACCAAAGGAAGGGGTTATCGTAGAAATCCCAACTAATTACAAAGGCTATCAAAATCAAAAGAAAGGCTGGCAATCAATAGAGAAAGCGCTTATTTCTAAATCACGCAAGATTATATATTCTCAGTCTGATGGAATAATTGTTGGTAAACATCAAGGTGCTCACTATTTTACCAAAGGTCAACGTAAAGGTCTCGGTGTTGGAGGAACCACACAACCTTTATATGTTATAGAAACAGATGTAAACGACAATATTATCTATGTTGGTCGCGGAAATAATCATCCTGGCTTGTTCAAATCAACACTATTTGTTGAGAACAAGGAATTGCATTGGGTCCGAGAAGATCTTCGATTAAATAAAGGAGATCATTTGCACGTCATGGCACGCATTAGATACAGACAACCGTTACAAAAAGCTCAAATTTTCAAGGTTGACCATGGTTTATATGTTTCATTTGAAACAGAGCAATCTGCGATTACAGAGGGCCAATTTGTAGCGTGGTACCTTCACAATGAATTAGTTGGTTCAGGTGTAATTGCTTAAATTGCAGTAACTAAAGCAAAAAAAATGAAAAAGATATTAATAGTATTAATTCTTTTAAAAGTCCCGAGTGTTTTGCTCGCCCAGGAACATGCTTGGATTTATTTCACGGATAAGGAAAATGTTACTGCATCTATAAATAATCCACTGACAATTCTTACGTCTAGAGCTATTGACCGAAAAACAAAACATAATATAAGCATAGATGAGCGCGACGTTCCTTTAAATGAATCTTACAAGTCGCAGATTGAATTATCATCAGGGATTGAGGTAAAAGCTAAGTCGAAATGGTTCAATGCTGTTCATGTTATAGGAAGTCAATCTGATATCAATGAACTTTTAAATTTTGACTTCGTAGCTTCAATTGATTTTGCTGATGACAGTATGAATATGATTTCAAATCAAATTAATCATTCAAATAATAAGTTTGAAATTGAAGAGACGTTCGTAAATTTCGATTATGGTAATACGCAAAATCAAATAGACATGATTAATGTTGATGACCTACATGTCCTGGATTACACAGGAGATGGCATCATCATTGCAGTTTTAGATTCAGGCTTTCCCAATGTCAATACGATGAATGCTTTTGAACGAATAAGAGATGCAGGCCGTTTATTTGGTGGTTATGATTTTATCAACAGAACTGCAAATATTTATGATTACACCGGCAATAATCATGGCACGAAAGTATTGAGTACCATGGCAGGATATGTTGACAATCAATTTGTGGGTACAGCACCTGATGCCTCGTATTATGTTTTTAGAACTGAAGAGGCTGAACAAGAAACTCCTGTTGAAGAAAGTTATTGGGTTGAAGCAGCTGAGCGAGCCGACAGCCTAGGTGTAGATATCATCAATACATCGCTAGGCTATAAAGGTTACGATAATCCCAATTACAGTCATTCAAGTTCGGATTTAGACGGGAATTCAGCCTTCATAACAAGAGGGGCTAATATAGCTTTTGAAAAAGGTCTTTTATTAGTGAATTCTGCAGGTAATTCAGGAGCTTCTGGTGTAAATGCACCCGCAGATGCTGCCGGAGTTTTTAGTATTGGCGCTGTTGATGAAAATGGAATTTATGCCTCTTTTAGTTCAGTTGGAAGTGCTATACAGCCAACTCAAAAACCAGATGTGGTAGCTAGGGGTAAGTCAACGTTTGTGATTGGTCCTAATGATCTTATTATTCAAAATAGTGGGACTTCGTTTAGCTCTCCGATTATGGCAGGGGCATTGGCATGCCTTATGCAAGCACTTCCGGACTTTACGAATGCACAAATAATGCAACTCGTTCGGGAATCTAGTAATCAATTTACACTTCCGGATTATTTGTTGGGTTATGGAATTCCAGATTTTGGTGCCTCATTGGTGACTGCACTCAGCAATCAAAATAATAATCAAGATAACATTGTTGTTTCCTCGAACCCCGTTAAAGTGTTTTTAGATGTAAGGTTACCAAATAATCTTGAAACAGCTCAAATGTATGTAGTTGATGTGATGGGTAAAATGATAATTGAAAAATCAGTTAGCCAATTTAATCGTATCAATCTTCAAGATCTCGCGAGTGGTATTTATTTTTTAATTATACAAACTGAAGATTTGAACACTACTTCTTTTAAAATTTTAAAAGAGTAAATGAATAATAAAATCACAGAACTTTTTAATATAAAATATCCTATTATTCAAGCTGGAATGGTTTGGAATAGTGGTTGGAAATTAGCCTCTGCGTCTAGTAATGCAGGAATATTAGGCTTAATTGGAGCTGGTAGTATGTATCCCGATATATTGAGAGAGCACATTAGAAAATGTAAACAAGCGACGCTTAAACCGTTTGGTGTAAATGTTCCCTTGTTGTATCCGAACATAGACGAAATCATGAACATTATTGTTGAAGAGGGTGTCAGGATTGTTTTCACTTCTGCTGGAAATCCAAACACATGGACAAAATGGTTACAGGACAAAGGGATCATAGTTGTGCATGTAGTAAGTAGTTTAAAATTTGCTTTAAAGTCTAAAGAGGCTGGAGTAAATGCCATCGTTGCTGAAGGATTTGAAGCAGGAGGGCATAATGGAAGGGAAGAGACAACAACGTTTACCTTAATCCCAATGATAAAAGAAAAAATACATATTCCAATAATAGCAGCCGGTGGAATTGCCAGTGGTAAAGCTATGTTGGCTTCCATGATTTTGGGCGCCGATGGAGTTCAAATAGGAAGTAGGTTCGTTGCGAGTCACGAAAGTTCTGCACATCCTGCTTTTAAAGAGGCGGTTGTCAATGCAGGGGAGGGAGATACTGAATTAACCTTAAAAGAATTAACTCCTGTAAGACTATTAAAAAATAAATTTTATCACGACTTACAAGCCCTTTACAAGTTAGCTCCAAATAGTGAAGAATTAAAGGCTTTCTTGGGTAGAGCTAGGGCAAAAAAGGGGATGTTTGAGGGTAATATAGAAGATGGTGAGCTAGAGATTGGACAAATCGTTGGAATGATTAACGATGTCAAATCAGTTAAAGAAATTGTTTTTGAGATTGTTTCAGAATTTAATCATTCTAAACTCGATATAGGTAATCTTTAACAATCCTTACATTTTCGTAATTTTAATTGAGATATAATTTAGAAATTTGTGACCCCCGTATTCTAAAACTACAATGAGCCAAGACATAAACATATTAATCCCAGACGGGGAAAGTACTTGGACAATCAATGTTATACGATGTCTTAAGGATCACAAAAATTATCATTTGCACCTCCTTTCAAAAACTACACAAACTGCTGCAAGATATTCTAGGCACATAAAATCTTTTAGCACCATCAGAGGTACTGATCAATTGTTAGAAATTAACAAGATGATTAGATTACTAAAAATTGATTTGGTATTGCCAATTGCTGAGGAAATGTCAAAATTTTTAATTACTAATAAAAATTACCTGGACAGCTCTGTGAAAATGATATTACTACCTGATTTAAAACCGTATTTAACAGCAATAAATAAAAAGCATCTTTACAATTATTTAATTTTAAATAATTTTCCTACACCAAAATCACAAGTTCTCTCAATATCAATTAATCAAGTAATGAATGATATGAAGTATCCTGTGTTAGTTAAACCTTTAGATTCAAAAGGAGGGGAAGGAATTTTAAGATTTAATTTTGAAAGAGAGTTGTTGAGTTATATCTCGTCTTCAACCCACAATGAGGAATTGTTGATTCAGGAATATATTGATGGTTTTGATATAGATTGTAGTGTTCTCTGTGAAAATGGAGAGATTTTAACCTATACGATTCAGGAGGAATACCTGAGCTCAGACGTTCCGTACGCACCTCAATTAGGAGTTTCTTTTGTTGACAACAGCGATGTTTTATGTGTGGTTTCTAGAGTCTTAAAGTCTTTAAATTGGAATGGTATTGCACACATAGACCTCAGATTCGATAGTATTCAAAATGAGTACAAAATTCTTGAAATCAATGGGCGATTTTGGGGCTCTACTGAAGCTTCAAAGGCAGCAGGGGTCAATTTTCCACTAGAATTAATCAATAGATCATTAGGGTTTTCACTGTCTAAAAACAAATACAAAAACTTAATTTTCATTAAGCACAAGGGGTTGTTAAAAAAGCCTTTAAAATTAATTAATTTTAATTTTATTAGAAATAATACAGATCTCTGTGAAATTTGTCAAGATCCATTACCAACCCTCTATCGCTTTAAAAAATGGTTTCTTAGAAAATTGAAGTGAAATTTAGTCTTAATAAAAAGTCATTAAACTTCGTAATATTCAGTTACTTTTGTACAAAAAGTAATCCTTATGAATCAAAGAAGAGCAAAACAGTTAAAGGCATTTGATAGACTTCTTACAATTATGGATGAGCTAAGGGAGGAATGCCCTTGGGACAAGAAACAAACCATGCAATCACTTCGTCACCTCACCATAGAAGAAACTTACGAACTTGGTGATGCGATTTTAGACGATAATTTAGAACAAGTAAAAAATGAATTAGGAGATTTATTATTACATATTGTATTCTATTCTAAAATTGCAAGTGAAACAAAAACTTTTGATATCGCTGATGTAGCAAACTCTATCTGTGAAAAATTAATCCATAGGCATCCTCATGTTTATGGTGATTTAAAAGTCTCAAATGAGGCAGAAGTAAAGGAGAATTGGGAACAATTGAAGCTGAAAGAAGGCAAAGCTAGTGTACTAGAGGGTGTGCCAAGAAGTTTACCTGCTTTGGTTAAAGCTAGTAGAATTCAAGAAAAAGTAGCTGGTGTTGGGTTTGATTGGGAAAACTCAAACCAAGTTTGGGAAAAGGTTCAAGAGGAACTTGAAGAGTTTAAAATAGAGCTTGATGCTAGTAATAAAGTTTCTATGGAAAAGGAATTTGGTGATGTCCTGTTTTCATTAATTAATTATGCGCGTTCCATAGGTATAAATCCCGAAAATGCACTCGAGCTAACTAATAAAAAATTCATAAGAAGATTTCAGTTTCTTGAGGATAAAGCAAAAGAGATGAAAAGATCCTTAAACGATATGACCTTGAACGAAATGGATGTTTTTTGGGAGGAAGCCAAAGGGATTTAGTAAAGATAAAACTCTGTTATACCCTAAGTCAACTAATGTCTAAAATTAATAAAATTGCTTTATTTGTTTTAATTTTTCCTTCCAAAGTTCTAACGCGTCTTTATGTTTTTTAATATTCTTGTGAACGTCCTTAACAAGAGGGTTATCATCCTTTACATTTGAGAAAAATTGTAAATTATTTTCTAACTGATTGATTTCTCCCTTGACTTCATCAATTTTCTTTCTAATAAAATTATGCTCATTGTCAAGAGACCGCTTATCACTCGATAAGTTTGCTATTTTGTGGTTATACTTGAGTAATTCAGATTCATTTTTACTTATATCAAGTTTATTAAATATACTTTCAATTACAGTATTGAATTTTTTGTTAATTGCTCTTTTATTGTAAGGGACATGACCTATGGCTTTCCAAGTGTTGATATGATCATTTATTTGCTGAATATTAGCTGTCTTGTCATCTGTAATTTTGATTTTTTTAGTCTTTTCTAAGAGCTCAATCTTCTTTTCTAATGCTTCTAATTCTTCTTTATTAACGGTGTTTTTTGATTCATTAAGCTTATCAAAGTAGAAGTTACAAGCTGTTTTAAATTGATTCCATATTTTATCACTTTCACGACGTGGAACATGGCCAATTTTTTTCCAATCGTTTTGTATTTTTTTCATTAATGGTGTGGTTACTGAAAAGTCTGAATTACTTTTATTCTCTTCAGCAATTTTAATCAGCTCTAATTTCTTTTGAAGATTTTGGTATTGATCTTTTTTTAAGCTTTTGTAAAATGAATTTTTCTTTCGATTGAAAGCTCTAACAGATTCTTTAAATTTTGCCCAAGTCTCTTCATTGACTTTTATGGGGACTTTCCCGGCGTTAAAAAAAGACGACCTTAGGTTTTCAATTTGTTTTATTTTTTTCTGCCACGCAGAATGATTATTTGAATCATTGGATGTTATAGCATCTATTTGATTTATGATGTCGCATTTTAATTCAAGATTTTTTTCATAAACTTTGTCTACTTCTTTGAAATAAAGTTGACGTTTTTCATGGATTAATTTGGTTGCTGCACTAAAACGTTCCCATATTTCTTCTCGTCGCTCCCTTTCTACCGGCCCTAACTCTTCTTTCCAAATTTTATGTAACGCCTGTAATTCTCGAAACGCTCGGTTGCTGTTATCATCTTTAGATAATTCTTCGGCGCGATCAATTAACTTTAATTTTTGATCTAAATTATGCTTGAAATCTAAGTCTCTTAAGTCGCGATTTAAATGTAAAAAATCATAAAATCTTTCTACATGGTGGTGGTAATTATTCCAAACATTATTGTACTTGTCTCTTGGAATTGGTCCTGCATTTTTCCAATCTTCTTGAAGCTGTTTGAAATGCTTGTAGGTGGTATTAATGTTTTCTTCTACATTCAAAAGGCCTTTGATTTCTTCAATAATTTCCAGCCTTTTAGAATGATTGACTTTTAATGAAGATTCAAGAGTTTTGTAGAAATCTCTTAGTTTGTTTCGGTATGTTTTGTGTAATACATTATAATTAGTTTTCAAAGGGCTGTTGAATTCAAAGTCAATAATATTACCGCCATCAGCTAGGAATGCTTCTTTTTTTGAGTCAACATGGGCAGTGAACTTTAAGTCAAATTCTTTGCGAATGTTATCAACATGTCGTCGAATAGATCGAATCTTGTCTGTGGTCATTAATTTTTCAAACTCCTCAACAAGTTCTTCCATTGACATGGTGTGGTAGTCTTTTTCTGCAATCTTATCTTGTATTACACTCTCGCTATTTTCAGAATCTTTTGCATTAGCGTTCTCGATTTCTTCGATTACAGTTTCAACTTTTGAAAGAGTTTCTCCAGCACTTTCAGTTGTTTTTGCCATGTCTTTTTTCAGAACACTCACTTCTGAAATCGTTTCTGTTTCTGAAGTTTCAAGGGTAGTTAGGTCATTTGATGCTGCTGTATTTACAGAATCTAAATCAGTGCTTGAGTGAGGTTCTGTTATACTGCTTGCTGTATTTTTTGTGTCTTTTTTTCCATCTGCTTTGAGCAGGTTATCTTTCTCGGACATTTATTTCAATGTTAGGGTTCTAAATTGTAATTAAAGTTTAAATATAGTACTAAGAACATTCATTTCAAAAGGAATGAACCTTTTTACATTCTGATTATCAGAGATTCCAAATATGCCAAGCCTCCTCTGCTTGTACTTCTAACATTTTCATACCATTACACACTGATGCACCATTTAATTTTCCTAGGTTCATAAATTTAGTTTCTTTTGGGTTGTAAATAAGATCAAATAGTAAATGTTTATTATTAATATTTTCAAAAGGAATATCTGGATAATTTTGAATATTTGGGTAGGTGCCTAATGGGGTACAATTAATGATAATACTGTATTTAGTTAATAATTTCTCATTAAGTTCTGAATATAATAACATATCACTGTTCGAAGGGTTCCTTGACACAAAGCAATAGCTAATATTTAATTTTTTTAGAGCAAATGCTATGGCTTTGGAAGCGCCGCCTGTACCCAAAATTAATGCATGTGTGTGATGCGTCATTAAGTAAGGTTTTATCGACTCGGTAAAACCAACATGATCTGTATTAAAGCCCTTTAAGGAGCCATCATCACAAATTTTAATTGTGTTTACCGCGCCTATTAGCGTTGCTTTTTCATCAATTTGATCGAGAAAAGGAATGATACTTTCTTTGTACGGTATCGTGACATTTAGACCTTTTAAATTAGTGTTGTTTTTACGCATATGTTGAAATTGATTTAGGTTCTGTAAATCAAAATTTTTATATGTATGTGGAAGATTTTCTCGTTCAAATTTATGCTGAAAATAAGTTTGTGAAAAGGAGTAGCTAATGTTTCTACCGATTAGGCCAAATGTATGTTTCATTATTTTTTTCTTGTTTTGTGTCCATACCACTCTAAAAATAATACCAAGCAGATACCGACTATAATAAAGAATGCAGCAACGAAAGTTTCTAAATTTAATTCAGGAAGAAAACGTTCGTAATTTTCAACTATTTTTTTACTGTTTCCATCAAATAATAGGTCTCCGGATTCAGATAGCTTATAAATTGTTTTTTTCCATGGCCATACCACTCCGAGTGACCCGACGATAAAACCCATTAACATAGAAATAGTGATTGCCTTATATCGTTTCAAAACAAAATTTAAAATATGTGAAAAACTCACTAATCCGGTGACTGAGCCTAGTGTGAAAACAGCTAACACTTTAATCATTTTTAATCTAAATGGTTCTACGACCGCGTTAAAATTTCCAGATAAAATATCAATCATGCTATCATATAAAGCGTTCACTGAGTCGACTAATAACAATACATAATTCCCTAATAGTATTAAAATGAATGAGCCAGAAAGCCCTGGAAGTGTCATTCCAGAGACACTAATAATACCACAAAAAAAAACAAACCATAGATTGTCGTTTTCTTTTGCTGGATCTAAAAAACTAATACCCACACCAATACTTATTCCTAATATTAATGAAAATAGTGTGGGCGTATTCCATTCTTTAAAATCCTTATTCAAATAATAAATTGAACCTATTATCATTCCAAAAAAAACACTCCAAACAAAAAGTTCATAATTTACAATGAGAAAATCTAATAATTTTGAAATACTGAAATAACTAACAATCATTCCCAAAAATAGAAGGGATAAGAAACGACCGTTTATGTATTGGAAAAAACTTTTGAAACGACCATTTATTAAAAACTTTAAGGCCTTTACATTGATTTTTTGAAGAGAATATATAAATTCCTCATAGAATCCTGCAACAAATGCAACAACTCCACCTGAGACACCTGGCACTTTATTTGCAGCTCCCATTCCTAGACCTTTTATAATTAAAAATAATTTATCAGTAAAAGATCGCGTACTTTGCATTTATAATTGAGTATTCTTTTGAGGATTAAATTTTTCTAAAAAAAGAATGATTACAAAACCCAAAATCATTAAACATAGTGCCAACAGTAATTGGTTGTCTCCAATAAAAGTCATTGGAGATATACTTTTTTCAAGTAGCGGCACCTCTTCACCATGGGAATTTATTCGGGTACTCAAGACTGTTTTCCAAGGCCAAATTTTATTTAATGAACCTATCATAAATCCAACTAGCATTGCTAGTGTTAAGCTTTTGTATGTTTTAAACATCCAATTTAAAATCCTTGAGAATGCTTTAATCCCAAATAAGGCGCCAAGTGATAACATTAAAAAATTCGTAAGCGCTTCTTTTAATAAATCAAAATTGAGATTGATTATACCATCTAAAAGATTATCAACTGTCATAATTGCAGTTTGATAGGCACCGAGAAGTAATAATATAAAGGCCCCAGAAATTCCTGGTAAAATCATTGCGATGATGGCAATTGCTCCACAAAAGAACAGATAAATATTGCTATCAGGTGAAGCAAAAGGTTCAGCAGTTGTTATGGCATAAGATATCACAGTGGTCGTTGTGATAATCACGAAAGTCAAAAAATTCCATTGCTTAATTTGCTTTCCAATAAACACAATACTTGCTAGGACTAAACCAAAGAAGAATGCCCACAATAATATCGCCTCGTTTAACAAAAGCCATTTAATACCTTTTGCCAAGGAAAGGATACTAAATAAAATGCCCAACATTAAAGCCAGAAGAAAATTACCATTAACTTCAAACCACGCTTTTTTGAATCCAAAGTTTTTTAGGTTTCTTATAAAACTTAAATTGACATTATCGATACTTTCTAAAAGTTCCTCATAGATTCCAGATATGAAGGCAATTGTACCACCAGAAACTCCTGGTACGACATCGGCAGCTCCCATGGCTATTCCCTTAAATAAAACTATGATATAATCGGTAAGACGTCTTTGCATTAATTGAAAATTCAATAAAATTAAAGGTAGGGAATTTTAACCTGAAGCCTTTTTAAATTCAGATATTATTTTTGTGATAGATGGACGTTGGTAGATGCTCGGAAATAGCTCCTCAATAATAAAGTAGTGGTCATAATTTAAATCTAAAGCTTTCTGTAAATGCGCTAGACCTTTTTTAGTATTATGAGTTTTTAAATGGATACCTGCCAATCTAAATTCAACTTCTTCACTTTCAGGATAGAATTCATGACACTGTTCAAAGTTGAACATGGCGGCTTCATACTCACCGAGTTGAATTAAAATATCACCTCTTGAAATCCACGTATTTAATTCATAATTCCCAAGTTCAAGGGTTTTTTTATATCCTCTCTCTGCTTCTTCCAGAAAATTGAGCCTTTGATTTATTTGAGCAAATAATTTCCAATAAACAACATTATCTCCATCAATATTTATAGCTTTATTAATATAGTGTAAAGCGTTTTGATAATCATGAATCTTATTGTAAAATTTAGTAATTGCAATCCAAGCCTTATCCAACAATGGGTCCTCCTCGACAGTTTTATAAAAATATTGAAGAGCCATGTCATTTTTTTCTAATTTTTCATAACAATGACCAATTCGAAGCAGTGCAAATGAGGTTGGATCTTCAAGTGCTAAAGTGATTTTATAACATTCAACTGCTTTGTCGTGATGAGAAATTTTTTCTAGAACTTTTCCTTTTTCTAAATAAGCACCTATGAAAGTGTCATCAGAGATAATTGCAAAATCAAACGCAGCAAGAGCTTTTTGATAATCATTCTGTGCAACGTATTGTTTCCCCAGTTGGTGCCAAGCAACTTCACAATAAGGGTTTTTATCCAAATAGACAGTTAAATATTCAATAGCTTCAGTTGTTTGCTCGAGAAAATCAAAACAATAAACTACATTATACAACGCGGAATAATCTTCTAAATCAATTTCAAGACATTTCATAAAATTTATTTTGGCTTCTTCAAATTTGTCTAGAAATAAATATTCCATTCCAATTAATGAATAGAGGTCTGGAGTTTCTTTAGAAAACTCAATGGCTTTTAAAAGTATATTAATGGCTTCTTGATGCTGGTCTTGTTTTGATAAAATATTTGCTTTCTGAATAAAGATTTCTTCATTTTGGGGTTCCAAAGCATACAAGGAATCTAATAATTGATTGGCCTTTTGTAATTTATTCTCAAAAATATAGACCTCAATTTTAAACAATTTTAGGTTTGTAGAATCAGGATGTTGTTCTAAGCTTAATTTTATAGCCTTTTTGGCAAGTGCAATTTTGCCATTTTCAAGATAATGATGAATGATGTTTTCAAATTCGTTTGAATCAAAAAACAAAATACTATTTGTTTTAAGCATCGATTCAAATTTCGATAAAGAGAATTCTCTGTTGTCGTCAAATTGACTAAACTCCATAGGCAGTATTGCTATACTTTTAATTAAAAGTAATGTTCTATAGTTTGCAATGAGGAAAATTCGTTCAATGTTTTCAACAAATTAATTAACACTGGTAATAAAAACTAATCTTGATTCTTTTCTATATCGTCTAATAGATTGATAATTATTTTACATCCAATGATGATATCTTTATGTGAGATTGTAAGTGGTGGTGTTATTCTTATTGCTCTTGGTTCAAAAAGTAACCAAAAAAGAATAAGGCCTTTTTCTTGTGCTTTTAAAACAACCGTATTTGCAATATCAGCAGATAGTGTAAGTAGCGCCAGCATTAAACCTCTTCCTCTAATTTCAAGGATGAGAGGGTGTTTTAAATGCTCACGAATGAGCTTCTCTTTCTCTAAAGCGTCAGACATTAAATTACTAGTTGATATCTCTTCAAGTGTAGCTAAGGCAGCCGCTGCAATGACAGGATGACCTCCAAAGGTAGTAATATGACCTAATTTAGGGTTATCCTTCAAAGTATCCATCATTACCTTTGAAGCTGTAAATGCGCCAATAGGTAGGCCACCGCCAAGACCTTTTCCTGTAACCAAGATATCCGGAATACAATCGTAATGCTCAAAACCAAATAATTTTCCAGTTCTCCCAAGACCAGGTTGAATTTCATCTAAAATTAACAGTGTGCCATTTTTTTTACAAATAGCCTTTACTTTCTGAAGATAATTGTTCGTTGGTTCAATGAATCCAGCACCTCCTTGAATAGTTTCTAAAATGACAGCTGCTGTTTTGGAGGTTATTTTTGATAAATGTTTGTCATTGTTAAATTCAATGAATTTTACATCAGGTAAAAGCGGTAGGAATGGTTGTTTGCGCTCTTGATATCCCATAACACTTAAGGCGCCCATCGTATTCCCATGATAAGCGTTATGTGCAGAAATAATTTGGGAACGTCCGGTTACTCGTTTTGCAAGTTTTATTGCGCCATCAATAGCTTCAGTTCCTGAATTAGTAAGGTAGGTGGTTTCCAAGGGGTCAGGAAGTAAAGATGCTAAAAGTTTTGTAAGCTTAAGTGGTTTTTCCTGAACATATTCTCCGTAAACCATTACATGAAGATATTGATCTAACTGTGTTTTAATCGCAGTTATGACCTTGGGATGTCTGTGGCCCAGACTGCAAGCTGACACACCAGCCACAAAATCTAAATAAGCGTTATTTTTTTTATCAAAGATATAGCTACCCTTCGCGTGAGAAATCTCTAATGCCAGAGGATGAGGTGTGGTTTGAGCTTGGTATGTAAAAAATTCTGTCTTAATTATTTTTTTGTTTATTTAAAAAATCGCCAAGCTTTTGTCCTTTTTTTAGGGGCTCATTTAGTTTTTGTATATTTTGACGACCTTGACGTGTTTTGGGAACTCTTCGAGCAGCTTTATTTTTTTCCTTTTTATTTTTCACACTTTCTCCGGACGCATTAATTCTTTTCATCAAATTTTCATCAAAGAATTCTTCTTGAGGAATATAAGCTTTTAAGCCTTTTATGTTAGGAAGATTAAGTGGAGGATCATCTTTAAATAAATCTTCAACACTTTTTGGTCGTTCGTCATCGCGCCATACAAAACCTCTTAATTTGCTCGCGTTTTTTGGAAATTCATCCTCAGGGTAAATGGAGCCATCTACCTGTTGAAGTAGACGCATTTCATTAATTGCATTGTTGTTAAGTTCAATACTAATTTTTCCAGATTTAGATTTATCTATACCTACCAACTCTTGATTCTCATTGTAAGAATAATATATTTTTTCTGCATTTTTTATAATATCAACATGGTATAATTCATTTTCTCTGAACAGGCCAAATAATTTTTGCCCTTTAATTTGATCAAAACCATTTGCTTCTCCAATGGTGTCTTTACTAATTAGAAATGCATTATCAAACACCTTTAATGAGTCTAATTGTTCAGTTTTTAAGTTGGTTTGAAGATGAATAGAGTCACCAGTCATTTGATTTCCTAAATTCCATAAAATAGGATGGCGTGCACTGGAAAAGGCATCAGTTGAAGTGAATTTATTCAAGTTAATTAGCTGTGTTAAGCCCTTTTTGTGATTTACATGAATGGAATCTGCTTTACCACTTAAATTTGATTTAAAAATTTTAGCATTGTAATAGGCACGTGTTATGCGATTTTCGGGTGTACCTGTGACCATAATCGTATCACTATGCATGTAAATGGAGTCTTTTTCTTGAACAGTGATTGCTAAAGCCCGTTTGGTTATAAAAATAGAGTCTTTGTCTCTAAAAATCTCTGCATAGTGACCTTTTACGATAGCCTTGTTGATGGTATCTGTTATTTTTATATTGTTTGTTGCTGAAGCAAAGTTTTTATTTCTGTTAAAATAAAGACTGTCACCCTCAATCAGGCGCTCATCGTAATTAATTTTTGAATTCTTTAAAAAATAGCCCAAATCCCTGTTGGTGTCATAAAATCCTCTCTCACAATAAATGACACTTGTGTTGCTCGTTATCGTTGTTGGTCCAAAAAGATAGGCATATCCTCGTTCTGAATAAAAATCTAATCGATCCGAATCAATCACATATTCAGGATTGACTAATTTAACATTATCCACAAATTGATACTTTTGAATATCCATGTAATAACGTCCATTTTTACTCGTAATTGTTCCTGATGAATCTCTAACAACTTGACCATTATTTTGATAAAATGCTTGTTGCTTAATACGATCAAAATAGAGGGTGTCGGAGGTGATTGTGGAAGTAGGGTCTGTTAAAAGGACATCACCACTCGCAATGGCTAATTGTGTTTTTCCACTGTATTCCACATATTTAGAAGTCATGATAATGGTATCTCCTTGGTTTATTTTCACATTGCCATAGGCTTCAATAAAATCCTGTGAACCGTAATGTATTGCTTCATCGCACCACATAATGATACCTTCATGAGATATTTTCACTTGATTCATGTTGTCTCGTGTTAATATTGTTGCGCCGGGATAGTTTTTTTCATTTTTGGTAATAAAACCTGAAGTATCAATTTGTATTTTACGACGTTCTTGTCCATACGACGTTAAAGAACATAAGAAGATGAAAAAAAGAATTAAATACGTAGATGTATTAATTTTCAAAGGTTCTGTTTTATATGTAAGACTACCCATAATAATATCTTCGAACTCATGCCCTTTTTTAAGAACCTATACTTAAGAAGTTCCTGTTTTATCTGAAAATTGTTTGTTTTCTGTCAGGTCCAACAGAGACAATTTTAATTGGAATGTCTAATTGGCTTTCAAGAAAACTAATGTAATCATTTAGTTCTTTAGGCAATTGATTTGCATTATCCATTTTCGTAAGATCTTCTTTCCAACAATCAAAATTTGAGTAAACAGGCGACACATTTTCAGATTCTATGTTGAATGGTAAGTGTTTAATTAATTCACCCTTATATTTGTAAGCAGTACATACTTTAAGTTGATTAAAACCAGAAAGAACATCCGCCTTCATCATCATTAATTGTGTGACTCCATTTACTTGACAGGCATATTTGAGAGCGACCAGATCTAACCATCCACACCGTCTACTTCTTCCTGTTGTAGCTCCAAACTCGTGACCAACACGGCCCATGGTTTCACCTACTTTATCAAATAATTCTGTTGGGAAAGGGCCTGAACCAACACGGGTGGTATACGCTTTAAATATCCCAAATACTTCACCAATTTGATTAGGTGCAACTCCTAATCCAGTACAAGCTCCGGCTGCAGTAGTGTTTGACGAGGTTACAAACGGATAAGTGCCAAAATCGATGTCCAATAATGATCCTTGAGCACCTTCTGCTAAAATGGATTGACCATTTTTTTGTGCTTGATAAATATATTCTTCTGAATCAATAAATGTTAGTGATTTTAAAACTTCAATCGCCTCAAAGAATTCATTCTCCAATTCATCTAAATCGTACTGTATTTTAACGTTGTAAAAGTCAATCATGGCCTCATGCTTATTGGCTAGGGCTCGATATTTGTCTTTCCAATTTTCCATCTCTAAATCACCAACCCTAATTCCATTTCTACCTGTTTTATCCATATAAGTTGGTCCAATTCCTTTTAGAGTTGACCCAATTTTGGCTTTGCCTTTAGCTGTTTCGCTCGCAGCATCCAACAAGCGATGTGTCGGTAAAATTAAATGAGCTTTTTTTGAGATTAATAATGATTTGCGATAATCAATATCGTGCAGCTCAAGCTTATCTAATTCTTTTTTAAAAATTACTGGATCAATAACGACGCCATTACCCACTAAATTTTTAGCATTGTCATGAAAAATACCCGACGGAATGGTGTGTAAGACGTGTTTTGTGTCATTAAAAACTAAAGTATGACCAGCATTAGGGCCACCCTGAAATCGCGCAATAATATTGTAGTTTGTAGTAAGGACATCAACAATTTTTCCTTTTCCTTCATCTCCCCATTGTAACCCAAGTAGTAAATCTACTGCCATTCTTTATTTATTTGATTGTTTTTTAGTCGCATAAAAATATAATGAGTGGTTATGAATGTCAATATCAAAAATTTCTTCTAACGTTTTTTTTATGGTTTGTATTCTAGGATCACAAAATTCAACAACTTCTCCTGTATCTGTCAAAATAACATGATCATGTTGTTTATCGAAGTAAGACTTTTCATAATGTGCTTGATTTTTACCAAACTGATGCTTTCTTACTAAACCACACTCCAAAAGTAATTCAATGGTATTGTAGAGTGTTGCACGAGACACCCTATATTTTTTATTTTTCATGCCTATGTACAAAGACTCAATATCAAAGTGCTCTTCACTGTCGTAAATTTCTTGTAAGATAGCGTAACGTTCTGGTGTTTTTCTATGTCCGTTGTCCTCTAAAAACTTAGTAAAGACATTTTTTACTATTTCTTGATTGGTATGTTCTTTTTGTACACTCATTAATTTCCCGACAAATTTAATTAAATTTTAGACTCTATTAACTTTTTCAATACCATTAATTTTTTTAATTCTGTTCATCAAAGTCTTGACCAAGTTATTATTTTTAACAACGACAGCAATTTTACCTGAAAAAATACCATCTTCAGATTCAAAACTTATATTTTTCATATTTACATTCATACTATTCGAGATAAGTTTTGTTATTTCATTAACTAATCCTAGGTTATCTATGCCAGTTAATTTTATCACAGCGGTGTATTCTTGTTGAGTCGAATCAATCCACTTTGCTGACATAATACGGTAGGCATAATTAGATTGCAAGCTCAAGGCATTAGGACAGTTTTTTTTATGAACTTTTATTCCTTCATTAATCGTTAAAAACCCAAATACGCTATCTCCCGGTATAGGGTTGCAACAATTTGATAATTTATAATCTAATTTTTCCTCCTCTTTCCCGAAGACGAGCATATCATATTTTGCAGTGATTTCATCTTTATCGATATCAGGATGAGTACTCGGTTTTCGAATTTTATTTTTTAAGTAACTGACAAAGGCATTACTTCTAGAATTTGCAAATTCTTTCAACATTTTGTTATCAATGGATCCAATACCAATGCGGTAAAATAAGTCCAGACTTGTTTTTAATTTAAAATGAGTTACTAAGTCGTTGATACTTTTTTCACCAAGGGTGATTTTTAATTGCTTCAGTTTTCTTCTCAATATTTCTTTACCGTCCTCAGCAATACGTTTTTTTTCTTCTTTTAAGGAAGATTTTATTTTACTTCTTGCCCTCGCTGTTGTAGCATAGTCTAACCAATTAGAATTAGGCTTAGCGTTTTCTGAGGTTAAAATATCAACTTGATCTCCACTTTTAAGTTCATGACTCAGCGGAACTAATTTACCATTTACCTTAGCACCACGAGTTTTCATACCAACTTCAGTGTGAATACTAAAAGCAAAATCTAATGGTGTTGCTCCTTTTGGAAGGGATTTTAGGTCCCCTTTCGGTGAAAACACATAGATTTCTTTTGAATAAAGATTGAGTTTGAACTGTTCAACAAAATCAACAGCATTACCAATTGGGTTTTCTAATGCCTCTTGTAATTTTGAAATCCATAAATCCAAACTATCTTCTTTGTTATGACCTTCTTTGTACTTGTAATGAGCTGCATAACCTTTTTCTGCAAGTTCATTCATGCGTTCGCTTCTAATTTGAACTTCAACCCAGCGACCTTTTGGACCCATCACTGTTATATGAAGTGCTTCATAACCAGTAGATTTCGGTGATGATATCCAATCTCTCAAGCGTATTGGATTTGGCCTAAAGTGATCTGTTACAATCGAGTAAATTTTCCATGCTAGAAATTTTTCATTTTCAAGGTCTGATTTATAAATTATACGAACAGCGAACTTATCGTAAACCTCATCAAAAGAAACTCCTTGTTTAATCATTTTCCTACGAATAGAAAAAATTGATTTAGGACGGCCTTTTATGATGTATTTGAGTTTTTCTTTATTTAAAGAAGTTTTTAATATGTCACTAATTTCATAAAGATATTTATCTTGTTCCTCCTTACTTTCTTGCATTTTTGTAAGAATGTCATTGTACACTTCAGGTTCAGTATATTTTAGCCCTAAATCTTCGAGTTCAGTTTTAATATTATATAATCCAATTCTGTGTGCAAGGGGAGCATAGATATACAATGTTTCAGACGCAATTTTCACCTGCTTATCAGGACGCATCGAATCCATCGTTTGCATATTGTGTAGTCGATCTGCAATTTTTATAATTATTACTCTGACATCGTCATTTAAAGTGAGAAGCATTTTCCGAAAATTTTCTGCCTGAACAGACACATCCATGTCTTTTTTTAACGATGATATTTTTGTCAATCCATCAACAATTCTTGCCACAGTTTCTCCGAATAGTTGCTCGATATCATTGATGGTGTAATCAGCACTATCTTCGACCACATCGTGAAGTAAGGCAGCTGCTATCGAAGTAGCATCAAGTCCAATCTCAGATGCTACAATTTTTGAGACTGCAATAGGATGAAAAATATAAGCCTCCCCGGATTTTCTTCTTTGATTTTTGTGAGCGTCAACGGCAATATCAAATGCTTTCCTAATGAGTTTTTTGTCATCATTAGTCAGTAAACGATAACTTATTTGAAGAAGTTTTTTATACTCCTTTGCAATCGCTGCATTTTCTTGTTCCATCTCGGTACTTGTCATAGACTAAAAATACCATAAAGAATAGAAATGAGCAATGTATTTATGCTTTTAATTTTGGTAGTTTAAGCGCTCTTATTTGGTGTCATAAAAGGACTCTCTACCTAAAATTATTAGAACTTAATTCGGCGATTAATTTATGTATCATTTGTACTCCCTTATGAAGTTCTTTCTTATCAATGAACTCATCCGCCCTGTGAGCTTGTTTGATAGAGCCCGGTCCACAAATAACACTTTGAAATCCTTCTGCTGCAAATTGTCCTGCTTCAGCACCATAGGCCACTGTGCTTAGCGAACTATTTCCTGAAATTCGTTTTATTAAACCGACAATGTCATCTGTTTCTTTTGTGTCAAGATGAACAACAGGAGGATGATTTTCAACAGTTTTAATTTTAAAATGTTCAAATTTACTTTTTAGCTCTTGTTCACGTTGTCTACAAAAAGTTTCAAATTCCTCAAGAATAGTTTCTGTCCTATCCATAGGAATAGTCCTTAAGTCCCAAAAAAAATGAGCTTTATCAGCAATGACATTGGGAGCAATTCCTCCGTTTACCAAACCAATGTGAATTGACGAATGTGCTGGATGAAAACGATTGTCAATTCGTCCTTCTTCGATAAGTCGATTCATTTTTTCTTCAAGCCATAGCATGAGCCTCATGGCCTCATGAATAGCACTGACTTCCTCTTTAATTCTACTACTATGGCCTGCAGAACCATTTACATAGGTTTCTAGGATATAAATTCCTTTTTGACCAACGATTGGTTGCATAAGAGAAGGTTCACCAATAATGGCATATTTGGGGGTTTCACGATAATGAATTTTTATAGACCGTGCTAATTCATGACCAGCTAAACACCCTATTTCTTCATCGTAGGAAAAGGCAAAATAAACAGGTTTTTTTAAGTCTGCTTGCACCATATCAGGTAAGGATGCTAAGCAACAAGCTATAAAACCTTTCATATCGCAAGATCCTCTACCATATAGTTTACCATCTCCTTTGTCTATTAACTCAAATGGATTCGTTGACCATTCCTGACCTTTTACCGGAACTACATCTGTATGTCCTGATAAAATAACACCACCATCAATTGCTGGACCAATTCTGCAATGCAATGATGCTTTGTTGCCCTGTTTATTTGAAACAAGAGTTGTCACAATATTAAATGATTCAATATAGTCTTTGATATAATTAATAATACTCAGGTTACTTTGACCCCCTAACACCGGAAAGGACACAAGTTTTGCTAAAATACTCTCTGCTGTCATACTAATTATAATTTATTGCTACTGCAATTATGAGTGTTGCTGCGGCAATGATAAATAATGATATTAATATTGGGAATATAAATCGAATCCATCTATCAATTGGAACCCGACACATACTCAACATGGCAATCAAGCCTCCAAGGGTAGGATTTATCAAATTTGATAAACCATCACCAATTTGAAAAGCTAATATTGTTATTTGTCGCGTTAATCCTAGGGATTCCCCTAGAGGAAGCATTACAGGCAAAGTAGCTAAGGCTTGACCACTTCCGGATGGAATAAAAAAGTTGATAACTGTTTGTGAAACAGACATGCTAATTGCTGAGGCATATAATGGTAAATCTTTTAACATTAATGATAAGTTATATGATATAGTATCCCCAATATTGCCCATTTCCATAAGGACTTTTATCGAGGTTGCGTAGCCAACCATAAAAGCACCCGGAGCTGCAATTGCGACTGCTTTTAAAACAGTTTCACTCATGGTTGTCGCGTCCATTCTAGATACGATACCACACAAAACTGCTATCATTAAGAATACTGCAGATAACTCATTGAGGTACCAACCTAAATTAAAAACGCCGTACAGAATAACGAGTAATCCGATAATAAAAATGGAGATAATCATCCAATTATTAATTGATATCTTGTAATTTTCTATAGGCCTTGACAGTGATAAATTACTGATGTCTAAACCTTTACCTAAACTTTTTTCAGGGTGTTTTACTATTTTATTAAAATATCTAACATTATAATAGGCCATAATGCTTAGTGAAATTAAACAGAGAATACTCCTCAGGAATGCACCAGAGAACATTGGTAATTCAGCAATTTTATGACCAGTGCCTACAGTGTAAGGGTTAATAGGAGAGAGACCAAAACCGATGGTCATAGCACCCACTGAAATTCCTGCAGCTAGAATTAAATCTCCTCCCAGAGCCAAGCTTAATACTGCGGCAATTGGCACCATGGCGATGTTGTTTTCATAGCCTACAGCGACACCTAACAAACCATAAATAAAAGTCATTATTATAATGATTGCATTTTTATTTTTGAGACCTAATTTGTTAACGAGTGTTCCTACAGAATTTTCTACTGCTTTTGATTGTTCCATAAAGCCAAACATGATAGCTCCTGCGAGTACAATAAAAATAATTTCGGCAGCAGATTTAAATCCCAAAGGAATAGCCCTGAACATATTTAATATTCCTATCGGTGTAGACTCAATGGTAGTGTAGGAATTTGGAACTACAATTTTTCTACCATCAATTAAAATACGTTCATACGTTCCAGCAGGGAGTATGTGAGTTAGAACGGTAACTAATATGATAATTCCAAATAGCATGGTGACTGCATGTGGAATGCGTTTGTACCATGGTTTTCTTTCAATGTGTATGTTGCTCATTTAAAAAATAAAGAGTCTAAGATAGTCTTTTCTTTTACGACCTCAAATTCTTAATTCTTTCTTGTAAAGTTGGGTGTGAGTAATGCATAAAAACGTACGCAGGGTGAGGTGTCAAATTACTTAAACTATTTTTTGAGAGTTTTTTAAGTGAGCTAATAAGAGGTTCACTAGCGTACGTATTTTTTGCGTAGTTATCTGCTTGGTACTCAAATTTTCGAGAGAGAATATTCATTATTAAACTAGTTATTTCACTGATCGGACTATAGAGCAAACCAAAGGCAATTAAACCAATATGAAAACTAGCAATTTCAACACCTAAAGCATTTGATAACAGTGGATTTGACACTAGAATTGATAGAATGTAAAGTGTAAATCCAGTGAGGGAAATAGATGCTAACAGATTAAATATAATATGTTTGCGCTTGTAATGACCAATTTCATGGGCTAAGACTGCCACGATTTCCTCTTCATCCAAATCTTTAATCAAAGTGTCGTAAAGCGTTACGCGTTTTTCACTTCCAAACCCTGAAAAATATGCATTTGCCTTAGTGCTCCTCTTGGAGCCATCAATAACAAATATTTTATTGAGTTTAAAACCAACGGTTGCTGCGTAAGCGGCAATTTTATCTCGTAAATCACCACACTCTAGTGGAACTTGTTTATTAAAAAGAGGCACGACAAGTTTTGAGTAAAACATATTCATGAACACAGAAAATATGGTTACCAATGCCCAAGTGTAGAGCCAAAAGTTAGTTCCAGTTACTTCATAAAACCAAAGTATTAGAGACAAGATTCCAGCTCCTACAATAATAAGCATCAGCCACCCTTTAATTTTATCCAGAATAAAAGTGTTCATGCTTGTTTTGTTAAATCCGAAATTTTCCTCAATCACAAAAGTTTTGTAATAAGAAAAAGGGGTGGTCAGAAGATCGCTACCTAACATAATTATTCCGAAAAAAATAAGTGCAATAATTGTATTATTTGAACTGTAACTTCTTGCGATATTATCAACATATTCAAAACCATCAAAATAGAAGAACGCTAATGTCAATATTAAAGAAAAGATTGACGTAATATTTGAAAATTTATAATTAGTGGCTTTATATGATTGAGATTTTTCATACTCTTTCTTGTCGTAGACATCCTCTAATTCTGTAGGTAGGGTGTCATTAAAGTGTTTTGCATTTAATGCGCCTAAAACTTTATCACTAATAAAATTAATAAAAATAATTCCGATGATAATATAAAAGAGTATCGTACTTGTCATTAGTTAAATTGTCTTTGTCGTTTTACTTCAAAAATAAGTATTCCAGCGGCTACTGAAACGTTCATTGAGTCAATCTCGCCTTCCATTGGAATAATGATGTTTTGACTTGAGTTTTTCAGCCAATCAATGCTTAAACCAGAGGCTTCTGTACCAACAATAATAGCAGTAGATTGAGAATAATCTTGGGTGTGATAATTCACTGATCCATCTAAAGATGCACAATAAATATTTATATTTTGAGCTTTTAAATAATCGATGATATCTTCCGTTGAGCCTGTTGCAATTTGGTTTGTAAACACACATCCAACACTTGAACGAATAATGTTTGGATTATATAAATCAGTTTTTGGATTTGCAATAATTACAGCATCGACACTCGCCGCATCTGCTGTTCTCAATAGTGCACCAATATTACCTGGTTTTTCTGGAGCTTCAGCAACAAGAATTAAAGGGTTTTTTGATGTTACACGAAGATCATCTAATTTGTGAGATTTTGTTTTGGCGACTGCGAGAACTCCCTCCGTCGTATCACGGTACGCTAATTTTTGATAAACATCTTTTGATATTTCAATTATCTCTTTACATGTGGTTTCTGGAGTGTCAATTTGTGATTTACTTAATAAATCTCGAGAAAAAAGAAGAGTTTCTAATTCATAACCACCTTTTGTAGCTAACTCAATTTCGCGTTGTCCTTCAATTAAAAACTTCTTAAAGTTTTTTCGATGTTTTGACTTTTCTTTTAATTGATAAAGATTTTTTATCAATTGATTTTGAACACTTGAAATCTTCTTTGTCATGAAGGTGAAATTAATTAACAATTGTATCTTTTGTTATGTCACTTGATACTTTTATTTGGCCTCTTAAAAATCGAGGATTACAAGTTACTTTTGTAAAAACATATAATCACCTAATCTTGTTGATATTTTTGACTGTACCGCCGCCATAGCTCAGTTTGGTGAGTTTCTAAACTGATTTCTCGGCCGTCAATAAAGGCATGCGTTAATTGATTACCTCGCATATCTAATGCGTCACCTTTACTGACAAATAAAGTTGCAGATTTCCCCACTTCAATAGATCCCAACATGGTATCCACACCCAGAATCTGTGCCACATTTAACGTAATTAATTTTAAGGCATCTTCTTTACTCATTCCTTGACCAACTACTTGCCCTGCATAAAAAGGTAAATTTCGTGTTTGAAAGTTAGAATTATTGCCTGTATGAATGCCAACTAAGACTCCGGCATCAGCCAACAATTTTGGATTTTTATAAGGTAAATCATAGTCGTGGTCTGACGTTGCCGGTAAACTGTGTGTGTGATCAATCAAAACAGGTATATTATTGCTTTTAAGTAGACCACTTACAGTATGAGCCTGATATCCACCAACTACGACCATTTTTATTCCGTTTTGTATCGCAAAGTTTACAGCATCTGTTATGCCTTTTTCATCATTAACATTAACATATAACTTTTGAGAGCCATCAAAAAGACCTTCAAGAGCTTCAAAAGGAATATTTAGGTTAGTTCTGCTTCCGTTGAGATATGCCTTACTTTCAATTACAAAAGTCATGATATCATTAACTTGTTTTGAATAATTCCGGTTAGGTTTTAAACCTCTTGGCTCACCCAACCACCAGCGACCTCTGGAAAAACTATTTGGCCAATTTAGATAAATTCCATCATCTTTTTTGATGGCTGCATCTTGCCAATTCCAAGCATCTAGCTGCATAATTGATGAGGTTCCTGAAAACCTTCCACCATTAGGTGAGACTTGTGCTATTAAAATTCCATTTGGTCGCATGGATTCGACTACTTTAGATTCTGCATTGTAAGCGACTAAACTGCGTACGTGAGGAATCATACTCCCCATTTCGCGTTGATCGTTACTAGCGTTAACAGCATCGACTTCAACGAGTCCTAAATTCGTATTCGCACCAATAAAACCAGGATAAATATGTTTTCCTGAGGCATCAATAATTTTACCTTTTAAAGCTATTTTTGAAGTTGTTGCATCGGCTACAGCTTGAATCTTTCCATTCTCAAAAATAACAATGCCATTATCAATGATAGTTCCGTCACCTATATGAATTGTAGCTCCCGTAATCGTAATACTCTCCGATTGCTTTTTTGCAGGTGTTTGCTGCGAAAATGAACAAAGACAACAAAGCAATAAAGCTGAAGTTATAAAATTTATTTTTCTCATATTATTTTGTTTTTAGTCCATTGAATCACAATGAAGTTGTTGCTTATCTGTTACTTTTATTGGTTGAGTTTTCATCCCTCTATTTTTCTCTTGTAACATCATTGTCATTAATTCTTGGCGCTCTTTCTTGATTTTTAAGCGCATCTGCTTGTCTTTAACATGATTAAAATAGGTTGCACCTTCAATCATTGTTCTTTCAGCTTTTGAATAGACAGAGAGGGGATGGCCATTCCATAGAACGACATCTGCATCTTTACCCTCTTTGATACTTCCTACACGATTATCAATGTGTAGTAACTTTGCTGGATTGAGAGTCACCATTTTCCAAGCGTCTTCTTCATTGATATCGCCATACTTCATTGCTTTTGCAGCTTCTTGATTGAGACGTCTCGACATTTCACCATCATCACTGTTAATTGCTGTAGTAATACCGACGTTGTGCATAATGGCAGCATTGTAGGGGATGGCATCATTTACCTCAAATTTGTAAGCCCACCAATCGCTAAAAGTGGAAGCGCCAACGCCGTGTTCTTTCATGATATCGGCTACTTTATAACCTTCTAGTATGTGCGTAAAGGTGTTCATTTTAAAATTAAATTTTTCAGCAACTTTCATCATCATGTTGATCTCTGATTGCACATAAGAATGACAGCTGATAAAACGCTCACCATTCATAATTTCAACAAGGGTTTCCATTTCTATGTCATAACGGTATGGTTGTCCACTTTTTTTTCTTGTTTCATATTCTTTGGCCCGAGAGAAATAATCTAAAAATAATTGTTCGACTCCCATTCGTGTTCTTGGGAACCGCGTTCCACTTTGAGATCGTGATTGCTTGACATTTTCACCTAGTGCAAATTTGATAAATTTAGGAGCATTTTTATTGATTAGATTTTTTGCAGTTTCACCCCATTTTAATTTGATAATAGCAGAGCGTCCTCCAATTGGATTTGCCGATCCATGTAATATTTGAATGGACGTTACCCCACCTGCTAGGTTTCTGTATATATCGATATCCTCTGCATCAATGACATCCTCAATAGTTACCTCAGCAGATGAGTTTTGACCACCTTCATTGATACTGGCAGCTGCTATGTGTGAATGTTCATCAATAATACCTGCAGTTAGATGTTTTCCTGAAGCATCAATAATTTTGGCATTTTTTTCAACAAGATTAGACCCAATCTTCGAAATTAAACCGTTTTTAATTAGTACATCTGTATTTTGAAGTATACCATCGACCTCATTTGTCCATACTGTGGCGTTTTTGAATAAAATGGTTTCTTGACTTGGAAGTTCATTTACTCCATAAGCACCATTAGGATAAGTAATTGGCATTAATTTAACTTTTTCACTTTGACCACTACGTTTGGGTGTCTGTCCTGACTTAGAATTACCATCATTGATTGATTTCACCATACTGACATAAGCAGTATTACCATTGGGATCAACAACTTTACCACTTAAATTATCATTTTGATTTACTCTCGAGGTAAATCGCATAAATGCTTGTTGCGTTGTGTCGGTGCTTGTAAAAGTTAAATTCACCCAATTATTTTTGTAGGAGATTTTCGAAGCTAATTGCTTACCGTCACTTTTAACATCAGATTTGAGTTTCATGGAGGGTCCTGAAATAGAAACATTATATGTTTTTCCTGCCATTACAAACGAATAATCCCCATTGATAGTTTTGATACTCATGTCCTGAATAATATCTTGATTTCCTTTCACCCAATTTTCGTGAATTTTTGTAGTTTTATTGAAGATATCTCCTGAGGTAATTAAAAAATTAGCATACGTTCCATTTTTTAAAGAACCTATGGTGTTTGATTGTCCTAAAACTTGTGCTGGAATTGTTGTAAGAGCTTGTAATGCTATCGTCTTATCAAGGCCATACTCAATCGCTTTAATCACATTCATTTTTAACATACTTGGTGATTTTAAACCTTCTGTAGTAAAAACAAATTTTATATCATTATCAGCTAATACTTTTGGATTTGATGGTCTTTGATTCCACTCGCGCATCACAGAGAGTTCTAATACACTTGCCGCGAAAGTATCTTCGACGTCATAGGCTTTAGGGAAATTAAGTGGTAAAATATATGTAGCATTCGTCGCCTTAATATCCTGAATTCGCTCGTATTCATCGCCACCACCTACAATTACATACTGAACTCCAAATTCATCACCAACACGGTCAGCTCTAAAAGCATTTGCCTTATTGCCCGCAATAAAAATTTGAACTAAGTTTTTATTTTTATTGAAAGCTTCTAATGAACGATCATTAATGTTTATTCCACCTTGAGCGTACCAAGACGCATCATGGTTTACCTGTCTAATTAAGGCTAAAGTCCCCATTATGGAACTTGGATAGGATTGAGATGATGTTGCGCTTTTGGTAAAGGACAAGTAAGCGGCTGATTTATTATCTAAAATACGATCAGCATTACTACCACTATTGGAGAGAGCAATTAATGCTCCTGATCCACGCATGATACCGTCTTGCAAATGTGTGTTCACTACACCAAATCCTGCTTTTCGTAATGCAGAGGCTGATTTTTCATCATATTTAAAATTGTCTACCGCATTTTGCTCTGGCCTAATATGGTCATTCCAATAAAATCCTTCCCGAGTGGGGTCGTACTGGCCTCGGCCAAATCCACCAAATCCTTGACGCTTGGGTTTTTCAACACCAAAACCTGAATATACATCTATAAACGAGGGATAAATATGTTTATCTGAAACATCAATGATGACTGCATTCGTAGGAATATTTACTGAGGTTCCTGTGGCAACTACTTTTCCTTTGTGGATCAGTAAAGTGCCGTTGTCAATTACTTGTGTTGGTGTTACAAATATCTTAGCATTTATAAATGCTGTATAGTTAGTGTTCTCTGATTTTACTCCATCATTTTTTGGAAAATGTTCTTGAGCTGTCGAATTAAGTGCGTAGCCAAGCATCACGAAAAATAGATACCTTTTGATCATAATTTATTTGTAAAAAATTAAAAATGTAAGTTAGAAAAATTAAATTTTATACCCTTTAATTAAGTTTTATTTAACTTTTACAATGACTTTTTATCGAAATAGTTAACAAACAGAGCAACAGCATAACTATAACTTTCTATTCCTTTTTCTTGATTATTTACTTTAAGATAACTGTTGTATGATGCTTTGAATAGTGGTTCTAGAATATTTTGATATGATTTCCAGAAATCATGAGATTCTTGAAAATTTTTTAAAATTCCCAAATTGATTTTTTTTAATAACGCTTGGTAAACATCTTTATCTCGTTTAAACATTTCATTTAAGCAATGACGCAAAGCAAATAAGTATCCGGAATATTTAAAATAGATATCATCACTGTTAATTGCAGCTAAACTTCCTATAAAATTAGCTTCGTTTTCTGCTGCATACCCCAGTTGATGTGCCTTTTCATGAAATATTGTAGTTGGATATTTATGTAATGGTATCAGGTGATCAATTTGAGCTTCATTTGTAAAAGGATTTAAATAACCGCTAAATCCCATGTAGGTTAATGGAAGACTGAATAAAGATAGTTTTACACTTGGATACGTTAAAGTAAATTGGTTATTTATTTTTTTTAAATTTTTAAACTCATCCTCAGAGATTGTTAATAGTGTTGATTTTGAGTATGGAATTACAATTTTTGAAGTATCACTGACCGATATAGTATTGTGAATATTATTTGCTTTTTTGATTAATCTTTTAGTTAAATTTTCTAAAGATTTTGTTGAATAAGTATGCTCTATTTGTAACGTGTCATGTAATGGCATCCGGTAGTAATTCAAACCCCAGAATAAGTGAAATGTGAAGTAGAGTAGTGAGATGAAGATTAGCACATCTAACACCCAATCCATGGTGCTGTGAATCATTTTTTTTCTATTTAAATAAATCCATCTTACAAGGTAGACACCTGCAATAGTATACAATACATCTCCAAAAGAAAAGGGCACAAAACCAAATATAAAATGCAATAATTGAGATATCCATTGGTAAAGATACCCTGTGTAATAGGATTCAATGAATTCAGGATAATTTGCTAGCCATTTTACAATGATATACTGAGGAATGATACTAAAAGCGAAGACACGTTTTTGATTTATCGTCATTTTTCAAAAATAGCGAATAGTTTCATATAATTATAGTGTTAATAATTACCTTTGCATGACATATTATCAAAAAAATGAATGAAGCAATAAGAAATATAGAACCCAAAGAACTTTGGAATAAATTCGCAGATCTCAACGCGGTACCAAGACCATCAAAAAAAGAAGAAAAAGTAATAGATTTCATGCGCAATTTTGGTGAAAATTTAGGCTTAAAGACATTGGTTGATGATATTGGTAATGTCATTATAACAAAACCAGCATCACCAGGCATGGAGGACAGGAAAGCTATCGTTATGCAGTCTCATCTCGATATGGTGCATCAAAAAAACAACGATACAGATTTTGATTTTGATAAACAGGGTATTACGATGTTTGTAGAAGGAGATTGGGTTAAAGCAAATGGGACAACTCTGGGTGCAGACAACGGTATAGGAGTCGCCACAATCATGGCTATTTTAGAAAGTAAAACCATTATTCATCCTCCTCTTGAGGCTTTATTCACAATAGATGAAGAGACAGGAATGACCGGTGCTATGGGCTTAAAGGGAGGTGTGTTAAAAGGAGAGATCATGCTAAACCTCGATACTGAAGAAGATAACGAAATTGGTGTTGGATGTGCAGGAGGAATCGACGTTACATGTACATTGTCGTATGATGAGGAAAAAGTTCCCGAAGAATTTTCTGCGTTTAGGATTGAGGTTAAAGGTTTGAATGGAGGTCACTCAGGAATGCAAATACATGAAGGCTTGGGCAATGCAAATAAAATAATTAACAGGCTGCTTTACTCAGTGATTAATGAAATCCACTTAAGTGAAATTGATGGGGGAGGTTTACGAAATGCGATACCAAGAGAAAGTGTTGCCTTGATTGTAAGTAATTGCGCTAACGACAGGCTTATCAGGGCTAATATTCTTGAAGAAGTCAAGAATATTAAATCAGAATTAAAAACAACAGAGCCAAATTTAGACATAACGATTGGCTCTGCAGATTGTCCAAATACCATGCTTGGAAAAGATCTAAGTATTAACTTAATTAAAGCAATTTATGCCACACATAATGGGGTTTTTAGAATGAGTCCTGATATCATTGGTCTGGTGGAAACCTCAAATAATGTTGCAAGAGTATCAGTGAAAGATAAAGTTATCAAAATATTATGTTTAACGAGATCCTCTGTTGAGTCCTCAAAAATGGATTTAGCCAACAAGCTCAAAGCAACTTTTGAATTGATAGGCGGTGATGTAGAGTTTTCCGGAAATTATCCTGGTTGGACTCCAAATATGGAGTCATCCATATTAAAAGTGATGCGATCGTTATACATTAAATTACATAGTGAAGAGCCACATGTGGCCGCGTGTCATGCTGGATTAGAGTGTGGAATTTTGGGAACTAATTATCCAAATATGGAAATGATTAGTTTTGGCCCTAACATTAAGGGAGCTCATTCACCCGATGAACGTGCACAAATTTCATCAGTCGAAAAATATTGGAAATTTGTTCTAGAAATTCTGAAAACAATTCCGAAATCATAAATAAAAAAAGCAGCCTTCTGGCTGCTTTTTTTATAGACTACAAATTATTTAATCTTTTATTTCAACTAATTCAATAATGAAACATAGGTCAGTATTTGGTTGAATACTACCTCGACCTGTTTCTCCATAAGCAAGATGAGAAGGTAGGTAGATGTACGCTTTTTCTCCCACACTTAAATTTGCGATTCCCTCTTTAAAACCAGCGACGATAGGGGCATCTGGACTGACTGCCATGGGCATTGGACTGTACATGTTTCTTTGCTCTTTTTGAGGATTCAATCTTCCAAACTTTTCTTCAACTTCTTTTCTGTTTGAATCAAATAACTTCCCATCAGCAAAATAACCCTCATACCAGACTGTGACGTTATCTCCTTGTTTTACTTTTTCACCATTACCTTCGTTAATAACAAAGGTCATTAATCCTGTCGCTGAGGTGTTAGCTTTGTCCTTGTATTCATTAAGGGTTGGCAGAATACTCTTAGCTGCCTCATTAAATTTTATTTCAGCAATTTTTTCAGCTTCCTCAGCTTCCTTTTTTGCCTTTTCTTCCTGCTGTTTACGTTTTTCTTCTAGTAAAGGTAATTCAGTTTCCCATGTTTTTACAGCATCAAAATTTCTTGCATCATAACCGATACGAATAATATTGATTTCTTCAATAATAACATCTTCATTTGGTTTGTTACTTCTCTGCGCGACAGGAACACTTGAAATAGTTTCAGCAACATCTAACCCTTCAATTACTTCTCCAAATACACTATGACAGCTTACTCCTGAGGTTCCACAGTTTTTTAAATTACCGTTGGCATCAAACCCATCTAACCAAGGTGTAGGGGCATCAGTGATAAAAAACTGACTTCCATTAGTATTTAGACCCCCAGAATTAGCCATTGATAAGACACCGGGTTTATCATGCTTCAAGGTATTATCGAATTCACTTCCAAATTTGTACCCTGGACCACCACGACCATTTCCGTCTGGATCACCTCCTTGAATCATGAAGTTATCCATGACGCGATGAAAAATTAATCCGTTGTAAAACTTTTTTCCTTTATACTGATCACTGACCATAGGATGGGTGCCTTCAGCTAAAGCAACAAAATTAGCGACCGTCAATGGAACTTTATCGAAAAATAATTTCGCAACCATGGTATCTTTGCTTGTGATAATCTCAGCGTATAAGCCATTATCTAAATGTGAGTATTTGCCATTGTCATTACAAGATGTTGCACTAAACATCAAGGTCAGTGCAAAAAACGCTATAAAACTTTTAATAATTTTCATGTTTATCTATTTATTCTTTGTGATTAAATTTAATGTTATTGAACAAATTAATGGTGTGTTCGGACCAATTTTATTATCATCACCATAAAAGCCAAAAGCTTTTTGGGATGGAAACAAACATACTATTGTTTCACCAGCTTTTAACAGTTTTAAACCTTCTCTTAAACCAGTAAAAAGTTCTTGTTTGTCCATGTTGTATTTGCGGTTTCCAAGCTCTTCTTCTGTGTAGATGTTTTGGTTGTTAAAATCAGAAATCGCATATTTGAAATTTAGAATATCACCAAATATTGGACGCTCACCTTCCAATGAAGATTTTGTCACGTAATAATACCAAAAGCCATATTCAGAGGCGATGTAATTATTTTCAGGATTATTTATCATGTAACCCTGAATAAGTTTTTCTTCAAATTTTATTAAGTTTTTATTTTTACTCACAGATTTGCTGATAAAAGAACTTGTTGTTTGTGAGATTGGACGCCTTGCTTCAGGTGATTTACAGGAAGTTAATACAAAAATTATAACCATAAAATAGTGTAACCCTTTCATTCTTTTAACAGCGTTGAGTTGTCCTGTGTTAATTGGAGAAATTTATCAATAGTCTCTGATAAATTCAAATCACTTCTTCCACCTGCCGCATTAACATGACCACCTCCATTAAAGTTTTTTCGAGCAAAGTCATTAACATCAAAGTTTCCTTTAGATCGAAATGATATTTTTATAATACCTTCTGATTTATGCTCAATAAATATGGCAGCAAATTTCACTCCTTTGATTGATAACGCATAATTTACAATACCTTCAGTATCACCTTTTCTGAAATTTGAGGCATTTAATTCTTTTTGAGATAGGCTTATATAGGCTGTATTTAAAATGCTTATGACCTTCAAGTTTTTTAATGAAACTCCAAGTAATTGCAGCTTGTCAAATGAATTGTTGTCATAGACGTTATTATGAATGAAGGCATTTGACGCGCCTTTATCAATTAAGTTGGCAATAATTCTATGAGTTGTTGATGTGGTTGATGCGAAACGAAATGAACCTGTATCTGTCATGATTCCTGTGTATAAACAGGTGGCTATATGTGCTGTTATTAACGATATATCCTCCAACATTTCTATGAAATTATAAACCATTTCACAGGTTGAACTCATTGTAACATCTGAATATAAATAATGAGCAAAATCATCAGGTTGCTGATGATGATCAATTAAAATTTTTAAACCGTTCGCTTTTCTGATAATTGGTCCTATATCCCCGGCCCTGTGTAAAGCATTGAAATCTAAGGTGAAAACAATATCAGCACTGGTAATGAGATCGTTTGCTCTGACGGTTTCGATTTCATGATTGATGATTTTATTTTCTCCAGGTAACCATTTTAAAAACACTGGATAGTCATTTGGTGAAATCACGATAACATTATGATTGCTGAGATTTAAATAATGATAAAGAGCCAGAGTTGACCCTAAGGCATCACCATCCGGGTTTTTATGCGGTATGATGACGATTTGCTTTGGTTTCGAAAGCAAATGTTTTATTTTAGATACATCACTTTTTGTCATAAGTTGCGAAGATACAATTTAATCACAAAAAGGTTAAATTGATTGTGTTACTTTTAAACAAATTAAACGCAAAAATATTTCATGAAAAAATTATTATTAGTCATTATACTATTCGCATCATTAGTGTGCTGTAAACATCAAAAAGTAACAGATTTTAAAAAAAGTAAAATTGATGATGTTATCATTGCTTTTGGTTCTTGTAATGATCAAAATCTTGCCAACCCTCTGTGGGATGATATTTTAGCCAATAAACCATCCTATTGGATTTGGGGTGGAGATAACATTTACTCAGACACTGACGATATGGATTTAATGAGGTCTCACTATGATGAGTTACTAAATGATCCTTTATATCAAAATTTAAGACGTGATTTGAAAATTCTTGGAACTTGGGATGATCATGATTATGGATTAAATGACGGTGGAGTAGAATTTGAAGCAAAGCAAGAGAGCCAACAACTTTTTTTAGATTTTTTAAATGTTCCTGATAGGGATATCAGACGATCAAGAGATGGGATTTATCATACTGAAATGATCGAAACAATGAAAGGTAAAATCAAGATTATAATATTAGACACACGATTTTTTAGATCTGCATTATCGCCGTCCAATGTGCCTAATATGAGATATCAACCCAATAAAGAAGGAGAAGGAACTTTGTTGGGAAATGAACAATGGGATTGGTTAGAAAATGAATTGGCAACATCAAATGCAAATTTTAATGTTATTGTCAGTAGCATACAAGTTGTATCAAAAAGCCACGGATATGAAAAATGGGCAAATATGCCTCATGAAGTGAAAAAACTTCATAAAATAATTATCAAAACAAGACCGAAAGGGGTGGTTTTTCTGTCTGGAGATAGACATATATCAGAATTCTCCAAAGTCCATCTTGAGGAATTGGCATATCCAATAATCGATTTTACTTCATCAGGTCTCACACATTCATACAGTGACTTTGACAGCGAATTGAATGTCAATAGGGTTGGTTACGTCGTGTCATCATTAAGTTTTGGATTGATGAAGTTTGATTTTAAGAAAAATACCATTACCATGCAAATGAGAGGGGATCACGATAATTTACAGCAAGAATTAATTCAAACTTATTAATAGTTGTTAATTGATTCAAAAACATTATTTTTGCCAAAAATTTAAAAAACACAATGGCAACAAATAGAACATTTACAATGCTTAAGCCAGATTCTGTTGAAAAAGGGAATGTGGGTGCAATATTAGAAAAAATTACAGCTTCAGGATTTAGAATTGTAGCGATGAAATTAACTCAAATGACTAAAGCAGATGCACAAGAATTTTATGCTGTGCATAGTGAGCGTCCATTTTTCGTGGAGTTGGTGGAATATATGACTCGTGGTCCAATCGTTGCTGCTATCTTAGAAAAAGACAACGCAGTTGAAGATTTTAGAACTTTAATTGGTGCAACTAATCCAGCTGAAGCTGCTGAAGGGACTATTAGAAAACTATACGCTGCTTCTATTGGTGAAAATGCGGTTCATGGAAGTGACAGTGATGATAATGCTAGCATAGAGGGAGCTTTTCATTTTTCAGGTAGAGAGATGTTTTAATTGAAGTAGCTCTTTAAGAAAACTAAAACCTGAAATATCTTTCAGGTTTTTTTATGTTTCGTTGATACATTCGAAGTTTTTTAAGGGAAATCTCTGTGTTTTTAATATCGAGCTTAGAAACGTTAAAATTCATTAGGAATACGCAATAATTATAAAACCAAAAAAGCCTATCAACAGATAGGCTTTTTCATAAACGTTGTTCACAATATATTACTATACTACTTTTACATTTACTGCATTCATTCCTTTTTTACCTTCTGTTAAATCGAATTCTACATTATCTCCTTCTCTAATTTCGTCGACTAATCCAGTGTAGTGTACAAAGTGTTCGTTGTTGTTTCCTTCTTCAATTATGAAGCCGAATCCTTTTTGTTCGTTGAAGAACTTTACTGTTCCGTTACTCATTGTTTTAATTTGTTTATTAATAAAGCGCAAAGATAGTGCTAAAAAACTAATATTGTAACTTTTAGTCATTTTTTATGAAAAAGAGTACGACATTGATAACCCAATGTTCCTGAAATTCCTGCACTTAAACCTCCAATAAGACCTGTTATAAAAATTAATAAACTAATTTGACCGTCCAACATTAAAAGTGTCGCTATTTTTTTTGATAAAATAAAATCATTTGCACTGCTTAAAGCATACGCTTGGAGCATCCACAATAAAGTGACACTCAAAAAAGGTATAAAAAATTGAGTGAATTTACCCAAAGGTATCAACCATCCTGTTGTAAAAGCCACCAACATTAATGACCACCAAGGTAAAAAAAATGATAGGACATATACAAGAATTAAAGTAATCGCGAAGTTTGAAACAAGTCTAGTCATTTTGAGGATTTAAAATTTGTGAAAAAATAATGTCAGCGTCATCTTTTTGATCCTTCATAAAATTAAGTTCTAAATAATTTCCAGAGGCCCAGTCACTAATCAAGTTGTCGTAATATTTACTACCAGGGTTGCCTGATTGGCCACCAGGATATATACCAAGAGCTTTCGGAGGTGAGGACATTTCAACAATCATTCGCCATGAGGGACCGTGGTTTTGACTCGTTGCATTTACGATACCTGAATAACCACCTATTGGTATATTAAATTTTGAAAAAGCTGGTAAACCTTGTAACAGGTGTCCAACATAAGTCGCTTTTCTATCACCCCAATTTAGATTTCCATTGTTATTTTCTATATCTTTCATTATGGTGACAGTGTATTTGAATGATTTTATAAATAAATCATGAGCAGTTTCAATTTCAGGTGTAGCCATGATATCCATAAACTTATCATTTGGATACTCTTTCATCATGTAAATTGTTTGATATTTAAACGGATATTCCAATGCAATTGTGTCTTGAGATATTTCATCCCAAGTGATTTCAGTAAGTTTATCAAACCATGTTTGCCATATGGTTGGACCAACTTCATTGATATCATTGTTGTATTTCCAAGATTTGATTTTTGATAAAATGTCTTTTTCGTCACTTAATAAATTTGATTCTTCGATTACGGGGATCATTATTGGCAACAACTCTGAGGCTTGTAGGTTAAAATTATTATTATGAAGATTTTTAAAATCTTGAATATTAAAGGTGTCTTTCGAACGAAAAAAATCATTGATAACTCTATTTCTGTAAGTCTCATAGCCATCATTGAAAACATAATAGGGATAGGTCGAATCTACAGGATGTTGGTTCGCAGAGCTAACAAACCCCCGATTAGGGTTTTTTGTATGTGCATTGTGATGCTGAGGTATATATCCTTGCCAATCATGTTTTGGATTGCTGCCGTCTAATAGAAATTTACCCTGCCCTTCCCATTTATTTGGGAATTTTCCTTGAATCCATAAGGCAATGTCTCCTTCATTTGAAGCGAAAATAACATTCTGAGCAGGAGCAACATAATGTTTAATAGCATTTTTGTAGTCCTCGTAATTTTGAGATGTGTTTAACTCAAGAAGAGTTCGTAAATTTTGACCTCCGAGATGTCCTGTCCAACCCATGGCATAGCCAATTTTATCACTATTTCCTTTAAAATTTGAATCATAAGTTACGGGACCATGATGTGTGTATGTGACCGTATCAATAAATGTTTTTTTATCTCTAATTGCTATTTTTTCAATTCTTTTAGTGGCCATTTTGAAATCATTGTCATACTGATATCTTGACTGTGTACTGTCTTCAAATTTAATTTTGTACCAATCAATGACGTCTCTTGTGGCATTAGTCATACCCCAGGCAATTTTCTCATTAAATCCAATTACGACCCCGGGAGAACCTGGTAGTGAAACGCCATAAGTATTTTGATTTGGACTGGAAAGTTGAATAGCAAACCATATGGAAGGTAAATTTAATCCAAGATGCGGATCATTCGCTAAAATAGCATTCCCAGAATAAGATTTATTAGGGCTAATGGCCCAATTATTACTCCCGTTATCTGGATGTGGTTTAGAGATGGTTTCTTTTGTGTAGTCCAACACCGTTTTAGTATTTGGCGCAGAAGTTTGTTCTACATTTAAAAAATTGCTCCAATCAGTTTCTTTTGGGATTACAGGATCATTGATGTCAAAAAAGTCAGGATACAGTAAATCAAATCGTTCTTTACCATATTTTTTTAAAAAATTCGTATACTCTAAATCACTGTCACCACCTGCAAGCATTTTTGTCATATACATCATTAATAAAGCAGTTTTTTTTCTCGACCATTTTTCAGGGGCATAGTCCAATAATTTGTATTCGACAGGATAGTTCTGCGAGGTTAATCCATGAATGTATTGATTTATACCATCCGTGTAGGCATCAATAAATGCTAAATTTACAGTGTCATTTTCCCAACTTTTTAATTGTTGTTCTGCACCATAAACCATACCACGACGTCTTTCACTACGATCATAACTTAATGCAGGTTCTCCAATAATTTCACTTAATCTTCCTGCAGCTGCATGTGTTTGAAATTCCATTTGCCATAATCGGTGTTGTGCAGTCACAAAGCCCTGAGCTCGATACAAATCCAAATCATTGTTTGCAAAAATGTGTGGGATTAAGTTGTCGTCATATTTAACAATGACCTTATCAGATAAATACTGGAGAGAAACATTGCGATTATTTTGAGATTCGGTTAGCTCATTTTGCCACACGCCATGACTGGGATTTAAAAATTTACCCAAAGGAGGAAGGCTTCCTAGTTTATTATTTAACGAGTAAAAGATTGTCAATGTGATAACTAAGGTTATCGTAAATTTTATGTACTTCATGCTAACCGTTAATTTATACAGGAAAAATACTAATAATTTATCAAAATTAGCTCATTAAAATTCATAGAAGTTGCTTGATAAATAGCATTTTTCTGTAATGAATGTGGACAAGCAGTATGTGACTTATTAGCTAGTTATTCCTGCAATTTGGAAAACAGCGTTTTAACAATGACTCTTTGAATGAATTTTATCTTAAAATTATATTTTCAATGAGCTCTTTTTCAAGATGCTCATTCAGCATTGCTATTATTTTCTTTTTTCCATAACTTAATTCCTCTCGAAGGACTGATGAACTCAACTCTACATGGAGTGTATTTTTTTTTAGGATGACATTTTTTGTGTAATGATTTACACCTTGTCCCATCAACGTTTTCCAAGCCTTTTTGACATCTACTTTGTCAAGACCATCTTGCAGTCGATTTTCATCTACAAATTCCTTTATGGCGTCGCTTAGTTTTAACTGTTCGTTATGACGTTTCATTCTTTAAAATTAAAAGGTTCGAAAGGCTTGTAAGTGTATTTAAACCCATCTGAGTTTGAAATTATTAATTCACGCTCTGACGCTTTCTCAATTATTTCATTAAAGATAACATTATTCACATCATATGAGATATTAAGTTGGTTATCTTTCACAACTAACCTAAACGAAGATTCATGCTGTGTTATCGTATATGTGCCATCTAATGACGGTTTTACTTTTTTTCTAAATCCAGTAAAATCTGAATTAACTTTAAAATAATCAACTGAGGCACTAATTTTGTAAGATTTAATAGGTTTGTTGTTTCTTGAAACTTCTTTTATTTCCCAATAACCTTCAAGATATGGAATAAAATTTTCAGGAGATGTTTCACAGGAAAGCCCGACTAAGAAGATGACACTTAATAAAATATTTTTGTTCACAATTTAAATAGTTTGTATGAATGATGTACCCGTTTCACTGCTGCCTCGGTGCGCTCAGGATGTGTGTCACTAATAAATAGTTGTCCAAAACTTTCTTCATCAACCAAGCTAATTATCTGTGACACACGAGAATCATCTAGTTTATCAAAAATATCATCAAGCAATAAAATCGGGTCATCGCAGCTTTGTTCTTTAATAAAATCAAATTGTGCTAGTTTTAACGCTATTAAAAAAGATTTCTGTTGTCCTTGACTACCATATTTTTTAATAGTGTGTCCATTAATATCAAAATTTAAATCATCTTTATGAACACCAACGCTTGTGTATTGCAGTAATCTATCTTTTTTTATGTTACGTTTTAGCAGTTCTTTTAAATTACTGTCACAGAGTTGACTTTTATATGCGATACTGACAGTTTCGTTGTTGTTACTTATCCATTCATATCGGGACTTAAAAATTGGTATGAAAACTTTTAGGAAATCTGAACGTTTTTTATAAATGTTATTTGATAAGCTGATTAGTTGATCGTCATATACCTCCAAAGAATCCTTATTGAATGTACTGTTAAGTGCAAAGTATTTTAAAAGAGCATTTCTTTGTGATATTAATTTTTGATATTTAATTAAATCTGTCAGATAAATTTTATCGCTCTGTGAAATTACACTATCAATAAATTTTCGTCTTATGTCACTACCCTCAGCAATTAAATTACGATCAGCAGGTGAAATAATAACAAGTGGTAAGAATCCTATATGATCACTAAATTTTTCGTAGGCTTTACCATTGCGTTTAATGATTTTTTTTTGACCCTTTTTAAGTGATATGATTATTTTTTCGGTTTTGTGTAGCTTTTCGTAAAGTCCATTGAGAACAAAAAAATCTGAATTGTGCTTGATATTTTGTGATGCGATTGGATTAAAATAACTTTTGCCGAATGATAAATGATAAATAGCATCAAGAATATTAGTTTTTCCAACACCATTTTGTCCAACTAAACAATTAATCTTTGAGTCAAAGTCAAATGTTTTGTTGTCAAAGTTCTTGTAATTAATAAGAGATAAAGAATTCAATATCATAAATAAATGCAAGTTGAATGTTTCTGAAAAGGGACTGCTTTGCTGTTCGCTGCTACAGAATATTCAAAAATAACAAATAATTTACCTTTTTTTTACCAATAAAAATTTTATTTTTGCGGGCACAATTTGATGACATATGGCAACTTATAAAAAAAGAGGATATAAACCGAAAACGAAGGACGACAAAGCAAACAAGATTGAAGACCAATCAACTACTGCTGGTGTGTTTAATACCCTTGATGAAGGTGCTTCCAAAACAGAAGAATGGGTAATAGCGAAACAAAAATATATATTCGTTATTGTTGGTCTTGCAGCGTTTCTTGTTCTTGGTTATTTAGGATATACGAAGTTAATTCTATCACCAAGACAAAGTGAAGCAATGAACGAAATGTTCCAAGCTCAAATGTATTTTGACGAAGCTACAAAGGGAGCTGACAAGGATTCTTTGTATACCATGTCTTTAAATGGAGGTAACGGTAAGTATGGGATGATTGATGTGGCTGAAAAATATAGTGGTACTGATGCGGGGAATTTAGCCAATTATTATGCGGGAATGGCCTACCTTAATCTAAAAGACTATCAAAATGCGATTGCCTATCTTGGAAATTTTGAGGGTGCTGACGAAATACTTGGTCCCATTGCAAAAGGCGGCATTGGAGATGCCTTTGTACAGTTAAACCAATTAGAAGATGCTCTTGACTATTATGTTGATGCAGCAGCGATGAAAGTAAATGATTTTACAACACCAACTTATTTATATAAGGCCGGAACAGTTGCACTTCAAATTGGAAAAAATGCTGACGCTCTAAAATACTTCAAAAGAATTAAAGACGAATTTACATCGTCCACAGAAGCTTCTAATATTGATGTTTTTATAGGAAGAGCTGAGGCCGTTCTTAACTAATACATGATAACCAAAAATAAAAATTTATCAAATTACGATAAAGCAACAATCCCAAGTGTGAAAAATATTCGATTTGGGATTGTTGTTTCTGAATGGAACGCCGTTATCACAGAAGGATTGTTTCAAGGCGCTCATGACACTTTAATTGATTGTGGTGTAGCATTGTCAGATATTGTTCGATGCAATGTGCCAGGTAGTTTTGAGTTAATCTATGGAAGTAAAAAAATGCAAAATTGTGACGTTGATGTTGTTATTGCAATTGGCTGTGTTATTCAAGGTGAAACTAAGCACTTTGATTTTGTATGTGAGGGAGTGACTCAAGGAATTAAAGATCTAAATGTTTTAAATGATACGCCTGTTGTCTTTTGTGTTCTTACTGATAATAATATCGAACAATCAATAGCACGATCTGGCGGGAAACATGGTAACAAGGGAATAGAAGCTGCAATTACTGCCATTAAAATGGCAACACTTCGTCGAAATAACTTATAGACCAATCATTTCTTTTTTTGTTAATAATTTTTGTCTTTAACAATCTATAGATTTCTCCTATTTGTAGTACATTTGATTTGTAACGAAAAAATGTATTTTGTTTAGTCAGCGAAAGCATAAACGATTTAATTATAAACCTAATCATTCAAAAAAGCCCAAAAGTGTGTCAAATGGACATGAGAATGGTCAGTTTACAGGATATAAGTTCAAGTGGAATCAGTTTCGTAAGACATCAAAACGAAAATATTTTCTAAAAACTTCGCTGCCCATCTTAATTTTAATTTTGGCATTACTATTGAGTGGTATGTATTTTTTAGAGGTAAAATTCTTGTAAAATAAAATCAAATATCATGGGGATGTTTAAATTACGTAAAAATAAAAAGTTTAGCTATACGCCGAGATATTACAAATCTAATGAAGACGGTCAAAGTCCATTTGAAATTAAACATAAGTTTGATGATTACAGAAAAACAATAAATTCTACAAATTTAAAATCTAAATTTACAAATGCATTTGATGAGTTAAAAAACGAACCAGATCAAGAAGTTAATAAAAGAATTTTGGTTATTCTGATTATTTTGGTTGTTTTATTTTTGTTTTTTATTGATTTTGATTTATCAATTTTCTTTTCTTAAACTTTAGATGGAAGACGTTATTCAATTATTACCTGATCATGTAGCCAATCAGATTGCTGCTGGAGAAGTTGTTCAGCGTCCGGCCTCTGTTGTCAAAGAGTTACTTGAAAATGCCATTGATGCAAAAGCTACCCTAATAAAACTCATTGTTAAAGATGCAGGTAAAACTTTAATACAAGTTAGCGATAATGGGACTGGTATGAGTGTTTCAGACGCCCGTTTAAGTTTTGAACGCCATGCAACGTCAAAAATTAAGAATGCGGATGACTTATTTAAATTAAGCACGAAAGGTTTTAGAGGTGAGGCACTCGCAAGTATTGCCGCCATTTCCCATGTTGATTTGAAAACAAAACGCCCCATCGATGAAGTTGGAACACATATCAAAATTGAAGGAAGCTATGTTAATTTTCAAAAAGATATTGCGTCTCCAAAAGGGACCACAGTTTTAGTAAAAAATTTATTTTTTAATGTTCCAGCTAGACGAAATTTTCTAAAATCAAATATCGTAGAAACACGACATATTATCGATGAATTTCACAGAGTCGCATTGACGCATCCCGATATTACATTTTCATTTTATAACAATGGCGCAGAATTATTTAATTTGCCTGTGAGTAATGTTCGACAGAGAATTGTAAATATCTTTGGATCAAAAACAAATGAAAAACTAGTTCCAGTTCAAGAGGAAACAGAGGTGTTGAAAATTTCAGGATTTGTTTTTAAACCTGAGTTTGCCAAAAAGACCCGAGGAGAACAGTTTTTTTTCGTAAACAATAGATTTATTAGGAGTTCTTACTTAAATCATGCAGTGAATACTGCTTTTGAAGGATTATTAAGACCAAAAACTCACGCTTCTTATTTACTTTTTCTTGTTGTAGATCCTCAAAGTATTGATATCAATATTCATCCGACAAAAACTGAGATAAAATTTGATGATGAACAGACGCTTTATGCCATTCTTAGAGCCTCTGTGAAACATGCTTTGGGACAATTTAATATTGCTCCAATTTTAGACTTTAATCGAGATAAAAATTTAGACACACCTTACGGTTTCGATGAAAAAATAGTTCAAAACCCAATGGTCGATTTTGATAAAGCTTTCAATCCATTTAAAGGGCAATCATCTCTTATTGGTTCCAAACAGTCTTCACGAGGAAACCATATTAATGAATGGGAAAGCTTATATGTAGGTTTGGAATCAAAAAGCAATGTCACATCAGATAATTTTAAAGAAGTGTATTTTGAAAGTGATGAGAATCAAAATTCCATGTTTACTGATGAAATAAAAGAAATACAAAAGACATTTCAGCTCAAAAATAAATACATTATTCACACAATTAAGTCTGGAATGTTAGTAATTGATCAACATCGGGCTCACCAGAGAGTCTTATATGAGGAGTTTTTAGAACAAATCACTATTAAAGAAGCGATTAGTCAGCAATTGTTGTTCCCCTTAAAGTTAGAGTTTGGAATGGATGAAATAAATATTCTAGAAACACTAAGACCCCAACTTGAACAAACGGGATTCATGTTTTCAATGGTTGCTAAGGAGTCTATGGAATTATGTGGTATTCCGGCAACTGTGAATAATGAGCAAGCTCTGTTGGTTTTGGAACAAGTCGTATATGATGCTCAAAATGAGTTACCTGACACGCATTTTAGTCAAACAGACATGTTATCAAAATCATTGGCAAAATCATTAGCAATAAAGTCTGGGCAGTATTTGAGCAGTGATGAGAGAGATCATTTAGTAAACAAGTTATTTGCTTGCAAAGATCCTACAACTACACCAACCAATCAACCAACCTTTATTACAATTAATGTGGAAGATTTGGATAAAAAATTTATGTAAACTATGATGAGAGGACTTACAGAATCGGTAAAACATTTACTGATAATTAATGTGCTAATGTTTATTGGTACTATGGCCATAGGTAACGGAGAGTTGTTTTACAAATGGTTTGCTCTTTATTTCCCAAAGAATGAGTTGTTTCAACCATGGCAAATAGTGACCCATATGTTTATGCACGGAGGTTTTACCCATCTTTTATTTAACATGTTTGCTCTTTGGATGTTCGGGACGGCTGTAGAGCAACAATTAGGAAATAAAAACTTCTTGTTTATTTATATTTCGGCAGGTTTGGGCGCTGTTTTGTTTCAATTAGGTTATTATTACATAAATTATTTACCATTATATGCAGAACTCATTGGTTCTGGACTTACAAGTTCAGAAATAATACAAATGCTTACCTCTAATGAGGCTATTAATAGCATTGATGAAAATCAATTTACAAAGCTCAAAAACATATTTCCTATTTACAATGCATCAATGGTCGGTGCCTCAGGATGTATCATGGGAATATTAGCGGCTTTTGGAATGATGAATCCGGAAGCGAAGTTAATGCTCATATTTCTTCCAATTCCCATAAAGGCAAAATATTTCATTCCAGGAATAATTGTTTTAGATGTTATTTCAGCTTTGACAGGTCAATCATTTTTTAGTCCAAGTAACACAGCATATATGGCACACGTTGGAGGGGCTTTAACTGGTTTTTTAATTATGTGGTATTGGAAAAAGACTCAGTTTAATAAAAATAGGTGGGACTAATGACATCGCTAACTCAAGATATACAAGATAAGTTAAAGCAACTAACAGCTTATGAAAAAATAATAGCGATAAATATTGTTGTTTTTTTTATTGGTTGGTGTATTACCGTTGTTTTTGATATTTCGAGAAGCTCAAGTTTAAATTGGCTCGAATTACCAAATGAGTTTTCATCATTCCTCTTGAAGCCCTGGAGTCTTGTTACATATGGTTTTACACATATTGAGTTTTGGCACTTGTTCATGAATATGTTCGTGCTGTACTTTGTTGGACGTTCCTTTTCTAATTTATTCAATATTAAAATTTCATTAAATATATATTTCTTGGGTATTATTTCAGGGGGTCTACTTTACATAGTAAGTTATGCATTATTTCCTTCTTTTTTCAACTACGGAGGTTCATTAGTGGGAGCATCAGCAGGAGTAAGAGCAACACTGATCTTTTTGTGCGCATACATGCCAAATCATGAGGTGCGCTTGGGTTCACTACGTTTTAAGCTAATGTATGTTGGCTTCATAATGGTAGCTCTAGATTTATTTGGTCTTTTTGGAGCTAATTCTGGGGGTAATGTAGCACATCTTGGGGGAGATTTATTGGGTTATTTTTATGCTATTCGTTTACGTCAAGGGATTGATATTGGAAAAAGATTTGAAAAATTAATGGATGCTTTCTTTAGTCTATTTTCATTTACTAAAAAAGCTAAACTAAAGACTGTGTACAAAGACAAGTCTAAAGTAGGAGGTTATGAAAGAGGTGAGTTTAATCAATTTAATAATCAAAAAAAAATTGATATTATTTTAGATAAGATTAGTAAGAGCGGTTATGAAAGTTTAACCAAGGACGAGAAGGAATTTCTCTTTAGAGCAGGGAAGTAGCAATTTTTGTTAAATAATTGATACCATATTGAAGAAATTAAATTTCGTTGACAAATTACTTTTTGTTGTAAATTCTATATTTGCAGCTCTATTAATATTGTCTTATTTCTTACCATTTATTCCGCCACATATATCACCTTTGCTTGCTGTTTTAAGTTTAGCAGTGCCTTTTTTAATTTTGAGTAATCTTTTGTTTTTTTTGTTTTGGTTTCTTAAAATGAAAAGGCAATTATTGCTCTCATTTTTGGTTCTTCTTATCGGATTTAATCATGTTAATTCATTATTTAAATTTCCTGATACAACGACATTAAATGACCAAAATCAATTTTCAGTGATGAATTACAATGTCCGTTTGTTTAACCTTTACAGTTGGATCGATGACCATAATATCGAAGTTGACATCATGAAATTCATTGAAAGCCAAGCTCCTGATGTTATCAGTTTTCAAGAATATCATCCTCATCTGAACGTAGATTTATCCTTTTACAAATTTAAATATGAAAAATTATCTGGAAATCGTGTTAAATATGGACAAGCTATTTTCTCAAAATATCCAATAATCAATTCAGGTTCTGTTGAGTTTACCAATACGGCAAATAATGCTATCTATGCTGATATTGTTACATCTTTTGACACCATCAGGGTTTATAACATACATTTACAATCACTGCGCTTGGACACCGAAAAGGAGGAGTTTACAAAAGATAATTCTAGTCGTTTACTAAAAAGATTTGGAGAAACATTTAAAATGCAAGAAACACAAACTGAATTGTTTTTAAATCATAAAAAATTATCCCCTTACAAACTAGTCGTTTGTGGAGATTTCAATAATACCGCTTATTCTTATGTGTATAAAAAAATAACAGAAAACCTAAAAGATAGCTTTAATGAAGCTGGTCACGGTTTTGGTCGAACTTGGAATTTTAAATATTTTCCTATTAGAATAGATTTCATATTAGTTGATAATTCTTTTAAAGTAAATACTTTTGAGGTATTTAATCAGAATTATTCGGATCATTTTCCTATTATTTCAAAAATGAGCTTAGGACAATAAACAATCAGCAAAGTCTGCAATTATATGAATACAAAGGCCAAGACCGATAATCCTTGTTCTTCTTATCAATACAAGTACAATATAAATTAGTATGGCAAAATAGGTATGGAGTGGATGAAAATTAATGCTACACCTCATTAGGTCAAAAATAGGATCTGCCAATAAATGATCTAGGTCTATGATAAATGCCCCGATCATTATGACGTAGGCTAATGGCCATTTTGACTTAAAAAAAAGGAGCGCTACCAACAAAGGCACTAAGCAATGAATCCCGTAATGTATGGTTGTTTGAAGCGTCAAGAAATTGATTGATTATTGAGATACATGACTGTGTTTGGGCCTTCATTAAAAAGTAAATCAAGAATACTTAAATTACTAATAAAACCATGTTTCTTTTCGAATACTTGTGTGTAATTCACAAAATTGTATTGTTTTTCTTTTCGAACATTAGTGCAATCACGCATATCTTTATTTTGCGTTATTTCTCTCTCAAAGCTTGTGGTCTTGAGATAATCAATTTCTATGTCTAAACAATGTAGTAGAGTTTCAAAACATTTAAAATTAAAATCCATCAAAAACTTTTGTTTTGTGTGAAAGAGTGGTGCGAGGTCATCTTTATAAAATTCAAAAAAAGGTGATGCACCGTATGCACTAATTAATGACTTCCAGTGCACGTTTTGCCACTTATCATTGTTGTAGATTTCAATATCTCTGTACATTTGACGATTATTTTGAGAATAAACAACAGGGATTGACAAGGCCAAGGTGCCGTTTGCACTGTAAATATGAGTTCTATTTCGATAGGTTTGTTTTTGGTAAGAATCACATACCTCAAAGCTTACCTGATTGCTTTTTACGAGGGCACACCAGTGCAAAATATTAGCAAAATATGTGGGATTGAGTAAGATATTCATCAATTATTGGTAATTGGATACAGGTTTTCGTCAATTGAATATCACCGTATCTCAACATATTAATTTATTTTTTTATTCCTACGACGCCATTTGTTAAAACCATACCAAATTGATAAAACAATTAGGAATGGAATAAGGAATGAAATTGGTTCTCCTGAGCCATGGACAGTGGTAAAGAATCTTTTCCAACGAGGATTTTTTATGCCATCCCAACTCATCCATATAAAAATAGGTTTTCCAACAACGTGATCAAAGGGTACAAAGCCCCAAGCACGTGCATCCAAAGAATTATGACGATTATCTCCCATCATCCAATAATAGTTTTGCTTAAAAGTATAAGTGGTAACAAGGTTCCCGTTAATATAAATATCATCACCAATTATTTCTAAATCATTTTTTTCATAAACGGATATGAGCCGCTTGTAAAGAGGTAATACTTTTAAATTTAAGTCAATGGTTTGTCCTTTTTTCGGAATATATAAAGGTCCGAAAAAGTCATTATTCCATTGGTAGTCAGGATGATGTGGGAAAATATTTGGGTTTCTTGCACCATCTTCTTCTTTGTTTGGCGTGATACTTGAAACATTAGGGTGATTTTGAAACTTATTCAATGCCTCGTCTGATATTGCTGAAAAATAATAAGTATTTTGATTGTTTATAATTTGAAAGGGATCGGTAATATCGTATCGCTCTTTTATTAATTTTGCATTAAATTGGTTTGTTTTAGGTTGAACAAAATAACTAAACTGAAGTGCGGCTCGGTCAGGTAATATATTCTTTTCTCCATTGATATAAACAAAACCATTTTTAATTTCTAGGGTGTCACCCGGGGTACCAACACAGCGTTTGACTAAATTTATTTTTTTATCTATGGGCTTGTTATAGTTTCTGTCAGATGAAAAAATATTAATGTTATCGGTTGAATCGGCAGGACTGTTGAATACAACAATCTCATTACGATCTATAGTATCAAAGCCAGGTAATCGAAAATAAGGAAATTGTAATTTATTAAGCCATGAGGTTTTTTGATGAGCATCTTCATCATTAAATAAATATGATTTCTTTTTAATGATTGGAATAGTATCATGAACCATCGGTGCAGCTACTGCAGTCATTGGAGCTCTAGCGCCAAAATTATACTTACTTACAAGTAGAAAATCTCCAACTAACAATGATTTTTCTAAAGACGAAGATGGTATCACATAAGGCTGAATGAAATAGGTGTGAACTAATGTAGCAGCAACAATGGCAAACAAAATTGAGTTTACCCATTCACCTGAAGAAGATTTTGGAATTCTATCTTTGTTTTTAATATGGTTAATTTCAGCAAAGTAGTTTAGGTAATAATTATAAAAACCAAGACTTATTACTGCTAAAAAAGTATCTAAATAACTGTTTTTCCCAAAACTCCTTGAAGTTTCAACCCAAATTATAGGGAACATTATCACATTAATCATGGGAAGAAATAGTAAAATAGTCCAGTAAGGAGAACGATTGATAATCTTCATTAATGTAACTGCATTGTAAATTGGTACAAATGCATACCAACTGTCGTATCCTGCTTTTTTATAAAGTTTCCAAGTTCCTAATCCGTGAATTATTTGAATCACAAAAAAAACGATTGCCCATTCAGTCCAAGTCATAATTTTTCTTTTTATTTATTTATTTATGAAGAAAAGAGATTAAGTAATAGTTAGTACATCCTTCATCGTAAAAACTCCTTTTCTTCTAATTATCCACTCTGCTGCCACGATAGCTCCTAATGCAAAGCCCTCTCTGTTTTTTGAGGTGTGTTTAATTTCAATACTATCTTCCTTAGAATTGTATGTTACTGAATGAATGCCGGTAATATCATCTAAACGCTCAGAGGAAATATGGAGTGTTTCAGAATTCTTTTTGTCAAGACACCATTCTTTGTAACCTGTATTCTTAATAATGCTTTCGGCCAATGAAATTGCGGTTCCACTTGGCGCATCTAATTTTTGCCTGTGATGTGTTTCTGTGATGGATGCATCATAAGTGCTTCGTTGTGACATTATTTTTGCTAGATTTTTGTTTAATTCAAAGAAGAGGTTTACCCCTAAACTAAAATTAGATGCGTACAGAAACGCTCCATTTATTTTGTTGCAAAGATTGACTATTTGATCGTACTCATTTAACCACCCTGTTGTCCCTGAAATCACAGGTATACCTTGTTCAAGAGCCCGTGTAATATTTGTTACTGCGGCATTTGGAATACTAAAATCAATGGCTACATCAGCTTCTGACAACGAAAAATTTTCGCTGTTATTATCAATTTTTCTTATAATTACATGACCTCTCGATTGAGCTAATTTTTCGATAGCCTTACCCATTCTTCCATATCCAAACAAAGCGATATTCATATTTAAAATTTAAAACCTAACGAAAGGCCAAGATTGGTTGATGCATCAAATTCATTAAAATCAAAGTGAGGCTTTAGTGCTAAGTTGTCATCAATGTTATACTGTAACAGATGAGCATCAACATTAGCGTCAATTACATTTAATGCATAAATACCTAAAGTAACAAGTAATGAAATTTCTTTATTTCTTCTCAATGTTTTTTGAGCTCTAATTAAACCGTCATTTGAAATTTGTGGGGTAGTGGTATCTCCATAAAATTCATCATCTGTAAATCCAGCCAAACGTCTTTTGTAGGCATTACGATAACGGTCATATTCTTTTTTATTATCTAAATAAAAATAAACACCTGTTCCAAGTGCGGCATATACAATTGGAATTTTCCAATATTTTTTATTATACGCTTGTCCTAAACCGGGTAATACAGCTGAGTAAAAAGCAGCTTTTGCAGGTCTTAATGGATCTATCTTTTTTGATTTTATAGAATCCATAAGAACTGAATTTTTACTACCAATCTTACCTTCTTTTGTGGAAGCTTTGTCTTTTTGCGACCACAATAAAGTCGGTAAAATTCCAAATATTAATAGTAGGACATAAATTCTATTTTGCACGGTGCAATAATTTTTTGATTCGGTTAAAATCTTCCTTTGAATTGAATGGAATTATGATTTTTCCTTTTTCTCCCTTCGATGTATTAACGATTATTTTACTTCCTAAGTACGTTGTAAGTTCTTTTTCACCTTGTTTTAAAAAGGATGGTAATGTCTTGTTTCGATTTCTTGAATGTTTCGATGGTAACTTTTTATCCTTCACCAACTTTTCAGTCTCTCTAACAGATAAACCATTGGCGATAATTTTTTCATAGATGTCTAATTGTTCTGATGGATTTTCTATGTTTATCATCGCCTTTCCATGTCCCATTGAAATAAAGCCATCTCTAATCCCAGTTTGAATGATTGGATCTAGCTTAAGTAATCGCAGATAATTTGAAATTGTTGAACGTTTTTTACCAACACGTTGACTCATTTGTTCTTGCGTTAGCTTGATATCGTATATTAAACGTTGATAAGATAAAGCAATTTCTATGGGGTCTAAATCTTGTCTTTGGATATTTTCAACAAGAGCCATTTCCAAGGATTCTTGATCATTTGCGGTTCTTATGTAGGCAGGGATACTTGCTTTATTAATCAATTTTGATGCTCTGTAACGACGCTCACCTGAGACTAATTGGTATTTGTTTGATCCTAGTTTTCTTACAGTTATGGGTTGTATAACTCCTAGTTTATTTATAGATGAAGCCAGTTCAGTTAAGGTTTCTTCATTAAAACTTGTTCTTGGCTGAAATGGATTAACTTCGATTTCATCTAAAGAAATTTCAATAATTCGACCAGCAATTTTACTAGAATTGACATCCAGAGTTAATTTCCCATCATCTTTTGAATCACTCAACAATGCCGACAACCCTCTTCCTAATACACGTTTACCTTTTGCTTTAGCCATGATTATCTATTTTTTGAGATGATTTCTTTAGCCAAACTTAAATAATTAGATGCACCCTTGCTGCCCACATCGTAATTAATAATACTTTCCCCATAACTAGGCGCTTCTCCCAGTCTAACATTTCGCTGAATAATTGTTTTAAACACCATGTCGTTGAAATGTTTTTGAACCTCCTCAACAACCTGATTTGAAAGGCGTAATCTTGAATCATACATAGTGAGTAACAGACCTTCAATGTCTAATTCTGGGTTGTGTATCTTTTGAACACTTTTAATGGTGTTTAGTAATTTACCCAATCCCTCTAAAGCAAAATATTCACATTGAATTGGAATAATTACTGCATCTGCTGTAGTCAAAGCATTTAATGTCAGCAATCCGAGCGAGGGTGCACAATCGATTAATATATAATCGTAAGACGTTTTCAAATGCGTAATGGCATTTTTAAGCATGTATTCACGATTATCTTTATCAACTAACTCTATTTCTATAGCTACTAAATCTATATGTGCAGGAATCATGTCGACATTTGGTGCAGACGACTCAACGATACATTCTTCAGCCGAACACGTATGCTCAAGTAATTGATAGGTGCCGATATTTACTTTATCAACATCAATACCTAAACCTGAAGATGCATTAGCTTGAGGATCTGCATCGATGAGAAGAACTTTTTTTTCAAGCGCACCCAAAGAAGCTGCCAAATTTACGGACGTGGTCGTTTTACCGACACCACCTTTTTGATTAGCAATGGCTATTATTTTACCCATTAAATTCAGTGATTTAAACAATCTCAAAAATACAATTTATTATGGGTTTACGAAATGGAAGTTGTTAACAATACTTAAATAAAAAGGAGATAGAATGGTTGCTTTTTTAAAGCTATTTTTTAGTTTTTTAATGGTTAATTGTTCAGTGAACTTCACTTTAAGAGAAGAAAGATGATTTTTTGATTTAACATACAAAGTGAAAACGAAATAAAAACATAAAATAGCTTAGTTATGATCATTTTTTCTCCTAATCATTTCTTCGAGTTGGTCCCACATTTCTTTGGGGATATCGTCAAGAATATTAAATTCTCCAGCTCCTTTTAACCATTCACCACCATCGATGGTAATTACTTCTCCGTTAATGTAAGATGAGAAATCAGAGACTAGGTAGGCAGCTAAATTAGCAAGTTCTTGGTGCTCACCGACTCTTTTTAAAGGCACCTTTTTAGCCAAATCAAACTTTTCTTTCAAATCACCAGGCATTAGACGGTCCCAGGCACCTTTGGTTGGAAATGGTCCTGGGGCAATTGCATTAAATTGAATCCCATATTTTGCCCATTCTACAGCTAAACTTCTTGTCATTGCGAGAACTCCAGCTTTTGCTGTTGCACTAGGCACGACGTATCCTGATCCTGTCCATGCGTAGGTGGTAACAATATTGACCACCTTAGACATTTTTTGATTTGTCTTTATCCAGTGTTTACCAAATACTAAGGTGCAATTTTTTGTGCCTTTTAAAACAATATCAATAATAGTGTCGAAAGCATTGGATGATAAACGCTCTGTTGGGGATATGAAATTTCCAGCTGCATTATTTAAAAGAACATCAATAGCTCCAAATTTATCTACAACAGTTTGATGCATGTCCTCAACCTCATTGTAATTACGTACATCACACTTAACAGCTAGGCAATTAGCGCCGGTTGCTTCGCTTAATTCTCGTGCTGCTATTCGTAGTTTTTCAATATTTCTCGAGGTAATCACAACATTGGCACCAAGCTCTAAAAAATATCTCGACATGGATTTTCCAAGACCACTTCCTCCTCCAGTCACAACAATTGTTTTATCTACTAAGGCGTCATCTCTAAGCATTTTAGCTGAATAATTCATTTATCTATTTTTTTTAAGGTTAAATTGTCTAGATTTTATGCTTTCTCATCATTTTGTCCATTAGAATCGATGAGTATGGTTAAAATACTTATTGCAGCTTCACTAATTTTAGATCCAGGACCAAAAACAGCAATTACTCCTGAATCAAAAAGGTATTGATAATCTTGTTTTGGAATAACACCACCAACGATAACGATTATGTCATCACGTCCATAATTTTTGAGTTGTGTGATTACCTCAGGTACAAGAGTTTTATGTCCTGCAGCTAATGATGAAATTCCCAGAATGTGCACATCATTTTCGACAGCTTGTTTTGCAGTTTCCTCAGGTGTTTGAAATAGTGGTCCAATATCGACATCGAAGCCTATATCTGCATAACCTGTAGCTACAACCTTCGCTCCACGATCATGACCATCTTGTCCCATTTTAGCAATCATAATTCTAGGCCTGCGTCCTTCTTGCTCAGCAAAAATATTTGCCAAATCTTTGGCTTTTTGAAATGATATATCGTTCTTAACTTCTTTGCTATACACGCCTGAAAATGTTTTTATTTTGGCTTTATACCTTCCAAATACGACCTCTAAAGCGTGACTAATTTCTCCTAAAGTGGCACGCTCTCTGGCAGCTTCTACGGCTAAAGCTAATAAATTTTCTTGTCCTGTTCTCGCTGCTGCAGTTATTTTTAAAAGAGCTTCATTTGCTTTTATTGAATTTCTACTTTTTTTAATGTTTTTTAAATGTCCAATTTGCTCATTTCTTACAATTTGATTGTCCACTTCCAGTGTTTGTATTGGATCCTCAAAATCTAATTTGTATTGGTTGACACCAACAATGACATCATGCCCAGAGTCTATCCTCGCTTGTTTCTTAGCTGCTGCTTCTTCGATTCTAATTTTAGGGATTCCAGCCTCAATTGCCTTTGTCATTCCACCTAAGGCTTCAACTTCTTCCAATAAGGTCCACGCTCTCTTGGCAAGGTCATCAGTTAATTTTTCCACAAAATAACTTCCAGCCCAGGGATCAACAGTTTTTGATAGTTTTGTTTCTTCCTGCAAGAATAATTGTGTGTTTCTTGCAATTCGTGCTGAAAAATCAGTAGGTAAAGCAATTGCTTCATCAAGAGCATTGGTATGTAAACTTTGAGTTCCTCCGAGAATAGCAGCAGAAGCTTCAATTGTTGTTCTTGCTACGTTATTAAAAGGATCTTGTTCTGTTAGACTCCAACCACTAGTTTGACAATGAGCTCTTAGAGACATGGACTTTGGATTCTTAGGATTAAATTGTTTTATGATTTTTGCCCATAACATTCTTGCTGCACGCATTTTGGCAATTTCCATGAAATGATTCATACCAATGCCCCAAAAAAATGATAATCTTGGTGCAAATGTATCAATATTCATTCCCGTTGCGAGACCCGTTTTTATGTACTCTAATCCATTTGCTAATGTGTAAGCTAACTCTAAATCACTGCTAGCTCCCGCTTCTTGCATATGATATCCAGAAATACTTATACTATTGTATTTTGGCATATGGATACTAGTGAATTCAAAGATGTCTGAAATTATCTTCATCGAAGATTTTGGAGGGTAGATGTAAGTGTTCCTCACCATAAACTCTTTTAATATATCATTTTGAATAGTTCCTTTGAGTTGGTTCAAATTGATCCCTTGTTCTTCTGCGGCAACGATGTAAAAGGCCATAATTGGGAGAACGGCACCATTCATTGTCATTGATACACTCATTTGATCTAAGGGGATTTCATGAAAGAGAGTTTTCATGTCCTCAACGGTGTCAATTGCCACACCGGCTTTACCGATATCACCGATTACGCGATGGTGATCAGAATCATAACCTCTGTGTGTTGCCAAGTCAAATGCTACGGAAAGACCTTTTTGACCGCTTTCAAGATTTCTTTTGTAAAAAGCATTACTTTCTTTGGCTGTTGAAAAGCCAGCATATTGTCGTATGGTCCATGGTCTTTTTACATACATTGTTGAATAGGGACCACGTAGGTAGGGCGGAAGACCTGCTGCAAAATCTAGATGATTAACATCTTGTAAATCGTCTTTGGAGTAATGTGAGTTTATCGTAATATTTTCAGCAGTTAAAAACACTTTTTTATGTATTTTTAAGTTGGAATTTACACTATCTAGGTTGATATGTTGGATGTTCTTACGCTGCACGCTTAACGATATTTTTCTAAAGAATCAATAGGTATTAAATTATCTTTGGTCACATTTTTAAGTTCTTCACCCATTTCTTTTTTCTGTTTTTCAAAATACCTGTTTGCATTGATTTGTTGTAACTCTTCAAGATTAGTAAAGTCAAGAGTTAAAATTCTGGCGTAGAAGGTATCAAGAGCTAAATACGTAGACAATCCTACATCTTTCCTTATCGCTGTAGGATCTCTTTTGAGCAATGCTAAAAAAACACGCTCTTTGAAAGTTTTCGTATCTATAAGAGTATTGAAGGTATTCTTTAATTCTTGATTGACCATGTTGGCGCCAAGACACTTTACTAACGGATGCGCATAGTTTAAGCTGGCAATATCACCATTAAAATGCCACAAGTTTTTAATTTTTTTGAGTTCGTCTCTAATTTTTAAGACATGTGGATTCACAAACTCAACTGCTGGTATGGTTGGAGATTTTGAAATTTCCCAGTAATAGAAATAGCCTTGGTCTACTGATTTTGGGTTTTGAAATGAATAATGTTTTTCAATATAGTCCTCAAAGGCATATTTAGCTTCTTTTATTAAATCCATATTAACTGATTCGCAAGAAAACAGGTCATCATTATCTTGGTACTTAAAAGTTACATTGGATTGTTTGTTACAGCTCATGAGGCAGATACAAATTGTGGTAATTATAAGATTATTTTTTTTCATTTTTAAGTCGTTCTTTTTCTATGGTTTCGCTAAGTCTTGTTTCTATTATGGGCTCAATTAATGTTTTTCTGACTTTAGTTTTTTTAAAAGGATACAATTCTAATTCGTTTTGCATCTTATCGTTTGGATTTTGATATTTATTTGTACCTACCAATATTTCTGTATTATTATCAAATGAATGTTGTTCTTTCGTTGCGCTTTCTTTTATCTTACGCTGAATGGTTCCTTTAAATAGCTGAGAAATAAACCCTTTATTATTTTCAATTTTCTTGAAAAGCAATAAAGACTTTTTTGCTAATTGATTAGTTAATGATTCGATATAATAGGCACCATCTGATGCATTTTTTACAGAATTAAAATAACTTTCATGCTTTAAAATTAATAATTGATTTCTTGAAATTCTAGAGCCAAACTCATTTTTTTTGTGATATAACGCATCGTAATCTAAGTTATTGATGAGATTTGCACCACCTAAAATTGCACTCATAATCTCTGTAGTTGTTCGAATCATATTAGTATTGTAGTCATATAAGGTTTTATTCCTTTTTGAGGGAGTTACCTCTAAACACAGATCAATTTTAAAATGATATTCTAAACATAATTTATTAATAAGTAGGCGAATAGCCCTTAGTTTTGCTATTTCAAAAAAGTAGTTGGATCCAACGGCGATTTTTACAAATAAGTGTATTGTTACATCTAATTTTTTTTCAAATTGTAATCGAAGAATATCATCGTTATAAATGCAATTAAGATATTCATTTGTATGTGCCAATACATAAGCAATTTCTTGGGCGACGTTGGCTCCAGCGTTTTGATATCCAGTACCGTCTATACTTATGCGATGTGTTTTTCTTACGATGTTTTTAAAATGATTGAAGTCATTTTTTAAATCAATATACCAATTTCCTGATCTAGTGAGATTACCAATAATGTCAATATTAAAGTTAATGTTGTGATCTCTCCAATTATTTATGATAAATGACGCATCTAAAAAAGATAAGTCAGCATAAACATGAGTTGATGAGGTGTCGATGCCTTGTAGCATTTCAGAAACTGAAACCGCTGTGTTCGGTATGATAAATTTTAAACTATCAGAGCCTTTTGACAGTGAATACAATGCTTTAGCATTTGCATCTTCACCACTTTTAGTGTAAATCGTTTCACAAATTGACCATGAATTCGGCATGTTTATGTCATGTGAAAAATCCTGTAAATCCTCAAGAGTATAAAAGGGCTTGACATCAATACCCTCTGGAGATTTCCAGATGATATTTTGATACTCTTCACCTTGAAGGTCTAATTGTATTTTTTGCTTCCATGCTTTCGCAGAAACTGAATTGAAGTCATCAAATAATGATTTAGTCATCTCCTTTCTGTTTTCTTATGCTATCCTCGTACTCAATGATGTAAATGTCTTCATCACTTTTTTTCATATGGTACTCTTCTCTCGCAAACTTTTCTAACCCTTCATCTGAGCTCAATTTTTTTATTTCGATAAGGTCTTTTTTAATTTCTTGGTTGTAGTAATTTTTTTCATCTTCTAATTTTTTCAAATCTTGGTTTAGTTCGTGATGAATCATCCATGAATTACTATCAAAAAAAAGCATCCAAATTAAAAATACCAAACTTATTAATAGAAATATATTTTTGAAGGGCCGAAAGAGAAACTTGTATTTTGAATTAAAAAAAGTCATTTTAAAGTCTCTCGTTTATAATGGTCTTTACAATATTAATAGCAACAGTATTGTATTTATTGTTTGGAATAATAAGATCGGCATATTCTTTCATCGGTTCAATAAATTGTTGATGCATTGGTTTCAAGGTTGATTGATACCTCAGTAAAACTTCGTCCAAATCTCTTCCACGCTCCGATGTATCACGTTTTAATCTTCTTATTAATCTTTCATCACTATCCGCATGGACAAATATTTTAATATCAAATAAATCTCTCAATTCAGGATTTGTCAAAATTAAAATACCTTCAACAATGATCACTTTTCGAGGTGTTGTTTTAATCGTATCTCCTGTTCTGTTGTGCTCGATAAATGAATATACTGGTTGGTTTATGGGTTTATTGTTTTTTAAATCTTTAAGGTGTGCTGTTAATAAATCAAAATCGATGGATCTGGGATGATCAAAATTTATTTTAACACGTTCTTTGTAATCTAAATGCGTTGTATCCTTGTAGTAAGAATCTTGGGAAATAACGCCAACCTCTCCTTCAGGTAATTCATTTAAAATTTGGTTTACAACGGTTGTTTTACCGCACCCTGTACCTCCAGCAATACCAATGATTAGCATGTGTAATTTAATAGATTAGTTGCTACAAACATAAGACTATTTCTTGGGAATTATTTTAACAATTCCAACATTTTCAATACCTACATAAAGATATCCGTCGTTACCTTGTTTGACAGATCTCACTCGTCCAAGTCCCTCTAACAATTTTTCTTCTTCGATAACTTTATTGTTTTTAATAATACAACGATTTAAATATTGAAATTTTAAGGCTCCTACCATGAGATTTCCTTTCCATTCAGGGTAAACATCACTTGTTATAAATTCCATGCCGCTTGGAGCTATTGATGGCTTCCAATAATGAATGGGTTGTTCCATACCATCTAATGTTGTCAAATTTGTAAATTTAGTTCCACTGTAATTTATCCCGTAACTAATAATTGGCCAACCATAATTTTTCCCTGATGCAATTATATTTATTTCGTCTCCACCACGAGGGCCATGCTCATGCACCCAAATTTTTCCCGTTGTAGGATGTTTGACCATTCCTTGAGGATTTCTATGACCGTAAGAGAAGATGGCTTTTTTTGCATTTCTATCTTTGACAAAAGGATTGTCAATAGGAATATTCCCATTGTCTAATAAACGATATATTTTTCCACAATCTCTCTCAATATTTTGTGGGTTAATATCTCTATTTCCACGATCTCCAATTGAAAAATATAGAAAACCGTCATTATCAAATTCTAATCTTGACCCAAAATGTTGACCCCGACCGCTATTTGGAGTTGCTTTATAAAGAAGTTGCTTTTCAATAGCAGTTTTATTCTGAATTTTAAATCGCATTATGGCTGTGTTCGCACCTTTTCCTGTGCCATCTGATGAAGCATAAGATATGTATACCCAACCATTTTCGGGATAATTAGGATGTAGTTCTATGTCCATTAATCCACCTTGTCCTTGAACAATTATTTCGGGTAATTCTTTTATGAAGGATTTAGAATCATTTTTAAAATGAATAAGCACTCCACTCTTTTCAGTTATGAGTATTGAATTATCCGGTAGAAATGCGAATCCCCAAGGAATATTTATGTCAGGTACTACGATCTCGTATGTGTAATTAGAGGGTGTTTTGGATTTTTTTTGAGCGCACGAAATAAAGCATAATAGGCTTATTAAACAGATTAAATTTGATTTCATAATTTTAGTATTGATGCGTATAAATTTAAGAATAATATTATTGGGATATATATAAAAACATTATATTTGCAGCTTGAATTTTGATAATCATTTCGGGGTGTAGCGTAGCCCGGTTATCGCGCCGCGTTTGGGACGCGGAGGTCGCAGGTTCGAATCCTGCCACCCCGACACAAAAAGCTCAACTACCGTTGAGCTTTTGTTTTTAAGTAATATTTTCTCATCTAAACTGTTAATAACTTCTAAGTATCATTTTGGCCAAAAGTCCTACTTTTGTTTCATTAAAATTCAAAGATATGTCTGATCAAATAGAGAAAGTAAAATGTTTAATTATTGGTTCTGGTCCAGCTGGATATACCGCTGCTATTTATGCAGCAAGGGCTAATATGAGTCCAATTCTTTATCAAGGAACTCAACCGGGAGGTCAATTGACCACAACCAATGAAGTAGAAAATTTCCCAGGATATCCTGAGGGAGTTACGGGACCGGAAATGATGATTGAATTACAAAAACAAGCTGAGCGTTTTGAAACAGATGTTCGAGACGGTTGGATTACGAAGGTAGATTTCTCAGCAGATGTCCATAAAGTGTGGGTAAATGACGTAAAAGAAATTCACTGTGAAACTGTAATTATTTCCACTGGAGCATCTGCAAAATACTTAGGTTTAGACTCTGAGCAGAAGTATTTAAAGTTAGGTGGTGGTGTATCTGCTTGCGCTGTTTGTGATGGCTTTTTCTATCGTAATCAAGAAGTAGTGATTGTAGGTGCAGGAGATTCCGCATGTGAAGAGGCCCATTATTTATCGAAGTTATGCACGAAAGTTACGATGCTGGTTAGAAGGGATCAATTTAGAGCGTCAAAAATAATGGCAAATCGCGTCAAGAATACTGAAAATATCGACATACTCTTTAATACTGAAACTGATGAAGTATTAGGAGATGGTCAGGTCGTAACAGGAGTTCGTGTTTTTAATAATTTAACAAATGAAAAACATGATATCATTGCCACAGGTTTTTTTGTTGCTATTGGACATCAGCCAAATACCGGTATTTTCCAAGAATTTTTGAATTTAGACGAGACAGGTTATATTATCAATACTCCCGGAACTTCCAAAACCAATGTTCCGGGCGTTTTCGTATCCGGTGACGCTGCAGATCATGTTTACAGACAGGCTGTAACTGCTGCTGGAACAGGTTGTATGGCTGCATTGGACGCTGAGCGTTGGTTGGCCTCGAAAACTGCTCTTTAGAAAGGTGATTGATAGAATCTTGATAGTTATACAATGCGGATAGACAATTTTAAGAGGAGTATCATACTTTCAAATTATGAGTAATTTAAAAGTATGATAATGATGGTAATTATTATTTTTAACAGAGTTATCATAGTGTAATGTCATTAATGACTTTCTTACTTTTATCTTGTTTGACGTAGTAAAGTATCAAGCTTTATGGATATAATTAGTTTAGGCTAATTTTGTTATATATTTTAATTGTTTTTTGTTTTTGCTGGTACCCCCGGTGTAGTTGGTACTTTGGGAGTATCTAATCTTAAGCTATCTCCGTTTATTTTAATACTTGAATCTCCCATGTTGATATCCATATTTATATTATATTTTGATCTTTTAGAACAGTCTAAACATAAAACGTCATTTTTGGTGACTTCAAGAAAATGCTCCTCAAATCCATTATCCAAAATATCTTTGTATTCTCGTGTGTTTCTGTGAAATGAATAGGTGTTCTCATCAGTCCACACAATGGCTCCCTCTGGAATGTAAATAGTTATTTTGATGCGTTGATTACTAAATTTATCTTCAAAACTTGTCAAAAGAAATGGGTCGAGTTCTAAGTTCCCGTTAGTAAAATCATAATTATAATCAATATTTTTTGCTCGTTGTTTTGCTGTCTGAAAATCACTTCCATTGGCAATCTTTTCAACACTAATTGTTGTCAATGATTCTTTCGAGGATCTGAAAATCAATCGAACATCCGTATTATAAAGTTTTCTAATACTGTCATTGGTCATGATAATTTTAAAATCATCTCCATTTCTATACAATGGGCTTGAGCTCGAACGATAGTTATTTACATTGTCTGACATTTTTACATACAACGTGTCCTTGCTCGTTACAGCTAATTCTGTTTTTACAGTCACACTCTCTGTATAGATATGTTCATTAATTTCTTTTACGGTAAAAACGACCAGTGTAATGATGGACGCTAACCAAATACCAAGGAGTGTAAAGTTTGTAATATTCCCTAGTGATTTGATATTTTTTGAAAGTATTTTTAAACCAAGGATTAAAATGTAGAAAAATGGAATACCAACAGCAAATAATGCAATTGTAGAGACTAGCCATAACTGTAAATTTGTTGAGTTTAGAGCATTGGCAAAATCAATACTTGGAAAATTGAATAAATCCGCTACCCCAACCGTAAACAAGCCAATAGTAAGCCCAATTAATGTCGATGCCCCCATGATAATCAAAATAACCCCAATAAATTTTGAAAAAATTGTAAAAATGAACTTGATTATTTTTCTCAATGTATCAAAAAAAGATCGAGATTTATCTTTTACCTTTTGGTTTACATCATCGTAGTTGGCATTTGAAATACGATCTGCAACATCGTCAAAACTACCTTTTACATTGCTAAACCCTTCTTTTACTTTTTCCTCAATATTGGAAATATTTATGGGTTTGCCTGACATCGCTAATTTATCAGCAGTTGTTTTGGCAGCAGGCATTAATATCCACAATAAGATGTAAAGAAGAATTCCCGTTCCAAAACCAAAAAATAAAAACACCCATAATATTCTAATCCACAGAGGATCCACCCCAAAATAATATGCAAGACCAGATGATACACCACCGATATAGGCATTACCGGTATCTCGAAATAATTTCCGCGAAGAGTTATTGTTTGTATTATTTGGGTTACCTGTGGGTTCATCGTCAAAAATTTCTTCGTCAACAATATAGTCTTCAGGTTGTCCCATAATATTGATGATTTCCTCAACTTCGTTTAACGAGACTACCTGTCTTTCATGAATTACTCGTTCTCCAAAAAGTTCTGCAATACGAGCTTCGATATCAGCTAATATCTCTGTTTGTCCTTGCGTGGTAGTCAAAGAATTTTTAATAGCCTCCAGATATCTCTGTAACTTTTGAAAGGCGTCTTCGTCAATGTGAAAAAAGGTACCTGCTAAATTTATGTTGATTGTTTTATTCATTCTTATTGTTTTTACTAGTTACTAAATTGACAGCATTTTGTAATTCGCTCCAAGTAGTATTTAACTCATTTAAAAATAATTTCCCCGTCTCTGTTAAACCGTAATACTTTCTCGGTGGCCCAGATGTTGATTCTTCCCACCGGTAACCTAGCAGGCCAGCATTTTTTAGACGTGTTAATAATGGATATATGGTTCCTTCAACAACGAGCATTTTCGCATCTTTGAGTGTGTTGAGGATCTCAGCAACATAAGCGTCATTATTTTCAAGAACGGATAATATACAGTACTCCAATACACCTTTTCGCATTTGAGCTTTTGTGTTTTCTATCTTCATCTATTGCATTGTTTAATATGTTTTTTTGTCAGAGTAATACCGACAGCAGCAACATGAAAACACCTTTTGGTGTCTCAAATTTACCACGGATAATTGCTGTTTAAGTTTCTTTATTTACCATGAGTTTAAAAAAAATGACAAGCTACTAAATAGTAATTGTCGAGTCATTTTCGAAGTATTGTTAGAAGAGAAATTCATTATTATTGAGTTTACATATTAGACTTTACAAATATATATATAAAAAAAGGTATTATGCAATACATAGTACTAAATATTAACATTTATTTAACAATCATAAAGTCATTTATTTTCAATAATTTTATGAAAATTTTCTTTTATGTTTTTGACTCCTAAAAAAATCAATGTCTTTAATATTTTTAAATTACCCTTAGTCTTTATTTCAGGAGTTCGTGTAAAATCTATTAATTCTCAAAGCTGTATTGTAGCTGTAAAATATAAATGGATAAATCAAAATCCATTTAAATCCATGTTTTGGGCAGTTCAAGGTATGGCTGCAGAATTATCAACAGGCGCTTTAGTTATGAATAAAATCCATCAGAGTGGTAAAGATATTTCAATGTTGGTATTAAAAAATGATGCTACATTTAGCAAAAAGGCAAAAGGGCTCATATCTTTTTCTTGTAATCAAGGACACGAAATAGACGCTACTATTGCAAAAGCTATTAAGACTGGTGAGGGGCAGACGATCTGGCTAAATTCTAAAGGAATAAATTCTCAAAATATAGAGGTCTCCAATTTTAATTTTCAATGGACCTTAAAAGTTAAAATGAGTTCTTGATAAAAAATAATTCATTTCGTATCAAACGTAACATGGTGAGTATCGCTATTAAACTTGTTTTTTATTAAGGTTCAAATTCTTTGTGTTATTAATAGCTTCTATGTTATTTCAATAGATGTTTCCCTATTTGCATGATGCTGTCATCAGTTCTTTTGTGTAATCTTCAAAAAGTTATTTTACGCGTGAATTTTATAATCTAATCTAACATTTTAGACTTATAGTATTTCAACAACTTATTGACCTGTTCATAATTTTCATTAGATACTTTCATATCAGTAAGACGAGGTAGATGTTCTGCAAAGAAAATTTCATTATTTGCCATTTCAAATAAGTTGTTTGCCAAAGAGTGGGGGTATGGAAATTCAGGGTTTATGTCAAGGATGACATCGGCAACTTTTTGTATCAGTGATTTATAACTTTTATAAAATCCTTGTTTATTCTCCTCATCAATATTTTTTGTATGATACGCTTTTGCGGATTCTGCAATTATGATCCGATGTAAGAGTTTCTCGTTTACAAAGTCTATAGAAGGATTTTCTTTGGTAGCATCTACAAAGTTATCAATGATAATGTTGAGCTTTTTGTTCGAATCAGTAATGTTTTTAGTATTGTAATCAATAAGGTAACTTACCCAATTCCAATACCATACCACTAAATAGAGCAATATAAAATGCTTATTTTCAAAGTACCTATACAATGAGGTTTCATTTGATTGCATTTTTAATGCTAACTTTTTGAAGGTAAAGGACTCAAAACCAATTTCATCAATTAAAATAATACTGTTGGTAATAATACTTTTGCCTAGCTTGCTTTGAAGTGGATCTCTCAAAGACAAACCTTTTGGAATTGACATATCTGTTAAGATAAACATAGGCGCAAATATATTAAATAATTTCTGATTTTTATAAAACTAAAATATTTGTTAATAAAACATATATTTATATAAGTAAAACTAATATTTATATATATTTGTACTTAAATTGCAATTTATGAAAAAGTATTTACAACATTTAAGAAAGGACTTACCTGCGAGTGTGGTCGTGTTTTTTGTAGCACTACCTCTTTGTCTAGGGATTGCTCTTGCTAGTGGAGCCCCACTTTTTTCTGGTTTAATTGCCGGTATTATAGGAGGTATTGTTGTAGGTGCTATTAGCGGATCACAAGTTGGTGTTAGTGGACCTGCAGCAGGTCTAGCAGCCATTGTGTTTTCAGCGATAGAAAACCTTGGAGGATATGAGAATTTTATTTTAGCCGTTGTTTTGGGAGGAGTAATACAAATCCTTTTTGGTGTTTTTAGAGCTGGTATTATTGGTTACTATTTCCCTTCATCTGTCATAAAAGGTATGTTAACAGGTATTGGAATTATTATAATTTTAAAGCAAATACCTCATTTTTTTGGATATGATGTTAATCCCGAGGGTGATTTTGCCTTTATTCAAGTCGATGGTGAAAATACATTTTCAGAAATCCTAAATGCGATTAATCATATCAGTCTTGGGCCCACTTTCATTGCGTTAATTTCTTTAGCTATTTTAATCCTTTGGAGTAATGTATTGTCTAAAAAAGCCAAAATTTTTCAATTAATTCAAGGGCCCTTAGTAGCTGTAGTTATTGGAATTATTTTCTTCATAATAAATGAGGGTAGTTCTACTTTCGGGTTTAATGCTAACCAATTGGTGAGTGTGCCAGTTCCGAAAGATACTTCTTCATTTATGGCACAATTTAGTTTTCCCAATTTTGGAGCTATAACGAATCCTGAAATTTGGGTTGTAGCATTTACAATTGCCATAGTTGCCAGTTTAGAAACCCTACTTTGTGTTGAGGCCACTGATAAATTAGATCCTGAAAAACGAGTAACACCAACAAATAGAGAACTTTTAGCACAAGGCACAGGAAATATTTTTTCAGGTATGATAGGTGGTCTCCCAATTACTCAAGTTATTGTGAGAAGCTCAGCAAATATTCAGTCAAATAATAAGACCAAAATATCAGCTATTTTTCATGGTTTTTTACTTTTAATTTCGGTACTTCTAATACCACTCTTATTAAATATGATTCCTCTGTCTGTATTAGCGGCCATATTATTTATAGTCGGATATAAATTGGCGAAACCTACACTTTTTAAATCTATGTATGAGCTAGGTTGGAAGCAGTTCATTCCATTTTCTGTGACAGTTTTTGGTATTGTATTTATTGATTTGCTTATTGGTCTTGGATTAGGACTTCTAGTAGGTATCGTAGTTGTCTTGATCAAAAGTTATCAAAACTCGCATTTTCTTCATATTGAGGGTCAAAATATAAATGATGGCAAACTTAAAATGACCTTAGCTGAACAAGTAACTTTTTTTCACAAGGGGGCTATTCTTAAAGAGTTAGATAATTTGCCTGAAAATTCTTTCCTTGAGTTAGATGTTAGAAAGACGCGATATTTGGATAATGATATTATTGAAATTTTAGATGACTTTTCATTTAAAGCCAACCTAAGAAACATCACTATAAAGCTTATTTCAGAACGTGGAGTTATTGAAAATCCATCTAGTTATTTACAGTTTTTTCGATTAACACCAAAGAAATAATTGTTCAAAATCACAATTTTAAAGGGGCGTGTTACAAAAATTACTTTTTAGACACATGACCTACTCCTAGTTTAATTCAATAACTAGTAAACTAAAAAATAGTTTTTTCTCTCAACCTCCTGGATGATAATCTAACAATTCTTGAAATTAGTATTGAGCAAAATTTTCAATTAGTTATGGATTACTTAAAGGTGATAGTCTGTTTTTGTTGTTTGATTTTGAGTTAGAATACAGAAATCGTTTTCCTCATTTTTTTATATCACACAATTGTATTTGTTTCTTTAAAAAAAATGTGGAGTAATTGACATTTAATTACTCCACATAGTCATATTAACAAAAACAAATTATTTATCCATTTGCAAGCAATATATTAGGATGAGGACCGATATCAAATATTGGTCTTTGTCTTAATAAGTTTGTTATTAAATTTACTTTTTGCTCACTCCATTTTGGATACCGTACGTGTAATAGTTCATGAATAATATCATCTTCCTCAAGATTCCGAGTGTGATGAATAATTCCTTGTTTTAATTTAAAATTAATTGAAATACCAACAAATTCATGACCAAACGTATTGTTATCTAGTGCATCAACTACCTGCATTTCAGATATCGATTCACATAAAATTTCCCATTCATTAATACCAAGAAATGATTTCCAATACTGAATTAAATCTAGCGTGTTTGAACGAGTTACATCGAGACTATTGATTTTATTTGAGTCTTTCGCCATGAGATTTAGATAAAATTCTCCAACATTCATGTTTGCCTACTAATGATTTAGTCACTGCAAAATAGCGGTTATTTTTCTCTCTTATTTCATACTCTTTTGATTCGAATTTTGATTTACTTTTTACATCGTAAAAACTTAAACTTTCTTTCATTTTTTTATGGATTTTGGCCTTTATTTTAATTTGACCGATTAGTAATAATTAGGCAACACAAGATATGATTTGAACATTGATTATAATAGTAGTGTTCAAGTTGTGGAGCACAAAAATTTAAAAAATATTGTTTTGAAAATAGTTAAATAAATGGTGGAGCTCTGCCTAAATAAGACTCATTTGTATGTAAAGAAATTGGAAGAAATTTTGATGTGGAATATGTCTTATTACACATAACTATTGAAAAGCCATGTTGATATTCCAGAGTGACATACATTCGTCTATTATTAACCCCTGTACAGTCATTACAAACTTCTTTATGTTTGGAGATATGGGTTTTATGTTCGCATTGATTTCTTAAGGAAGTCTTATGATATACAGCGACATGACATGGATCGTTTTCAATGGTCATGTCATCATGAATAAAATTGGATGCCTCAAAATGGCTGTGTAATAAATTTAATGGTAGAAGGGCGCCAACAATAAAATTAATGAGTAAAAAATAGGCGATTAAATTAGATACATCTTTATTGTCTAGCACCAAATTACTGCGGCTGTTAAAGTGTTTTTTTAATTTTAATATAGAGAATGAGTCGACGTATAATGACACGTTTTGTTGTGCTACTTTAGAATAATTATCATTTGAATACGTCTTTTTTTTATTCATTTTTTAGTGCAATTTTCACATTGACAATAATTTAAATTATAAATATGTAAGATAGCGAGTAGCGAAGTTGTTATATATGTCATAAACTCTGGTAGAGAGACCCATTCATATTGTTCATTTATAATGAGTGATAACAGGACTATCCAACTAGACCAAAGCGCATATTTTATAATTGAATTTGAGGTTGTTTTAACTGATTTGTATACTGCAAAGAACGAAATAATAATGAAAATATAATTGAAGTTTTGCCACCAAACAGGTGATCCCTGAACATGATCAATTTGTCCTGGATATGTTAAAAATAAAAATGGGGTTAACACACAATGTAACATGCATAATATGCTCGCAATTGCACCGACAGTGTCAGGTTTTTTTAAAATTAAATTCATTCTCTTTGAGTTTTATGTTATTTAAGTTAAAGCAACGTATTTTAGATATACCATTAATTTCTAATGGAGACATAATGACTTGATCAAAATGCCCTTTACTAAAAACCGTAAAGGACATTTATGAAAGGAATTGAAGTGTGACTAATTCAAAATTATTGTACAGTTACGTCAAAAGTCGCAGAAATATCTGTTTCTCCACCAGCATCGCTTAAACCAGAATTTGGTTTAGTTGGCTCATGGCGTAATGTGAATGTTAGTGTTCCCGAACTTGCCGCTCCTGCTGTCAATGTAAATTGAGTACCCAATGGATTGCCATCAGCATCAAAATTACTGTAGGTCGTTGTTACACTTAAACCACCTCCTGGCGTATAGAAAAATTGATGTTCTAAATCTTCTTCTTCTACCTCTTCTGTGATATTTTCAGCAGGACTTTCTGTTTCATTTTCTACACGAATAGTTCCGTTGTAGGTAATACCAGTTGCTAAGTCTGATGTTGTTGTAATAACAGGATCATTAGGGCCATCCGGTCCGTCTAAGTCACGGTATATCATCGAAATTTCTGATCCTCCACCGCTTGGTATAAGTTTAACTGTAAGTGTAGTAATAACTTCTTCTTCATTCACCGGTGTCGGCGCGTCATCATCATTTGAGCAGGCTGTGAAAAGTATCGCTACAAATAATAGTCTTGTTAATAATTTTACATTTTTCATTTTGTTTTTGATTTTAATAATTAATAATTGAATTTTAAGTTGATTAAAAAGTTTCTACCTAAATCATCTGCGTAATAACGAAAACGATTTAGGTAATTTCTGTATGATGTATTTAAAAGGTTCTCAATTTCTAAACCAACTGTAAGCGTTTTATTTTTAGTTGTTTTGAAATCAATACTTGAATTAAAATGGAGTAAATGGTAAGCATCAGGTGGGGTACTAACATCCACTAATTTAGTGGCCCCTATTTCAGGAATAAACACTTCGAAATTGTTGTCTGGGTATTCATTTTGTTTAAAATTATATTCGCTTTCTAATGACAAGCGAAGATTGTTGACACTATTTTTTTGAAATACAATTTCATTTTTTATTTGCGCCGGGGGCATATTAATTAGTGGCTCCTTTCTTGTTCGATCGTAACCTTTTACCAAAGATAGTTGCCCATTGTAAATAAAATTTCCTGAAATAGAATAAGAGGCATCTACGTCGATCCCTATTAATTTTGCATTAGTTTGTCGATATTCCCAAACTTGAAAATTCCCTCTGATTGTTTGCCTAACATCAGTTGGCTCGATAACAATGAAATCAGTGATAACATTGATGAACGGATTTATGGTGTAGCTAAACAGTTGACTGCGTTTGTTTAAGGACAACATTAATTTATGTCCAATCTCTGAATCGAAACGTAAATCACCTATTTCAATTCTGGAAGCAGAGTGGTGTAAGCCTTCACTAAATAAATCTGAAGGGTTTGGAGTTCTAGAGGCAATCGAATAATTAATAAATAATTGATAATCCTGTCCAAAAGAATATGTTGAGCCCAATGTTCCTGAACCGTTATAAAAATTTAGTTGAGGATTTGCGAGAACTTGATTATCTAATTCCTCAACCACGATATCAGAAAATATGACATCATAATTTCTAGACTCCCAAAAGGAACTTCGGTAAAATTTGAAAGCATCCATATGGGTGTAATCAAATCTTCCACCAACCTCAAGTAACCATTGCTCGTTTAATTTAAAGTTAGCGATACCGTAGGCTCCAAGCGCATACATATCATAATCGGGAATTAATCTTCGAACACCTGTTTCCGGATTTGCAATATTTTTTTGATAACTTGCCATGAGACCTGTTTGAAAACTACTTTTACTGCTAGTGTTTATATCCAAATCTAATAGTAAAGTGTGTGTGTCTAGTTGTAAATCTAATGAGGCCTTATTTTTATCATCGCCCCGTCGAATATCAAATTCAAAACGATTATTTCTTTGAAAATCATATTGAATTTCTAATTTCCCAAAATTATCAAATCGTCTAAATCCTTTAATTTTTGCCAGATGATGTGTGACATTTTGTTTTGGTGCATCGATATGGTATGTAAAATCATCAATGATTAACGGTACATCGCTTTCAATGGCTTGAACTTGATCTTGGGCGCCTCCGAGGTGAGATGCTCTTAAAATACCAATGTCATTTTTAAACAAGGAATAATAAGCTTCAAAACCATAATTAAACCGATTAAGCCCAATGCCTAGCGATAAATTACGCTCAAAGAACCCTGTGTTACTCAACACATAATTTGGCGCCTTAAAATCTCCGTAGCGCTTCAATGTTCCCTGTATTTTAGCATACCAGCCATTTTTGTGACTTTTAGTTAATTGAGATGTCAATGATGCTCCTCTGCCATTATTGGACATTGTCATTAAACTTTTACCATACAAGCTATCCTTCACAGGGACTTTTGCCGCCTCTGCTATGATGACACCTCCAACGGCATCTCCACCATACTGAAGCGCACCGGCTCCTTTTATCAGTGTTAGATTTCCAACGGTGTTAATGTCTATGTTTGGAGCGTGCTCTGCTCCCCACTCTTGATCTTCTAGACGAACACCATTATTTATGATGACTACACGGCTACTGTGGAGACCATTAATCAGAGGTTTTATGACGGTATTCCCAGTATTTAAAGACGATACACCACTTAAATTGTTTAGGGCATCTCCTAAAGAGCCGGCACTGTAACGCTCTAAGTCTTTACTGTTTAATGTGTTTTCAAGAATCGTTTTGGATTTGCTTGTGAAAGCTTTTCCTTCAATTGTTATTTGGTTGAGTTCCTCTATGTGGTGTTCTAATCTAAAAGAACGCCGTGTTTTTCCAAGTACTTTTACTGTAAATCCTTCTGTTCTACAATAAGGATGTGATACCTGAATTGAATAGGTGTCGTTGCATAAGTTTGAAAAAGAAAATCTACCATCAATATCTGTTTGTACAGCTTGATTTGTACCAGCTATAATCAGAGTTGCTCCCACGAGGATTTGCCCGTCATGAAGGTCTATGACTGTACCAGATAGTGAATGATCACAATTTTGTGAATGTGTTATAGTTATGCATAACAGCATTACTATAATCGCATAATAGCGCATAATAATTCTTAATTAACATAAAACAGATTTGTTTGTTTATCAAGAATGCATCGGAGGTGCCCTTAATCGTGTGTTTGTTATCTTAAAAGATGGAAGTTGTAAGCCGTTAAGATCGATATTTAAGTTTACAAATATATCTGGTATCAATAATCCAGCGTAAGATTCAATATCATACGTTACAGGCGACATGTGGAAATCACATAAATCACATTCTGATACAGATTTATGTACATGAATCAGTTTTTTTGTACAAGTTACGTGTTGATGAACCTCTGAAATATGAAAAAGCTGAATCGCTGTCGGAAGCATTAAAAATGCTACGAACAATAGAGCCAAAATATTTTTCCCAAAGGATTGTTTCATATTGAAATTATAAACTATACTAGCGAAAATAGAAAAATATTTCTTTAGTTTTTATCTTATTTTGAGTTTTTTTCTATCCTTCATATGAAGAAATTAATTTGGAAACTTGAATAACGGTTGTTTTTCAAAAACTTCAACTAGAAAATCACAAAAAGACAGTGTTCTTATTTAAGGAAGGTGTCGACCAAAAAATGGGGTAGATTTAAAATTCGTTAAATATTTAAAGTATCTCTTTAATTCCCCTCATTTGTTAAATAACTATCAAATCTCACAATTTTTCATTACTTTAGTATTAATCAAAAAATAGCGCCTATAGGTTAACTTTACTTTTCAATAATTCTCAACACCCGAAGAAACTTATGGCAAGAGCAATGTTTGAGTACACTAAGACCGTTTTAAAAAAAGTTAGTTTTGACTCCGTACTATTTTGTAAGGAATTAGAAAAAGCACTTCAACGATTATTACCTTATGAAATTGAAGAATTAAAGATTTTTATCAATTCTCTGGTTCAACAACATCCAGAATTAAATCAGTGTTTGATATACCTTAAAGCTTAACTGTAAAGATATCATCTCAATTGGTTTACTTTTTAACAATAGGACTGATGATATCGACATTTTGAAAAGCAATAGCCCCCCTAATTACACCTGAAATTGTGGTATGCAATGCCTCTATAATTTGAATTTTTAATTCACTTTTATTGTAGATGAGACTAACTTCTCGTGCTGGTGTTGGTTCATTAAAGTGATGTAAATTCGATTTTTCATAATCTTTTAAATCCAAAGTATGAAGGTATGGTAGTAGGGTCATTCCTAATCCTTCATTTGAGAGTTTAACCAACATTTCAATGCTTCCACTCTGTAATTGAAATGCTTCTTCGTCTTGCTGTTTGAGAGACTTACACAGGTTAATGACTCCATCTCTAAAACAATGACCATCTTCAAGTAATAGCATATCATCAATTTCTAAATCATCAACTTCGATATTTTTCTTTTTTTCGAGTCGATGACCCTCTGGAATATAACTTACAAAAGGTTCATAAAACAAAACACGTTCTTTGATACTATCATTTTCTAAAGGAGTCGTTAAAATGGCGGCATCCAAATGGCCGTCATTAATACGATTAATTATTGCTTCTGTAGTAAGTTCTTTTATTTTTAAAGTGACTTTCGGGTAACGTTTTATAAAAGTTTTTAAAAACATTGGAAGCAGTGTTGGCATGATGGTAGGAATTATTCCTAATTTAAATTCACCTCCGATGAACCCTTTTTGTTGGTCAACGATGTCTTTAATTCTATCAGCCTCATTTACAATGTTTTTTGCTTGTTCAACAATTTTTACACCTACTGCTGTTAGCTCTATGGGTTTTTTACTTCTGTCAAAAATTTGAATATCAAGCTGATCCTCTAATTTTTGAATTTGCATACTCAACGTGGGTTGTGTCACGTAACATTTTTCTGCTGCTTTTGTGAAATTTTGGTGCTCGGCAACCGCTAAAACGTAATATAATTGTGTTATGGTCATTACTTGAAGTTAATTTAAATGAAAGGTACAAAAACTATCGATTAAACTTATAGTGAATCTACTTTTTAATAGATTAAAGTTGTAGCAATTGTAGTTTTATCAAATGTTTATTTAAGAATTTCAACTCTTCTTATCATGACGTTTTTATGTGGCCAATCTCCATCATCAGTTGCAACAGAGGCTATTTTGTCAACAACACTCATTCCTTTTATAATCTTACCGAAAATTGTATAATCTCCGTCTAGAAATTTTGCTCCACCTTTTTGTTGCACAATGAAAAATTCATAAGGAGAAGCTAATTTATGTGGATTATCAATATCACTACTTGGCATACTTATAACTCCTCGATCATGTGTGTAACCTCTTTTTGTGTCGGTTGGAAGCAGGTATTTCCCAATGTTACGTCGTTTAATTGCAGTTGCCTTATCATCACTGTTGCCGCCTTGAATAATGAAGTTTTTTATGACTCGGTAAAATTGTGTGTTATTAAAGTATTTTTGTTTTGTTAAAAAAATAAAATTGGCTCTGTGAAATTTTGTTTTACTAAATAACAAAATATCTATATTACCAAAATCCGTAACAATGCGAACTGTATTTTCTTTGTTGTTTTTTTCATATTCTAAAAAAAAATCCATAGCGTTTTTGTCATTCAATTTTGAAAATTTCTCTTCTATTTTTGATGAGTTATTTGCTTCTAAAGATTCAGTTTTCGTTTGTTTGGATGTCTGTTTTTTGTCAATTTTTTGTGATGTCTTTTGTGTATCTTCACATTGACATAAACTTAAAAATGTAACTAATAGTAAAATAAATCTCATAGATGAATTTTAATAATTTTTTAATCGCAATAGCAAAAATAAAGAATATACCGTTGCCAGGCGAAGCTTCTCAGTTTAAAATGTCACCTCCCTTTAGAAGCGAATTAATCAAGGTTTATAACGGTGCTAAACTCAAGGCTAAAAGGGCAGGAGTTCTTGCCTTATTTTATCCAGATAACCAGCAACGCACTAAATTAGCACTAATTTTAAGAAAGACTTATCGTGGTGTGCATTCTGCTCAAATAGGTTTTCCCGGTGGTAGATATGAGGACAAAGATAAAACTCTGAGACAAACAGCGATTAGAGAGACATTTGAAGAAATTGGCATATCAATGAACTTAATTGAGGTGATACAACGAATGACTGATATTTATATTCCTCCAAGTAATTTTTATGTTCAGCCTTTTTTTGCAATAACTAAATCAACACCAGTATTTAAAAAGCAAGATTCAGAAGTAGAGGCGATTTTAGAGGTTGCGATATCTGAGTTATTGGATGATCGCTTTGTCATACAAGAATCGGTTATGTCCTCTAATGGTAATTTAGTTGATGTACCGGCGTATATGTTAAATGGGCATATTGTTTGGGGAGCAACTGCAATGATGCTTAGTGAAATTAAAGATCTTACCCGACAAATTTTGTAATTTAGCTTTCATGAAAAACCTATTTTAGTTTTGTTATTTTATTAATTATTGATACTTATCAATGGAAAAATATGTAGGTTTGTGATTCGTAATTTTTAGATTGAGATATAAATTTATGGGATTATTTAAGCAAAATCCTTTCGGTCACAAATTGTTTTTAAAAAAGTGGCTAATTAGAATTCTTGGTGTCATTACTCATCGACGTTTCAGAGGTTTCAATGAATTACATATCGAAGGTTCTGAAATTTTAAAAGACTTACCGAACACCAATGTTTTGTTTATTTCAAATCATCAAACTTATTTTGCTGACGTCGTAGCCATGTTTCATGTTTTCAATGCTAGCTTGAGTGGGCGTGTAGATTCGATTAAAAATGTTGGATATTTATGGCATCCTAAATTAAATTTGTACTACGTGGCTGCTAAAGAAACTATGAAATCTGGACTGCTACCAAAAATACTTGCCTATGTAGGATCAGTTAGTATTGAAAGAACTTGGCGAAGTGAAGGAAAAAATATCAATAGGCAAGTTAAAATGAGTGATATATCAAATATAGGCAAAGCATTGGAGGATGGTTGGGTGATTACATTTCCACAAGGAACCACAACTCCTTTTAAACCAATTAGAAAAGGTACAGCACACATTATTAAACGTTACCAACCCATTGTTGTTCCCATTGTAATTGATGGTTTTAGACGTGCATATGATAAAAAGGGATTGCGAATAAAAAAGAAAAATATTCTTCAATCAATGGAAATTAAAAAACCATTAAAAATTGATTATCAAAACGGAACAATTCCCGACATAGTTGAACAAATTGAATATGCAATTGAGCAACATCCGTCATTTCTAAAGGTAATACCACAAAAAGAGTTACTCGCCAAAGAAGAACTCAACAAACAACGTCAATACTAACTTATTACACGCGTTTTAATTTGAGACGTTTAGACCTCTAACTTTTTCAATTCTTTATAGTTATTGTTGAGGCGTTTTAATAGTATGCCATAGATGAGATAGTAAAAAAGTAATAAAACACCGACAGTTAAGCCCAGAACCACTAGTGTAACGATAATTGTAATTGAATAAAATTTCAATAATTCGCCATTGGCAGCAGCGTTATCAATGATAGAAACCATTTGTTGATCTCGATTAAATTGAATGCCTAGGACAACAAAGGCAGATATTATAATAAATCCAAGATTAACAGCAACATATTGCTTAACAGTACGTCTAGTTTTTAAAATATTTTCCATCAAAATTTTCGCATTATCCGTAACAGATATGGTTCTATAATTCATGAAAAATCTGACCAAAAAGTAGATGATAATTAGATAGCCAAAAACCATGATTGAAAACATGATATTCTCTGCTTGATATTCTTGAAATTTTTTATTGTAGTCAGCGTCTTTTAACACGTAAGAAATTAACGCCCAAAAAATAAACTCTAAAATACTTATGATGAAAATCCATTTAACTATTGATGATGATTTTTTTAATAACATCTTATAAATCTCTTCAAAAGTGAGTTTTGGATAATTTGCATCATCTTTTTGCCAATCTTTTTTTAATATTTCTAATTCATCCATAATATTACGGATTTAAGATGGTTCTGAGCTTAGTTTTAATACGATTCATTTTAACTCTCGCATTAACTTCACTTATTCCCATCGTTTCACTTATTTCTCGATAATTTTTATTTTCTAAATACAAAAACACCAACGCTTTTTCAATATCATTTAGCTGTCTCACTGCATTGTATAGTAATTTTAACTGTTGTTCCTCTGTATCATCATATTCCTCTGCTGAAATTTTAAATTGAATATCACTAAAATCTTGTGTTTTGATACGTCGTTTTGATTTCCTGTAGAGCGATATAGCGGTGTTTAGTCCAACGCGATACATCCAAGTACTAAACTTTGAATCCCCACGAAATTTTGGATAAGCTCGCCATAATTGAATCGTGATTTCTTGAAACAAATCATTGTGGGCATTATAATTATATGTGTACAGTCTACAAACTTTGTGTATTATATTTTGATGCTTCTCAAGTAATGCTACAAAATGCTGTTCTTTATCTTTTGTCAATTCTGTTAGTTAGTTAATTACCCAATATATGAGTAGTTACAATAGCTAAAATGTTACACTCGTAGGTTAATATTTTAATTTCTGTAGTTTAATGCAGGTTTTCTATTACCTAACAACGGTTTGTATTGAAAATCTTTTCCACGTTTCAATATAAATTCTCGTGTTGCTTCAGAAATTAGTTTGTTATTTGAAAACAAGTCAATTGCTGTTGCAGTAAGAGTTTTTGCAGCAATCATCATTCCTTTCGTACCGATTGATGTGCCTCCTGCAGCAACGGCCTGCCAACTGTGCGCAGGTGTGCCAGGAACCCAAGTTGCAGCACTCATGCCAACAGTTGGAACTATAAAACTTACGTCTCCAACATCGGTGGAGCCATAAGCTTTTGCATTGTCAGTGTACGGAGCAATACCTTCTGAGAAAGTTGTATCTAAAGAGATATTACCCAAGCTTATAGAAATATTAGAGGCAAAATTGAGTTCATCATCGTCATATTGATAGCCACCAATCTTAATAAGATTATTATACATAATTTTTTGTAATGTTATATTTGGTAGTAACTCATGAGTTCCACCTATCATTTCAAAACTCATGCTCGTATCTGTACCGAGAGCTGCACCTTCTGCAGCTTTTTTTATTCGCTCAAAAATATCAACGACAGTAGTTCTATTTTGATGCCTTGCATAATAATAAACCTCTGCAAAATCTGGAACAACATTTGGTGCTTTCCCCCCATCGGTAATAACGTAATGAATACGAGCATCCTGCGGAATATGTTCTCTCATCATATTCACCATGTAATTCATGCTTTCAACAGCATCAAGGGCAGATCGTCCTTTTTCTGGTGATCCAGCTGCATGAGCAGAAACTCCTTTAAACCTAAATTTAGCTGATTTATTCGCTAAAGCAGCACCGGGATTTGCAGCATTTATTGATGATGGATGCCAATGAAGAGCGATGTCCACATCATCAAATAATCCCGCTCTAGTTAGGTATACTTTACCTGATCCTCCCTCCTCTGCGGGACATCCATAGAACCTTACTGTTCCATTAATGTTGTTGTCAATTAACCAGTTTTTTACACTTATTGCAGCTGCTGCAGAGGCTGTTCCAAAAAGATGATGACCACATGCGTGTCCCGCAGGTTTACCTGCAGATTTCTTTATTGAAACGGCGAGTTGGGATAAACCTGGCAAGGCATCATACTCACCCAAAAAGGCAATGACAGGTCCTCCATTGTTATACTCTGCAATGAATGCTGTTGGCATACCGGCGACCCCCGAACTTATTGTGAAATTTTCATCGTAAAGTACACGTTTTAATCTTTCACTACTTTTATGTTCTTGATATCCCATTTCTGCATAATTCCAAATGTCATTTGCTATGGCTTGGTAAAAAGAGGTCTTTATATCTAAGTCAGCAAGAGGATTATTATTTTGAGCATAAATTGGTAAACTTAAAAGTACTATTACGAAAGTTGATAGCCGTGTTATCATTGTTATTTTAATTAAATACACAGTCAAATATAAGTGTCTTTTTTTTATTTTATTCATTCTTTAAAATGAGTTCTTTTGTGAATTTTATCATTTGTAGAGCACAGAGCACATAGTGACGCTTAGTAAACATGTAACAATAAATGATAAAATTACTAAATATTAAATTTGTTATGGAGAGTACTGTTTTGTTTTAAAACACCAAAAACAATGAAATATTGGGCCAGTCCATAGTTCGACATAATTAATACATGACTCCAAGATAGTGGAAAATAGAATTTGTTTATGACAACTAAAGTATTTGAAATTAACATTAACAATGTACCAATAAGCACAAAATTAAAACTCAGTTTTGGCACATTAAAAGATCTTAAAGAGGCAATATAATTCATCATCAATATAACTAGAGCATATAACATTACGGGTATTAGCATATGGTCAAGTGATCTCCACAAAACGGAAAATAATATTATGGTATACATCATTAAGGTAAATAAAAATTTAAATGATCGTAAATTATTATTTCTTTTTTGAAGAAAAATAAAGGAATAAAGGATTAGAACTACCATAAAAGCTAACACGCCAAAAATAAAAAGCATATTATTATTATCAAGGGTTTCGAATAAAATTAGGGTGTCACCAATTAAGGAAATGAATAGTGCCCAAAACAAAAGACGGCGGGAATTCATTTTTATCTCAAAACGCTTGATATAAAGATAATAGAGTAAAGAAATAATTAAGAGTGGTTTTGCAACAAAGTGTAAATTACTTAAGCCTTGTATCGGATGGGCAAATAATTCAATGATTAAAATCACAAAATAGAGAATTGAAAATGATTTATCAAATTCACTAAAGTTCAATTTTTTTTTCCCGGTAAAACTTGTCAAATTTTTTTTTATGCAAATTAATTTTTTTTTTAAAAAAAAGCAATATTATTTTAAATTGCAATAGACCTATTTACGGTGATAAATGACAATATCTTTAAAAATTAAAAGAGGTCTGCTTTTCTTTAATAATGCCGATAACGAAACATAAAAATGCTGTTGCATATGGTATCATGATAAAATCGTGAACTTCAAATTGAAGTGATGGTTCGAAATTTACAAATATATAAGAGATGAATAATAACACTGAACCTATTAAAATAAATGTGTAGCTCTCTTTTGTGACATTGTTTTTTCTTAAAAAAGAAAAATAAATCATTGTTAATATTAAAACCAATTGCACAAAAGAAAAAAGGTTTAAAGTTTCTTCATATTGATATTTATAATTGAAAAACATAAAAAGACCAGCAATTATCAATAGTGGTAAGAGAAATTGATATCCCTTGTTTTTTTTATTTCTGCCATTGTAAAACAATATCACTAACAAGGCATGTGCCAATGCATGACATATATAACCAAGACTATTTTCGCTGTCAAAAATACTCAACTCTTTAGACAAGAATATATCTCCCGTAAATGCACACCCTAGGGCAGAAAATAAAAGTATTTTAGATATTATAGATGTTCCTTGTCGACGCAAGTAAAAAAATATAAAAAGATACGCCAATAGCAGAGGCATAGCTACTGTATGAAGTCTACTGAAATCTTCACTTTTACTTGAAATTACCTCAATCAAAAGAATCAGTAGGAATAAGGCACCAAAAGATTTATTTATTTTATCAAAGATCAAATCATATTTTTTTCAAAAATAAATAAAACATTAAAATTCTGCAAGTGAGACTATTAACTATATGTGTCTTTTAGTTGTTATTTTTAATTTCAGGTTGATTAATTACTTCAAATTTAAAAATATCATCTCGGCTGTAATGACCTATAACATCAAAATCTAGTTTGTTTTTCTTAATATCTTCCATGTCTAATTCGGTGACCAGAACTCCAGATTTATTGAAAAGAGGTCCTTCAAGAATAGTACCTTGTGGAGAAACTATAACACTACCCCCGGGACAAAAGTTTTCATCGAGATGCGAAACTTCTTTTCTATATTTATCAGGATATAATGCTGTTGTCATATATTGGTTACAACCAAGAACAAAACATCGCCCTTCCATGGCTATTTGTTGCATAGTTGCGGTCCACTGTTTTCGAGAATCAGCTGTTGGGGCAATATAAATTTCAACCCCTTTAAGATACATACTCATACGTGCCAATGGCATGTAATTTTCCCAACAAATAAGTCCTCCAAGTTTGCCAATTTTAGTGTTAAAAGTAACTAAATCTTTTGCATCACCCTCTGACCATATAATTCTTTCAGAGCCTGTAGGTTTTAATTTACGATGTACTCCTAATAAACCGTTTGATGGTGAAATAAAAAGCATAGAACAAAACAAACTGCCGCTTACTTCTTGTTTTTCAGTAACTCCAATAACAAGAAAAATATTTTGCTCTCTACAAAGTATTTCTAATCTTACCAAATCATTACTTTTTAAATCAAAACTATGATTGTAGTAATCAGCAAATTGTTGTCTCCCAGTCTCTGTTCGTTCACCGATAGTCGTACCAAAAGAGAGTCCTCGTGGATAGCCAGGAATAAATGACTCGGGAAACACAATTAACTGACAACCTTTTGAAGCATTGTTAATACATATGGTTTCAATTTTTTTAAAGGTAGCTTCTTTATCAAAAAAAACAGGACTATCTTGGACAACTGCAACTTTAATTTTCATTTTAATTTAGATTATTACGCTTAGGTAATGAGTGTTTTTTTTTAAATTGATTGTTCGCCTGCAAAAATAGGAAATGACAATTGATTTTGACTTGGAGGAAATAAACAGGTAGTGAAAACAGAATATGAGCACGGAGGGTTGTAGAGTTTATTGAAATCTAAATTAACATCTCCGTTATTTTGAGGAACCGTGATATACATGTATCGACCACCCCCATATGTCGTATTAGAATTTGTCAAATCTCCAACCATGATAAAACCATTATGTCCTACTTCCAATGTAAAGTTCTTGTCATTTAAAGCAAACGTTACATTTCCAATAAAGCTTGTTATTCGTTTTCCATCAATTTTAGCTTTTACAATTTCATGTTTTTCTTGCTCATAACTAGTGAATTGAGCCTTAATTAAATAATCCTTGTTTGTAGGATAACGTAAAAATTTTTTAAAGGTGTTGATTTTAGGATTTTTTTTGTACCAAATTCTAAGATAATATTGGTTTGATCGAGAAATAATTTTCCAGCTTAGATTTTGATGAAATAATTTTTCAGAATTACCTTGAACATCAATTTTTACAGGCGTTTTAAGGGTGGTGGAATCCATTGATTGGACCATTAAATCTTTGGCACCATCAAATATCAAGCTATCTTCTTGTCTATAATAACTTCCAACGTAATTTGGAATCAAGTCAAAATTTAATATTAAATCATTTAAACTATCTTTTCCAAAGGTATTTGAACCTTCTTTCAGAGGATATAAGGCAATTAATTGAAGATAATTATTTTTACGCTCATTGTTCAAAGTCTTAAAGTAAGCATTTACTTCAGAAATATAATCACTATCTTCTTTTTGTTGGCTATTGCCTGAACAGTTACAAAAAATGAGCACGAGTAATAGAGATGAAAGCTTTTTCATGAAACTAAGTTTATTAGTGTAAGTTAACTAATTTCATACAAAGCATTTGATACAATAATATTATTAGTTATTAAAATGGTAGATGATTTATCTGTCATACAATAAAATATTCCAGTAATACTAATTGAAATAAACTCGAGGATGCTGTTATAATTTCAATTAGACAGTTCAGCACACTAATACAACGATTGGGTAATTTTGTTTTTTGTAAAATTTAACAATAGTGGATATTTGCTGTATAAATAAGTGGGTGTTATGTTTAGATTAATTTTTATCATTATTAAAATTGTTTTTTTCGTTGTGAATATATTATTTTAAACTTTAAGCAGATGATAAACAAAAAAAACCTAGCTCCAATAAATTTGATGAAGGCTTTCTATTTAAATTGAGACACGAAGAGCTTAAGTAAAACCATTTTAGATATCAGAACTTATGAAATTAATTTTAAAAACAATAGGGTTTAGCTTTTTGATAGCCATTTTTTTATTCATGGTTATTGTGGTTTTCAATGTTGATCCAAAAAGAAGCCTTCTATTAAACCTAAAGCACATTCAATCTAATGGCTTTTATGTGTTTTATGGTGTCTGTTTGGCATTAATTAATTTTGCTTTTTTTAAGTATTTAAACCATTATGTAGTTTGGTACAGATATCAAAAATATCGTCTCATTATAGGATTTTTAAGTTCCGTTGTGATTACTATGGTTTCGTTTATTATTCTCCGACTACTTCATAGAGTTGCAATAGAAGGTATTGATTACGAATATTTTTTGAAGACAGAAAACATTAAAATGTATCTCTTGGCTTTTTTGTGTATGGTTGTAATTTCAGCACTTTTTCATGTATTTTACTTTTATCAACAATTACAAAAAAGTAAAATACAAGAGCAAAAGGTTATTGCTGGAACTGCAAGTGCGAAATTTGATGCATTAAAAAATCAATTAGATCCTCATTTTTTATTTAATAGTCTAAATGTTTTAACAAGTTTAATTGATGAAAATCCAATAAATGCAAAAAATTTCACAGCGTCATTATCGAAAGTTTATCGCTATGTATTGGAGCAGAAAAATAAAGATTTGGTGACATTGAGAGAAGAGTTAAATTTCGCATCAATTTACATGTCACTTTTAAAAATGAGATTTGAAGATAGTATTGTATTTGAAACTCCTGAGAAAGTTACAAATTTAGACAGTAAAGTTGTTCCGCTATCATTGCAATTATTACTCGAAAATGCGGTTAAACACAATATAGTTACAACAAGTAAACCATTGAAAATCAAAATATTTGAGTCATCAGGATTTTTAGTTGTGGAGAATAATTTACAGCCAAAACAGATACTTAGAAAAAGTAGCGGAGTTGGACTCGAAAATATCAAACAACGGTACCATTTGTTAACAGATAGAAAAGTAATTATTAATCAAAAAGCAGAATTATTTACAGTTGCAATACCCATGCTTACAAAACAAATATCAATTATGAAAACAAGAACACAAAACCAATTTGACGACAGCTATGTACGAGCACGTAAACATGTTGACGAGGTAAAAGAATTTTACTACAGTTTACTGTCGTACGTCATCGTAATTCCTTTTTTAATATTTATTAATTATCGTACTTTTTGGGGGTTTCAGTGGTTTTGGTTCCCAATGTTTGGGTGGGGTATTGGACTACTTTTTCATGCTTATAAAGTTTATGTTAATGATGGTGTGTTTGGGCGCTCTTGGGAACAGAGAAAAATTGAAAAGTATATGGAAAATGAAGCCTCCGATGATCGTTGGAATTAAAACAATACAATATGAAAAATTTAAGTAAAGAATCAGCCTTGTTACGAGCAAAAACAAGAGTCCAAAAATTAAAAGGTTTTTATTATCATTTGGGAATCTATCTTTCAGTTAATACGATCATTGTAGTTTTTAAGATTATAAGGAATTCAGGACAATTTGAATCGTTATTTAATCTGAATTATTCTGGGATGTGGTTATTTTGGGGAGTTGGCCTCAGTATTCATGCCTTCTCTGTGTTTTTGTTACCCTTAATAATAGGTCACGACTGGGAGGAGCGAAAAATTAAACAATTTATTAACGAAGAGCAAAGTAACGATTAACAAAGAAGCAAGATGGAAAATTTTAAAGAGGAATCATTAAATGTGCAGCATTCAAAATTTGATTATGAAAAAGAGGATGCTTACTTAAGGGCAAAGAAAAAATTAGATAAGTTAATCGCTTTTTATTGGCATTTAGCTGTTTATGTAATAATTAATGTATTTTTAATCGTACTCATTGGGACACAGTCAGATAATGGCTTTTGGCATTTTGGTACTTATGCAACTGCTTTATTTTGGGGTATTGGTTTACTTTTTCATTTGATGGCAGTTTACGGTCCAGGATTAATGTTTGGAAAAAAATGGGAAGCCAATAAAATAAAAGAATATATGGATAAAGAGAGACAAGAATACCAACGTTTTAAATAAATTAATAGAAACTAACCATGCCTTGGCACATCCATCTGTATTCTTTAGAGCTATAGAATAGAAAATTTAATTTTTAAAAACTTATTATTTCGTGATACAATCTATCATTATAGAAGATGAGAAACCTTCCGCAAGACGATTAAATCGAATGCTTTTAGCACATGATATAAACGTAAAAGAGATGCTGCATTCTGTTGAGGAATCTATTATTTGGTTCAATAACAACCAACATCCTGAGTTGATTTTTTTAGACATTCAACTAAGTGATGGTTTGTCATTTGAGATCTTTGAGAATGTCGATATTAAATCTGCAGTTATTTTTACTACGGCTTTTGATGAGTATGCTTTAAAAGCGTTTAAATTAAATAGTATTGATTACTTATTAAAACCGATTGATACAATAGAATTGGCTGAAGCATTAAAAAAATTTGAGAATCGTATCTCAAACCTACAAGCGACGCGTTTAAATTTTAATGATCTTAGAGAATTACTTGTAAATCCCAAAGGCAGAGATTATAAGAAACGATTTTCTGTTACTATAGGGCATCATATAAAACTCATTGATGTTGAAGATATTGAATGTTTTTTTAGTGAAAATAAGGCTACATATGCTTTCACAAAGAATTCCAGAAATTATTGTATTGATGGTTCCCTTGAGCAACTTGAACTTGAACTTGAACCTGATTTCTTTTTCAGAATTAATAGAAAACAAATTATTCATTTAAAAGCCATAAGAGATATTGTGAGTTATACCAATTCAAGATTAAAAATTAGTCTGAATCATTATAAGGAACACGATTTAATAGTTGCTCGTGACCGCGTAAGAGATTTTAAAAAATGGATTGAATAATTCTATTTTTAAACGTTCTATTTTTTACAGGACTCAATATTACGATTTTGAGAAATTTTTAGTTTGAACCTTGGTAGAATTATTCTTTGGAAGTGGTCCGCGTAAATGTATGATTAAGCCATCTAAAAAATTTCGTAAAAATTGATCCCCACACTCCATATATTTAGGATGGTTTTCATTTCTAAAAATTGCACCTAATTCACTTTTTGAAATTTTAAAATCTTTTAATGCACAAATTTTTATGATATCATCATCACGGAGTTTGTGCGCAACTCTAAGTTTTTTGAAGATATCGTTGTTAGTTAATCCCATGTGCCAAAGATAAAAGATTTAATGGTTATTGTAAACCAGATTGTGTATAAATTGGATAAACTTATTTTGAGAAATGTTTTTTGTTTGTGAGAATTTTCTAATCAATTTACTACATCCTAAGTCCTGAAATTATTGTCATATTTTACAACTTGCATTATAGGTTATTATTACTATTTTTGCTTGGTTTTAAAATGTATACAAATGAATAAATTTCCGTTTTTATGGTTGTTACTTGTTTCTGCACATATGACTGTTTTTAGTCAGATTAGTAATGATGATGTTTTATTTTCTGTTGGTGATGAACCGATCCTCGCTCAAGAATTTATCCGAGTTTACAATAAAAATTTAGAGATTGTTCAAGATGAATCTCAAAAGGATATTGATGCGTATTTAAATCTTTTTGTCAACTATAAACTCAAACTCCAAGAGGCAAAATCTATTGGATTAGATAAAAAGCCGTCTTACCTTAAAGAGTTAAAAGGATATCAAAAGCAACTGAGTAAAAAATATTTAACAGAAAGTAACGTTACAGAAGCATTGATTAAAGAAGCTTATGACAGAATGTCTTATGAAATTAAAGCTCAACACATTTTAGTTAGGATAGAAGAGTATGAAAAAGATACGACTGCTTACTATAAAAAAATATTGAATTTCAAAGAGCGATTTTTTAAGCAAGGTTTTGAAAGTGTTAAAACTTCAGTTCATAATGGCAACACAGTTTTTGTGGAAGATTTAGGATATTTTTCAAGTTTTAAGATGGTTTACGATTTTGAAAGTGCTGCTTATAACACTGGCGTTGGAGAGATTTCAGATCCTTTCAGAACCCAATATGGATATCATGTTGTAAAAGTGTTAGATAAGCGCAAATCTCAAGGAGAGGTTACCGTAGGACATATCATGATTTCCTTAAACGAAAATGATAGTTTAGCTAAGGCAGAAGTTAGAATTAACGAACTCTATAAAATGCTACAGCAGGGTCAAAAATTTGAATCACTAGCGCAACAATTTTCAGAGGACAAAAGCTCGGCTAAGATGGGAGGTAAATTAAAATCCTTTAAAACAGGTCAATTAGCCTCTGCTGAGTTTGAGAAAGTAGCGTTTAGTTTGCAAAACAATGGTGACATTTCAATTCCCTTTAAAACTAGTTACGGATGGCACATCGTAAAACTATACAACAAAACGCCTCTAGCGTCTTATGAGCAATTAAAGTCTGATCTCGAGCAACAGGTAAAGAGAGATTCACGCTCAAAATTAATTAGTTCTGCTATGAGTAAAAAATTAAGACAGAACTACAAGGTTCCGGAAGCAGCAGTTGTGTTACCAAATTTTTTAGAGTTTTTTGACGAAGAATTTTTTAAAAATACTTGGACGTTATCCGAATCTTTTGAAGGGAGTAAACAATTCATAGTAATTGGTAATAAACAATTGGTATATTCTGATTTTTATAATTATTTAAATAACTCAAAAAGAGGCTTAAAAGTGCGACAATCGGTAACAGATTTTGTAACAACCCAGTACGAGAATTTTGTCAATTCTGAGGTACTTAAATACCACGAAGAGAATTTAGAATTTGTAAATGTAGATTTTGCTAATATCTTAAATGAATATCGGGAAGGTTTATTATTATTTGATTTAATGGAAGACAAAGTTTGGAATGCTGTGAAAAGCGATACCGCCGCACTTCATGCCTTTTATGAGTCCAATAAAAAGGACTATTTAAATCCTGAAAAAGTTAAAGCGATTCTTGTAACATCTCCCAAAAAGGAGTTCATTAAAAAGGCAAAAAAACTGTTAATTGAAAACAAGACAGTGGAAGAAATTAAACAACAAATTAATACTAGTGACCAAAACATTTTAGTGACAACAGGAATGTTATCAAAAAACACCAACATTATTCCAGAAGATTTTCTCATGAAGATAGGTTTATCCGATATTTATAAATGGAATAAAGCGTATCATATCGTCATGGTGACCGAGGTGTTGCCAGAGTCAATTAAAACCTTCGAAGATGCCAAAGGATTAGTCATCTCTGATTACCAAATAATTTATGAAAAGAATTGGATGGAAGTTTTGTCCAAAAAATATAAAGTGTCCGTAAACAAAGAAGTTCTAAAAAGGACCAAACAACAACTAAATAATTAGGTGATTAAAAACGTTTATTTAATAATAGCCATTTGTGTCTTAATAAGCTCTTGCGAATTATTTGAAAGACAAGACGGAGGTACGCCAGTAGCTAGAGTCAATAACTTATTTCTCTATGAAAGTAGTTTGAAAAATTTAGGCTTAGACAATGTTTCTGAGGCAGATAGTGCTATTATTGTCAATAATTTTATAAATAAGTGGGCCAGTCAGCAATTATTATTATCAAAGGCCAAAATTAATTTAACTGAGTCTAAACAAAAGGAATTTGGTAGTCTTGTTGAGCAATACAAAACAGATTTATTTACTAAGGCATATCAGGAAGCTCTAGTGAATCAAAGTATGGACACCACAGTGAGTTTAAATCAAGCACTCGAGGTGTATCAGTCAAATAGAGAAATTTTTAAACTCAATGAGGACTTGTTAAAATTAAGATATCTTAATATCAATGAAAACAGCATTAATTTAGAAGATATTAGAAAACGTTTTAAGAGGTTCAATGATGAAGATAAACGAATTTTAGATTCCATTTCAATACAATTTAAATCATACACGTTGAACGATTCAATGTGGATTCGCTACGATCGAGTCATTGAGAAAATTAGGATACTAGGTAATCAAAACAAACAAGAATTGTTAAAAAAACCTAATTTTATAGAACTCAAAGACTCTTTAGGACTATATTTGATGCAAATTACTGATGTGTTATTACGGAATCAGTTGGCGCCCATAGAATATGTAATGCCAACAATCAGACAAATCGTAATAAACAAAAGAAAGCTAGAATTTATTAAACAATTAGAAAAGGATATTACCAAGGATGCAATTAAAAATAAACAATTTGAAATATTTAATTAAACCAGTGTATCGGACCGTATTGGTCTCGATTTTTATGACTGGTGCCATTTCAGCACAAGAAATAATAGAAGAAAACAAAGATGTTGTCTCCACTGATTCAAAAGAAGTTATTGACACTTCAAAGCGCTTTAAAATCGATGGTGTTGCCGCTGTTGTTGGTGATTATGTTGTTTTAGAATCAGATATTAGTAGAGAGTTTGAAATGCTTCAACAAGGAGGCGTGTCTGCTGAAGATATGCCCACCCGCTGTGAGATGTTTGGAAAGCTTTTGGAAGATAAATTATATATGCATCACTCCGTACAGGATAGTTTGGTTGTAAATGAGGCAGAAATACGTTCAAGAGTCGATCAACAAATCAATGCCTTTAGTCAACAAATTGGCTCAATGGATAAGTTAGTTAAATTTTATAAAAAAGGGACCGAACAAGAATTGAGAGATATGTTTTATGATGTCAATAAAAACGGTCAAATGGTAAAGATAATGCAAGACGAGATTACTGGAGAGATTGAAGTAACACCTGAGGAAGTAAGACAGTTTTTTAATAGCATTTCTGAGGAAGAACGACCAATATTTGGAACTGAACTGCGAGTTGCTCAAATAGTGGTAATTCCTGACACTACAGACGATGAAAAGCAAAAAGTTATTAATCGTTTGAATGAATTTAGATCAGATGTCCTTGATAATGGTGCAAGTTTTACAACGAAAGCAGTTTTATACTCAGATGATGAGGCATCTAAAAGAACTGGAGGTAGATATACGTTAAATAGAACTCGACCAGAAATGGTAAAGGAATTTAGAGAGGTGGCCTTTACACTTCAGGAGGGGGAAGTTTCTGAACCTTTCAAAACTATTTTTGGTTATCATATCATTCGTCTTGAAAAGATAAGAGGACAAGAATATGATGTGCAACACATATTATTAAGACCAAAAATTACTGATGACAATATTAAATTGGCAAAAGCAAAATTAGAAAATACTAGACAAAGAATCATTGATGGAGATATTAGTTTTGCTGATGCAGCTTTAGAAATCAGTGATCAGGATGAAACAAAATATGATGGTGGACAGTTACGTAATCCAGAGACACAAGATTATAGTTTTGAGCTCACAAAAATGGATACTGAATTGTATACACAACTTCAAAACCTAAGTGATGGTGACGTCAGTGTTGTCTACCAAGATGAGGACCGTGAAAACCCTGTCATGTTCAAAATACTTACAGTAACTGAGAGAAAAGAGGAGCATCAGGCTGAGTTTGCAAAGGATTATCTCAAAATTAAAGACCTGGCACTTCAAGAAAAGCAATTGAAAGAAATTGAGAAATGGCAAGAAAGTAAAATTTTGGAAACCTTTATTAGTATTGCTAATGAGCAAAAATCTTGTGATTTTAAAAGTAATTGGTTAAAACAAGAAAACTAAAATTTATGTCTGATGTCGTTGCAATTCAAGGCTTTGTTACAAAATATAAAGAACTGAAATCCGAGATAGCCAAAGTCATTATTGGTCAAGATGATGTGGTAAATCAAATTTTAATATCAATTTTTTCAGGAGGGCATGCGCTCCTAATTGGTGTTCCTGGTTTGGCGAAAACATTAATGGTAAATACAATTGCCAGTGCTTTAGGATTAGACTTTAAACGCATTCAGTTTACACCAGATTTGATGCCAAGTGATATTTTGGGGAGTGAGATTTTAGATGAAAATCGACAGTTTAAATTCATTAAGGGCCCTATTTTTGCAAACATTATTTTAGCTGATGAAATAAACAGAACGCCACCAAAAACACAAGCTGCATTACTAGAGGCAATGCAAGAGCAAGCGGTAACAATCGCTGGTCATCATTATAAACTAGATCTTCCTTATTTTGTTTTAGCGACTCAAAATCCGATTGAGCAAGAAGGTACCTATCCGTTGCCAGAAGCGCAATTAGATAGATTTATGTTCGCTATAAACTTAGAGTACCCTTCTTTTCAAGAAGAGATAGATGTTGTAAAAGCAACCACTTCAGATAGTAAAATAGAAATCAACTCTTTGTTCACGGCGTCAGAAATATCAGCGTATCAACAGACGATAAGACGCATACCTGTTGCTGATAATGTCATCGAATATGCTGTTGGGTTGGTTGCTAAAACACGACCGAATAATGATTCCGCTCCGAGTTTAGTAAAACAATTTATTGATTGGGGAGCAGGGCCAAGAGCATCACAAAATTTAATTTTAGCAGCAAAAACTCACGCTGCCATCCAAGGAAAATTCTCTCCAGACATAGACAATGTTCAAGCGGTTGCCAATGGTATTTTACGGCATAGAATTATCAAAAATTATAAAGCTGAAGCCGAAGGTATTTCTGATGAAGACATTATTAAAAGTTTGTTTTAGCGTTCCATTATTACTTTATCTATTTTGTATCTTAATAATTAGAATTATATAAAAAAAGGCGACATGTTGTGCTTTTTTAATAAAACACATAACCTTGTCTCAGTGTATTGATATAATCATCCAATTTTTGGTAATTTTTTGTATTTTTGCCTGATTAAAAAAAGCAACAAACATCAAAATTTACACCTATGGCGTTCGATATTGACATGATAAAAAAAGTGTATTCACGAATGACAAATCACGTTGATAAGGCGCGTGAGGTCGTTGGAAAACCATTAACACTTTCAGAAAAAATACTTTACACTCATTTATGGGATGAGATTTCAACAAAACCCTTTACCAGAGGTGAAGATTATGTTGATTTTGCTCCGGATAGAGTCGCATGTCAAGATGCAACAGCCCAAATGGCGTTGTTACAGTTTATGCAAGCTGGAAAACCTAGGGTTGCTGTTCCTACTACAGTGCATTGCGATCACTTAATTCAGGCTAAAAATGGAGCAACAAGTGATCTTCAAAATGCCTTAAATACGAGCAATGAAGTTTTTAATTTCTTAGAGTCTGTTTCAAATAAATATGGAATTGGATTTTGGAAACCAGGAGCTGGAATTATTCATCAAGTAGTTCTTGAGAATTATGCGTTTCCTGGAGGAATGATGATTGGTACCGATTCGCATACTGTTAATGCAGGTGGTTTAGGAATGATAGCGATTGGAGTTGGAGGTGCTGATGCAGTGGATGTTATGGCAGGTATGCCGTGGGAGTTAAAATTTCCAAAATTAATAGGTATTCGTTTAACTGGAAAACTTTCTGGGTGGACTGCTCCGAAAGATGTCATATTGAAAGTAGCAGAAATTTTGACTGTTAAAGGAGGAACTGGCGCTGTCGTTGAATATTTTGGTCCTGGAGCACAAGGTATTTCTTGTACTGGAAAAGGGACTATTTGCAACATGGGAGCTGAAATAGGAGCGACCACATCAACCTTTGGTTACGATGATTCCATGGAACGTTATTTAAGAGCAACAGACAGGTCAGATGTCGCTGACGCTGCTAACGATGTGAAAACATACTTAACAGGAGATAAGGAGGTTTATGAAAATCCTGAATTGTATTTTGATCAGGTGATAGATATTAATTTATCAGATCTAGGACCAGCTTTGAATGGACCTTTTACTCCAGATTTATCGACGTCAGTTGGTTCAGATATGAGTGAAAAAGCCAAGTCTAATGATTGGCCATTAAAAGTTGAATGGGGATTAATTGGGTCGTGTACTAACTCTTCATATGAAGATTTATCACGAGCATCATCTGTTGCACAACAAGCATTGGATAAGGGAATAAGTATGAAATCTGATTTGGGAATTAATCCGGGTTCAGAGCAAGTTCGCTATACTGCAGAGCGCGATGGGATTATAGACATATTTCAAAAATTAGATGCCAAAATATTTACGAATGCCTGTGGACCTTGTATCGGTCAATGGGCTAGGTATGAAGATGCCAAGAATGCGCCAAAAAATAGTATCGTTCATTCTTTCAATAGAAATTTTGCAAAACGAGCCGATGGTAACCCAAATACACATGCCTTTGTAGCGTCGCCAGAAATAACGGCTGCCATAGCCATATCAGGACGATTAGATTTTAATCCCTTGACAGATTCATTAATAAATGATAAAGGTGAGAGAGTGATGCTTGACGAGCCAACAGGGTGGGAGCTGCCTCCAAAAGGTTTTGAAGTTGATGATAATGGCTATTTAGCACCAGTAGATGATGGAAGCCGAATTAGTGTTGATGTAAATCCAAATTCAGAACGTTTAGAGTTATTGACGCCTTTCGAGCCTATTGGTGATGATATTTCTGAGGCAAAATTGTTAATCAAAGCATTTGGAAAATGTACAACAGATCATATATCAATGGCAGGTCCATGGTTAAGATATCGTGGTCATCTAGATAATATTTCTAATAATTGTTTAATTGGAGCCGTTAATGCATTTAATAAAAAAACCAATTTTGTTAAAAATCAATTAACAGGCGAGTATGGGGCTGTTCCAGAAACGGCAAGAGCTTATAAAGCAAATGATATAAAATCGATAGTCGTAGGTGATCATAATTATGGTGAAGGATCTTCACGTGAGCATGCGGCTATGGAACCTCGTCACTTGGGCGTTGCTGCAGTGATCGTGAAATCTTTTGCCCGTATCCATGAAACAAATTTAAAAAAACAAGGGATGCTCGGTCTAACATTTAATAATGAAAACGATTATAACCTTATTCAGGAAGATGATACTGTCAATTTTTTAGATTTGTCTGACTTTGCACCTGGAAAGCCACTGAGTATCGAGTTTGTTCACTTAGATGGGAGTAGGGATGTAATTCTTACCAACCATACTTACAACCAATCTCAAATTGATTGGTATAAAGAAGGCTCTGCCTTGAACCTTATTAAAAAGCAGAACTAACCTTTTATGATATGACTGTACTGAAAAAACTCCTTATGAATTTAGGAGTTTTTTATGGTATGAATATAAAAAACTATAGTTATAATTAATTTAATTGTTTATTTCGACGTAAATGAATTTCAGAAAAATAAAAAAAGGAGATATTTTATTTTTGATTTTAGTAGTCTTAATGATCGTGCCACAGACAAGACAACCAATACAAATAGCTTTTCATTCTGTAGTGTCGTTATTTTCACCGTCTGTAATTAATCCCAAAGAACAAAAAGAAATTTCCTATGAACCTTGGAAATTAAAAGATTTAGATGGAAATGAATTTGATTTTAGCAATACTAAAAATCGTGTTGTTATTGTTAATTTGTGGGCAACGTGGTGTCCGCCCTGTATTGCTGAGTTTCAAGGGATTCAAAATTTATATGATGATTACGGCAAAAAGGTTGATTTTATTCTAGTCTCTGACGAATCACCCAAAGCGATTCAAAAATTTTTAAAGCGCAATGGCTATAATATCAAGGTTTTTACTCCACTTACACAATACCCCTCTTATTTCACAACAAAAAGTATTCCTAGAACTTACATAATTGATAAGCAAGGACGTATTGTAATTGATAAGCACGGAGCGGCTAATTGGAACTCTAGTAGCGTACGAGAACAACTGGATAAATTACTTACAGCGTCTTAAAAAAGGCTTTTAAAAATCGCCATGATAATAAGGACCACATAATTTTAAGCTCATCAATCAGCGTTGACTCTTCATCAAGAAATCTAAAAATCGATTGTATTGAATTTTTACTGTAAAGTTGTTGAAACACCCATTCGCCTTTCGAATTTTCATCTTTTAATACTTTAAGAAAGACCTTATCATAAAATTTATATTTACTCTTGAATAATTTGAAGGAGGGTATTCTGTTTAATTTTATATTGTTGATAATTTGTGTCACCTTTTTCTCAGTATGTTTAAATGAGTAACCAGTTGACGCTTTTACCCAACCACCACCTGTTCCTATTTTGGTGATTTTTGAGGTATTGAATTTTTCAAAGCGAAACGTAGACATAGGTATTTGTCCAGTTTCGGTTTCTGTGATATGATATTTATCTATCTTTAAATAGTCCTTAATATAGGTTTTAATGAATGTATCGTAAACCGATTCTTCAACAAGTTGTTCTGTAAAATAGGTAAACTCAATAAGTGCTTTTCTTTTTGAAAATGGCAGGACATACATAAAGGTCGTTTGCCCGCCATCTTTAAGTCGATAATCCATCATCACGAGGTTATTATCGTTAAAAACATTTGAACTCACGTCAATAACATAACCTTTAAAATGCTGTGTGAGGCGAATAGATTTGTTCTCTAAATTATTAAATGAATCTGGAACTCTACTATCAAAAACATGTGCTGAGGTATATGTTTCGCTTTTGGTAGTAATTTGCACAAGATCAATAGTTTCTTGTATTGATGTAACTGTATCTGTAATAAACATCACATTACTTTTTTGACTGAGTACTGATCTTGAGAACTTGTAAAAGTCGATGGAGCGAATTGTTTTGTAGCGATATGGATGAAGGTTTAAGCTTATTTCTTTACTTTTTGTAATAAAGGATGCTTGTGGCCATTCTTTTTCAGTAAGGTTATCCCAAGGTGTTGAATGTTTTTCCCAAAAGCTCCATGTTTTATCATTTTTGGTTTTTGATAATGGGTCAATTAATGCAATTTTAACTCCATCAAAATATGAATCAGACGCCAGTTTTAAAGCTAATTGTAAACCTGCAAGCCCATTTCCTACAATGACATAATCGAAGTGGGAGTGGTTCATAAAATTTAAAGATTTATTTTTTGAAATACTTAAATGGGACCACTAGCATTCCAAAATTTTCACTTTTTTCTTTACCTCTGTGTTTGTGGTGAATTTTATGGGCTCGTCTTACACCTTTAGCATACCAATTATTGGCTTTTCTAAACATTTTAAAACGTTGGTGAATAAATATGTCATGGACTGTAAAATAGGCAATACCGTATGCAAGAATACCTAGTCCAATAGGTAAGAAAAACCAAATTAATTCATAACTCGCTAAATAGAAACAAGTCATGCTAACAACGGCATAAAACAGAAAGAAAAAGTCATTTCTTTCAAACCAGTTATCGTGATCTTTTTGGTGATGGTCTTTGTGTAAGTGCCACAAAAAGCCATGCATGATAAATTTGTGCGTAAACCATGCCATAAACTCCATCATCGAAAAGGTGCCTAGAAATATTAATATCCAATAAACTGTATGCATAAATTAATTACAAAAGATTAAGTTGAAATTTGACATAGCTTCTGGTTAGAAGTTCAATTTTTTTATAGTTTGGTACTCTAATTCGGGCACTTTTAATCTCTAAAGCTGGCGTGCGTTTTAACTTTTTTAATAATTGGCTGTAGTATCTATAAGCCATAAAAACACCAAATTTAGCTTCCATCGGTAATTTTCTGATACCTTCAAGCCCCTTGCCAAAGTCACTTTCTATGTCATTTATAATGTTCTGTTTTGCGAGCTCATCAAGGTTTGCAAGATCTGTATTGGGAAAATAAGTTCTATTCAACCCCTCAAAATCTGCTTTTAAATCTCGTAAAAAGTTCACCTTTTGAAATGCGGAACCTAGTGACATCGCAGTCTCTTGCAAATCATCGTACTTTTTTTGATTTCCATTTACAAAAACCTTCAAACACATCAGGCCAACGACGTCAGCTGATCCATAAATATAGGCCTTGTACTCCTCATTTGTTAGGTATTCTGATTTATGTAAATCCATCCGCATGGATTTCATAAAAGCATCTACTAAAGAAATGTCTATTTTGTATTTGTGAAATGTATATTGAAACGCATTTAAAATAGGATTCAAACTAATTTTATTTTGAATGGCTAATTTTAAATCATCTTCAAATTTGTTAAACAATTCATTTTTGTCGAAATCATGAAATGAGTCAACAATTTCATCAGCAAAACGGACAAATCCATAGATATTGTAGATATCCTGCCGTATTGATTTGCTCAGCATTTTAGTAGCTAGAGAAAAAGAAGTGCTATATGTTTTGGTCACAGTCTTGCTACAGTCGTAAGACACGTTATCAAAAATGTATTTCATATTTTAAACTGGTTGTAATGTTGAATTCTTGGTTTTATTGGTTACAATATCCTTAATTATTAGTTCAGAAACTAATTTTCCTGATATTAATGCAGGCGGTACCCCAGGTCCAGGAACAGTTAACTGTCCAGTAAAGTACATTTTTTTTACTTTTTTACTTTTTAATTTAGGTCTTAAAAAGGCTGTTTGAAATAGTGTATTTGCCATGCCATAAGCATTTCCTTTGTATGAATTGTAGTCTTTTACAAAATCATTAACGCAAAAGGATTCCTTAAAGAGAATATCGTTTTTAACTTTTTGACTTGTCAGCGCTTCGAAGCGTGTCATTATTTTTTCAAAATATTCTTCTCGTATTTCTGATGTATCAGTGAGACCAGGTGCTAATGGAATTAAAAAAATACCTGCTTCTTTATGTTCTGGTGCTGATGATTGATCTGTGATACTCGGAAAGCTTGCATAAAAGAGAGGATTTTCTGGCCATTCTGGATTGTCGTATATGTTTTCTGCATGAGTGTCGAAATCGACATCAAAAAACAACGTGTGGTGATTTACGTTTTTTAATTTTTTATCAAACCCAACATAAAACAGTAATGATGAAGGAGCGAAAGTTTTAGATTGCCAATAAGATTCAGAATATTGTCTATGTTTTTTATCGAGTAGTGTTTCAGTATGATGATAATCTGCACCGCTTAAAACATAATCACACGGATATTCTAAGTTATTTGATTTAACACCTGTTACTTCATTTTTATGGTCAACTAAAATTTGTTCTATCGGTGATTCTGTTTTAATAATCACACCGAGTGATTTTGCGAGTGTTTCAATACCAAGAATGACTTCATACATACCATTTTTTGGATGAAAAGTTCCCAAACCAAAATCTGCATAGTTCATGAAACTATAAAATGAAGGTGTGTCACTAGGTTTTGCCCCAAGAAAAAGAACAGGAAATTCTAGAATTTGTGCTAATCGATTATTTTTAAATTGTTTTCGAACATCTTTTTTAATGGTACTAAAAAATTGATTCAGCTTACCAATTGTTTTTGGGGTTACTAATTCAAAAGGTGAAACTCCTGGATTGTAAACCAAATCCTTTATGGCGATATCATAATTGCTTTTAGCCTCGTTTATAAATTTCATTAACTGTACTGAACTTCCTTCTTCCTCTCTTTCAAAAGCGTTACATATTTTTTGTAATGAATCTTCTATTAAAATAAAGTCATCTTGTCCAAAATAAACACTGTAAGCTGGATTTAGTTTTTCTAAACTGTAATAATCATTTGGAGATTTATTGAAATCTGAAAAAAATCGTTCAAAAACATCGGGCATCCAATACCAGGTTGGTCCAATATCAAATGTAAAACCATCTCGCTTTAATTGCCGTGCACGACCTCCAATAGTGTTGTTTTTTTCAAAAATTGTGACGTTGTAACCAGCTTTAGCGAGGTAGCATGATGCGGCAAGGGATGAAAAACCTGATCCTATTATATGTATAGATTGACTCATTTGTTTAATTAATTTAATTTAAATCTAAACAAAAAAAAGAGATGAAACTAAATTTTACAATTCTTTAACTAAATTTTCAATTGAATTAAATCCGTAAGTTGCTTTTGGATAATCATTGGGTTGTAAAAGCCCTAATTTATGCCCCAATAACCAGAGTTTTGAAGATTCTTTTTTTAGAAGCAGCTGCTTAAAGTTATCTAAATAAATTAAGACATCTTCCCTTTCAATCGGTTTTACTGTAAAATAAGAAATAAAAGTGATTTCATTAAAAAATTCTAACACATCACTTAGCGATTCCATAGGAATACTTTCACCTAAAAAAATAGTGTGGTAACCCCGACTTCTTAATTCATAATTTACAAAAAGTAAACCGATGTCATGAATCTCATTTTCAGGCAGAAATAAAACAAAAGTTCTAGTAGCAGGTTTAGGCTCTAAACTTTGTAGTTTTTCAATATTTAATAAAATTTTCTGTTTGATATGAACAGAGATAAAATGCTCGTGAGCTGGTGAAATAGTGTTTGTTTGCCACAAAAGTCCCATTTCATTCAATAACGGAATGAAAATATCATAAAAGATTTCTCTAAAAGTATATCTTTCAAGGAGATTCATGTAGGTTTTGTAAAATAAGACCTGATCGAAATGAAACATGGACATTTTAAATGCATTGATTGCATGATGTTCAATGTTTCCTCTGGAGGCTATTTCTCGGACATGTGCTGAAACCTCCTCATTTGAAAGTTTTACTATTTTAGATATTTTAATACCATTACTATTAAGAAAAGCAACGTTTAAAAGTTTTTGGAGACTTCTAAGGCCATAGTGTCTGATATTTGTCTCTGTCCTTTCTGGTTCTAAAAGTTTGTATCTTTTTTCCCAAATTCTTATTGTATGTGCTTTAATTCCAGAGATGTTCTCTAAATCCTTGATACTGAAATCACTCTTCATGTTATCCATACACAAAAAATTTATCTAATTCAAAAGTAAGACATATAATCTAAAGTAGCCTCTTTACATTAAAATCTTTAATGAAGGAAGGCAAACAACATGCTTATCGAAATGTGTGAATGCGTAGTATTTATTATCAAGTGCGCACGAGAAGATTCGAACTTCCACGACCTAATGGTCACTAACCCCTCAAGCTAGCGCGTCTACCAATTCCGCCACGTGCGCATTTTAATAACTTCACAAAAATAAAAAAAGTTAAGCAAAAAGCTTAACTTTTTTTGTGACCAGTCTGGGGCTCGAACCCAGGACCCTCTCCTTAAAAGGGAGATGCTCTACCAACTGAGCTAACTGGTCTTTGTATTTTTCAATACGAGGGTGCAAATATAAAATGTTTAATTAATAAAACAATACTTTTTATTTATTAATTTTTCTTTTTTTGTGTTGTAAATTTGAAATTATTAATCATACGTTTTGAATAAATACATGAAGATTTTTTTGGTGGGATATATGGCTTCTGGAAAGACCACTTGTGGTAAACAACTTGCGACAAAAATTGATTTTAAATTTATTGATTTAGATGACTATATTGAGTCGAGAGAAGGTATGGAGGTTACACGTATTTTTGAAACAAAGGGTGAAATTTATTTTCGAAAAATAGAAACATATTATCTTAAAGAATTAAAGAGATTTGATGAGCGAATCGTAGTTTCTGTTGGTGGTGGGACTCCTTGTTATGGTAATAATTTGCAACTATTACTTAACGGCACTGATGATGTTGTCATCTATCTAAAAGCCTCTGTAAATGAACTTGTGCAAAGACTGACAATAGCGAAAAATGACCGTCCACTTGTATCACATTTAAAAAGTTCTGAATCTTTATCAGAGTTTGTGGGAAAACATCTATTTGAAAGAAATAATTATTATTTACAAGCCGATACTACAATTTTTGTAGATAACAAAACGCCTCGAATCGTAGTTCGTGAGATCATAGATGTGCTATTTTAGTACCGCTTCAAATTTATTATTGTCAAAATTTACAGAGATGTGTTCGTTGAGTGAAGTAGATAAAGAAATACCTTTAAAATCTGCTTTCACAGGATATTTTTTGTGATTTCTGTCTACTAAAACAGCTGTTTTAAATCGCTTTAAAGGTACCTCGATAAAATGTTTTACTGCATATATGAGTGTCGTTCCAGAATTCAAAACATCATCAATTAAAACAATGGATTTATCAGTGTAATTAATTTTATTTAAGGATGTTTTTATCGTGTTTCTTGGTTTCTTTTTATCAATTTCTACTTTGCATAATACTGGCGTTAGCTGTGAAATCTTGGAAAGCTCTATTTTTAATTTCTTTGCAAGTAAATACCCATTCTCAGCAATTCCTGCCAAAATAATCTCTTTTTCTTCCACATTATTTTCATAAATTTCATAAGCTATACGCTTAATTTTATGCTTTATTTCTTGATCTGTAAGAATGATTGTACTTTTTTTTGCCATTGTTTAAGTTTCAAAATTAAAATTACGCATTTTCATCGTTAAAATCATCTATATCACGTCGATCCTTTTTTGTTGGCCGTCCGATACCTTTTTTTCGATAATAACTTTTTGAATATTTAAGCATCTCATGAGCTTCAAATTCAGATTTTGGGGTAGTATCAACTCTGTAAATATCTACTAATTTTGCGGCAACTCTGCGATCTGGAATATCATGTATAGTTAACTGATAATTGACTTGGTTTTTCCGTACTGTAATGACGTCTGTAGGATAGACTTGTCTACTTGGTTTTGCTAACGCATTGTTAACTTTAATGTGACCTTTTCGACAAGCAATAGACGCAAGAGATCTTGTTTTAAAATATCGCACACACCAAAGATATTTATCAATTCGCATAATTATTATAAATCTACGTTAATAGTATGATACAAAAATATTATAAAATTGTATCTTGCACTCCTAAAATTAAAATAAAAAAGTTGCACTTATCACTGATTTTAGTTGTTCTAATTTATTAGTTACAACGAAGCATAGAAATTTTCGAAAAATATGAAAAAGAATAAGTTACTCTTAATTATACTAGCAGCCACCATTTCGACCTACACCTGTAGAGACGATGACAAGATTAATGAGGGTATTGAAGAAATCGATAGAGCCATTCAACAACCCATTGATCAAGATATTCTAGATGTTTATTTTGATAGCTATTATTATAATTCAAACGAATTGAACGGTCTTTCAAATCCGTCAATGAATGATATCGTTATTACAGAGTTATTAGAAGGTGAAAGTGTTCCAACGGGTCATACATTATTGAGAGATGCGGTTGAATCAAGATCAACTAATTTTTCAGATCAGGATTATAATTATTACATTTTACGTATCAATCAAGGAGGTGGCGCAGATCAACCTAACTTTTCAGACGATGTTAGATTGAACTATGAAGGGAGTTTGGTTGAAGATGGACAAGTATTTGATAGTACTGTTAATCCAACAGAATTTGATCTTACAGGCCTTATTCCGGGATGGGCTCGTGTCATACCTGAATTCAATATTGCTGAATCTTTTGAGATTAATACAGATGGGACAGTAAGTTATAATAATGCAGGTGTGGGAGTCATGTTTTTACCCTCGGGACTCGGATACTATTCGGCTGGATCGAATGGAATTGGGCCATATAAATGTCTAATTTTTAAATTTGATTTACTTCAAACTGAAATTAATGACCATGACCTAGATGGCATTCCAAGTTTTGATGAAAACTTAGACAGTGATTTTGATATAAATGATGAGGATACGGATGAGGATGGCTTGTTTAATTTTATTGACAATGATGATGATAATGATGGCGTTATAACAAGGGATGAATTAGTTCCCACAAGTTATGTTATTGATACAAATTTAGGCGAAAATGAGCCTATTTTATCGTCAGGAGAATACGAGGTTAATAGAGTTGAAGAAAATGGCGTGATTACAATTGAAACAGTTACCATTGTTGATTCTAATAATGACGGCTTAGATGATTATCTCGATGCAAATATCGTCATAAATTACAATGAAGATTAAAAAAAACCACCGTTAAGGTGGTTTTTTTAATTCATCAAGTCAAAGGTGTTTTATTTAAAAGACGGCCGAAAAACTCAAGATCAATTGATTGGCTCTCGTGTCTATTCTATCACTCACGTCAATACCATTGTTACCAAGGAAAGAAGCTTCATTTTTATTAAGACCTCTTTCATATCTCAAATCAATAGCAAACTTATTAAAGTTAATTGCCGCTCCAAAGTTGACGCCAACAGTTAAATCTTTATCAATGTTTTTTGATGAATTATCATTGAATTTACTACTGAGAATATATTGTAAAGAGGGGCCTCCAAAAACACTTAATGGTCCAACTAATTTTACACCTATTAATAGAGGAGCGTCTAATTTCTGCATATTAAATTTACCACTGTCATAGTCGCTTTTGGTACTAGTAAAAACTAGTTCTGGCCGGAAGTATAATGCATTTCCAAATTTACCAAAAAAGCCAGCATGAAATCCGATGTTTCTATCTGGATTTTCGACATTGTCTTGAATAGATTCTATATAATTTCCATTGCCATTATAATTGAGTCCAGCTTTGAACCCGAATGCAGGGCCATCTTGAGCAAAACCAATAGTGAGGCTTATAACCGTTGCTAATATTGTAAAAAGATTTTTCATGATTGTTATTTTTTTATTATGCCTTATAAACGTAAAAAAAAAGCTATTATTTTCTCGACATCACTAATTTGACTTTATCAATGATGGCAGCACTATTTAAACCGTATTTTTCCATGAGTTGAGATGGGGTGCCTGATTCTCCAAAGGTGTCATCGGTCGCAACAAATTCTTGCGGTGAGGGATTATGAAGAGCTAGCACTCTAGAGATACTTTCACCTAATCCTCCAAGAAAATTATGTTCTTCAGCGGTCACGATACAACCAGTTTTTGCAACTGATTTTAAAATGGCTTCTTCATCCAATGGCTTGATGGTATGAATATTTACAACCTCTGCTGAAATACCTTCAGAAGATAATGATTTAGCAGCTTCAAGTGCCTCCCAAACAAGGTGACCTGTTGCGACAATGGTCACATCTGTTCCCTCTTGTAAATGGATTGCTTTTCCAATTTTGAAGGGCTCATTTTCAGGCATAAACACAGGCACAGCAGGACGGCCAAAACGCAAGTATACAGGACCATCATATTCTGCAATAGCCAATGTTGCAGCCTTTGTCTGATTGTAATCACAAGGATTTATTACAACCATTCCGGGCAACATTTTCATCAAACCAATATCTTCAAGTATTTGATGCGTTGCACCATCTTCTCCGAGAGTGATGCCTGCATGAGAGGCACATATTTTAACATTTTTTCCTGAATAAGCAATAGATTGTCTAATTTGGTCGTAAACACGTCCTGTAGAAAAATTAGCAAACGTACCAGTAAAAGGAATTTTACCTCCGATAGTTAATCCTGCTGCAATTCCCATCATATTGGCTTCAGCAATACCAACTTGAAAAAAACGGTCAGGATTTTCATCAATAAAAGTATTCATTTTGAGAGAACCTATTAAGTCTGCACACAAGGCTACCACATTTGGATTGGTTCTTCCCAATTCAGCTAAACCTGCTCCAAAACCGCTTCTTGTATCCTTTTTTTCTGTATATGTATATGTTTTCATGTATTGTTTGTTGTCTGATTAATAGTCTCCTAAGGTTTCAGGATTTTGTTTAAGTCCTTTGGCTAATTGCTCATCGTTTGGTGCTTTTCCATGCCAAGCGTGCGTATGCATCATAAAATCTACACCGTGACCCATAACTGTCTTTAGCAATACACCAACAGGTTTTCCTTTACCGGTTTCGTTTTTAGCTTCGGCCATTCCCATTTTTATAGCGTCGATATCATTACCATTGCTAATTTCAATAACAGTCCAACCAAATGATTGAAACTTTTCTTTAAGGCTACCCATGGGTAGCACAGTGTCTGTTGAACCGTCTATTTGTTGACCATTTAAATCGATTGTAGCAATTAAATTGTCTATTTTTTTTGCTGAAGCATACATTATTGCTTCCCAATTTTGACCTTCTTGAAGTTCACCATCACCGTGGAGGCTATAAATCAAATGGGCGTCGTTATTTAATTTTTTGGCCTGTGCAGCACCAATTGCAACCGACATGCCTTGTCCTAACGAGCCTGAGGCAATTCGAATCCCTGGTAGTCCTTCGTGAGTTGTTGGATGTCCTTGCAAACGCGAGTTGATGAGTCTAAAAGTATTCAACTCGTTTACTTCGAAATAGCCAGTTCTTGCTAAGACGCTATAGTACACTGGAGAAATATGTCCATTAGACAAGAAAAACAAATCTTCGCCTTGACCATCCATGTCAAAACCTTCATGGCGTTGCATGATATCTGAGTAAAGGGCTACAAAAAATTCTGCACAACCTAAAGATCCTCCGGGATGACCAGAATTCACTTTGTGAACCATGCGTAAAATATCTCTTCTTACTTGCGTTGTTAAATCATTTAATTGCTGTGTACTTGCCATAGAAACTTTTTTACTAATTTAAGTCCAAAATTACGTGTTTAACTAACCTTCACAAAGGAAGGATTTAAGCACTTATCAACTAAATATTAGTAATTGCTAACAATTTAATATGCTCTTAAGACCCTAATGGAGTTTTGTTATTTATCTTTGTTAGCTATTAATTACTCTTTATGATTTTTAAAGTAGAACAAAAAGATTCTCAAAGCAAAGCCAGAGCAGGACGTGTACGCACAGATCACGGTGAAATAGAGACGCCAATTTTTATGCCAGTCGGTACCGTTGCTACGGTGAAAGGGGTACATCAAAGGGAATTAAAAAATGATATTAATCCTGATATTATCCTCGGGAATACTTATCATTTATACTTAAGGCCTAAAACTCAGATATTAGAACAAGCTGGAGGGTTGCATAAGTTTATGAATTGGGATAGAAATATTTTGACTGACTCAGGTGGTTATCAAGTTTATTCACTTTCTGCTAATAGAAAAATTAAAGAAGAGGGAGTCAAATTTAAAAGTCATATTGATGGTAGTTTTCATACGTTTACACCCGAGAACGTCATGGAAATTCAACGTTCAATAGGAGCCGATATTATTATGGCTTTCGATGAGTGTACCCCCTACCCATGTGATTATGACTATGCAAAAAGATCGATGCACATGACCCATCGTTGGTTGGAAAGGTGTCTAAAACATCTAGAAAAGACACCCCTTAAATACGATTATAGCCAAACATTTTTTCCAATTGTTCAAGGAAGTACTTACAAAGATTTACGAGAGCAATCAGCCGAATACATAGCCAATAGCGGTGCCCTCGGAAATGCCATTGGCGGATTATCTGTGGGTGAGCCAGCAGAAGAAATGTATGCCATGTCGGAAATTGTTTGTAATATACTTCCAGAAGATAAACCTCGTTACCTTATGGGGGTTGGAACACCAATCAATATCCTTGAAAACATCGCATTAGGAATAGACATGTTTGACTGTGTTATGCCAACGCGTAATGCTAGAAATGGCATGCTATTTACAGCACACGGCACTATAAATATAAAAAACAAGAAGTGGGAAGATGATTTTTCACCCATTGATGATATGGGTATTACATTTGTTGACACAGACTATTCAAAAGCCTACCTTAAACACCTTTTCAGTGTGAATGAATTACTTGGAAAGCAAATAGCCACCATACATAATCTAGGTTTTTACATGTGGTTAGTTAGGGAGGCAAGAAGACAAATTTTATTGGGTAACTTTAGAATTTGGAAAGATAAAATGGTGAAACAAATGAATAAACGACTTTGAGCAAATGAAAATTTTAGATTGGTACATATTAAAACGGTATTTAACAACATTTTTGTTAATGATTCTATTATTTATACCAATAGCGATTACTGTAAATCTTGCTGAGAAAATTGATAAAATTTTAGCGGCTCAAGTGCCGTTTAGAGAAGTAGCTCAGTATTATTTAGATTTTTCTATTTATTTTGCAAATTTGTTATTTCCCTTGTTTTTATTTTTATCTGTAATCTGGTTTACTTCAAAATTAGCAAACAATACAGAGGTAATCGCTTTTTTAAGCTCTGGTGTTTCTTTTTGGAGATTTCTTCGTCCATATTTTATTGGTGGATTTATTGTTGCGGGGTTTTCTCTATTACTCGGTGTTTACTTGACTCCAAAAGCGAGTAAGGGATTCAATGAATTTACATACAAGTACCTAAAGGGTGGCAGAAAAGACAAAGATACGAATAACCTCTTTCGTCAAATTAATGAAAACGAGTATATCTATGTCAGTAATTTTGACACCAAATCCAATACCGGAAGACAATTTTCTCTTGAACATTTTGAAGGAAACAAGTTGTTGTATAAAATTAAGGCAGAAAGAATATCCTTTATTCAAAGAGATAGTACCTACCGATTAATTAATTACACGTTAAGAACTGTCGGTGAAATGAGTGATAAAATTATTCAAAAAAGAAGGAAGGATACTCTCTTTAACTTTGACATTGAAGATTTAACTCCTCCTAAATATGCAGCAGAGATATTGAGTTACAGTGAACTTAACGATTTTATAAAAAAAGAGAAGGAGCGAGGCTCTTCAAATATTGGGCGTTATCAGGTAGTTCAGTTCAAAAAATGGAGTTTGCCTGTGTCAGTTTTTATATTAACCATCATTGCGGTTTCTGTTTCATCGATCAAGAGAAGAGGAGGTATGGGATTTAATTTAGCTTTAGGCGTTTTCATTGCAATGATTTATGTGTTTTTTGATAAAGTATTTGGTGTGATGGCTGAACAATCAAATTTTTCACCAATTGTAGCTGTGTGGTTTCCCAATGTAGTTTTTGGATGTTTGGCTCTTTACTTGCTGTTTAATGCCAAGCGTTAATTCACGATGTTATTTAGTCTAAAATTTTATCTAAAAAAGAAAAAAAGAGTATTTTTACGAACTAACTAAAACTAAATCTAAATTCTATGGAATATTTAGAATTTGAGCTCCCAATTAAAGAATTAGAAGACCAACTTCAAAAATGTCAGTTAATTGGAAAAGAAAGTCATGTCGATGTAACTGAGACGTGCAAACAGATTGAAAAGAAATTAGCAGAAACGAAGAAAGATATCTACAAGAATCTTACTGCTTGGCAACGAGTTCAAATGTCAAGACATCCAGATAGACCCTATACATTAGACTATATCAATGCTATTTTTGGTGAATCATTTTTAGAGCTACATGGTGATCGTAATTTTAAAGATGACAAAGCAATGATTGGCGGGCTTGGTAAAATTGGTGACCAAAGTTTTATGTTCATTGGCCAACAAAAAGGTTACAACACAAAAACCAGACAATATAGAAATTTTGGGATGGCAAATCCAGAGGGATACCGAAAAGCCTTGAGATTGATGAAGACAGCTGAGAAATTTGGTATTCCTGTTGTAACGTTAATTGATACTCCAGGAGCGTATCCAGGTTTGGAGGCAGAAGAACGTGGTCAAGGTGAAGCTATTGCAAGAAATATTTTAGAAATGACACGACTAAAAGTTCCAATAATCACTGTAATTATTGGAGAGGGTGCTTCAGGAGGGGCACTTGGTATTGGTGTAGGTGACAAAGTATTGATGCTTGAAAATACTTGGTACTCTGTTATTTCTCCTGAATCCTGTAGTTCTATTTTGTGGAGAAGCTGGGAATTTAAAGAACAGGCCGCAGAAGCCTTAAAATTAACAGCCAAAGACATGAAAAGAATGAAATTAGTCGATGAAATTGTAAAAGAACCGTTAGGTGGAGCACATAAGGATAGAGAAAAGACTTTTTTAACGGTGAGAGATGCTATTGTAAAATCATACACAGAATTTAAGAACTTATCACCAAAAGAATTGGTGTCACAGCGCATGAATAAATACGCTGAAATGGGTGTTTACAAAGATTAATATCAATATTACCTACTAAAAAAAATCTGATACAGGAACTATCAGATTTTTTTTGCCATTATTAACAAAATATTGAACTTATTAACAGGTCATATGTTTACTTCTAGTGGACAATGCAGTAGCTTTTTAGAGCTGAATTCAATTCATATTAGCTATTTTCGTTTCTAAGTCATTTAGAAACTAAAATAACTGAACCATAAATAACCACTACTGTAAATGAAGCAGCCAAAATCATCGAGAGCTATCACATCAAATCAAGGAAACATCATCAGTTTAGAAAGAGGTAAAATTCCACCACAAGCTCTGGATTTGGAAGAGGTGGTACTTGGTGCTATGATGATTGATAAAAAAGGAGTCGATGAAGTTATTGATATCTTAAGTCCAGAGGCTTTTTACAAAGAAGCACACCAATATATTTTTGATGCTATATTTAAGCTTTTTGAAAACAGTGAGCCAATTGATTTACTGACTGTGTCAAGCCAATTAAGGAAAGACCAAAAATTAGATCAGGTTGGTGGAGATTTTTATTTAATTTCTCTAACTCAGAAAGTATCATCATCTGCTCACATTGAATTTCACGCAAGAATTATTTTACAAAAATTTATTCAACGTAGCTTGATCAAAATTTCTAATGAAATTATTGAAGATTCTTACGATGAAACGAAAGATGTCTTTGATTTGCTTGATAAAGCTGAGTCAAAACTTTATGAGGTTACCCAAGGTAATATCAAAAAATCCTCAGAAACGGCTCAAGATTTAGTCATTCAGGCTAAGAAAAAAATTGAAGAAATTTCAAACAAGGAGGGTTTGAGTGGAATTCCTTCAGGATTTGACAAATTAGATAAACTGACCTCGGGTTGGCAAGAAAGCGATTTGATTATCGTTGCTGCGCGTCCCGGCATGGGTAAAACTGCGCTGACTTTGTCAATGGCAAGAAATATTGCCGTCAATCAAAATATTCCTGTTGCTTTTTTCTCTCTTGAGATGGCATCAGTACAACTAATAACGAGATTGATATCATCAGAAACTGGACTTTCGTCTGAAAAACTAAGAACTGGACGTCTCGAAAAGCACGAATGGGAGCAATTAAACGTGAAAGTTAAGAGTTTAGAAAAAGCACCACTTTTTATTGATGATACACCATCATTATCCATTTTTGATTTAAGAGCGAAAGCACGTCGATTATCATCTCAGCATGGTATTAAATTGATTGTGGTGGATTATTTGCAATTAATGACTGCAGGAGGTGGGCAAAAGGGTGGAAATAGAGAACAAGAAATTTCAATGATTTCAAGAAATTTAAAGGCTTTAGCTAAAGAATTAAGCATCCCTGTAATAGCACTTTCTCAGCTATCGAGAGCTGTTGAAACTAGGGGTGGTAGCAAACGACCGTTGCTATCAGATTTAAGAGAATCAGGTGCTATCGAGCAGGATGCTGATATTGTGTCTTTTATTTACAGACCTGAATATTATAAAATTGACGAATGGGACGATGAAGAAAGAACACCTACTGATGGTCAAGCAGAATTTATAGTGGCCAAGCACAGAAATGGTGGTCTAGATAATATTCGTTTGAAATTTATTGGTAATCTAGGGAAGTTTGATAATTTGGATGATTTTGATACACCATTTGGAAATGAATTTCACAGTAAAATGAATGCTGCTGCAAATGATGATACATTTAAACCAGATAATTACCGGCAAAACCCAAATCAAGCTTTTGATGTCAACGATGACGGTAATGATGTGCCTTTTTAACTAAAAATAAAATAAAATAATCCCGCATGCTTAACCGAATTCGAACCACCAACATTTTGTTGTTAGTTATCGTTGTCTCTCTCATTTTTTATTTACTAAAAATATTATCTTTCATTTTTATTCCATTGATATTTTCAATGTTTATAGCGTCATTATTTCTACCTTTAATGCGCTGGTTGACCAAGTATAAAGTACCAAGATTTTTAGGCATTGTCGTCATCTTGCTTTTAATTGTTGGGAGTTTAGTTGGTATCGTTGAATTAATACAACTATCAATTCAGCAGATTTTAACATCAGATTCGCAGTTTAGTGACAAAGCTGAAATGAAGCTTTATGATGGCGCTCGTTATCTCAAAGATAATTTTGGTATTACTTTTCAAAAAGAGCAAAACCTTATTTCTCAGTTTTTTGAAAAAGACAATTTAGGCTCCTTAGTCTCCTATCTCAGAAAATTACTCACGACAATTTTAATGACGATGTTTTTTGTTGTACTGTGGTTAGCAGAATCCATTAACATTCACAAGTTATTAAATAAAACTTTACTTAAAAAGAAGCATGCATCTATCAAAACTTTCATAAAAATTGAAAATAATTTAAACACCTTTATAAAGGTTAAATGTTTGGTCAGTTTTCTTACGGGTATTGGTACAGGATTGGCATGCTTTTATTTCGATATTAGTTTTCCAATTTTTTGGGGACTTTTTGCATTTATAATTAATTTTATTCAAATGGTAGGGTCTTTTATTACGGTCATGTTATTATCAATTATCGCCTTTGTTGAATTAAGTGCTACCGGAACATTACTCTTTTTTATCATAACTATTTCAGGTGTACAAGTGCTATTTGGTGCGATATTAGAACCTATATTTATGGGTAAATCTTTTTCAATTAATGTGATAGCTGTTCTAGTTATGCTTATGTTTTGGGGATTTTTATGGGGTATTCCAGGATTAATAATGGCCATACCTATCACTGTATTTTTTAAAATTATTCTTGAACAATTTTCGGGAACAGAGGTAATTGTAAGTTTATTGTCAGGCAATGATATAAAGACACCGTAAACTAAAATTAACTTAAAATATTTAACTGAAAATTAATTTTAATTATATTACGTTTATGAAGAACATAATCATATTATTTATTTGCTTGTTTTCAGTTGGTAATGTTTTTGCTTCTTACATTTTGATACCAATGGATGCGGAAGGACAGAAAAATCATTTAAAGGCATATGGAATTACGTTTTGGACCCTTAACAAACAGCAGAAAGTAAAGTGGTTGCTTAATTATCGTGGTGGTTCTTTTTTGTTACCTGATTTTGAAGAGGTGCAAAGGGAGTGTCAAATTCGAGGAGTATCTTTTGAAATTTTAAGTGATAACAAAGCACAACAAATTCTTGAAGAAATCTCAAGTCCTAGTCAAAACATGGAAGCTGTTGTTTTAGAAAAGGCACCTAAAATTGCTGTTTACTCACCTAATAGTAAGCAGCCATGGGACGATGCCGTGACGATGGTTTTAACGTATGCTGAAATTCCATATGACACCATCTATGATGAAGAAGTTTTGAATGACGGGTTGTTATTATACGAATGGCTGCATCTACATCACGAGGATTTCACTGGTCAATTTGGGAAATTTTATAGATCATTTAGAAGTGCTGCATGGTATATTGAAGAAAAGAAAAAAGCCGAGTTGTTAGCCAAAGAATTAGGATATAGCAAAGTATCAGAAGCTAAATTAGCTGTTGCCCTAAAAATCAGGGATTATGTTATAGGTGGTGGTTTCATGTTTGCAATGTGTAGCGCTACCGACAGTTTTGATATTGCCTTGTCTGCTGAGGGTATTGATATTTGTGAACCAATGTTTGATGGTGACGGTAGTGATGCAAGTTATCAAAATAAAATAGATTTTAATAAAACATTTGCTTTTAAGAATTACGTTTTAGAGCGAAGTCCAAATGTGTATGAATTTTCATCAATTGATATGACTCAAAAGAGACGCATAACAAAGACAACAGATTACTTTTCACTAATGGATTTTTCTGCAAAATGGGACCCTATACCAACCATGTTAAATCAAAATCATACAGCTTTGATCAAAGGATTTATGGGACAGACCACTGCTTTTACAAGAGATGAAATTAAATCTAGTGTGTTAATTTTAGGAGAAAATAAAATAAATGGAGAGGCAAAGTATATTCATGGTATCAAAGGAAAAGGTTTTTTTACTTTTTATGGAGGTCACGACCCTGAAGATTATACCCACCGTGTTGGTGACCCTAAAACCGAGTTAGATTTACATCCAACATCTCCGGGTTATAGATTGATTTTAAATAATGTGTTATTTCCGGCTGCTAAAAAGAAAAAACAAAAAACTTAAATAAGTCCAACTCCTAGGGCTAGCGATATCAATATTAGACAAATTGCTACAAACTTTTGAATAAACTTTAAGGTTACTTTTTTAAGTAAACGATGACCGGCAAAAGCGCCAAAAATTGCAGAAAAAGTGGCGCTAGTGACCAATACAGTATTCTCTAAAAGGCCTTTACCAAGTATGTTGGTTGCATATATTGAAATACGCGTGAAATCAACAAAACATGAAATAACAACAGCGGTTCCAATAAACGCCTCTTTTGATAGCCCTGCTTTTATTAGAAAGGCTGTTCTTAGTGCACCTTGATGTCCAGATAGTCCACCAAAAAAACCACTTAATAAACCACCGATTGGCAATTGTTTTGCACTAAATTTAATTCTGTCAAAAAGGGGAAGTAATTCTATAATTGAGAAACCTATTAAAATCAGGGATATTATTAATTTCACGGGTGTTATTTGAAATTCTTTAATACCTAATTGATAGCTGTATAGTGATGGTAATTCAGTAATATTTAAAAGTAGCCAAGCTCCAAAAAATGCGGCAATCACTGCAGGAATTCCAAATTTTAATAATACAATTTTATCAGCTTTTTGACCAACAATAATAAGCTTAAAAACATTGTTAAATAAGTGCACTACTCCTGTCAAGGTAATGGCCAATTCAATTGGAAAAAACAAGGCGAAAACGGGCATTAAAATCGTTCCAAGCCCAAATCCTGAAAAAAAAGTTAAAATAGAGGTTAGGAATGCAACGAGACAAATGATAAAGTACTCCATGATATCAAGTTTATATCGATAGTTTGAAATTGCTACGCAAGTTAAAAAATTAAATTGCTTCTAATAATTAGGTATTGTCACAATATTCCATGACTTACTTTTCTGTTATCTCAAAATTTATTCCACACTGTAACCCTTTGCTTTTATGCAGGCTGAAAACGCTTTATTAAAATTTAATTTCAAGTCTCTTTCAGCATTACTTGCAGCCTGAATATTGTTATTAATATGTTGTTTTTTAGCATTTCTAGATGCTCTACGTCCCCTAATTACTCCGTTAATTGCACCAATTGCGGCTCCATCACCCATATTTCCAGTAACAGACCCGATAGCTGCTCCTGCTGCAGCTCCACGTGCAGCACCGACAACGGCAGTCCCTTTTGGAATTTTACTAACTGGCTTAACTTCTACTTTAGTTGGGTTCAAAGGATCAAAATTAGTTTGACGGTAAGCCCAAACATAACACTCTTTCATATCATTTGTTTGTTCTAATGTATCTTGATTTTCTTTTGGAAAAATAAATAAATTGAGAGTTTTTGAATAATCTTTTGGTAAATTAATGGTGATTTCTTTTTCTTCTTTAATGGTTACTTGTTCTTGAGAGAAACCAATGAGATTACTAAACAATATTGCGATTATTGGAATAATGTTATTTAGTGTTTTCATAAAATTGATGTTTATTAGTGAGTTAAACTAAATATGTTCTTTGAGCTATTTTTGACTCATATTGTTCGACAACAGTTCTAAGTCAAAACATTTCTTTTATCAAATTTAAATTAAAATCTTAAATTTTAAAACTTTATAGTATTCATAATCAATTATTTGAATAATATTTTAACATTAATAAAGAGTTTACAACATTATAGTTTTACGAGTTTGATGTATCATTTTTAAAAAGTATAAGTAAAAAAAATCCGATTCGTAAGAATCGGATTTTAAGCGAAAAATTATTTTACGGCTAACTAATTCAGCCTTATTTTATTTTATTGACTATTTCTTTAAACGTCTCTGGGTCATTCATGGCTAAGTCTGCTAAAACTTTTCTATTAAGTTCAATATTGTTAGACTTCAATTTACCCATAAATTGTGAGTACGACATACCGTGTTGTCTTGCTCCGGCATTGATACGCATGATCCATAGCGCACGGAATGTTCGTTTTTTGTTTCTACGGTCTCTGTACGAATATTGCATCGCTTTATCGACTGCGTTTTTGGCTACTGTCCAAACATTCTTACGACGTCCAAAGTAACCTTTTGCTTGTTTAAGCACTTTTTTTCTTCTAGCTCTTTTAGCTACTGAATTTACTGATCTTGGCATTTCTTTTAGTTTTTTTGTAGCAGGCGATTCTTTTTAAGAATACTTTATTTAGGCCTATCTCCACGGTTTATAATTGTTTAACCTGTTAATTATGTGCGTTTATTTAATACGTAACATCAACTTAACATTGTTCTCGTCTGACTTATGTACAACTGTATCATGCGTCAATGCAAGCTTGCGTTTTTTTGACTTTTTCGTTAAGATATGACTCTTAAACGCGTGCTTCCTTTTAATTTTACCAGTACCAGTAACTTTAAAGCGTTTCTTGGCACTTGATTTGGTTTTCATTTTAGGCATTGTCTCCTTTATTTAGTTATTTCTCGCTTATTTTACTTTTTTAGGTGCTATGAACATGATCATTCGTTTTCCTTCCAATTTTGGCATTTGTTCTACCTTACCAATTTCTTCTAAATCTTGAGCCAAGCGCAACAATAAAATTTGTCCTTGCTCTTGATAGATAATGGAACGTCCTTTAAAAAAGACAAACGCTTTTAATTTAGCACCTTCTCTTAAAAATTTCTCTGCATGCTTCTTTTTAAATTGATAGTCATGGTCATCTGTCTGCGGTCCAAAGCGTATTTCTTTAATCACTACCTTTGATGCCTTAGACTTTAGAACTTTTTCACGCTTTTTTTGTTCGTAAAGAAATTTCTTGTAATCCATGACCTTGCATACTGGTGGAATGGCTTTTGGTGAAATCTCAACAAGGTCTAAACCCTGTTCATCAGCAATGCCTAGAGCTTGCGATACACGATATACACCTACTTCTACATTATCACCAACCAATCTTACTTCTGGTGAAGTAATTTTTCTGTTGATCCGGTGTTGGTCTTCTTTAATTATTCTGGCTGGACCCCTATTTCTTCTTCTTCGTATTGCTATGACTATTCTATTTAAATTAAACTATAAACTCTTTTAATGTCTTTTTAATTTCTGTATCGATTATATTCGAAAATTCATCGATGTCAATCATTCCAAAATCTTCTCCCCCGTGACGTCTAACACTCACTTTATTGGCATTTTCTTCATTTTCACCAACGATAATCATATAAGGAATTTTTTGTATTTCAGCATCCCTTATTTTCTTACCCATGGTTTCACTTCTATTATCAACGAGGGCGCGAATTTCGTTATTTTCCATCACATTTAAAACTTTTTCAGCGTATTTTTCATATTTCTCACTAATTGACAGTATTATTACCTGTTCTGGTATCAGCCAAAGAGGGAAATTTCCCGCAGTGTGTTCAAGTAAAATAGCGACAAACCGCTCCAGACTTCCAAAAGGGGCCCGATGTATCATAACAGGCCTGTGTAATTCGTTGTCACTACCCTTATAGGTGAGATCAAAACGTTCTGGTAAATTATAGTCTACTTGAATAGTCCCAAGTTGCCATTGCCTTCCTAAGGCATCTTTGACCATAAAGTCCAATTTTGGCCCATAAAATGCAGCTTCACCGTATTCAATGGTGTAATCCAATCCTTTATCTATGGTGGCATTTAATATTGCTTGTTCTGCTTTTTCCCAATTTTCCTTACTTCCAATATATTTTTCAGGATGTTCTGCATCTCTTAATGATACTTGCGCAGTGAAGTTTTCAAAGCCAAGAGATCCAAATACGTACAATACCAAATCGATGACGTTTTTAAATTCTTGATCTAACTGGTCGGGTGTACAAAAAATATGGGCATCATCTTGTGTGAACCCTCGAACTCTTGTCAGACCATGCAGTTCACCACTTTGTTCATATCTGTAAACGGTTCCAAATTCAGCAAACCTCTTTGGAAGATCTTTGTAAGACCATTGAAAGCTGTTGTAAATTTCACAATGATGAGGACAATTCATTGGCTTTAACAAGAACTCTTCATCCTCCTTAGGAGTTTTGATTGGTTGAAAACTGTCCTCGCCGTACTTGGCATAATGACCAGAAGTGACATATAGTTCTTTTTGACCAATGTGCGGTGTAACCACCATTTCGTAGCCGGCCAACTGCTGTGCTTTTTTTAAGAAATCTTCTAATCTTGATCTTAAGGCAGCACCTTTAGGTAACCAAAGAGGAAGTCCCTGACCAACTTTCTGAGAGAATGTAAATAATTCAAGTTGTTTTCCTAATTTTCTATGATCCCGCTTTTTAGCTTCTTCCAACAAATGCAAATGTTGGGTTAATTCCTTTTGCTTCGGAAATGAGATACCATAAACCCTCGTTAGTTGCGTATTATTTTCATCTCCACGCCAATAAGCTCCGGCAACCTTTAAAATCTTTACCGCTTTTATGATGCCTGTATTCGGAATATGACCACCTCTACATAAATCGGTAAATGATGAATGATCACAAAATGTGATATCTCCATCAGTTAGGTTTTCTATTAACTCAACTTTATATGGATTATTTTCTTGTTGGTATTTTAAGAGCGCTTCCTTTTTTGAAACAGATTTCATTTTGAAATCATGCTTTCCACGAGCGATCTCAATCATTTTATTCTCAATAGTTTTAAAATCTTTGTCAGAAATAGTTGTGTCTGGAGTCTCGACATCATAGTAGAAACCGTTGTCAATAGCGGGACCGATTGATAATTTCACACCTGGATAAAGTTCTTGTAAAGCTTGCGCTAGAACGTGAGAACTTGAGTGCCAAAATGCTTGTTTACCTTGTTGGTCTTTCCACGTATATAGGACGAGTGATCCGTCAAACTTTAAAGGGGACGATGTTTCGATGATCTCATCATTAAACTTTGCAGATATCACATTTCGTGCAAAACCTTCACTGATATCTTTAGCAACATCCATTGGTGTCACCACTTTTTCATATTTTCTGACACTGCCATCAGGTAAAGTGATTGTTATCATCATACGTAAATTAGTGCACAAAGATACTAGTATAATTAAATACCGACAATAGATATTTGAGAAAATAGAGTTGGAATTTTTTCTTATGATTTAAGATTGTTTTGATTGTTGTTAAAAATAGATTAAAATAAGTTTGGATAGTTATCAGGAGGTTTTATATTTGCGGCCTTGATAAAATGGGCATTATATGTTTGTTT
>CAJQLB010000001.1 GCA_905479065.1 uncultured Flavobacteriaceae bacterium | reverse complement strand
AACGTATGGATAAAGACAATTGTCTTTATTCCCATTATGTTTATTCCTACGAATCTAGTGGAATTTTATTCGAATTAAAAGTGATTCTAGCTACGAGCTGAATAATTATTTATTCAACCTTACCTGGTTCTAGTTTCCCAAAATTATCTTTGGGATTGAGCCAGAGATTTTTTTCTGAAATAACATACTTTTTCTTCTCCTTTTTTTCTGTTGCAAGTGGAACTAGTATAATTTTATTTAATATGAGATTTTTAAGATATCGTATCACTTATTATATTTTTTATTTACGGCGGTAATACTTTTTTAAACAAATGTTTAAAGTATTGGAATTCCGTTTGAAATTGTTGAGATTGGAGCAATACCATAAACTTCTTTTGTGAAATTCACAAGATTAGGATGGTTCTCAATACCTTGCCAAAATTCAGATTTCAAATAATAATTGATTGCCTCCTTACTTTTAAAATGGTATACTCCCCCAAATACTCCAGTATCAGTATTTCCAATAAAGGATTTTCCTATAAAACCTTTAATTTTTTCAGATGTAAAATTTGGTGCCACATCTACTCCTAATTGATAGTGCTGATCAAGAGTCATATCCTTTAAGTTATACTTTACAACAAGTAAATGCATGCCCGCTGCATCATCAGGATTAGATGATGTTTTTCGATTTGCCCATATACCGTTTGATTTATTTGAAAATGATGGAACAGCATAAATATCTTTGGTAAAGTTTACTAAATTTGGATGTGCCTCAATTCCTAGCCAAAATTCTGAAGTTATGTATCTTTCAGCAGCTTCTTTAGAGTTAAACTGGTAAGCGCCGCCATAAACTCCAGTATCAGTATTTCCAATAAATGATTTACCGATGAGCCCTTGAATTTTTTCTGGTGTAAAATTTGGTGCTACATTTGCTCCAAGTGCAGAATGTTCTTCAACACTCATTTCTTTGAGCTTATAGTTAACAATTAACATATGAGGAGTTGACGGATTTTTTTGTAAACTTCCGTTTTGAGAGGCTTCAATCATTGAAGCATTAGCTTCACTTTCAGATTTCTTTTTATTATTACATGCTACAAATAAACTTGTTGTTATTAAAAATATAATTAGTTTTTTCATTTTTTTAGTTTTGGTTAACGAGAATTATTCATAAAATTAAGGTTTAAAATAAATAAATTTTTTTAAACAATTATTATTGGGAATAAAAAATGGAGCCAAAGGGAGTGAAGTCGAACTATTTTGGGGAGGATTTGGAAAAATTGCAGAAATTTAAACACACAATGTTCCGGATCTGAAGCTTAGGGAGGATTTCGTTGGTTAAGTCTATGATTTATATCCATTGTTGGTAAACGTTTTTTTTGGGCGGTCTCTTTTACTTGTCTATAATTTAGAATTTATATTTATAATTTTTAAAAACTTGATTCAAATAATTCCATCAGGTCACTTACGCCCAAAGTGAACCATAATATCAAGATGATTAAAATCACTTTCATAATGATTGGAAACTTAATGCTATATTTTACTTTAAGATACGTGCTAAATGGTGGAAGATATACTGTGGAAAGTAAAACATATATCAATCCAGGTACCGGATGAATAAGAAAAATGTTTAGCACACCGATAGAAAAAAATATTATGCAAAAAATCCAACTATATGTGTTCCAAAGTTCTGTTTTATTATGAGACAGGTTCTTCACTATTTTCTTGTTTTAAATTTGCACCAACTATGTCTTGAGCATCAATGGTAAATAAAATGATAAATAAATACTAGGAGTACATATTTTATCCTAATCATTTTAATTTCTTATTAAACCCTGTCCTTCAATCCATGGTGCTCCAGCGTTATTCAAAGCACTTTCAAGCTCCGGAAGTGTAGAATTTACAATAGGAAATAGCTTTGTTTTTACTTTTTTAAGTTGACTTTGAACACGACTTAATAAAGCTTTATGTTCATCTGTTGGTCCATAGGTAGTCCCTAATGCTGTCCAACCTAAAGAATTCCCATCACTTGCTGTCGGATTTGTTCGTGACCCAATTTCATCTTTTATAGGATCTCCGTGAAGTTCTTTATCAATATCTAATAAGGCAATTTTAACATCATTTAATTGCTTAAATAATACATCAGAGGGAGACGTTGCCTTGTTTAGTGCTCTTAACATGGCATCAATAATCTGTTGACTTCGTGATAATTCAATGTTTGTTGAAGTTAAATCTTGTTGAAATGCAAAAGCAGCATCTCTAAAGGCATCTATTTCTTTGTAGGATTTTCTAGGTAAAGCACCATCAAACAACGGTTCAACACTAAATGATTCTGGTTCTTGTAACACTATATTAACACCATTTACTCGTTTAACCAAAGTAACCGTATAAGTTCCTGGTGTTACCATGACTCCTCCTCCTCTAAAACCACGACGACCCCCCGGAGTCTTTAATCGTTCTCCGCTTTTATTTGGATAGTTTAATTGCCAATTTACTCTGTTAAAACCCTTTTTATTTGTGCCTTGTACTGTATTTACTACGTCACCATTTGAGTCTTTAATAATTAATACCACTGAAGGACCATCTTCTCTGTTTTCCTGCTCTAGGACATCCCAACCTGGGAACTTAGCATCACCTTTTTTCTCATTTGATTTTCTAATATCTCTTTTAGATTTGATCTTATCTGCCATATAATAAGTGAAATTAGCACCAAATGGAGGGTTTTTCCCAATCCATTCTGCATCACCTTGACTACCAACTCTACTGTGTTGGCGATACCAATGTGCTGTTTTTATGGGAAACAAGGTGGCAGGATTTGACATCATACTTTTATTAAAGTTACGTAATGGCGTAATATCATCTAGTATAAAAATACCTCTACCGAATGAACCAGCCACTAAATCATTTTCACGTCGTTGTATCGTAATATCTCGTATTGGAATCGTTGGCATTCCACCTTCTAATTCAACCCAGTTTTTACCACCATTTGATGTGAAGTATACGCCAAATTCAGTAGCAGCGAATAAAAGATCTTTTTTAACGTGATCCTGCACTAATCTCCAAATTAAGAGTTTACTTGGTAAATCTCCATTCATCAAACTCCAAGTTCGTCCCTTATCATTACTTTTTATAATGTACGGATTGTAGTCACCATTTTTATGATTATCTAATGCAGCATATACAATATTGGCATCGAAAAGATCTGCACGAACATCATTTACAAATGGCGTAGAAGGCAATCCCTTTATTGAACTTAAAGAAATTTTTCTCCAATTTGCACCTCCATCTTCTGTTATTTGAATTAAACCATCATCTGTTCCTGCATAAATAAGTCCTTCTTGCTTTGGTGATTCTGCCAATGAAGTAATGGTATTATAGTTTGACATTGCTTTTAAATCCCAAGCATTATCCCAACTTTGTGATGTACCATAATATGGAAACGTCATTCTGTCTTGATTTAATGTTAGATCACCAGAAATAGGCTCCCAAGCATCACCTCTATCTTCTGATTTCCAGACACGTTGAGACGCAAAATAGAGTCGCTTAGGATTATGCGTACTAACTACAATTGGAGCATCCCAATTAAATCGCTCGTGAGGATCGTCCTCTCTCGCTTGTGGTTGAATATAAACAGTTTCTCTTGTTTTATGATCTATTCTCCATAAAGCACCTTGCTGAAACTCACCATAGCTGATGTCTGGATTCCCTGGCTCTGTTGCAGTTTGCGCACCATCTGCACCGAGTGTTTTCCACCAATCTGCACTTGCAATACCGTCTGAACTAATCGTTCTTGACGGACCACTGTGAGATCCATTATCCTGTGTGCCTCCATAAACATTATAGAATGGCATAGCATCATCTACTGCAATTTTGAAGTATTGTGTAATTGGTAAATTTCTAACATATTTCCAGCTATTTGTACCATCAAAACTTTCATATAAACCTCCATCAGTTCCAATTAACAGATAATTAGGGTCAGATTTTTTAAATACCAATGCATGGCTATCACTATGCTGATTTGATCTACTCATTCTTGTGAAGGTTTTTCCGTGATCTTTTGATATTAGTGCACTATTATTCATAAAAAATAGTGTTCCTTCATAATGTGGTGACGCGATTATTTCTTGATAGTAATGTGGGCCTGTTCCTCCAGAGACAGCATCAGATTGTTTTGTCCATGATTCACCTCCATTAGAAGTCATAAACACACCACCTTTTGTTCTATCTAACTCAATTACAGCATAAAGTACATCTGAATTAAAAGGAGACATTGCTAATCCTATTTTACCAAGATTTGAACTAGGAATACCGCTTTTTAGCTCTTTCCATGTTTCCCCTCCATCAATACTTTTATGAAGTCCTGAGCCTGGTCCACCTCCAAGATAACCAGCTACCGTCCTGTGTCGTTGCCATGTTGCTGCATATAGTACATCTGGATTGGTTGGATCTATAAGCATATCTGTTGCACCAACCCATTCTGAATCTCCTAAAGTACGCTTCCATGTTTTTCCGCCATCTTTAGTTTTAAAAATACCACGCTCGCCTCCTTTACTCCAGAGTGGACCTTGGGACGCTGCCCAAACCACATCTGAATTTTCTGGGTGAATAATGATCTTTGAAAGATGCTCAGAATTTTCTAATCCCATATTTTTCCATGACTTTCCGTCGTCATGACTTACATAAATACCATCACCAAAACCTACGTGGCGACCACCTACATTTTCACCTGTTCCCAACCAAATAGTGCTTGGTGTATTAGGGTCTATCGTGATACATCCTGTAGAATATACTTTTTGATTATCAAAAATTGATTTCCAAGTTGTTCCAGAATTCATTGTTTTCCAGACACCACCAGAACCTACGGCAACATACCATATATTTTCGTTTTCTGGATGAATAGCAATATCAGCAATTCTACCAGAGGTCATTGCAGGGCCAATATTTCTAAATTTTAGTCCACTAAAAGGGTTTTTAGCTTTTTTTTGGGCATTTAAATTAAAAGTTATACTACATGCGAATGCACAAAGTGCAACAATTTTGAGAATTTTTTTCATGTTTTTGATTCGTTTAAAGTCGGATACTTATTCTAAAGACTGAATAAAAATAAAGTAATTTAAAATTATTAAAAAAAAATATTTCTAAAAATTTTATTAAGTATTTTTCCTTTTCTTTATCAAAGCTAACGAGTTCCTGTATAAATTCGTTACTATTTATTCGTGTTAAATTTAGCAAATTGATCACAGGTATAAAACCCAATAGGACTTTCGTAATTAGGTTATTATTAGTAATGAATTATTATCGTTATTGTAAGTGTTTTATGCTTGTGAATTATCGATAATTGCTACAATTCTCAATGGTGCCCCACTTCCTTCTTTAATTTTCATTGGTAGTGCAATTATTTCAAATCTAATACTTGGTAATTGATTTAAGTTAGTTAAATTCTCGAAGACAGGAATGTTTTGAGATAGTAATATAACATGACTTTCAAAATATTCAGATTGACCATAATCAATACTTGGTGTATCAATTCCAATTGCATTTATATCTCGTTGTTCAACTAACCATTTTGCCGCTTTTTTAGACAGCCCAGGAAAATGTAGTTTTTTAACTGCATCTTCTCCACGTTCGTCCGTTCCCATGTATTTAATTTTATCGGGATAGTATTTTGAAAACCCTGTTTCTAATAAAATAATACTTCCATTTGGAATTTTGATTCTCTCACTATTTTCCCACTCTAATAAATCATCAATTTTTATTAAGTAGTCTGGATTATTATGTGTTTTTGAGGAAACATCAATTTTGATTGCTGGTCCGATTATTTTTTCTAGTGGAATTTCATCAACTGTTTGGCCTTTTTCTGCAAAATGAATAGGCGCATCTATATGGGTTCCACCATGTTCAGCAGTACTAAAATTATTTGCACAATAATAAAACCCTTTATCTGTCTCCCCTTTAAAAACAGTGTCTAACTCGAATTCTTTTGCTGTAACCCAATATACCGTCTCGTCGGAATAGGCGTGGGATAAATCTATAAGTTTATCGTCTGATGTATTACTTTGAATTGATTGATTAGAATCTGATGAAGTGGCCTGTTTTTCACTACATGACAATAATGAAAGAAGGAATAATAGAATTGAAAAACGTCTCTTTTTCATTTATGTAATTTTTAATTTCTACATGCTTTATAGCCATTGTTGGCAACAGTTTTTATTTTTTAATATCCGATGTGTTTTTTGACTTCAATTTTCTTTTTCGTACAAGTAAGTTCTGGTCTGTATCCTCCTTCAACATAATGTTCTGAACATATCGCGTCATTTAAAGAGTAGACACAAACTTTAAAAGTTCCTTCACCCTTATTTTCAAATCCGAAAGAAACTATTTTATGATTTTCTAAGTCGTCTGAATTCATTGCCTCAATATTCCCATTTGCTTGAAATTCAATTTTTATTATACCAGCCTTATCAAGAACTTCAAGATTAACTATTACATCATCTCCTTTTCCCAATTTAAGAGTTCTGTTGTCACTTGAACACCCCGTTAAAATTGAAATTGTTAGTATCAAGAAAAGTTGTTTAAGCATATTTATTTTTTCTAATTGTTGCCAACGGTCTCGTATAACCGTCAGTTATGGATTTAAAGTTACTGTTTTTCGGTTAAGTATTGACGCTTGCAATTCCGAGTGGATTCGGACGTAGTCGAATCCGCCGGAATTGCGGTTATACATTGTTGTAGCTAGTTGTATTAACATTAATGTTTATCTTGTTTAAGAACAGTAATAGGAGTTCCTTCGACTCCAGCATAAAACACAATTATTTCTGCAGGAACCGTTCCTGAATTTTCCCCATAATGCCACGAATTAACAAGTTCAACAATTGGATCGCCTGCCTTAAGGTTTAAGGTGTCATTATCTTTACTAATTACTCTTAAACTACCTTTTAATAAAACACCAGCATTAATTTCTGGATGTTTATGCAAGGGTAATTTTGTTTCAGGAGGAATAATTATTTTTAAAATAGTTATTTCTGGTTTACCATCAAGATATTTTGGGAGTGCTTTTCCATTCCAACTCTGAGTTGTTTTGGCTAATGTAGTAACTTCAATTTGAGAAATTTTGTTTGATTTACAACCAATTAAACAAATTATTACAAAACAGAAATGGACAATTGTTTTTTTCATGACAATTAATAATTTAATAAGAAAGTGATTCCTTTTTAAAATTAGATACAACGGTCTCGTATAACCGTCAGTTACGGGTTTTAGGTTACCGTTTTTCGATTAAGCACTAACGCTCGCAATTCCGAGTGGATTCGGACGTAGTCGAATCCGCCATAATTGTGGTTATACATTGTTGTAGCTAGTTTATTATTCTTTCAACTCGTTAAATAGCGCTTCTCCATTAAATTCAACTTTTGAAATATGTCTAACACTATTATTCCAATCGAGTGGTGTCCAATACTTAGGATATTTTACGGTAATAGAATTTCCTATTAGCTTTTCTCTCAGATTATTTAATGCCAATCCATTTTCCAGTCCTCTATTGATATAAAATCGACGTCCACTATTCTCCATCACGAAAACAATATCATTTCCTTTATTACTATAAATTTTAGATACAATTCCATTTTCAGCGATTGCTTTACTTTCAGACACTATAGGTACAGGTCTGAAAATCAATATGGCAATAATCAAAAAGATAGAAAGGGAAATAATCAGAAAATATTTAGTTATTTTTTTCATAATTTGATTTTTTATATTATTGCCAACGTTTTGTATATGGACAGTAGGGCAGGTTTGAAGCACTTCACTTTCGGATTACCACTTAGCCAAAACAAACGTTTTACTTTTAATTTTCTTTTTGTTAAACGTCAAAACTTTGTTTTGGCGTTGCCTGCTCAAATAACAGGACTTCAATTTGTCGCTAATTGCCCTATTGGCTATACACCTTTTTGGCAACTGGCTTTTTTAGTTAGTATTATTAAAGATCAATCGGGTCTTTCAGGAATATAAACAACATCAACTTCTATATTATTTCCATATGTTATTACTATTGAACATAATACAGAAACACTTTCCCCATTTTGGGTAGCAGGTTTCATCACAGGTGTTTTTCTAAGCAATCTTAAGATTTCTGCCTGAACAGTTACTTCTGAATCCCTCACTTTCATACCAGTTAAATTTCCTTTTTCGTTGATTATAAAAAATGCTTCTACCTGTTTTGGCTCTGAAAGATTTAAATCTTTAGATACACTCAAGTTAAACTCTCGCTTAATAAATGCCGATACTTTTTCATTAAAACATTCTCTTGTTTCTTCTATTGAGAGATCTTCACAACCATTATACACGGGGGCAAGTTCTACATCTTTTAATATCATACTATTGTCAGTAGTATAAGTTGCTAAACCGTCATCATACGACACAATGCTACATAAACTTAATAAAGCTTGTTCTTCAACTTCTGTCATATTTCCTTGTGCCATCACTTGTTCCTGAACAGCATTTATTTTCGTTATTAAATCACTTTCTGTGTTCTTTAACGAGTTGGATTCTTCCTTACAAGAAATGCATAATAGAACAGTGAAAATGGTTGAGAGGATCATTAGATTTTGGAATTCAAATTTTGTTTTCCTGTGAAATTTGTATTTCATAAGTTTTGATTTTATTGCTTGTTGCCAACGATTATTGCAAAAGTGTTGTTTTACTAAAATAGTTAAAATGTGGGAGAGGGCTTGAACGGGGTGGTGAGGGTTACTGTTTGCACCTTGTTAGCAACAGTTACTATTTGATGGACAACACGGTTCTTCGTTCAATTTAGATAGTTTAACTTTTTGTTTTTTGACTGGAATTTCACATTTGTCTTTTGCCAAACAATCGGTTTGTTTTGAAGCCAGAAAAAAACGGTCTCTGTAAAAATCAAGTCCAAATTTTTGAATAGTATCTCCCTGATATTCAACTTCGATTTCTAAATCCTCAATTCCTAAAATACTTTCTGAAAGATTAATGATATCTAATAACTTTTCTGGATGTAATCTGTGATCATAGTCATTTGCATTCCATAGTTGGAAATTTACGACCTTCTCGTTTCTTACAGTTCCACCACAGTCAATAAAATCTTTAGTGATTTGCCCAACTTCGGTAACATGAAAGTGATTAGGTACTAATTCGCCATTTGGTAATTCGAAACTAATGGTTTCTAAATTTTCTAAAACTGATTTAATCTCTGATAGTTTCATGATTTTATTCTTTTATTGTGTTTATATAATTAATGTTTAATTCATCAAATTATTTTAGAACATTAGTTTTTATTGTTGCTAACGGTTAGTATATGAAAAGTAGGCGATTACGAAGCAAGAAACTTTTGGTTAAGCAATTAGTTTGATACGAGCCAATAGCCATGAATTTACTACTATTTCGCCTATTTTTTTATATACATTGTTATGCACTTTTATTCTTTATCTCAATCCATTTATGTCATATCGTGACACAAAATTCCAAACCAATTCAGATGTGTTCTGACCTTGAAAAGTTGCGCTAAACCAAACATGGTCTCCACCAATATATTTGTAATGCTCAACAGAAACTGAGCTATCTCCCTGATCATAAACATAATGTTCAATATTATTGTCACTTGTTTCGGTTGGGGTAAAAACTGTATTATTAAAATTAATCCAATGGTCCAACGTACTTTGGGCAGAGTTATAGTCACTACTCCCATTGTAGGGGAGAACGCCATCAGAAGTTCCATGAAGATGTATTACCGGCATAGGATGACTGGTAGGTCCAGTACAATCTAACATAACTCCCGAAACAGATGCTACCGCAGCAATTAAATCACTTTTATAGTTCGCAAGTCCATACGCCATCATGCCTCCGTTTGAGTATCCAGCAGCATAAATTCTCTCCATATTTACATTATACTGAGATGAGATTTCAGTTATCATGGATTCAATAAATCCAAAATCATCAGCATTACTTTTATTGTCTGGTCCTAATGGACAAGCATTCCAATGAGATAAACCATCTAAACAACTACCTTGAGGATAGATTAAAATAAAATTGTCAGCTTCTGCCAATGAGCGCATATCTGCTTCTTGCATATAATCACTAGCATTACCACCAAACCCATGAAAATTCAGCATTAGTGGAACAGGAGATGTTCCGTCATAAGAGTTTGGTATATACAATACATATTCTCTGTTGAGACCGTCATGAACTATAGTCTGTGCATTAGTATTTGAGTAACATTCCTCTGGATTTTTATTATCATCTTTATTACAACTGCTTAGAATTAACAATAAAATAGTAAATAGTAAAATTGCTTTTTTCATTATACAGTTTCTTTAATTTTTTTTAACGCCTATTTCTTTTTGTTATTGTTCATAACGGTTAGTATATGGCAAGTAGGGCAGTAGAAAGTAATTCACTTTCAGATTTGCTCTGAACCAAATTTTTATATTTTGTTTTTAACTTATTCATCTTAAAAGCCAAATTAAAAATTTGGTGGTGTTTGTAAATAGCACTTAACTTTTGTGAATCACCGAACGCCCTATTTGATATATACAGTGTTACCAACAGTTTTTCTTTCTTTCGTTAATTAGTTTGTTTTTTTCTGCAAGAACATTCGTGATGCTCATTAATGTAATTAATTGACTCTCTACTTAGTTCTTGTAAAGCTGTAATATTGATATCAGAGAGTCTTTTCACATAAATACAGGCTTTACCCATTTTAAATTTACCAAGTTCAGCCAACAACAATTTACTTCTTTCCGTATCAGAATAAACGTAGAGCGAGAACGCTGCTCTTCTCGGTGAAAAACCAAGAACAGGTGCATTGCCTTCGTGTCCGCTAGCATATTTGTAATGGTAGTTGCCGAATCCGATAATTGTCGGCCCCCACATTTTAGGTTCAGCACTAGACCATTCCTGCATCAATTCGATCAAACGAAAACTGTCAGCTTTTTTCTGTTCGTTATCAACGTATGAGTTTATGAAATCTGTTACGTTTTCTCCTGTGTAAGTTGTCTTTGTTTTTGCCATTATTTCGATTAGGATTATTGCCTTAAAATCTTTTCGATCTTTCTACCTTTTGCCAATTCATCAATTAGCTTTTCCATTTGTCTGCATTGTTTATACAATTCAAATTCATCTTCTATTTCTTCAATTCGATAACCACAAACAACTCCTTTAATCATGTATGCATTGGAATGGATTTTTGCTTCCTCAAAAAACATTCTAAACGTTACTTTCTCTTCGATAAGTGATTGTAATTTATTTTCGTCAAAACCAGTAAACCATTCTATTACTTGATGGAACTCTTCTTTTGTTCTACCATGTTTTTCCAATCTATTCCAGTAAAGAGGGTAAATGGATGCAAATATCATATTAGCGACTTTTTCATTTTTTTCGGCTGTAACTTTCATTTTTATATGATTTTGAATCGATTTGTGGTAACGGAATTGTGTATGGTTAGTTGCGTGGTTAAGCAACTAAATTAGTAAACAAATACGAACCTGAGAAAATTCCGAAGGAATTTTCCAAATAGTCACTTGCCAAAGCAATGAATTATACACGGTGTTAGCCAAAGTAATTAATCATTCTTGATATTATCTTTAAGTTGAATTATTTTTAGAATTTCATCAGATATCAATTTTGATTCGCTTTTTAACATCATATGACCACTTTTTTCAGCAATAATCCTTTTACCTTTTGAAGATAATTTGGAAATTTCAATTTGTAAACTATCCCAATACTCTTGAGCTTCTTTTTGAATCTGCACCCCAGCATTTGGAGCAAAATTCTTTCCATTCTGACCTGCTGATATTATGGTGAGAGGAATTTCCCACTGTGTATTAGGAATATTTAAATTGGATGATTCTTCCTTCATTTCATTATCTAAAAATTCCAGTTCATCATAAAATCCTCCAGATTTTATGCTTTTATAAATTAGTTGATCTCGATCTCCAATATAAAGTCTGAAAAGCCCTGTTTCATTCATGAGTTTTAAAAGCCAATTAGGTGGAAGTGTCGGCCCCATGTACTTTCTTAAATTTTCGGGTACTCTAATATCTTGTTCTGGATGTGAGGGATCAATAAAAACTACACCTAAAATATCATCTTGATTTTTTTCAATAAATGGTCTAAGGAATATGCCTGCAGCTGAATGACCCACAATAACATATGGCTTTTTAAAACCACCATTGTTTAAAAGAGTTTCTAAATCTGTACTGATGTTTTTAGGATTCTTTTCTAACAACCCACGCTCGCTCCATAATAGACCAGCTCGGTCATATGTTAGTGTTGTGGTATGTTTCGAAATATTTGCTACAATACTTTCCCATATTCTATGATCAGCAGGAGATCCAGCTTCAAAAATTACTGTCAGATCACCTTTTCCCTCCTTTTCAAAATATAATTTGTGACCACCAACGTCAAGAAAGTTACCAGTTCTTTCTTCTAGAAAATGTTTTGAACCGTTTCTTGCAATATTTTCATATATGATTCCAATTACTAAGAGCACGCTTAACACAATAAGTATTCCTTTAGTTAATAGAATTAAAATTCTTTTAATTTTTTTCATGAAGTTTATTTTGGCTAACGTTCGGCTAAACTGCGTTTTAATGGAGTTTAGGTTTTGTTGTGCATAGTTGATTTAGTAACTAAATAATTTCCTATTATTAAAGCATCCAATCCAAGGTTCATAAATGTTTGTATAGCTTGTTC